>JAPUER010000029.1:0-4911 GCA_027492485.1 Betaproteobacteria bacterium
CTACTCGAAGTACAGGTGCAACAATTATCCGTCTATTGAATTAGAAATGGAATTATCCCAACGCAGATGACGAAGCGCTAACCGCCCTTGTTCTCCAGCAATTTCGCCTCGCCCGATCCGTCCGCCAGCATTCCCGCCTTGGCGTAAACGCCCAGCTTGTCGCGCGAATCGCTGATGTCGAGATTGCGCATATGCAGTTGGCCGATGCGGTCGAGCGGCGAGAAGGCTTCGTCCTCGACGCGCTCCATTGACAGGCGTTCCGGGTGATAGGTCGCGTTCGGGCTTTGCGTATCGAGCAGCGTGTAATCGTCGCCACGGCGCAACTCGATCCACACCTCGCCGGTGACGGCACGGCCGACCCACTTCTGCAGCGTATCGCGCAGCATCAGGCTCTGCGGGTCGAACCAGCGGCCTTCGTACAGCAGGCGCCCGAGGCGGCGGCCCATCGTGCGGTAGTTCTCGATGGTGCCTTCGTTGTGGATCGCCGAGATCAGGCGCTCGTAGGCGATGTAGAGCAGCGCCATGCCGGGGCCTTCGTAGACGCCGCGGCTCTTGGCCTCGATGATGCGGTTCTCGATCTGGTCGGAAATACCAAGGCCGTGACGGCCGCCAATTTTGTTGGCTTCAAGCACCAGATCGACCGGGCTCGGAAAGGCTTTGCCGTTGATCGCGACCGGGAAGCCGTCCTCGAAGCGGATGCTCACTTCTTCCGGCGCGATCGGCACCGATTGATCCCAGTGTTTCAGCGACATGATCGGGTTGACGATGCGCAGGCCTTTGTTCAGGAACTCAAGGTCTTTCGCTTCGTGCGTCGCACCCCAGATGTTGCTGTCGGTGGAATACGCCTTCTCGACGCTCATCTTGTAGTTGAAGCCGTTGGCGTTGAGCCACTCGCTCATTTCCTTGCGGCCGCCCAGCTCCTTGACGAAGGTCTGGTCGAGCCAGGGCTTGTAGATCTTCAGCGACGGATTGGCCATCAGGCCGTAGCGGTAGAAGCGCTCGATGTCGTTGCCCTTGTAGGTCGAGCCGTCGCCCCAGATGTTGACGCTGTCCTCTTGCATGGCCTTCACCAGCACCGTGCCGGTGACGGCGCGGCCGAGCGGCGTGCTGTTGAAGTAAGTCTTGCCGGCCGAGGTGATGTGGAAGGCCCCGCATTGCAGCGCCACCAGGCCCTCGTGCACCAGCGCCTCGCGGCAGTCGACCAGACGCGCGTTCTCGGCGCCGTATTGCATCGCCTTTTTCGGGATGTCGTCGTAGTTTTCCTCGTCCGGCTGCGCGAGGTTGGCGGTATAGGCGTAGGGGATGGCACCCTTGTGGCGCATCCATGCCAGCGCGGCCGAGGTATCAAGGCCGCCGGAAAAGGCGATGCCGACCTTTTGGCCGACCGGGAGGGAGAGGAGGATTTTGCTCATGTTGGCGGAAATTTTAGCGGTCAACCCTGACGGCGGCGCGTTGGCACCTTGTGGGAGCGGCCTGGGGCCCGCTTTGGTGTCAAAAAGCACTGTATAGCCGCCAAACACGCTCCCACCGGGGGGGGGGGGGTGTGTTGTGTGGGGGGGGGGGCCGCGGGCGGCTGTTCTGCCAACCCCCCCGGCGCCCGCCCCCCCCCCCCGCTCCCACATGACGCACGAATGCGCCGGGTTGTGCATTTTGGCGCTGTTGCCTATATTGGTCGCGCCATTGCTGTTCCGCGATTTCCCCATCAACTATCTGCAGCGTTACTTTCCGCCATGCTCGAACGTCTCATGAGCCGTCTTTCCGTTGTCCTCCTGTTCGCATCCGTCATCCTGACCGCTACGGCCCACGCCGATCTCGGCTTTCCCGACTACGTCAAGCTGCCGCCGCAAATCGCGATCAACCCCGACCAGAAGCTGATCAAGGAAGAGCTGGCCGACGCCGAGTTTGAATCGACCAAAGCGGGCGGCCCGAAGGTCGCGAAGCGTGGTGTGCATTACTTCCGCTGGTACCTCTACAAGCCCGCCGCCGGCGAGCCGAAACCCGGGTTCTACAACGGCACCGAGGAGCGCATCTACAAGGCGGTGTCCGGTGCGCTGGCGCCGGTGGGTTGGCATAACCTGTTCCTGGCGGAAAGCAAGGACACGGCCGTGTGGCGCATGACGCGCGACGGCAAGGACCTGTGGTTGCGCATGAGTGCAGATGGGCCGCAGGCGCAGGTGAGCTTCGAGCTGATCGAGGTCGGCGGCGCGGCGAACACGCTGGTGCACAACCCGCCCGCGGCCAAGCCGGAAACCTTCACCGATCGCGACCCGATTCCGTACCTGACCGCATGGCCGGGCTCGACGCTCAAGGCGGCGGGCAAGACGCAGGAGTCGCTCGACGTCACCGTCGCCTTCAAGGCCGGCACCGAAGCGCCGGTGGCCGGGCAATCGACCGTCTATCGCCACTATCAGGGGCCGTCGAACCTCTCCGCATTGCAGTTCACGCGCGACAACCGCGACGCGCTGGCGAAAGCCGGCTGGACGATTCTCTATCCGGCCGAAGGCGACGCGACGAGCGGCATCATCGTCGCCCGTTATCTCAAGAACGGTCGCGACATCTGGGCGCGGTTGACCTATGAATACGGCGCGTCATTGGCCTATAGCGTGGCTGACACCGCCAGCGACGACTGGGCCGCCCGGCTGAACAAGGATTGCCGCCTGCCGTTGTACGGGGTGACCTTCGACTTCAACAAGGCCACCATCAAAGCGGAGTCCGAAGTGGTGCTGATCCGCGCGGCGTCGGTGCTCAAGCAGGCTACCGGCTTCGCGGTCGAAGTGCAGGGCCATACCGACAACGTCGGTGGCGATGACTACAACCAGAAGCTCTCCGATGCGCGCGCCGCCAGCGTCAAACAATGGCTCGGCGGCCACGGCGTCGATGCCGGACGCATGACAAGCAAGGGCTACGGCAAGACGCAACCGGTCGCCGACAACGGCAGCGACTTCGGCCGCGCGAAAAACCGCCGCGTCGAACTCGTGAAGTCGGGCTGCCGCAAGTAAGTGGCGGCTAGTGCCGCGCCGACCACAGCGACCAGACGAACAGCAGCGCGAAGCCGATCAGGCCCAGCGCGAAGGCGCCGCCAAGCAACTTGCCGATCAGTCCGCCGACGCGGGAGCGCGCCTGTTCCTGCGTGAGATTGCGCAGACGCGGTTCGTCGCTGGCCAGCGTGTCCGGATCGAACTGCACTTCCCCCATGCCGAGCACGCGCGCCAGCCAGCGTGCCTGTTCGGTCAGGCTGCCGGCGCCTTCGTCGATCGAGCGGGCGGTGAATGGCAGCATGAGCGCGCCGCGAGCCGTGCGTGCCGCCATCGAATAGCGCAAGACCGTCGGCCCGCTCGACAGACTGGCGGCCGCCTGCAGCCGCTGGATATCGGTGCTGCGCAGCGTCTGCGTGTGCCACGGGCGACCAAAGGCGCGCGTCACGATCACTACTTCGCCGCGCCGGGCAGTGGCGCTGACGCGGTGCGTGAGCAGCGCCAGACCGATCGCGAGCATCACCAGACCACCGGCAACAAACGGCAGGCTGAACAGCGCCACGCCGAGCCCACCCCAGGACCAGCCGTGCGGCGTCGCCAGACTGCGGATCAGGCCGAAGTCGGCCGTGCCGCGCAGCCAGAAGGCGGCGAACGCCAGCACCAGCGCGCCGATCGCCCGCAGCGCCAGCGACGATTGTTGCCACCGCCAGACGCCGGTCGCAATCTCGCGCGCCCCAGCCGGAGCGCCGGTCGCGGCAGCATGCGGTTGGGCACGAATGGTGAAATCGTTGACGCCCGGGTTCGCGTCCAGCAACACGGTGTCTTTCGACGGTGCCGACGCCGCCTCGCTGCGCTGCACGACGACCGCGCATTCCGCGTTCGAATATCGCAGGCCGTCAACGTGCGCGCTGGCTTGCCAGCGCCAGCCGGGGCTGCTTGACCGTGCGTTGGCTGGCAGCACGATGCGCACGCTCGCCTGGCGCAGCGCAGCATGCAGCACACCGGTGGCTTTCAGCGTGTCGCGCGTGGTCCAGCCGTCGTCGCTCTCCTGCAGTTCAAGCGAGAAATTGACTGGGCGACCCGCGAAGTCGTCGCTCGCGATGTCGAAACGCAGCGTGACCGCTTCTCCGGCGGCGACGCCGTTCGGCGAAACCGTGAGCGACACCCGTCCTGTCCGCCAGCGCTGGTAGTGCGTCGCCAGCAGCCAGTAGAGCAGCACAACGCCGACCAGCACGAACACGCCGATGAAGGCAATGGCGTACCAGGGCGCCGCGCCCTTGATCGCAGCAAACATCATGGTGAAGCTGACGCCGCACCAGAAGATCGTGAATATCCAGAGGAAGATCACGCCGCTGTTTTATGACCCTATTGTGACGGCAGGATGACGATCGAACGGTGCGACGACGGCTTACTCGGGCTGGTGGGTGACAGCCTCGATGTTGTTGCCATGCAAATCGATCACGAAGGCGCCGTAGTAGTTCGGGTGGTAGTGTGGTCGCAGCCCGGGTTTGCCATTGTCTTTGGCACCGTTGGCGATGGCCGCAGCGTAGAACGCGTCTACGGCAGCTCGATTCGGCGCTTTCCATGCGAGATGGCAGCCGCGAGTCACCGGCTCGCCGTACTCCGACGCTCCCTGAATGAACCAACTGGTTGCCTTTGTGCCTTCGGAGGTATCGAAGCCCATGCCGAACATCTTCTGGCCGTCGAATTCGAACTCATGCAGCACCCTGTAGCCGAGCGGCGCCAGCGCAGCTTCGTAGAGTTTGCGGGTCGCCACGATGTCGGCGACGCGGAAGGTCATGTGGTCGAGCATGGTCAGTCTCCGTCTTTTTTGTAGGAGCGGGGGGGGGGGGCCCGGCGCCCCCCCCCCCCCCCCCCAAAAAACAATTAAAAAAAACACACCCCCCACCCCCCAACCCCCCCCCCCCCACCCAGA
>JAPUER010000029.1:4921-87558 GCA_027492485.1 Betaproteobacteria bacterium
GGAGGGTTGGGGGGGGCCGTCGGGTGGGTCTCGTTGTTTTGGTGGGGGGCGGCGGGCCGCGCGCGGGCCGCCCCCCCCGCTCCTACAGGTCTACATTCAGCACTCCACCTGCGCCAACGCCAACCCACCCTGCGACGTCTCCTTGTACTTCGCCTGCATGTCGGCGCCGGTGCGACGCATGGTGTCGATGGCCTGATCGAGCGAGATGCGATGCGTGCCGTCGCCGCGCATGGCGAGCGAGGTGGCGCTGATTGCCTTCACCGCACCCATCGCATTGCGCTCGATGCAGGGGATCTGCACCAGCCCGCCAATCGGGTCGCAGGTCATGCCGAGATGATGTTCGAGCGCGATCTCGGCCGCGTTCTCGATCTGCTCGTTGCTGGCACCGAGCGCCGCGGCAAGGCCTGCGGCGGCCATCGCGGCGGCGGAGCCGACCTCACCCTGACAGCCCACTTCGGCGCCGGAAATCGACGCATTCATCTTGCACAACGCGCCCACCGCAGCCGCGACCAGCAGGAAGTCGTGCAAGCCTTCGCGTTCGACATCGCAGAAATCACGCGCATAGCGCAGCACCGCCGGCACCACGCCCGCTGCGCCGTTGGTGGGCGCAGTGACCACGCGCCCGCCCGCCGCGTTTTCCTCGTTCACTGCGATCGCATACACGCTCACCCAGTCCAGCACCTTGTGTGGCGCCACGCGGCGCTGGCCGCGCTCGACGGTGAGCTGGTGATGAATGTCTGGCGCGCGGCGTTTCACATTGAGGCCGCCGGGCAATTCGCCACGCGTCGCAATGCCACGGTCGATGCAGGTGAAGAAGGTGTCGATCACGCGGTCGAGGAACGCTGCCGTCGCGTTCGCGCCGCGCAATGCGTGCTCGTTGGCGCGCAGCAAATCCATCAGCGGCAGCCGTTCGCGCTTGCCGTACAACAGCAGCTCCGCCATGCTGGCGAACGGGTAGCGCACCGTTGCTTCGCCGCCGCGCGGGCTGCCGACGAACGCCTCGTCCTCGTCGACGATGAAACCGCCACCGACCGAATACAGCGTGCGCTCGGCGATCGGCGTCGCGTCAGCGGCCGTGTTGTCATAAGCGCCGGACGTAACGTTCGCGCCGTACGCGCGAAAGGTCATCGCATTCGAGTGCAGCGGCAACAGGTCTTTCAGGTTGTAGCGAATGTCGAGCAGGGGCTGAAAGCGCACTGGTTTCCGGCCCAGCAGACTGATCGACTGCTCGCGAGCGATTGCCGCGATCTTGGCCGGGATGCCCGCCGTATCCACCTCATCGGGCAGTTCGCCGCAGAAGCCAAGCTGCAACGCAACGTCGGTGCCGTGGCCCTGTCCGGTGTGCGCGAGCGACCCGAACAACTCCACCCGCACCCGCGCAATACGGTCGAACGTCTCGCCAGGCAACTCCATCAGGAACCGCCGCGCCGCGCGCATCGGCCCCACCGTATGCGACGACGACGGCCCGATGCCGATCTTGAACAGGTCTGTCAGCGAGATGTACACGTGAGCAGACCTCCCCAGCTAAGCCAGCGTCACCCGCGCAAACTTGCGTTTGCCGGCCTGGATCACGTAGGTCCTGCCTTTCGCGAGCTTGACGTGGCGATCCTCGACCGCCTCGCCGTCGACCTTGAAGCCGCGGCCTTCGATCAGGCGGCCTGCTTCGCCGGTGCTGGCGACGAGGTCGGCCTGTTTGGCGATCTGGGTGGCGAGCATTGCGTCTTCGGCGCAGTGGATGGTGACTTCGGGCATCTGTTCCGGCGCGGCGCCACTCTTGCGAGCCTCGAATTCGGCGAACGCGCGCTCGGCGTCGGCCTGCGAGGTGAAGCGGGCCGCGATCTCGATCGCGAGCGCCACCTTCGCGTCGCGCGGGTTCATCTGCTTGCTGTCGCACTTTGCCTTGACGGCGGCGACGTCGGCGACCGGCTTGAACGACAGCAGCTCGTAGTAGTTCCACATCAGCTCATCGCTGATCGACATGACCTTGCCGAAGATCTCGCTCGCCGGCTCGGTGAGGCCGATGTAGTTGTCTTTCGACTTGCTCATCTTCTCGACGCCATCGAGCCCGACCAGGAGTGGCATGGTCAGGATGCATTGCTGCTCCTGGCCGTACTGCGCTTGCAAGGTGCGGCCCATCAGCAGGTTGAACTTCTGGTCGGTGCCGCCGAGCTCGATGTCGGCGTTGAGCGCGACCGAGTCGTAGCCCTGCATCAGCGGATACAGAAACTCGTGGATGGCGATCGGCACGCCGCTCTTGAAGCGCTGCGTGAAATCTTCGCGCTCCATCATTCGTGCCACGGTGTAGCGCGAGGCGAGTTTGATCATGCCGGCGGCGCCGAGCGGGTCGCTCCATTCGCTGTTGTAGCGAATCTCGGTTTTCTCCGGGTCGAGCACCTTGCTCGCCTGAGCGTGATAGGTCTTGGCGTTTTCGACGATCTGCTCGCGGTCCAGCGGCGGGCGGGTGTCGTTGCGGCCGGAGGGGTCGCCGATCAGTGAGGTGAAATCGCCGACCAGAAAGATCACCGTATGACCCAAGTCCTGAAACTGGCGCAGCTTGTTGAGCACCACGCTGTGGCCCAGATGCAGGTCCGGCCGCGTCGGGTCCAGCCCGAGCTTGGCGCGCAGCGGTTTGCCGCTGGCCATGCTCTTTTTGATCTTGGCGAGCATTTCGGCTTCGACGAGCAGTTCGTCGCAGCCGCGCTTCATGATGTCGAGTTGTTGTTGGGCGGAGAGATTGGCGAGGGACATGATGGACGGGTGGCGGCCGGCGGGTGGGCGCGGCCTTGATACGATTGCCGCCATTTTCTCATTCC
Source organism: Betaproteobacteria bacterium (assembly GCA_027492485.1). Lineage (GTDB taxonomy): Bacteria > Pseudomonadota > Gammaproteobacteria > Burkholderiales > Casimicrobiaceae > Casimicrobium. Next base: position 7,735 of record JAPUER010000029.1, read on the forward strand.
GGGGTTGGCGGTCATGCTGCTCAACGAGCGATACATCGGCCTGATGAGCGGCACCAGCGTCGACGGCGTCGATGCGGTGCTGGCCGATTTCGCGGGCGGACGGGTGCGGATGCTCGGCCATGTCCACGTGCCGTTCGCACTGGCGCTGCGTGCAGCGTTGCAGGGGCTGATGCAGGCGGGCGCCGACGAGATCGAGCGGGCGGGTGACGCGTCCGTAGTGCTGGCACGCGCTTACGCCGACGCCGTGCGCGCGCTGCTCTCGCAGGCGGGCATGCCGGCGAGCGAGGTGGCCGCCATCGGCGCGCATGGCCAGACCATCCGCCACCGCCCCGAGCGCGGCTTTACCTGGCAACTCAATCATCCCGCGCTACTGTCAGAACTGACAGGTATCTCCGTGGTGGCGGACTTCCGCAGCCGCGACGTGGCGGCGGGCGGGCAGGGCGCGCCGCTGGTGCCGGCGTTCCATGCGGCGGTGTTTCAATCCGATGCGCCGCGTGCGGTGGTCAACATCGGCGGCATCGCCAATGTCACCTTGCTGCCGCCGACGGGCTCGGCGGAGCCGGTGTGTGGCTTCGACACCGGGCCGGGCAACACTTTGCTGGATGCCTGGTGCGAGCGGCACACCGGCAAGGCCTACGACGCGGAGGGCCAATGGGCGGCGAGCGGCAAGGCCGATGCGGCCTTGCTCGACGCGCTGCTGGCCGACCCCTACTTCAGTCAGCCGGCGCCAAAGAGCACCGGACGCGAGCATTTCAATCTGTCGTGGCTCGATGCGGTCTTGCGGCAATGCCCGACGCCGCCGGCGGCGCAGGACGTGCAGGCGACGCTGACGGCGCTGACCGCGCGCTCCATTGCGCAGGCGATTGGCGGGCTGCCGGCGTTCGTCTGTGGCGGCGGCGTGTTCAATGCGGCGCTGATGCAGCAACTGCCGCGGGCGCAATCCACCGCGGCGCTCGGTGTCGACCCCATGCATGTCGAGGCGCTCGCCTTCGCGTGGTTGGCGCGGCAGTGCTTCAACAGCGAACCGGGCAACGTGCCCGCCGTGACCGGCGCCAAGGGGCGGCGGATATTAGGAGCGGTTTATCCGGTGTGAGGCTCGGGGTTGATACAGCTTTTACGGTTAAACGCGCGCTGGTTGGTCGTTGCAAGCGCATTTGTCTGATAGTCGACTATCTTGTTTTTCTTTCTAAAAATACCATCCAATAGGCGTTGGTGTAGAAAAGCTGTAGGAACCACTAAATGCCGGCGGCCAAAACGCTTGTTGAATTTGTGGGAGCGGCCTTGCCCGCGATGTTCCCCTTGCATTGAGCAATCCCGGGCAAGCCCGCTCCCGCATGCATTGTTGCCGCAGTTGCAGCAACAAAAACGGCACCCGAAGGTGCCGTCGTTGGACGCGTCGATGCGTTACGCGCTGAACGAATTGCCGCAGCCGCAGGTCGACGTGGCGTTCGGGTTCTTGATGACGAACTGCGCACCTTCGAGGCCGTCGGTGTAGTCGATCTCGGCACCGACGAGGTACTGGTAGCTCATGGCGTCGATCAGCAGTTTGACCTCGTTTTTTTCCATGATGGTGTCGTCTTCGTTGACGTCTTCATCGAACGTGAAGCCATACTGGAAGCCCGAACAGCCGCCGCCGGTGACGAATACGCGCAGTTTCAGGTTCGGATTCTGCTCGTCGATGATCAGGTCGCGCACCTTGTTGGCAGCGGCGTCGGTGAAATTGATCGGCGCGGGCAGTTCGGTCATTGCATTCATGAGGCACTCCTGGGCTGCGCGACGTGGCTAACAAAATGCGGCGCCGCGCAAAACCCGACTAATATGCTCAATTATCGGGGCACAAGCGGGTTATTTCAACCGTGCGGCCGAAAGGGCTTTGTCGCCTGCTCGCGGTCGGTATGGTCGCTTACTTCGCTTCCGCCGATTTGCCCGGATTTGCCGCGCTGCCGCCACCGGGCAGCCGCTTCAGCTCCACGACGTCGGCCGAGCCGGCCTGGATGTGCAGCAGGCGGCCGTCGATGACGGCGCCGACCTGCATTTCCAGCGTGCGGTAGCTGACGTCGCCGGTGATCCGGGCGTTGTGCAGCAGCTCGAGGTATTCGGTCGCGTGGACGGGGCCGTCCACGGTGCCATCGATCACCACGTGCGAGACCTTGATCTCGCCCTCGACGCGCGCCTTCTCGCTGACCACCAGGGTCGAGGGCGCGTCGCCAACGGAATGGATATGGCCCTTGATGCAGCCGTCGACGCGCAACCCGCCGGTGAAATTGACGTCGCCCTCGATGGTGGTGGCAGCGCCGATCAGGCTGTCGATCTGCTTCTGCGGGACGTGGGCTTTTTTCTTGCCGAACATGATGGTTCTCCTTGTTGCGACGTGCCGCGGCGCGGTCTTCGTTGGCAGCGCGGCGCCTGCGGCGGTGGATTCTGGTTTTAGAGTTGCAGCGACTGCTGCGCTTTCGGGGTGGCGCTGCCGCTGGGCAGCACGCGCACCAACAGCGTCTTCAACTGCGCATTGGCCGGCACTTTGATCAGCCCTTCGACACGCTGATAGGTCTTGAAATCCAAGCCGAGCGAGGGTATCAGATCGGGCTGTTCTTCCGGCAGATTGAGGGTGACGCGCTTGTTGCCGTCGGTCAGCAGCGTCGCGGTCAGGCTGATGCGCCCTTTGAACGCGGCCTCGGCGCTGCCCTGCACCACCAGCGCGCGAAAGCGATAACTGTCGGCCGTCTCGCGCTCGGCTTGCAGGCGCTGCACGCCGAGGCCGTTCTTGCCGGCGGTGGCGCTGCCGAGCAGTTTTTCGAAGAAGGCGGTTTCTTCCTTGAGCTGGGTGTTCTCGGCCTGCAACGAAACGATCTGCTTGGACAGCACGTCGCGGGCGCCGATCGCCATTTGCGACGCATTGGTCAGCTCGATGTTGTCGCGCTTGAGCAGTTCGTTTTCGTTTTTCAGGGCGCGCAGTTCGTTGCCCAGCCGGTCCTGCTCTTCCTTCACCTTGCCGACGTTGAAGCCGGCAAAGATGCGCCCGGCATCGAAGCCGCCGTAAAACAGGCCGGCCAGCACCAGCAGCGCGACGCCGATGATGGCGCCCTTGATCCGCCACGACCAATGGGTGCGCACCGCCAGCTTCGGCGCCGAGATGCCGAAGCGGCGGCGCAGGCCGGAGACGATGCGGTCGGAACGAAGCAGTGCCATGGTGGCGTCGACGCCGCAGCGCTCAGGGCGACAACGGCAGGGTTTGCAGGCCGGCGGTTTCCGGCAGGCCGAACATCAGGTTCATGCACTGCACGGCCTGGCCGGCAGCGCCCTTGACCAGATTGTCCTGCGCCACCAGCACCACCACGGTGTCGCCACCCTGCGGGCGATGCAGCGCGATGCGCAGCACGTTGCTGCCGCGGGTGGACCGTGTATCGGGCGTGCTGCCGAACGGCATCACGTCGACGAAGGGCTCGCCCTTGTAAGCGTCCTCGAACAACGCCTGCAGCGCCTCGTTGCTCAACGGCAGGCCGTTGGCGTTCAGTGGCGCGTAAAGCGTCGAATGCATGCCGCGGATCATCGGCACCAGATGCGGCGTGAAGATCAGGCGCACCTTTTCGCCGGTCATCTCCTGCAGCCGCGCCTCGGTTTCGGGCTGGTGGCGATGGCCGGAGACGTTGTAGGCCTTGAAGTTGTCGCTGGCCTCGCTGAAGATAAGATCCATGTCGGCCTTCTTGCCGGCACCGGAAACGCCCGAGGCACAGTCGGCGATCAGATGGGTGCTGTCGACGATACCGGCCTTCAGCAGCGGGTAGAAGCCGAGCTGCATGGTGGTCGGATAGCAACCGGGGTTGCCGACGATGCTGGCGTTGCGGATCGCGTCGCGGTTGAGTTCGACCAGGCCGTAGGCCGCCTTTGCCGCGAGGTCGGGGCAACCGTGCGGCAACTTGTACCACTTCTCGAACACCGCGAGATCCTTGAAGCGAAAGTCGGCCGCGAGATCGACGATCTTCACGCCGGCAGCGGTGAGCTTCGGCGCATCGGCCATCGCCACGCCATGCGGGGTGGCGTAGAAGACGACGTCGCAGGTGATGAGATCGGCGGTCGCGGTATCGCTGAACACGAGGTCGCAGCGGCCGCGCAGGCTCGGGAACATGCTGTCGAGGCGGGTGCCGGCGTCCTTGCGCGAGGTGATCATGGTCACTTTCGCATTCGGGTGCAGGGTGAGCATGCGCAGCAGTTCGACGCCGGTGTATCCGGTGCCGCCAACGATGCCAACTTTCACTTGTTTTGCAGCACTCACAGGGCGTGTTCCTCGGTAAATTCCTGTCTCAGCCCGGCAACATAAAAGCCGGGCCACAAAGCACAAAGGCCGCGAGGATCGCTCGCAGCCTTTGCCCGAATCGCTTGCGCGACTGTAGTGTAGACGCGATTAGCGCTTCGAGAACTGCTTGCGACGGCGTGCCTTGCGCAGACCAACCTTCTTGCGTTCGACTTCGCGGGCATCGCGTGTGACCAGGCCGGCCTTCTTGAGTTCAGGCTTGAAGGTCGCGTCGTACTCGATCAGCGCACGGGTGATGCCATGACGCACCGCGCCGGCCTGGCCGGATTCGCCGCCGCCCATCACGTTGACCATGATGTCGAGGCTTTCGAGGTTGTTGGTCAGCACCAGCGGCTGGCGCACGATCATGCGGCCGGTTTCGCGCGAGAAGAACTGGTCGACCGGCTTGCCGTTCACCGTGAAGGCGCCCTTGCCGGATTTGATGAACACACGGGCCACAGCGCTCTTGCGACGACCCGTACCGTAGTGGAAATTACCGATCATGTTGATGATTCCTTGGGTGCGAGTCGATTACTGCGAGAAAGTGACGGTTTTCGGTTGCTGCGCGGCGTGCGGATGGGCGTCGCCGCTGTAGCACTTGAGCTTCTTGAGCATCGCGTAGCCGAGCGGGCCTTTCGGCAGCATGCCCTTGACGGCGTTTTTCAGCACGCGGTCGGGATACTTGGCCTGCAGCTTTTCGAAATTGGTTTCGTAGATGCCGCCGGGGAAGCCGGAGTGGCGGAAATACGTTTTTTGCTGGGCCTTGTTGCCGGTGACGCGGATTTTTTCCACGTTGGTCACGATGACGAAGTCACCGGTGTCCATGTGCGGCGTGAAGATGGCCTTGTGTTTGCCGCGCAGGCGCAGGGCGATTTGCGTGGCGAGGCGACCGAGGATCTGGTCGGTGCCGTCGACATGCAGCCATTCCTGCTTGATGTCGGTCGGCTTGGCTGAAAAGGTTTTCATTGCGTAGACTCGTTTGGTGTTTTGCGAACGGCGGTGAGTACGGCTTGCGGCCATGCTCTGTCGTCGAGCGCGTTATGAGTTTCCTGCTGAAACCCGCGGAGGAATTTCGGCAAGCCCGCTAGTATAGCGCTAAATACCTGATCTACAAAAGAAAACGGCGGACCCGAGGGCCCGCCGTTAAAGATGTCTCACCAAAGGAGGAGGAAGGAGGACATCAATCGCCCGGTAAGGAGGAGGAACCAGGCGATGGGTGAATTTCAGCATGCTGCACCGCACAAGTCAAGTCGTTTTTGTGCGTCGCAGCGATAATTGTCTAGGCAAGTTGCTCTAGTCATCGGACAACTCAGGAATAGTCTTATGAAAACAAGCGTCAAATGGGTCGATAACGTTCAATTTGTGGCGGAAACGGGCTCGGGACACGCCGTGGTGATCGATGGCGCGCCGGAATACGGCGGTCGCAACACCGGTTCGCGGCCAATGGAGTTAGTGCTCGCTGGCGCTGCGGGCTGCACGGCGTTTGATGTCGTGCTGATGCTGAAGAAATCGCGGCAGAACTTCAGCAGTCTGCATGTCGATGCCGACGCCGTTCGCGCAGAAAGCGACCCAAAAGTCTTCACCGCGATCAAGCTGACCTTCCATGTGGCAGGAAAGTCGCTCGACCCGGCTGCCGTGGAACGCGCGGTGAAGCTCTCGAAAGAAAAATATTGCTCTGCAACAGCGATGCTCGGCAAGACGGCCGAAATTACGACCGAAATCGTCATCTCCGAGGCTTGAGACGGCATACAGCTTTTTCGTGAAACCCCCTGCCGATATGGGCACAGAGCGCGGAAAGGCTGAAAATCGACTTTTGCCGAAATAAGGCGGATAGCCCATATCAGATGGGGCTTTCATTAGAAAGCTGATAGTCCCCGGCAGGCCGGCGCCGTCATCGCGACGGTCGCCCACCGCGCACTGCGTAGAGGTCAGTCCAGCTTCACGCCGGCCTTTTTCACCAAGCGGGCGTATTTGTCGAGTTCGCTGATGAAAAACGCGCTGGCCGCCTCCGGCGTGGTGACGTTGATCGGGTTGCCCTGCTTCGCCATGGCCTCGCGCACCTCCGCGCTGGCGAAGGCGGCCGCGAACGCGGCGTTGATGCGCTTCACCTCGGCGGCTGGCAGGCCCTTTGGCCCGATCACGGCGAACCAGCCTTCCACCACATAGTTCGGCAACCCCTGCTCGATGAAGGTCGGGATTTCCGGCGCCGCCGCCAGACGGGCGCGCGACGAGGTGCCGATGGCGCGCAAGGCCCCGCTCTTGAGATGCGCCTGGATCGCCGGCAGCGCCAGCACGCCGAAGTCCACCTGGCCGCCAAGCAGATCGGTCACCATCGGGCCGACGCCCTTGTACGGAATGTGTTTGGCCTTGACGCCCGCCTCGTCGAGGAACATCTCGGCGGCGAGGTGCAGGATGGTGCCGTTGCCGGACGAGGCGTAGTTGATGGCGTCGGGTTTGGCCTTGAGCAGGGCGACCAGCTCTTTCGAGTCCTTCGCCGGCACCTTCGGGTTCACCACCAGCACCATCGGCGAGTTGCCGATCACTGCAATCGGCGTGATGTCCTTGATCGGATCGAACGGCAGCGACTTGTAGACGCTTGGGTAGATGACGTGATTGTTCGACACCACCGACAGCGTGGCGCCGTCGGGTGCGGCTTTCACCAGCGCCTGGGTGCCGACGATGCCGCCGGCGCCGGGCTGGTTCTCGATCACCACGGCGGTTCCCAGCGCGGTGGAAAGCGCTTTCGTGCTGGCGCGCATGATGGTGTCGACGCCGGAACCGGCGGCGACCGGCAGGATGAATTTGCTGAGCTTGTCGCCCTGCGCGTGCGCGCCGCTGACGGTGACCAGCGCGGCGCCGCTGGTCAGCAGCAATGCCGCCGTGCGCCAATAGTTGGCAAACAAAAATTTCATGAAGTCCTCCTTCTTTTCAATCCTTGCAATCTGTAGGAGCGGCTTGCCGCGCGCGTGGCTGCGTAACTGCACCGCCGGGCGCGCCACCCCGCTCCTACAGGGTGAGTCGTTGATTACGCCACGGCCTTCGCCGCCATCAGCGCGTCGATGGCCGCGTCGCCGAAACCGAGCTCGCCGAGCAGTGCCCGCGTATGCGCGCCCGGCGTCGGCGGTTGGGTGCGCACGCCGAGGCGTTTGCCGTCCATCGTGAATGGCAGCAGTGTGGTGCGGGCCGTTGCGCCGGCCCGCTTGCCATCGGGCAGCGTGATCTCGGCCAGGCCGCCGGTTGCGTTCAGATGCTCGTCGTCGAACAATTCTTCGGGCTTGCGGATCGGTGCGAATGGCAGGCCGATGCGCTCGAACAGGGCCGCCAGACCAGCGGCGGAATGCCCTGCCAGCCGTTCGCGCAGCAACGGCAGCAACGTCGGCCGTGCCTCGACACGCATGTTGTTGCTGGCGTAACGCGGGTCGCTCTTGAGATCGGCGAAACCGAGCGCGTCGCAGAACGTCACCCATTGCGCATCGCTGACGGCGGCGAGAAAAATCTGCTCGCCATCCTTCACGGTGAACACGTCGTACACGGCCCACGCCGAGATGCGCTCGGGCATCGGTGCTGCGGCCTGGCCGGTGATGGCGTATTGCAGCATGTGCTGGCCGACGAGGAACACGTTGTTTTCGAACAGCGCGGACTGAATCTCCTGCCCGCGGCCGGTGATGCCCCGCTGCACCAGCGCGCCGAGCGCACCGATCGCACCGAACATGCCGCCCATGATGTCGTTCACGCTGGTGCCGGCACGCAACGGGTCGCCGGGGCGGCCGGTCATGTAGGCGAGGCCGCCCATCATCTGCACCACTTCGTCGAGCGCGGTGCGGTGTTCGTAAGGGCCGGGCAGAAAACCCTTGCAGGTGACGTAGATCAACCGCTCGTTGACCTGGCTGAGCGCGGCGTAGTCGAGCCCGTATTTCGCCATCGTGCCCGGTTTGAAATTTTCGGCCACCACGTCGGCGCTGGCTGCCAGCTTGCGCGCTACCTCGGCGCCTTTCGTGTTGTGCAGATCGATGGCGATGCTCTTCTTGTTGCGGTTGAACATCGGGAAGAAACCGGCCCCGGCACCGAGCAGATGCCGCGTGCGATCGCCGTCGATCGGCTCCACCTTGATCACCTCAGCGCCCATGTCGGCCAGCACCATGCCGCAGGTCGGGCCCATCACCATGTGGGTGAATTCGACCACGCGGAGACCCGCCAACGGCAGGGGTTTGCCGGGGTGCTCTGCGGGGGCGGTCGTTGGGCGCGCTGGCGATGCGCCTGATTTCGGTTCGGCGGCGTCAGTGATCATGAAGTTAGTTTCTCCGGCGTCATGCTCGCCGCAGGCGGGCATCCAGACATTTTGATTTTGAGTTCCTTGGCCACTACTGGATTCCCGCCTGCGGCGAGAATGACGCCATTGAAGGCGTTGCGCAAGCGCGTGGCTTGGGTACACCCGCCCGCCAGATCGCGCCGCCGAGTTGTTCGCCCTTCAGCCATGCGGCGATCCGTTTGCGCAGCGCGAGTAGACGGTCAAGATCGATGCCGGTGTGGTAACCCATGCGCGTGAGCATGAACACCACATCCTCCGTCGCGGCATTGCCGCTGGCACCCGGCGCGTGCGGGCAGCCGCCGATGCCGGCGGTGGACGCGTCGAAGCGGCGAATGCCGAGATCGAGCGCCACGAGCGTATTGGCGAGCGCCAGCCCGCGCGTGTCGTGAAAGTGGGCGCAGGTCAGGTGATCGCCGACGGCACGCAGCGCGCGCTCGAACAGGCGCCGCACCTGGCCGGGATCGGCGTAACCCACGGTGTCGGCGAGCCCGACGCACTCCGCACCCGCGTCCAGCGCGCCTTGCAGAAACGCGATCACATCGTCCTCCGGCACCTCGCTCTGCAGCGTGCAGCCGAAGGCCGTGCTGATGCCGACCTCGATGCGCGTCTTCGAGCCCGCCGCATCGCGTGCGGCGCGGATCGCGGCGATGGCGGCGAGCATTTCTTCCGGCGTCTTGCGCACGTTGGCAGCGCTGTGCGCACGGCTGGCCGACATCGGGATCAGCATCGAATGCGCGCCGACCTCGATGGCGCGTTCTGCACCTTTCAGATTAGGCACCAGGACCGACGCGACGAGACCTTGCAGTGTCTTCGCATGGGCGACCAGCTCCGCAGTGTCCGTCAGTTGCGGCAGCAGTTTTGCCGGCACGAAAGAGCCCACCTCGATCTCGCGCTGGCCGGCGGCGTAGGCGGCATCGATCCATTCGATCTTCTGCGCGGTCGGCAGGATGGTCTGGATGCTCTGCAGGCCGTCGCGCAGCCCGACTTCGCGGACGACGACGTTGTTGCTGGCGGGTACGGTCACAAATCCTCCTTGTCGCTGCGCGCGACTGTGGGAGCGGTACTACCGCGACCCCGATGCCGGTTTGACGGGTAGTCGCGGTAGTACCGCTCCCACAGCTTCAAACGCGCCGCGCATCCTCACGACTTCACGGCATTCTAGATTTCTCGAACTGTCGCAATTTGATATTTGTAGCGAATAAAATTTCCGAAACGGAAAATCATTACATCAACGCCCCCATGCGCGACCTCGATCTCACTACGCTGCGCCTGTTTGTGACGGTTTGCGACACGCGCAACATCGTGCGTGCTGCCGAGCAGAGCAATCTGGTTGGTTCGGCAATCAGCAAGCGGCTGTCGGCGCTTGAGGCAGCGGTCGGCGTCAAGCTGCTGCAACGCCGGCGTCGCGGCATGGAGCCCACCGCCGCCGGGCAAACGCTGCTTGAACATGCCCGCGAAATGCTTGCCACCGCCAGTCGCATCGAGCAAGCGATGGCGGGCTACGCCTCGGGTGTGCGCGGCGAAGTACGAGTGCTGGCGTCAGCCTCCGTCATGGCCGAATCACTCGCCGACGACGTGGCTGAGTTTCTCGCATTGCCCGCGCACCGCGACATTCAGGTCAGAATGGATGAACGCATCAGCCCCGACATCGTGCGCAGTGTGCGCGAGGGTGCCGCCTCGCTCGGCATTTGTTGGGACGCGGCGGACACCTCCGGACTGCAAACTGCGGCGTATCGCACCGATACGCTCACCGTCGCCATTCATCCGTTGCACCCGCTAGCCAAGCGCAAGTCGCTGGCCTATGCCGACACGCTTGACTACGAGCAAGTGAGCATGCCGACGTCGAGCGCCGTGCATGTGATGCTTGCGCGCGCCGCTGCGGCCACTGGCAAGCGCGTGCGGCACCGCGTGGTGGTGACGAACTTCGAGGCAGCGTTGCGCGTGGTGCGCGCGAACCTCGCGATTTGCGTCGTACCGCGCGAAGTGGCGGAGCCGTATCTTGAGGTGTACGGCCTGCGCTGCATTGCGCTCAACGAGGCGTGGGCCGAGCGGCGCTTTACGATTTGCTACCGTGAGGGCGACACCCTCTCCGCCGCCGCGCGACTGCTGATCGCGCATTTGCGGAAAGACGGTCCGCTGCGCCGGCAAGGCGCAAAGTCGCCGCATACGAACGCCCGGTAGGCAGGAACTCGATCCCGCCAGTGGTCGCATTGCGCCGCGTCCAATCGGTACCTGCAACACGAGTAAAGGCTTACTCAGGGAAACGCGCCACGAGGCTGGAACACAAAACTAGCAGGGGCGCTATTCGATTTCCAGATCAATAGGAGACTATTGAGCTTTCCCCAATTCGCGACAACCCCCCCTGCACCCTGAGCGTAATGTCCTTCGCCGGCTCTGGATGATCGGCGGGTCGGTCAAACCCTTCGCTACGCTCAGGATGAACGGTGGAAGAGTGTCGCGAATTATGAAAACCTCAATAGGTGCGACGACGCCGACAGTGCGCGAGCACGGTGCTGCACATCAAGTCGTCGCGGCGCTATGGCTTGGGTCGCCGTGTCGTGTCGGTCGTGCCGTCCGGCATGTGCTGGAAACTGACGCGGTTGAATACATCTTTTCTGGCGGCGAATCGGCGAGCGATGAGCCATAGCTTCAGGCGTTGTAGCGGTCCGCGATTTCCCCAGCGCAGTTTGCCAGTCCAGAACCGTTTCAGGTAGGGGTCGTATTGCGTGTAATTCGGCGCGACGTTGAGCGAGCGGCGGTTGAGAATTGCGACAAGCACCTCTGGGCACACCATGCCCGCGAGCAGCGCGATCGCCGCGGCGCTTGAGGGGCCTGTTTGGTCTTCCGGCGCGACGCGGCTGCTGTCCATGTAGCTCCAGTGTCGGCCACGTGGCGCGAGCCCGACGACGAAGCGGGCGAGAATCTCAAAGGGTTCCATGTCTTCGGTGATGTCGAAGTACGACTCGAACGTCATGCCATCGGGCGCAAACCCTCCGACCGTCGCGGAGAGGCCAAGCACGGCACCGGTCAAGACGGGAATGCGTTTTTTGCGGGCGGCTTGGTAGAGCAGAAGGCGTGCGGGCTGGGCGAACAAGTCAAGGGCGTCGACGACGACATCCACCTCGTCCAGAAATGCGTCGATGTTATGTGGGCCAATGCCATCGCCGAATTCGTTGATCTGGACGCCGGGGTGAATGTCGCGCGCGATTTCTGCCATGACTTCGGTTTTCCGGCGGCCGATCGTGCTGTTCATCGCGCCGTACTGGCGGTTGATGTTGGCGAGGCTGAACGTGTCGAAATCGGCGACATTAAATCGCCCGACGCCCATGCGCGTGAGGGTGGCGAGATAGATGCCGCCGCCGCCGCCCATGCCGACAATCGCGACACGCGCGTTGCGCAGTTTTTCTTGTTCGGCGGCGGAGACGATGCCGATGTTGCGAACCGTGGCTTGGGCGTAGTAGTCGTCTGCGGAAATGGACATTCGGATGACCTCGCGAGAACGCTGAACAGAAAAGTGTGCCCGACGGCGCTACCTGCATCGGGGTGACGAGTGCGGCGAGCCCGAGCGTTCGCTGCCGCGGTTTATCCGCCTCATGCCACGTCCCAATCATACGAACCAGGCGCGACGACGCAGGCTGTGCACATGCACCGCAAGGTGGAACAGCAACGCAACGTATGAATTTGGAAAGGCATAACAGCTTTATGGCTCCAACGACCGCCAGACGGTCGTTTCAGTGCATTTGGCGGTTAACTCAAGAATCGCCAAAAAACGGCTGTAACGGCCGCAGGACAATGGTTGGAGGCATAAAGCTGTTGCCGACGGCGTTGACCGCGCTGCGGCTGCGGATTCAGAACGGAATATCGTCGTCGAAGTCGTCGAGCTTGGCCTTCTTCGGCGCGCTCGCGTTGCCCGAACTGCCGCCCTGGAATGGCTGGCCGGTCTGGCGCGGCGTGCTGCCGCCCTTGTCCTCTTCGTAAGGCGCGTCGGACCCGCCACCGCCGCCGCCACGACCGCCCAGCATCTGCATGCGGTCGCCGCGAATTTTGGTCAGCGTTTTTTCGACGCCTTCCTTGTCGGTCCACTTGTCGTACTGGATGCGACCTTCGATGTAGACCGGGGCACCCTTTTTCAGGTATTCGCCGCAGACCTCGGCAGTGCGGCCGATGAACTCGATGCGGTGCCAGTCGGTGCGTTCCTGCTTGTTGCCGCTCTTGTCCTTCCACTGCTCGGTGGTGGCGATCGAAAAGCTGGCGACGGCTTCGCCGCTCGGCAAGTAGCGCATTTCGGGATCGCGCCCGAGATTGCCGATGAGGGTCACGCGGTTGACGGATGCCATATCAAGTCTCCTTCTTTCTTGCCGGTGGCGGAGTCATGGAAAAGGCCGCCACGAACCAAAGCGCCGCCAGCGCGGCGCACACGTAAAACACCATGTTATCGCCAAACCGTTTGGCCAGCGCACCGCCGACGATGCCGCCAAGGAACAGTCCGAGCGCCTGCGTCGTGTTGTAGACGCCCATCGCAAAGCCCTTCACGTGCGGCGGCGCGAGGCGCGATACCAGCGAGGGCTGCATCGCCTCCAGCAGGTTGAAGGCGATGAAAAACAGCATCAGGAAGGTCACCAGCCCGCCCAGTGCCGTATGCGTGAGCGTTGGCGCTGCGAGCATCGCCACTACCAGCAGCGCGATGGCGCCGAGAAACACCTCGCGCAGCTTGCCGCGCTTCTCGGCGGCGATCATCGGCGGCACCATCAGCAAGAAGGACACCACGATCACCGGCAGATAAACCATCCAGTGGCGCGGCGCCGGCAGCGCGCCGCGGTCCACCAGCAGCGTCGGCACCACGACGAAGAGGGCGGTCTGACAAACGTGCAGCACAAAGACGCCAACGTTCAGCCGCAACAATTGCGGGTTGAACAGCACGTCGCCGTGACGCAGCGGTTCCGGCTGCTCCTCGCGCACCGGCGCCGGCGGCACCGCCCACAGCACCACCACGATGCCGAGGCCGGCGAGCACCGCAGTCAGCCAGAATAGACCGGACAGCCCGATCCAGGCCGTCAGCGGTGGCGCCGCGACCAGCGAGACCGCGAACGTGAGCCCGATCGAACCGCCGACCATTGCCATCGCCTTGGTGCGTACTTCGTCGCGCGTGGAATCGGCAATGAACGCCGACACCGCGGCGCTGATGGCGCCCGCGCCCTGAATGGCCCGACCCGCAATGACGCCGGCGATGTTGGTCGATAGCGCCGCGACGACGCTGCCGATGGCGAACACGAGCAGACCGGCCACGATGACCGGCTTGCGGCCGAAACGGTCCGACGCGGCGCCGAACGGGATCTGGAACATTGCCTGCGTCAGCCCGTAAATCGAAATGGCGAGACCAATCAGATAAGCCTCCTGCCCGCCCGGCAGCTCGCGCCCGTAGATCGCGAACACCGGCAGGATCAGGAACAGCCCGAGCATGCGCAGGGCAAAGATGGAGGCGAGCCAACCGCTGGCACGGCGCTCGGACGGGGTCATGGAAAAAGCGGGAGAAGACAAGGCTGAACGTGACGGGCGGGTTGGCGGGCAAGATCCGCACCTCTGCTGGCACGGGCAGGCGGTACACCATGCATCCGCCTGAAAACGCCCTGAATCATAGCGGTGCCGGACCGCCACCAGACTGACGGCGATCAGTCGCAGGCGGGTATCCGCAGTCCTGCGCCGTGTCGTCCGCGGCCGCGCATCGCGCGCGACCCCCGCCTTTACCCGCGACAGCACGGCACGAGATAATGCCGGGTTGCCCGCTGCGGGCGTTGCTGGTAGCAGCGAATGGATTTCCTCCGGGTGCGTGGTGCGCGCACGCATAACCTCAAGAACATCAATCTCGACATTCCGAAGCACAAGCTGGTGGTGATCACCGGCCTGTCGGGATCGGGCAAGAGCTCGCTGGCCTTCGATACGCTGTACGCCGAAGGCCAGCGCCGCTATGTCGAGTCGCTGTCGGCCTATGCGCGGCAGTTCCTGCAGATGATGGACAAGCCCGACGTCGATTTGATCGAAGGCCTGGCACCGGCGATCGCCATCGAGCAGAAGGCCACCAGCCACAACCCGCGCTCGACGGTCGGCACCGTGACCGAGATCCACGATTACCTGCGTCTGCTCTATGCGCGCGTCGGCGATCCGTATTGCCCGAATCACCCCGAGATCATGCTCTCGGCGCAGACGATTTCGCAGATGGTCGACGCCGTGCTCGCCTGGCCCGTCGAGGCACGCATCATGCTGCTGGCGCCGGTACTCGCCGAGCGCAAGGGCGAACATGCCGAGCTGTTCATCGAGCTCAAGGCCAAGGGCTTCACGCGGGTGCGCATCGACTGCGAAGTCGTCGAGCTCGACCCGACGCCGAAGCTGGCCAAGAACCACAAGCACACGGTCGATGTGGTGATCGACCGCCTCAAAGTGCGGCCGGACGCCAAGCAGCGGCTGGCCGAATCGTTCGAGACCGCGTGCCGCCTGGGCAACGGCCGGGCGATTGTGGTGGCGATGGATGACGAGAAAGCGAAACCGCAACTCTTTTCATCGAAATTCGCCTGCCCGATCTGCGATTACTCGCTGGCCGAATTGGAGCCGCGGCTGTTCTCGTTCAACTCGCCGATGGGCGCCTGCCCGACCTGCGACGGTCTCGGCGAGATCGACGAATTCGAGCCGGGCCGCATCGTGGCGCACCCGGAGCTGTCGCTCGCGAGCGGCGCGATCAAGGGCTGGGACCGGCGCACGATTTTCTACTTCCAGATGCTGCAGGGCCTCGCGGCGCACTACGGCTTCAATCTGGAAACACCGTTCGCCGAACTGCCGGAAGAAGCCAGGCACGCCGTCGTTTACGGCAGCGGCGAGGAGATCATCGAGTTCGACTACGTCAGCGAAAAGGGCGTGCTGCAAAAGCGCAAACACACCTTTGAAGGCGTGCTGCCGAACTTCCGGCGCCGCTATCGCGAGACCGAGTCGAGCGCGGTGCGTGAGGAACTGGCCAAGTACATGAGCCGGCGCGACTGCCCGGACTGCCATGGCGCGCGGCTGCGCCGCGAGGCGCGCTTCGTGAAGGTCGGCAGCGGCGCGCAGAGTCGCGCAATCTTCGAAGTCAGCCGCCTGCCGCTGCATCAGACGGCGGAGTTCTTCGCCAGCCTCAAGCTCACGGGCAGCAAACAGCAGATCGCCGAGCGCATCGTCTGGGAGATTCGCAACCGTGTCGGCTTTCTGAACAACGTCGGCCTCGACTATCTCTCGCTCGACCGTAGCGCCGAAACGCTTTCCGGCGGCGAAGCGCAGCGCATCCGGCTCGCCTCGCAGATCGGCTCCGGCCTTACCGGCGTGATGTACGTGCTCGACGAGCCGTCCATCGGCCTGCACCAGCGCGACAACGACCGCCTGCTGGAAACGCTCAAGCATCTGCGTGACCTCGGCAACACGGTGCTGGTGGTCGAGCACGACGAGGACGCGATCATGAGCGCGGACTACGTGGTCGATCTTGGCCCTGCAGCGGGCGTGCACGGCGGCGAGGTGATTGCGCACGGCAAACCCGCCGACATCAAGAAGAGCAAGAAGTCGCTGACCGGGCTCTATCTGTCGGGCGAGAAGCAGATCGCGGTGCCGAAGAAGCGTGTCGCGCCCGACCGCAAGCGCCAGATCACGATCCGCGGTGCACGCGGCAACAACCTGAAGGGTGTGACGGTATCGATCCCCGCCGGACTGCTGACGGCGGTGACGGGTGTCTCCGGCTCGGGCAAATCGACGCTGGTCAACGACACGTTGTATCGTGCGGCTGCCAGGAAGATTTACGGCAGCATCGAAGACCCGGCGCCGCACGACGGCATCGACGGCCTCGAACCGTTCGACAAGGTCATCAACGTCGACCAGAGTCCGATCGGACGCACGCCGCGCTCGAATCCCGCGACCTACACGGGGCTGTTCACGCCGATCCGCGACCTCTTCGCGCAGACGCCGCAGGCGCGCGAACGCGGCTACGAGCCTGGTCGCTTCTCGTTCAACGTGAAGGGCGGCCGCTGCGAGGCCTGCGAGGGCGACGGCGTGATCAAGGTCGAGATGCACTTTCTGCCGGATGTTTACGTCGCCTGCGACGTCTGCCACGGCAAACGCTACAACCGCGAGACGCTCGACATTCACTATCGCGGCAAGAACATCTCGGAAGTGCTCGACATGACGGTCGAGGACGCCTGTGAATTTTTCTCGCCGGTGCCGGCAATCGCGGCGAAAGTCAACCTGCTGAACGAGGTGGGACTCGGCTACATCCGGCTCGGACAGGCCGCGACCACGCTGTCGGGCGGCGAGGCGCAGCGCGTCAAGCTGGCGCTGGAGCTATCGAAACGCGACACCGGCAACACGCTCTACATCCTCGATGAGCCGACGACCGGGCTGCACTTCGCCGACATCGATTTGCTGCTCAAGGTGCTGTACCGGCTGCGCGACCACGGCAACACGGTGGTCGTGATCGAACACAACCTCGACGTCATCAAGACGGCCGACTGGATCGTCGACATGGGGCCGGAGGGTGGTGACGGCGGCGGCACGGTAGTCGCGCAGGGGACGCCGGAGACGGTGGCGGCCGAGGGGGCAGCGGGCGGGTCGTATACCGCGGGTTTTCTCGCACCAATGCTGAAAAAGGCGGCGCGGAAGTAGGCATCAGTATTCCGGCGCGCAGATGTAGGAGCGGCCTTGGCCGCGATTGGCTACCGGAGCATCCGTGCGGGCATTCGCGGCCAAGGCCGCTCCCACAGAGTCGCATGCCGTCATTCCGGCGTGGGCCGGAATGACGGCTGCGTGACGATCAGTTGATCGTGAGACGCTTCTGTGCCGCCGCGTTCTTCTTCGGCAGCGTCAGCGTCAGCACGCCATGCTCGTGCTTCGCGCATGCCTGTTCGGCGTCCACCGCCTGCGGCAGCTTGAAGGCACGCGACACGGCGCCGGCGGCGCGCTCGGTCAGCACCGCGCGATCCTCGGTATTGCCTTCGGCCGTTTCCCGCTTGAAGGTCGCCTCGACGCGAACCGTCTTCTCGTCGACATCCACTGCGATGTCCTCCTTGGCTACGCCCGGCACGTCGAATTGCACGATGTAGGCGGTCGGCGTTTCGCGCACGTCGGCGCGCAATTGGGTCTCGGCGCGGTCGCCGAAAAGCTCCGATGCCAGCGAATCGAGCGTGCGGTCGAAACCGCGGCCGCCCCAGCGAACGGCGGGCACACCATTGAAGCGAATCAAACCAGTCATTGCATTTTCCTTTCGTCTTGCAGTGCGCTGAATCGGCAGCGCTCATGACGTCGAAAATGCGCGCCCGTCGGCGGCTTTCAAGTGTTTTCGCGGCAGATTATTTTGCGGTGCGGGCGCTTGAAAAGCGCGCGCCGAGCCCTACGCCGCCGGGTTTGCCGGCGCCTGCTGCAGTTGCGCCTGCACCTGTCGCCAGATGGCAAGATCGAGCGCTTGCCGTCGCGTCTCGACGACGTGGTCGAGCCCGAGTTTTTTGTCGAGACCGGTGCGCGTGAACAGGCCTCGCGGCTGCGGTCCGAGGCCGAACACAATCACTTCGACGCCGTGGTGGCGGCAGCCTTCGCAATAGCGCTCGATGGCCTCCAGCGCCGTCGAATCGAGGTAGATGACTTCGAGAAAATCGAGCAGCACCAGCCGGCTGCCGGGCGGGATCGACGCCAGGCCGGCTTCCAGCCGGTCGACGACGCCGAAGAACAGCGCACCGCGCAGGCGGACGCCGGCGACGCCCTCGGGCAACGGCAGCGCCGGCGCGTCCGGGTCTTTCGCCAGATTGGTCACCACCTGCACCGCGGCGGCCTCGGTGAGGCGCTTGATCAGGAGCAGCGTGGCCAGCACCATGCCGACTTCGACCGCGATGGTGAGGTCGAACAGGACGGTCAGCAGGAAGGTGCTGATCAGCGTGGCGTTGCGCAGCGGCGTGTACTGGCGCAGTGCCTTGAACTCGCGCCACTCGCCCATGTTGAGTGCGACCCACATCAGGATCGCAGCCAGCGCCGGCAACGGCACGTGCTTGGCCAGCGGGCTGGCCACCAACAGCACGACCAGCACGGTCAGCGCATGCACCAGACCGGCCACAGGTGTTTGTGCGCCATTCTTGATGTTGGCGCTGGTGCGTGCCATCGCACTGGTGGCGGCAAGTCCGCCAAATAGCGGCGACACCACGTTGGCAATGCCCTGCGCGATCAACTCCTGGTTGGCGTCGGCGCGGTCGTTGGTCTGCTTGTCGGCCACCACCGCGCAAAGCAGCGATTCGATGGCACCCAGCAGCGCAATGGTCACTGCCGGCGGAATCAGGCTGCCGAGTTGCTCGATGGTGAACTGCGGCATCTCGGGCATCGGGATCGCGGCCTTGATCTCGCCGAATTTCGAGCCGATGGTAGCGATGCCGGTATTGCTCCACAGCGTGAGCAGCGTCGAGAAAATCAGTACCAGAAACGGCGACGGGATGTAGCGCGACCACTTCGCCGGCCACAGGCGCAGGAAGGCGAGGCAGGCGATCGCCAGCAGCATCGACGGCCCATGCAGACTGGGCAGCGCCGCCCACAGCGCCTTGACGATGCCGAAGAATTCGCCCGGCATTTTGGCGATCGGCAGGCCGAGAAAGTCCTTCACCTGCGACAGCGCAATCAGCACGGCGATGCCGTTGGTGAAGCCGATGATCACCGAGTTGGGCACAAAACGGATCAAGCGTCCCAGCTTGGCCGCGCCCATGACAATCAGGATGACGCCTGCCATCATCGTGCAGATCATCAGGTTGGCCCAGCCGTAGCGGATCAGGATGCCGTAGAGCACCACGATGAAGGCACCGGTTGGTCCGCCAATGCACAGACGGGTGCCGCCGAACGCGGAGATGATGAAGCCGGTGATGACCGCGGTGACCAGCCCCTGCTCGGGCGCGACGCCGCTGGCGATCGCAAACGCCATCGCCAGCGGAATGGCGATGATACCGACGGTGATGCCGGCGAGCAGGTCGGCGCGAAACTTCTCCGTACTGTATGACGGAAGTTCGCGAAACAGGCGAGGGCGAAAGGCGAGACTGATCATCGCAGCCGCGGTGGCTCCCGCAAGATCATCACGTGCCGGGCGTTCAAGCGACTAATTTGCGCATGCGGATCGGCTGCAATGCACCCGCAAACACCGTCGAAAAAGTGCGGTCGGCTTCGACGCTGAAGCCAAGCTTTTCGAAATACGCCTTGTACTGCGGCGAATACGATTCGACCGGGATGCGAATCGAGCGTATTTCGGACTGTTTGGCCAGACGCTCCAGCGTGTCGAGCAGCAGTGTGGTGAAGCCACGACCGGAGAAAGTGCGGGTCACGCCCAAGCGGCGCAATTCCCAACTGCCGTCGCGTGCCTTCACATACGAGAGTGCGGCCACGGGGAGGTTGTTGCGATAGAGCACCAAGCCGCCGCCTGCGCGCAGATCGTCGGCAATCTGAGTCGGGTTGTCGTTCTTGCGCCGCTGCGAGATGGCAACGCGCTCCGACCAGTCGCCCTTGGTCAATGCCGAAACGACCGGCGCGTCGCGCGAGCTGGCTTTGAGAATCTTGTACTTATCCTGCTCGAAAACGGTACGGGTCGCGCCGAATAGGGTCTTCATGTAACTTTCATGCCGGCGCGGGCACCAGCGTGCGGGTTAAGCAGATACAAGCCTGCGCCATTGTGGTCATCTTTGCCCGATGCTGCAAGCACCATACCTTCCGACACGCCAAACTTCATTTTGCGCGGGGCCAGATTGGCAACAAGCACCGTGTACTGGCCGATCAGGCTCTCAGGCGCGTAAGCCGACTTGATGCCGGAGAAGACGTTGCGCGTTTTCGGCTGCCCGCTGTCGTCGATTTCGCCGACGTCAAGCGTCAGTCGCAACAGCTTGTCGCTGCCTTCAACGTGCCCGGCGTTGACGATCTTCGCGATGCGCAGATCGATTTTGGCGAAGTCGTCGATGCCGATGAAGCCGTCGCCCGGTATCGCCGGCGCAGCGGACTTCGCAGCGGCGTTGTCGCTGGCAGCGCCTTTCGATGCAGCTTGCGGTTTGGCGGTTTTTTCGGCCTTCGCAGGCGCGGGGGCGTCGGGCAGCAAGCCGAAGAGTTCGTCGAGTTGTTTTTCTTCGACGCGGGACATGAGGTGCTTGTAGGTGTTGATGCGATGATTCGCCACAAAGGGCACATCGACGTCGCTCCACGCTTGCGGCGGCAGATTCAGGAACGCGAATACGCGCGCCGCCGTGGACGGCATGACCGGGGCCAGATAGATGGTCAGGACGCGGAAACACTCCATCACGCTCGAACACACGATGTGAAGCTGCAGGCGCTTGCTTTCGTCGGTGGTCGCCGCCTTCGCAATATCCCACGGCTTGCTCGTGTCGTAGAACAAATTCACGAAATCGGCAAGCTCCATCACCAATCGGATGGCCTTGCCGTAATCGCGCGCCGCAAACATTTCTGCGATTTCACCGGCCCTGAGCCTCACGTCGGCCGGCATGCCGCGATATACCGCAACGCGGTCGAACAGTTTGCCGTCGAAGTGCTTGTGCAGAAAACCCGCCGTCCGACTCGCAATATTGACGTACTTCCCGATCAAGTCCGAGTTCACCCGCGCCATGAAATCTTCGGCGGTGAAGTCGACGTCCTCGACGTTGGCGTTGAGCTTGGCGGCGATGTAGTAGCGCAGCCACTCCGGGTTCATGCCGATCTGCAGATACTTGAGCGGGTCGATCCCGGTTCCGCGGCTCTTGCTCATCTTCTCGCCGCCGACAGTGATGAAGCCATGCACGTTGACACTGTCGGGCACCTTATAGCCCGAAAACTTGAGCATCGCCGGCCAGAACAGCACGTGGAAGTAGACGATGTCCTTGCCGATGAAGTGGATCTGCTCGGTATCCGGATCGGCCATGAATTCGGCGAACGACCGCGGCTCGCCGTTGGTCTTTGCCTTGCCGCTGTCGAAATAGTTCTTTAGCGAGGCGAGGTAACCGACCGGCGCGTCCAGCCACACGTAGAAATACTTGCCGGGCGCATCGGGGATCGGGATACCGAAATAAGGCGCATCGCGCGAGATGTCCCAGTCGCCGAGTTTGCCGTCCTCACCCAGCCATTCCTTGGTCTTGGCGATGATCTCGCTTTGCAGACGCTTCTTGCTGTGGCGGTCGAGTCCTTCGGTCCAGTCGCGCAGGAAGTCAACGCACTGGGCGTCCGAGAGCTTGAAAAAGAAATGCTCCGACGAACGCATCTCGGGCGTCGCGCCGGACAGCGTCGAATATGGGTTCCTGAGATCGGTTGGCGCATAGACCGCGCCGCAGTTCTCGCAGGAGTCGCCGTACTGGTCTTTGGCGCCGCACTTCGGGCATTCGCCCTTGATGTAACGGTCGGGCAGGAACATGCTCTTGACCGGGTCGAAGAACTGTTCGATGGTTTTCGATGCAATGAAGCCCGCCGCCTTCAGCTTGCGGTAAATGTCTTGCGCCAGCTCGACGTTCTCGGGCGAATCGGTCGAATGCCAGTTGTCGATCGACAGGTGAAAGCCGTCGAGATATTCCTTGCGGGTCGCTGCGATCTCGGCGACGAAGGCCTGCGGCGTCTTGCCGGCCTTTTCGGCCGCGATCATGATTGGCGCGCCGTGCGTGTCGTCGGCGCAGACCCAGTGCACCTCGTGTCCCTGCATGCGCTGGAAGCGCACCCAGATGTCGGCCTGGATGTATTCCATCATGTGACCCAGATGGAACTTGCCGTTCGCATAGGGGAGCGCTGTGGTGACGAAGATGCGCCGTTTTTTTTGCGGTGCAACCGGCGTCGCGGATGGAGTGGAGGATGCAGTCATGACCATCTATTGCGGAGCAAGGGCTCGGCGCGAAAAGGGCGAAAACCCTTGGAAAAACAGGGAGATAGTATCAAATCCAGGGCCTTGCCGAAGTGCGCAGCAGCTAAACTTGCCGGTTATGACTGAATCAGAAGTGCTCTCCCATCTCGCGGCCTGCATCGACCCGAACACCGGTCGCGATTTCATCAAGGACAAGTCGATCAAGCGGGTGACCGTCGACGGCAACGATGTGACGGTTGACGTCGTGTTGGGCTACCCGGCGGCGAGCCAGCACGAGGCGCTTCGCCAACTCGTAACGCAGCATCTGCGCGGCCTGCCGGGCGTCGACAAGGTCACGGTCAGCATCTCGCAGAAGATCATCTCGCACGCGGTGCAGCGCGGCGTCAAGCTGAAGCCGGGTATCAAGAACATCATCGCGGTTGCCTCGGGCAAGGGCGGTGTCGGCAAGAGCACGACCGCCGTCAACCTCGCGCTGGCGCTCGCGGCCGAGGGCGCCAACGTCGGCCTCCTCGACGCCGACATCTATGGCCCGTCGCAGCCGCAAATGCTGGGCATCACCGGGCGACCGGAAAGCGCCGATGGCAAGACGCTGGAGCCGATGCAGGCGCACGGCATCCAGGCGATGTCGATCGGCTTCCTGATCGACACCGATACGCCGATGGTCTGGCGCGGCCCGATGGTGACACAGGCGCTGGAGCAATTGCTGTCCGACACCAACTGGCGTGACCTCGACTATCTGGTGATCGACATGCCGCCGGGTACCGGTGACATCCAGCTCACGCTGTCGCAGAAGGTGCCGGTCACAGGTGCCGTGATCGTGACCACGCCGCAGGAGATCGCGGTGATCGACGCCCGCAAGGGGCTCAAGATGTTCGACAAGGTCGGCATCCCGATTGTCGGCATCGTCGAAAACATGAGCACGCACGTCTGCTCGAACTGCGGTCATGTCGAACCGATCTTCGGCGAGGGCGGTGGGCGCGCGATGTGCCGCGATTACAACGTGCCCTTCCTTGGCGGCCTGCCGCTGGATTCGAAGATTCGCGCCCAGTCCGACGGCGGGCGACCGACGGTGGTGGCCGATCCCGACGGGCCGGTGGCGGCGACCTACAGGGAGATCGCGCGCAAGGTGGCGATCTTCGTCGCGCAGAAGAGCGAAGATCACTCCGCCAAGTTCCCGACCATCAAGGTGGTGAGTTGACCGCGGTTCGCTCTGGCCGGACACATTGCCTCAGTGTCGGGTGCAGGCAGGCGTCATAGCGATGAGCGCACGCTGCCGCTGCGTTGCGGTGGTTCCTGCGGGCGGCAGCGGCTCGCGCTTCGGTGCGGCAACGCCCAAGCAGTACACCGAAATCGCCGGCGCAGCGGTGCTGGAGCACACGCTGCGTGCGCTGCGCCAATGCCAGGCGATCGAACACATCTTTGTGGCAGTGCCAGCGGATGAGCATCGCGCCGATGCGATCGCAGTGCGCTCGGGGCATACGACCGTGTTGCATTGCGCTGGCGCGCAGCGCGCCCATACCGTGGTGAACGCGCTGGTTGCCATCGCGAAGTTTGTGCGACGCGACGCCTGGGTGCTGGTTCACGACGCTGCGCGACCTTGTGTGGCACTGGCCGACCTCGAACGTCTGATCGAACGGGTTGGCGCTCACCCGGTCGGCGGCCTGCTGGCGTCGCCCGTGGCCGACACGCTGAAGCGGGGCGACGACCAGGCGACCGTGGTCGAAACGGTATCGCGCGAACGGATGTGGCGGGCGCAGACGCCGCAGATGTTTCGCTACGAGACGCTGGTGCACGCGCTGAACGCTTCACCCGATGTCACCGACGAAGCGCAGGCGGTCGAGGCGCTGGGCATGGCCCCGCTCCTGGTGCCGGGCAGCGCGCGTAACATCAAGATCACGCAGGCGGAGGACGCCGAGCTGGCGGCGTTTTACCTGTCACAGAATCCGGGTTGAATGAGTTCATGGGCATTCCGTTTCGCGTTGGTACCGGCTTCGATGTACATCAGCTCGTCGAAGGGCGCGATCTGATCGTCGGCGGCGTCAACATCCCCTACGATCGGGGCCTTCTCGGGCATTCCGATGCCGATGTCCTGCTGCACGCAATTGCGGACGCGCTGCTGGGCGCAGCCGCGCTCGGCGACATCGGCAAACATTTTCCTGACAACGATCCTGCCTACAGAGGTGCCGACAGCCGCATCCTGCTGCGCAGCGTGGTCTCGCGTGTGCGCGAGGCTGGCTGGCAGGTCGGCAACATTGATGCCACCATCATCGCTCAGGCGCCGAAAATGGCGCCGCACATCGAGACCATGCGCATCAATATCGCGTCGGACTGCGGCGTGCCGCAGGATTGCATCGGCGTCAAGGCCACGACCACCGAGAAGCTCGGATTTACAGGCCGCGGCGAGGGTATCGCCGCGCAGGCGGTGGCGTTGCTAACGGCCGTTTGACTATCGCCGTCGCGGCCTTTGGCGGGTCGCCGGACCGGTACAATCGACCTCGATGAATCCCTTCGATGTTTTCTTCCGTTTCGGCCTTCGTATCGCCGTATCGCTCGCTGCGGTGGTGGCGGCCGTAGCGTCGGCGCAACCGGCAGCGCCGGCGGGTTCCGTCGACGTGCCCGACGGCCCGCCCGTGCTGATCAAACAGGACGCCATCGGCGGCGGCAATGCGGCGTCTGGCGCAGATGCCCGGACGCAAAACGCCGCCGCAGCATCGTTGTCGATCCGGGAAGAACGCGTGCAGGGGCGCCTGGCCAACGCACAGGTCAGTGTCGGCGGCCGATCATATCTGATCGTCGATCCCGCGGCAGGCCGCTTTGATCGTCAGGCAGGCAACGGTGGCCGGCGCGTAACCCCCTCACTGTGGGAGTTGTTCCGGTTCTAGTCGGTGCTTCAGCCTGGCGGTAACCATCTGTAACGATCGGCAGCGAGCAATCAACGCCATTCCGGCAAGGCCCGATGCACTATTGCTGCCTGCCATTCTTTCCTCCTCCACGACTATCGACCCAGCAACGGCATGTCAGTTTTTACCCGCGTTACCGAGAGCGAAGTATCTGCATGGCTGACCCGTTTCCCGGTGGGCACGGCGCGCGCCCTGACGCCGATTTCCGAGGGCATCGAGAACACCAACTACTTCCTCTCGACTACCGAGGGCGAGTTCGTGCTGACGCTGTATGAGCGCGTCCCGGCCGAGGATTTGCCGTTCTATCTGAACTTTACCGCGCATCTGGCGCGCTCCGGCGTGGCGGTGCCGACGCCGATCGCCGACCGCACCGGTGCGCTGTTTTCCATTCTCAACGGCCGGCCGGCGGCGCTGACGCAGCGCATTCCGGGTCATCCGGTGATGCAGCCCGGCGCACTGCACTGTGCCGCGGTCGGGCGCGAACTCGGCCGACTGCACAACGCCAGCCGCGCATTTCGTACCCGCATCAGCAACAAGCGCGGCCCCGGCTGGACGCTGGCGACATCGCGGGCGGTACGCTCATTTGTCAGCCCCGAGCAGAACGCGCTGATCGAGAACGAGCTCAAGTTCCAGCGCGAACGACGACAGACGAGACTGCCAAACGGCGCCATCCACGCCGATTTGTTTCGCGACAACGTGCTGTTCGACGGCAACACCTTGAGCGGCCTCATCGATTTTGGTTTTGCGGCAACCGACGAATTCGCGTATGACCTGGCGATTACCGCCAACGACTGGTGCGTGACGGCCGACGGCGAATTCGACGACGACCGCCTGCGTGCCCTGCTGGTCGCTTACGCGGGTGAACGGCCGCTGACCGAGGCCGAACAGGTGGCCTGGCCGGCGCTACTGCGGGCTGCGGCAATCCGTTTCTGGCTGTCACGCCTCTACGATCTGCATCTGCCGCGCGCCGCGGAGATCAACACGCCGCACGATCCCGCCGTATTCGAGAACATTCTGCGGCTGCGTATCGCCAAGCCTGGCTTCTGGCCGACCAACCTGGACGCGAGCACTACCTGATGTCACAACCGGTTCCCTTTTTTGCTCCGATTCCGGCCCGCGAAGGCGCGGAGTGGGTGCAACTGTCATGGCGGATCTTTCGTGCGCACTGGCCGCGCTATATCGGCTTGACGTCGCTCTACCTGCTGCTGATGCAACTGTGTGCCGCGGTCGTCGGCCCGCTGTGCATGTTGCTCAACCCGATCCTGTCGGTCGGCTTCCTCGCCGCAGCGTGGCATCACGAGCGCGGCGAAGTGCCGGAAATCCGGCATTTGTTCGCCGGCTTCAAGTCGAACCTGCGCGCCTTGCTGCCGCTCGGCGGCGTGCACCTGATTGGGCTGCTGTTCGCCTTGACGATTGGACTGCTCGCTTCCGGGTTGACGCTGGATCAGCTCAAGGGGTTTGAGGAGCAGGGTAGCGTGCCGCAGGAAGCGCTGTTGCGGGTCATGCTGGTCACGCTGGCGATCACGCTGCCGCTGACGGCGGCGCTCTGGTTTTCGCCGGCGCTGATCGTATTCTCCGACGCCAGCCTCGCGCAGGCGATCGGCGCCTCGGTCCGCGCCAGTCTGGCCAACTGGCTGTCGATGAGCGTGTACGGCATTGCCATGTTCGGTCTCACCGTGCTTGCGGTGGTGCTCGTGTCGCCGTTGCTGTATCTGCTGCCCGCCAAGATGGTGCTGACCACCGTGATGTTGCTGGTGGTGCCGCTGACGGCGATTCGCATGATCAGCGACTATGTGTGTTACCGCCGCGTATTCCACCGCGACGAACGGGTGGAGAAGGTGAACGGCGCCGCCGCGTAGCCCTTGGCCGCCGGCGTCCGCTGGCGTCGGTCAAATCGCGGTCAGCTTGGCGTATTCGAGCGCGAGACGCTTGATGCCGTGATCGGCGAAGTTGACTTCGACCTGCACGTTTTTGCCGCTGCCGTCGGCGCTGACGATCACGCCGTGGCCGAACTTCGCGTGCGAGACTTGCTGCCCGATCCGAAACCCCGAATCGGTGCGGGTGTTGCTGCCGATCGACGCGGCGAATGCCGAACGCTCCGCGTTCGCCCACTCGCCGCCGAGCGGCGCGTGCGGCTCCATCGCGAGCAGGTTCTTCGGCTTCGCCGACAACCACTGCAGCAACTCGGCCGGCACTTCATCCAGAAAGCGTGATGGCACGTTGTAGCGGGTCTGTCCGTGCAGCATGCGCATCTGCGCATAGGAGAGGTGCAGGCGCTTGCGGGCGCGCGTAATCGCAACGTAGGCGAGACGTCGTTCTTCTTCCAGCCCGCCGTCGTCGTTCAGCGAGTTGTCGTGCGGGAACAGACCTTCCTCCAGCCCAGTGATGAACACGTAGTCGAATTCCAGCCCCTTCGCCGAGTGCACAGTCATCATCTGCAGTGCGGCGCGACCTTCGGCCGCCTGCGTATCGCCGGCTTCCAGCGACGCGTGGGCGAGGAAGGCAGTCACCGCATCCCGATCTTCCACCACGGAACCATCGGGGTTCTCGACGTGGACGACGCCCCCGGTTTCGCGCAGGAAGTTGTCGGCCGCGTTGATCAGTTCTTCGAGGTTTTCGACGCGATCCTGACCGTCTTTTTCGGTCGCGTAGTGCGCTTTCAGACCCGATGCGTCGAGCAGGTGACGCACGATTTCCGGCAGCGGCTGATTTTTTGTTGCGATGCGCATGCCCTCGATCAGGCCGATGAATTGCGCCATCGCAACTTGCGCGCGTCCGCCGGCGCCGCCGCTGCACGCGGCTTGCCAGAGTGTGACTCCGGTGCCAGTAGACACGGCTTGCAGGTTCTCCACTGATTTGGCGCCGATGCCCCGTGGCGGAAAATTGATCACGCGCAGCAACGCGTTGTCGTCCTCGGGGTTATTGAGCAGTCGCAGGTACGCCATCGCGTGCTTGATCTCCGCGCGTT
The DNA here is from genome assembly GCA_027492485.1 of Betaproteobacteria bacterium. Classification (GTDB taxonomy): domain Bacteria; phylum Pseudomonadota; class Gammaproteobacteria; order Burkholderiales; family Casimicrobiaceae; genus Casimicrobium. The sequence goes on from JAPUER010000029.1 coordinate 36,052, forward strand.
CGAAGAAGCGCAGCCCGCCGTAGACGCGATAAGGAATGCGGGCATTGAACAGGCCGTGTTCGAACACGCGCGACTGCGCGTTGGAGCGGTACAGGATCGCGATTTCGTCGAGCGGAACGCCGTCGTTCATCGCGGTCTTCACGCTGTCGATCACGAACGCGGCTTCCTCGCCGTCGCTATAGCCCTGGAACACGCGGATCGGCTCGCCGTGGCCCTGATCGGTCCACAGCTCCTTGCCGAGGCGGCCGTTGTTGTTGCGGATCAGCGCGTTCGCGGCATCGAGGATGTTGCCGAAGCTGCGGTAGTTTTGTTCGAGCTTGATGATTTTTGCCGGGCCGAAATCGTGCTCGAAGCGCTGCATGTTGGCGACCTTGGCGCCGCGGAAGGCGTAGATCGAATTGTGCGTCACGATGCCATTGGCAATGAAGTTATGCACGCCTGCCACGTCGAGATCGTACACCGTACGCAGGCGGCTGCGCGTCTGCTCCACATTTGTCACCGCAGCGAGCGTGCCCGTGGTGGCGTCGAGCATCATCATGCCCGGGCGCACGCTGGCGGCCGTCAGCATGCGCAGGCCACGGGAAGCGACTCGCGCACGCTCGACGAGTCGGCCCTTGACCACGGTCTTGATGCGCCGCGCGATGCGCAGCGCCTCGCCGTAGTCCGAAAACGCGGACTCGTAGCGCCAGCCGGATGCGCCGGCCCGCGCGGGGCGCACCGTGAGACCGAGGTCGCGGATCGCCTGCGCCTCGGCGGTGTCGGTGCCGAATGCCGAAATGCGATGCAGCACGGTGCGGCCACGGTCGTCGCCGCAGAGCGTGACGACGATGCTCTTGCGATTGCTGTTGCGGCCCTGCGGCACATGATGCGGCTCATCGATCTGCAAGCCACAGTCCATCAGCAGGCGCCGCGCCGAGGCCGCAGTGTCGAGCGAGGCGTAGAGCTGGCCAATCAGGGCGGCGTCGTGGACGATGCCGTTGCCGTGCTGTCCCCTGTTGCTCTTGCGCGGCACGAAGGGCAATGTCGGGATGGCGTAGCGCAGCGAGATCGTGATCTCGTGCAGGCGAGCGGCGTTCTCATTGTTGTGGGTCGCGATGACCCAGACCGCATCGGCGTGCTCCTGAACGCTGCGTTGGCGGAAGCCAACCATCGGCTTGCGCTGGCCCTGCGTGTAGGTCTGCGAGGTGCCTAGCCGGAAGCCGATGCCCTGTTTGTACATCAGGTAGGTGAAATGCAGCTGCGGCGATGCGCCGAACACGTAGTCGGCGAAGTGGCAGTGCTCGGGCGTCGTCTCGACGCTGCGCCCGCTGTCGAGCGTGATGCGCACGGTCGGCGTGTCGACGGTACGCGCGAAGACCTTGCTGACGCGCGCAGACCGGAACTTGCCAGGGCCGACACAGGCGAGCACCTCGTCGCCAGCCTTGACCGACTGCACGCGCTGTTCGGCGCCAGAGGCCATCGTGATCAAGGTGTCGCGCACCACACATTGGTCATCGTCGCCCACCGCCAGCACCGCCGTCTGCGGGCCAGCCAGCAGACGCAGCCATTTGTATTGCAGCGTGTTGGTATCCTGGAATTCGTCGACCAGGATGTGCTTGAAGCGCGCGTTGTAATGCTCGCGCAGCGCTTCGAACTTGCCGAGCACTTCGTAACTGCGCAGCAGCAGTTCGGCGAAGTCGACCACGCCCTCGCGCTGGCAAGTGGCCTCGTAGAGCTGGTAGATCTCGACCTGCTTGCGGGTGTAGTCGTCGTAGGCCTCCACCGCATTCGGGCGCAAGCCTTCTTCCTTGGCGCTGCCGATGAACCACGCCATCTGCTTGGGCGGGAATTTTTCGTCGTCGATGTTGTGCGCCTTCAGAATGCGCTTGATCAGCGACACCTGATCCTGGGTGTCCATGATGGTGAAGGTCTGCGGCAGACCCGCCTCGCGCCAGTGCATGCGCAGAAAGCGGTTGCAGAGGCCGTGGAAGGTGCCGATCCACATGCTGCGCACGTTCACCGGCACCAGCGCCGAGAGGCGCGTCAGCATCTCCTTGGCCGCCTTGTTGGTGAAGGTGACCGCCAGCACACCCGACGGCCCCACCTGTCCGGTCGACAGCAACCACGCGATGCGGGTGGTCAGCACCCGCGTCTTGCCGGAGCCGGCGCCGGCGAGGATCAGCGCCGAGATGTGCGGCAAGGTAACGGCGGTGAGCTGCGGCTCGTTGAGATTCGCGAGAAGCTGGGAGGTCATCCGGCAATTTTAGGGAGCCGTGTCGCGGATACGCCGCCATCGCGCCGCGACCGCGTTGCGTCAGGAACGGCGGAAGACGGCCCGCAACGACTGCACGGCGCCGCGCCACAGCGCCGCCACGCTGCGCCTGACGCGGAATTTGATGACGCGGCCGACACGCCACGGCCAACTGGCGCGGATGGCGCCTAGCCAGGCGTCCTTCCACGGCACAAACCAGCGATACGCCGCGGCAAACCAGCCAAGCCGCATCAGTGCCGGCTGCGTCAGTGCGAACAGCCGGGCGACGACGGCGGTACCGACGATCTTGGCGAGCAGAATCGCGGTCACGCCGAGCATGCGTTGCCCGTGCGCAATGAGCCACAGGGCGAGCAGTTTGACCGGAAACAGCAGCACGCTGGGCAAGAGGAATACCAACATGGCCGCCCACGGGGGTAGACGCCGGATCGCGTCTTCCATCGCTTTCCACAGCGGTCGCCGGGCCAGCCAGTCGAAGACATGCGCGAGCGTTTCCCAGCCCCACTCGTAGAACATCACGATGAGGGCCAGCGGTAGCTGCAGCAGGCGGATCAGAAATCGCCACATGGCGACAATGTAGCGCGGAAAACCCTGTTTTCAGCGTGGCGACCGGGTCGTGCGACCGCCCGCGGGCTGCGCCGATAGAATTCCTGCCATGTTGCCTGAATCTTCCACCGCCCCAACCGCTGCCGGCGGCGTTGTCAACGGAATGGGTGGTACTGTCGGCAACGGCGCCGATGGCCCCGCCGTGCCGGTGGTGTCCGATACCGAGCTGTCGGCCTTTGTGCCGACCTTTCGCGCCTCCGCGCCCTACATCCAGGCGTTTCGCGGCAAGACCTTCGTCGTCGCGTTCGGTGGCGAAGTCGTTGCCGACGACACCTTCCCGAATTTCATTGCCGACCTCAATTTGCTCGCCAGTCTGGGCATCCGGCTGGTGCTGGTGCACGGCGCCCGTCCACAGGTTGAAAAGCTGCTGGCGCAACGCGGCCTGGAGAGTCGCTACCACCGTGGCATCCGGGTTACCGACGAATCGCAGCTCGGCAGCGTGATCGGCGCCAGCGCCCGCGCCCGCGCGCGCATCGAGGCGGCGCTGTCGATGGCGCCGCGCACGGCCGCCGTCACGCCCAGCCACAACCGCGTCACCGGCGGCAATTTCGTGGTCGCCAAGCCGATCGGCGTGATCGACGGCGTCGACATGAAGTACAGCGGCGAGGTTCGCCGCGTCGATGCGCAGGCGATCAACGATTGCCTGAAGGACGGCGACATCGTTTTGATGTCGACGCTCGGCTATTCGACCTCGGGCGACACCTTCAACCTGACGGTCGAGGAAGTGGCCACGCAGACCGCCATTGCGTTGAAGGCAACCAAGCTGATTTTCCTGCTCGACACGCCGGGCGTGCTCGATGCCGACGGCACCGTGATCTCGACGCTCTACACCCGCGAGGCGTCGGCCATCGCCAGCAAGGCGCCGCAGGCGTCCGATGTGCAGTTCTTCCTCTCCGCCGCTGTGCGCGCCTGCCAGAAGGGCGTGGCGCGGGCGCACCTGATCGGGCGCAAGCGCGATGGTGCCATCCTGCAGGAATTGTTTACCCGCGACGGCATCGGCACCATGATTTCGGTGGACAGCCTCGACAATCTGCGCCCGGCGACCATCGAGGACGTCGGCGCGCTGCTGTCGATCATCGAACCGCTCGAGCGTCAGGGCATTCTGGTGGCGCGTCCGCGCGCGCTGCTCGAGCGCGAGATCGAGCGCTTCTTTCTCGCCGAACATGACGGCCAGGTGATCGGTTGCGCGGCGCTGTATCCGTTTCCCGAGGCCAACAAGGCCGAACTGGCCTGTCTCGCCGTCAATCCCGATTACCGCCGCGAAGGCTACGGCGAGCGGCTGATGAAGGCGATCGAGCGGGCGGCCAAGGAGCACGGCATCAATACGCTGTTCGTGCTCACCACGCGCACGGCGGCATGGTTCACCGAGCGCGGCTTCCGGCAGGCGACAGTCGCCGATCTACCGGAGAAGAAGCAGGCGCTCTATAACTTCGAACGCGCTTCGCAGGTATACGTCAAACAGATTTGAGTGCAATAAAGGTTAGACAATGGCACGCATGGTTCAATGCATCAAGCTCGGCCGCGAGGCAGAGGGTCTCGATTTCGCGCCCTACCCCGGCGAGCTCGGCAAGCGCATCTTCGAAAACGTCAGCAAGGAAGCGTGGGCCGGCTGGCTCAAGCATCAAACCATGCTGATCAACGAGAACCGGCTTGGGCTCGCCGATCCGCGTGCGCGCAAGTACCTCGCCGAGCAGATGGAAAAGTACTTCTTCTCCGGTGGCGCCGAGATTGCCAGCGGCTACGTGCCGCCGGCGAAGTAAGCATCACAAAGATTCTGTAGGAGCGGCTTGCCGCGACCCGGCGTTGCGAATCACTGCCGGTCGCGGCGAGCCGCTCCTACAGGTGAAGGACTCTCATGACTGCCATCTCCCGCTTTCCCGTCCCCGAGCTCAACGACATCCCGGAAGACTTGCGCACGCGCATGCTTGAGGTGCAGCAGAAGGCCGGTTTCATTCCGAACGTGTTCCTCACGCTCGCGCATCGCCCGGACGAATGCCGCGCTTTCTTTGCCTATCACGATGCCTTGATGCTCAAGGACACGCCGGCGCTGAACAAGGCGGAGCGCGAGATGATCGTGGTCGCGACCAGCGGCGCCAACGACTGCGTGTATTGCGTCGTCGCGCACGGCGCCATCCTGCGCGTCTATACCAAGAACCCGCGCATTGCCGATCAGGTGGCGATCAACCATCGCAAGGCGGAAATCACGCCGAAACAGCGCGCGATGCTCGACTTCGCGCTGAAGGTCTGCCTGCGCTCGAACGAGATCGACGAGCCGGACTTCGCCGCGCTGCGCGGGCACGGCTTTAGCGACGACGACATCTGGGACATCGGCTCGATCACCGCCTTTTTTGGCATGAGCAACCGGCTGGCCAACATGAGCAGCATGCGGCCGAACGACGAGTTTTATTTGATGGGCCGGGTGCCGCGTCAGAAGTCATCAACATGAACGCCGGAGGCACGGCGATGAAAGTGGTAGCAATGCAGGGTTTTCCGGTATTCCGTGTCACCGTAGCGGCGTTCTCGCTGCTCCTGATTTCGGTCACGCTAGCGCAGGAGGCGCGCGTGGGCGCCATCGCGATCAGCCACCCGTGGGCGCGGGCAACGCCGGCGCCGGTGCGCACCTCGGCAGCGTACCTGACCATCGATAACAAGGGCGGCGCCGATCGGCTGCTTTCCGCCGCGGCCGACATCGCGAAAGAAACGCAGCTGCACAGCATGACGACCGAGGCAGGCGTGATGAAGATGCGCGAAGTGAAAGCCGTGGACGTCGCCGCCAACGGCAAGACCGAGCTCAAGCCGGGCGGCTTTCACATCATGCTGATTGGTCTCGCCGACGGCTTGAAGGAAGGCACGAAGTTTCCGCTCAAGCTCAAATTCGAGAAAGCCGGCGAAGTCACCGTGCAGATGACGGCGGAGAAGCCCGACGCGCACGATCATGGTCATGGCGAACACAAGCATTGATCTGCCGCGCGGCCAGCGACCACGCGGGCTGGTGACGCGACGCGCCTTCGCCGCAGCGCTGCTGGCCGGTGTCGCCATACTGGCCGGCTGCGGCGACGGCAAGGCGCCCGTACAGTTCAATGCGACCGACATCACCGGCGCCGGTTTCGGACGCCAGCTCGCGCTGACCGATGCTGCGACCCGGGCCCCGCGCACGCTGGCCAGCTATCAGGGCAAGGTTGCCGTGTTCTTTTTCGGCTATCTGTTCTGCCCGGACTACTGCCCGACCACGATGAGCACGCTGAACGCCGCGCTCGGCAAGATGAAGCCGGAAGACGCGGCCCGCGTGCAGGTGGTGTTTGTCACCGTCGACCCGAAGCGCGACACGCCGGAACTGCTCGTGCAGTACGTCCGGGCGTTCAACCCGACGTTCGCCGCGCTTTATGGCAGCGACGCCGAAGTGGCCGCGGCGGCGAAGGAGTTCAAGATCCTCTACCAGAAGTCGCAGGTCAAGGACGAGAACACCTATCTCGTCGATCATTCGACACAGATGTATGCCTTCGACCCGCAAGGCCGCATCCGGCTGCTGATCAAGCACGAGAGCGGCGCCGACGCCATTGCCGCGGATCTGACGGCATTGCTGCGCGAGTAATTCCATTTCCAAATCAATACGATACGTCGTTGCTCCTCCTTGCCGTGCTCACGCACTGTCTGCGTCGTCGCGCCTAGTCTCCTATTGATTTGGAAATGGAATAACAGCTTTTTCGTCAAAGCGTTATCGGCATAGGGCTCAGCGCCATTATTTTCCGAAAGTCGACTTCCGGCAAAAATCGTCTCTGCGCCGTAATCGGACGGCGTTCTACGGAAAAGCTGCTTGCCGCGTGGGCCTGACGCTCAACCCCAGACCACCGAGCGCATCGCGATCGAGGCGCCCTGAAAATCGGTGTTGAAAAAGCGCACTTTTTCGCCCGCCGTTACCGCGCCGGCGCTGTAGAGCAGCGGCAGGTAGTGGTCATAGGTCGGATGCGCCAGCGTGGCGGTCTGGCCCATGCTCTGGAACTTCGGCAGCTCGCCGAGATTGCCGCTGTCGATCTGCGCGGCGATTTTGTGGTCGAACTCGCGTGCCCAGTCGTAGGCCTTGTCCGGCCCGGCGCCCCACTGCATCGCGCGCAGGTTGTGCACGATGTTGCCGCTGCCGACGATCAGCACGCCGTAGTCGCGCAGCTTCGCCAGTTGCTGCCCGAGCGCGAAGTGTTCGGCCGGCGGACGGCTGTAGTCCATGCTGAGCTGGATGACGGGAATCCGCGCCTCGGGAAACATCGGCTTCAGCACCGCCCAGGCGCCGTGGTCAAGCCCCCACTCGCGGTCGTTGAGCCCAACCGGCGGCGCGCCGATCGAGCGGGCGATTTCACCGGCCGCTGCCGGCGAACCCGGCGCCGGATACTGCTGCTCGAACAGCGCCTGCGGGAAACCGCCGAAATCGTGAATCGTCTTTGGCTGCGCCATCGCAGTCAGATGCCAGCCGCGGGTGAGCCAGTGCGCCGATATGCAAAGGATCAGTTGCGGCGCCGGATAGTTGCCGGTTGCCGCGAACGACTGCCCGAGGTTTTGCCAGCTCCGGTGCCAGGCGTTGTCCTCGATGGCGTTCATCGGGCTGCCGTGGCCGAGAAAGATGACCGGCATGCGCGCCGACTTTTTCAGCGTGGAGAATGTCACTGGCGTGAGTGGTGCGGCGTCGGCAGAAGCGGTCATGATGGTCGAAGCGATGAACGTGGGCAGCGCGGTCGCTGCGGCAAAGCCACCGGCGACGGAGATCGATCGAAGGGCGTCGCGACGTTGCATGGGTGCGCGGTGGCGGCTATGTCAGCCAGTTTCAGACGTTGGGTCGATTTTGCCGCAGGCAAGCCGGTGCGACCGCAGTCGGCGCGGCAAAGCCCCTATTTCAGGTGCGGATACGTTGCTGCTAGCGAAATCCCTGTGGCACGCGGTCTGCATGCTCTGCCACAATCGGCATTGAACGTATTGCCGGGCAAGCAGTCAACCGGACAGCCGCAAACGCAGCGCAGGGATTAACCATCGCCATGAAATCCATTCCGGAAACACGGGCCCGGCAAGCAGCATTTTCCGTAGCGCCCCGGTCCATCGAGGTGCCGGCTGCGCCCGCCCGCATTGATCGCCGCCAGAACATCCTCGACGCGTCACAGCGGCTGTTCGCGCGCCTTGGCTACCACGGCGTCACCATCCGTCAGATCGCCGAGGAGGCCAATGTGCCGCTGGCGCTGGTCGGCTACTACTTTGGGCAGAAGCAGGAACTCTACGACGCCATTTTCGGGCACTGGAGCGGCATCGCCCGCGAGCGCCTCGCCGACCTGCGGGCCGCGCTGGAGCCCGCAGGCGGCGATCGTCTCGCCCGCATCGTCGACGCCCTGGTGTTGCCGTCTGCCCGTCTGCGCGAGACGCCCGAGGGCCGTTCCTACGCCCTGCTGGTGACGCGCGGCCTCAGCCAGCAGGGGCAGGAAGAAGATCGCGCCATCCGCGAATTTTTCGATCCGCTCGCCCGCGAGTTCATCAACGCGATGCACGAGGCCCTGGTGGCCGAGTGGCCGGGCGCGACGCGCGCACAGACGGCCTGGTGCTATCAGTTTGCACTGGGCGCGTTGCTGCACCACCTGAGCGACCAGCGGATCGAGCGCCTGTCGGACGGCGCCAACGTGGCGGCCGATCCATCGGTGGCCGCGCCGCTAAGCGCCTTCATCACCTTCGGCATTCGCGGCGCGATGGCGTCGTTTTCGCAACGCGGCGTCGGCAAGGAACGGGCGGTCACCGTACAACCCTCGTGAGCCGATAGCGGCCGCAATCGACAACGGCGCTGGTTGCCGCCAGCGCTAGTGCCGCATTAAAGCCCCTTCCAGAGCCCCGTTTCTTTCGCGCAGCTGCGGATGGTGGGGATGTACTCGGTGACGAAACGCAGGGTTTCGGGGTTGAGGCCGATGTCCTTGACGCCGTCGATATCGGTTTCGAGTTTGGCAACGTCAACCTTTGCGGTCAGGCAGCCACAGAACTTTTGCGGAATGTCCGACTCGGCCACCACCGGCGACACGGCGTTGAGCATGCGGATCACGCGCTGCTGGCACTTGCGGTCGAGCAGGGCGCGTTTCTGATCCTGCACGACGCTTGCGCAGCCGGCCAGCGAAACGGCCGCCACCGCCGTCAGCGTGGCCAGAAGTGTTGTTTTAGTCGCGAAAAACCGAGCCATTGAGCCTCCCAGAATCCTCTGCCGTAATTGCGTCCGTCGAGTTGATCGCGCACGCCGGTTTCGGGATACGCATCGCGAAAATCCGCGGTGCCGAAAAGCTTATCCCAAACGGTGAACACCACGCCGAAGTTCACCCCCTGCGTCTTGCCCTCATGCCCGATGCGGATGCCGTGATGGACGCGATGGAACTGCGGGCTGACCAGCAGGTATTTCAGCGGCCCGAAGCTCCAGCGCAAATTGGCGTGCGACAGCGATTCGATCAGCTTGAGCACGAACAGCACCAGCGGAAACTGCTGCGGCGGCACGCCGATCGCCAGCGCCACCGCGGCCATCCACAGCGCAGCCAGCAGTTCGTCGATGATGTGGTTGCGGTCGTCGGTCCAGAACGTCATGTCGCGCTGCGCATGATGCAGCGCATGCAACTGCCACCACCAGTCGAGCCGGTGTTGCAGGCGATGCCGCCAGTATTCGGCGAAATCGAGCACCACCACATAAAGCAGCAGGCTGAGCGCCGGATTGCCGGCCAGTCCCGGCCAGAAGTCTTCCAGCGACCACGGCGTGTAGCCATGCAGGCGGACGCTGGATTCCAGCGGGCTCAGCAGCAACAGCAACGCGGCGAAGGTGAACAGCGGAATCAGGCCCAGCTTGTTGACCAGCGTGAAGATCACATCGGTGCGAACCCGGCGCCGCACGGCGATGGTTTGCGCCGGCGCCAGCCGCTCCAGCGGTATGCAGATCAGCGCGGTGGCGACCACCTGCAGCACGCCGGCCACCAGAAACGAGGTGCCATCGAAGGCGCGCTCCGCCCACGACATCAGCCCGAGCGAATAGACCAGCGGATCGACCGCCGTCGAATACACCCAGCCGACGATGGCCTCGAAGGCGTGCTCGGCGGTTTCGTACCAGTCGTTCATGCCGATCCGCCCTAACGCCCGACCGCATGCGCCGTGCGTTCGGCGATGGTGGCGAAGCAGAAGCCTTTCGCCTGCAATTGCTCGATCAACGGCGCCAGCGTCGGCCAGAACGGGTCCTTGCGCGACCGGATGCCGAGGTGCGCCATCAGCACATCGCCGTCGCGCAGGTTCGCCACGGCGCGTTTTAGCAGCGTGTCGTTGGGGTGCGTTTCGCTGGGTAGCTCATCGCCGAGAAAACCGGCATCGGCCCAGCCGACGTGCGTCCAGCCGCAACTTTGTGCGTATTCAAGCAGCCGCGGCGTGGTCTTGCCGCCCGGCGCACGCCAGATGCCGTCGTAACCGCGGCCAGTCAGTTCGCGGAAACGGTCTTCCGACTTCCTGATCTCGGCGCAGACGCCGGCGCGATCGAGCAGGCGACCGTCCTTCGCGGCCTTGCCCCAGGGGATGTAGCTCACCTGCGCGGCGCCGACGTTGCCCCGGAAGTAGTGGTGATCGAAGGTGTGCGAGCCGAAGGCGTGGCCGTCGCGCACCAGTCGCTGCCAGAAGGTTTTTTGCGAATCGTCCAGCGTCCAGCCGCCGGCCTGCGTCTTTTCGTTGGCGATGAAGAACGTGGCCTTGACCCGGTGCTTGGCGAGGATGTCGGCGATGGCCGGGGCCGGCGCCATGTGTCCGGTGTCGAAGGTCAGGTACAGTGTGCCGCGGCAGGTCGGTTGCGCCGCCAGCGCCGACGCCAGCATGGCGGCGGCGAGTGCGGCGAAGATCGGGCGACCGCGGCTAGCGATCGCGCTTGGCATGGCTCTTGAAATAAATGCCGTGCGGCGAGCGGCCCACCGGGATGTACTCGACCGGTTTGCTGCCGGTCGGGTCGATGATGGCGACCCGTGCCTCCCAGCGCACGGTGGCCCAGATTTCCTTGCCATCGGCAGTCACTTCCATGCAGTCGACGCCGCGCCCGACCTTGATCGGCTTGGCGGCAACCAGCGTTTTATAGTCGACCGGCGTGATGGTGCCGTCGACCCGGTTGCTGACCAGCACCCGCGCGCCGTCGCCGGCAGAGACGACGTTGTGGGCGCCGCGCCCGGTGACGATCTGCTTCACCGTTGCGCGCTTGACCGGGTCGATCACCTGCACGTAATCCGCCCCCATGATGCCGATGAAGAGCAGCCCCTGCGGGCTCATCCAGATGCCGGCCGGCGTCTTGCCGGTCTTCATCCGCCAGATTTCCTTGTGCGTCGCGAGATCGAGGGCGATCAGCTCGTCGGAATCCTGCATCGTCACATAGGCCACCGACGAATCGCGGGCGAATGCGACGTGGCTCGGGGTCTTGGCCGCAGGAATACGGGCCTTCAGTTCGTAATTCGGCATCGAGTAGATGTCGACGCGATCCAGGCGCAGGCTGATCGAGACGAACCACTTGCCGTCCGGCGAGTAGCCCAGCTGATACGGGTCGCTGATGCGCGGCAGCCGGCGCTTGACTTCCCCGGTCAGCGGGTTGAGGAACACCAGATCGTTGGAGATGGCGTTGGCGACCACCAGCTCGCTGTCGTCGAGGGTCGGGATCAGATGGTGCGGCTCCTTGCCGACCGGGTAGGTGTCGACCACCTTGCGCGTTGCACGGTCGATGACCGATACCGTGCCGTCGCCGGAGTTGAGTACGACGGCCCGCTCGCCGGGCGCCAGCGCGCCGGCGGCGACGGTGCCGGCAACAAATGCCGCGCCGACAATCGCGCGGATGACGGTGTGCAGGCCGGATGGCCACGACAGGGAGGAGAGCGAACGGTTTGCAATCATGGCCGCGATTGTACGGACGACCGGCGGGCACCAGTTGCGCCATCGCAAGCAACGAGCGCCGCCGCCGGTGCGCCGGATACGGCAAGGCGGCGGGGTATCGGGTACGATTCCGGGATTGCGCGTTGCCGTTGCGGCGGGCGCCTGCGGCTCGAGGGCCCCAGGATGCGTCGCGCCGGCTGTCATGGATGTTCGATGGTTCGCTTTCTGGTTCTTTTTCTGGTCATTCAGGCGGTGCTCTTCGGCGCCCAGCTCACGCCGTGGGGGCAGGAGTATTTCGTCATCCCCTGGACCAACGGACTGGCGCATTTTTGTGCGCAACTGGTGGCGCTGGTCGACAGCAGTGCCGAGGCCATCGGCAAAGTTTTGCGCAGCACGTCCAACGGCTTCGCCGTCAGCATCGAGGCCGGCTGCAACGGCGTCGAGGCGACGCTGGTGCTGATCGCGGCGATTCTGGCGTTCCCCTCCACCTGGAAGCAGAAGCTGTGGGGCCTCGGTCTCGGTTTCATTGCGGTGCAGGGCCTCAATGTCGTGCGCATCATCAGCCTGTTCTATCTGGGCCAGTGGAACATGACTGCCTTCGAGTGGGCGCATCTCTATATCTGGCAGGCGCTGATCATGCTCGACGTGCTGATCGTGTGGCTGATCTGGGTGCGGCGGATCAACCGCGCCGCGCACCGCGATGAGCCGCCTTCAGACGATGGCGGCGTCGCGCCGCAGGCAGCTTAGGCCGGCGTCGTCGTCGCATGCCGAAAACCATTGGCCGCTTCTTCCTGCGCATTCTGGCGTGGGTGCCGCTGGTATTTCTTTGCTGGTATCTGCTGGTGCCGGTGCTGCACTGGCCGATCCGCTGGTTTCTGTCGGGCATGGCGCTGCTTGGCATCCCCGAGTTCGTCACCTCGGTGCAGCAGACGCTGCACGGCTTTGAGCTCCTGACCAATCTGTCGCCGGGCGTGATGCCAGGGCAGGTGTTCCGTCCCGACGCCACCGTGAGCACCGAAGTGGACGCCCGCCTGTACAGCTATGGCACGGCGCTGATGGCGGCGCTGACCATGGCGGCCTGGCATCCGCAGCGCTGGCGCAACCTGTGGTACGGCTGGCTGGCCTTGCTGCCGTTCCAGATGCTCGCCGTGTTCGCCGTGGGCATGAAGCAGATCCTGCTCAACAGCGGTGCGGCGGTGCGCGAGCAGGCCGGCTGGGCGCAATGGCAACTGGAGGTCATCGCCTATCTCTACCAGTTCTCGACGCTGATCATGCCGCCGGTTACCGCGCTGGTGGTGTGGTTCGTGCTGCACCGCAAGTTCGTCGAGCAGTTCGTCGGCGCCGACGTCATTGCGATGATTCGCGCCAGCGAACATCCAGCGCCGATACCGAAGCCGAAGCGTCCGTAGCTTCGGCCAGAACCGCGTTATGTGCCGCGCCGGGCGTTGGCCGGCAGCACCGTGCCGGATTCGTCGGACTCGATCACGAGATCGGGAATGTGATTGAACGCGATGGCCATCCGCGCCGATTGCTGCGCGCTGAAGGCGCCGCCCCAGAACAGCGTGTTCTTGCCGTACTTGAGATTGAGCCGATCGACCACGCGGTCCAGCTTCTCGGTATTGGGCTGGGCGTCGAACAGCGACAGCGATTGCCCTTCGCGCGGCAACAGCCCGGCGAGCGCCATACCGACGGCGGTGGGCGGCGTGTTGCGCACGTTGCGGTCGTCGAGCAGCTTGTCATAGAGCGCGGTGATGGTGTGCAGGATGGCGGGCGTGCGGTCGGTGGCGTCGACGCGCCGGTGCGCCTTGGCCTTTTCGCCGCCGCGCAGCTTGACGAAGATCGAAATGTCGGTGGCGACGTATTCGCCGTCGCGCAGCCGCATCGCGGCCTTTTGCGCCAGGCGCGACAGCACGGCCTGCGCCCGCGTATGCGAACGTTTGTCGGGCGCCAGCACATGCGAATGGCTGATCGACGAGGTGCTGGTGGCGTGCGCCTGCACGTCCTCGCCGCGCAGTTTTTGCCAGAAGCGCTCGCCCTCGACGCCGCCCCAGACCTCGCGCAGTTTGGCCACGTCCGCGGCCAGCAACTGCGGCGTGCTGCCGATGCCGTGATCGTTGAGCCGCTGCAGCATCTTGCGGCCGATGCCGACGAAGTGATTGAGCTTGAGCGGCTTCAGCACATCCGGCAAATCGCACGGCTCGATCACCACCAGACCATCGGGTTTCACCATGTCGCTGGCGGTCTTGGCGAGGAAGGTATTGGGCGCGATGCCGACCGAGCAGGTGATGCACTCGCCCAACTGATTGCGCAGTCGAAACTTGATCTCGCGCGCCAGCGCCTCGGCCGCCGGGCGCGGCTGGTCGCGGCCGGACAGGCGGATCCACATCTCGTCGATGGAATTGACCGCAGCGATGGGCGCGACGCTCTCCACCACGGCCTTCGCCTTCTGGTGGAACTGCACGTAAACCGTCGGCCGCGATTCCACCAGCACGATGTCGGGGCACAGCCGCTTGGCGTCGGCAACGTTGGTCAGCGTCTTCACGCCGAAGCGCTTGGCCTCGATGCTGGCGGCGATGGCGCAGGTGGTGTCGGCGATCATCGGCACCACCGCGACCGGACGCCCGCGCAGCTCCGGTCGCAATTGCTGTTCGACCGACGCAAAATAGCTGTTGAAATCGACGTACAGCGCGCGAAGCATGGCCGGATTTTACTGTACAAAACAACAGATTTGGGCGTCGTCCGCGCCGTTTCCGCAAGCCGCGTATCGAGATATGGCTTTTGACCTGATAGCGGCATCCATACTGGGAAAAAGTGCGAAAAATTCTAATAGTCGACTTTAGGTCATTTACACCACTGAGCCCAAATAGAATGGCGCATCGATGAAAAAGCTGCTGCCTTCTCCCGCCCTGAACCACGATGTTGCGCGGCCGTTCGCCGCGGCGGTCGCGTCATGAAAGCGCTGCAAATTTTTGCCGGCCCGCGGGCGCTCGCTCACCTGCGCACGCACGGCCTGGCGCCGGCGCACGTGCGCGCGATCCCGGCGGCGGCCGGTGGCCCGAAGGGGCTGACGCTGTTGCCGCTGGATCGCTTCCTGTTCGGCGAGTGGCTGCCGCAATCGGCGCAACCGCTCGACCTGATCGGCGCCTCGATCGGCGCCTGGCGCATGGCCGCAGCGATGCTCGACCGGCCGGCGGCGGCGATTGCCGAGCTGGAGCAGGCCTATATCCATCAGGACTACGACGTGCCGCCGGGGCGCAAGGCGCCGACGCGGGAGCACATCAGCGAACGCTTCGCCGAGGGCATCCACGCGATGTTCGGCAAACGGGTGGACGAGGTGCTCGGCCACCCGCGCTACCGGCTGCACGTGGTCACCTCGCGCGGGCGCCACATCCTGCATCGCGACAACCGCCTGCGTTCGCCGCTGGGTTACGCCGGGGCGTTCTTCACCAACGTCGCGTCGCGCAAGGCGATGGGCGCCTGGCTGGAGCGCGCGGTGTTTTCGTCGCATCTGGCCGAGGGCCGGCCGCTGCCGTTCGCCGCCAACGACTACCGGACGCGCCGCTACGCGCTGTCGGCGGCCAACTTCGCCTCCGTAGTGCAGGCGTCGTGTTCGATCCCCTTCCTGCTCAACGCCGTGCATGACATTGCCGGTGCACCGCCGGGCGCCTACTGGGACGGCGGCATCACCGACTACCACCTGCATCTGGATTACCGGCCTGCGCCAGGCAGCGAGCCGGCGCCCGGTGTGGTGCTGTATCCGCACTTCCAGCGCGCCGTGGTGCCCGGCTGGCTCGACAAATCGCTGAAATGGCGGCATCGCAGCACCCATTTTCTCGACGACGTCATCGTGCTGGCGCCGAATCCGGCCTGGGTCGCCACCCTGCCCAACCAAAAGCTGCCCGACCGCAGCGATTTCGCCCGCTACGGACGCGATCTGCGCGCCCGCGTCGCGGCCTGGGACACGGCAGTGGCCGAGAGCGGCCGTCTGCGCGACGAGTTTGCGGCGTGGGTCAATAGCGGCGATCCGGCGGCGGCCACTGCGCCGTTGTGAGCCGCCGCCTGCCGGAGCGCTAGCATCGCGGCATGCAATCGACATCCGTAGCCGACCGATCTCCCGCCGCCGCCAACGGGCGCCGCCGCGTCTCGCTGGTGATCCCGATGTACAACGAGGTCGAAGCGCTGGGCGCACTGTTCGCCCGCCTCGACGCCGTGCTGCCGACCCTGGGCGGCTATGACTTCGAGATCGTTTGCGTCAACGACGGCAGCAGCGATGGCACGCTGGCTGCGCTGGAGGCGCAATGTGCCAATCCCGGCGCCAGTGTCGCGCGGCGGGCGCTGGTGGTGGTCGACCTCAGCCGCAACTTCGGCAAGGAGGCGGCGCTGTCGGCTGGGCTGCATGTCGCCGGCGGCGACGCCGTGATTCCGATCGACGCCGATCTGCAGGACCCGCCGGAAGCCATTGCCGCGCTGCTGGCGAAGTGGGAGGAGGGCTTTGAGGTGGTGCTGGCGCGGCGCAGCGACCGCTCGTCCGACTCGTTCGCCAAGCGCTTCAGCGCGCGTTCGTTCTACCGCATTCACAACGCCGTTGCCGACGTGAAAATCCCCGACGACGTCGGCGACTTTCGCCTGCTGGATCGGGTGGTGGTCGACGCCCTTGGCAATCTGCCCGAAAGCCGGCGCTTCATGAAGGGCCTGTTCGCCTGGGTTGGCTTCCGCACCGCAACCATCGAATATCGGCGCGATCCGCGCAGCGCCGGCAGCAGCAAGTTCAACGCCTGGAAACTGTGGAATTTCGCGCTCGAAGGGATCGCCAGTTTCTCCATTTCCCCGCTGCGCATCTGGACGTATATCGGTCTGCTGGTAGCGACGACCGCGATGGGCTGGGGCGGCTGGATCGCGCTGCGCACGCTGATCTGGGGCGTCGACGTGCCGGGCTACGCCTCGCTGCTGGTGGCGGTGCTCCTTCTCGGCGGGCTGCAACTGATCGGCATCGGCATGATTGGCGAATACTTGGGGCGGGCGTTCGTCGAGAGCAAGCGGCGGCCGGCTTTTTTGATTCGCCGCGTGGTGCGCAAAGTAAGCGACAAATGAAGCCAATACCGGAAAACTACTCGCCTCTCGCTAGACTCGCCGCTTTGCTGGTTGTCTTTCTCGTTGCCGGTTTGGCGCTTAGCCATGTGGCAATCACGATCAACACGATCAAGCAATTTACGCTGACAAATGCGTTTCAGGATCAGTTCCGGCTCTACGACCGATATTTGTCGGAGCCCTTTCCGCTATCCATCTTTCTGCTGGAAAACGGACATCGTCCTATAGTGCCCGGGCTGCTGCGTTGGCTTGAGTTGAACTACTTTTCTGGTGCGCAAATACTTCAGATAACCTTCGCGTGGCTCTGCGCTGCGCTAACAAGCCTCCTGCTGCTTCGGCTCTACTACCAGGGGCGGCGTTTGCCAGTTGTGATCGGCGTTGCGGGCGCCATCGCCGCAACAATTATGTGGAACGCTAACGCTCGCATGTTCATTCATGCGTACGAAGCCGTTCATGTCTTTCCAATCTATGCGGCGCTTGTCGGGGCACTGTATTTGTCCGCCGACTGCGGGGGGCGCAGCGCTTTTTACCGACTGCTGGTTGCGTTGGTACTTTGTGTGCTTGCCACAATATCTTTCGGGCCAGGCATCGTTACGTTCGCCGCCGTTGGCTTTTTGCTCATACTGCACCGCATGCCATGGCGTGTCATTCTTTGCTGGGCTGGTGCTTCGGCGTTTGTGTTGCTTGCCTACACCTTTTTGTTGCCAGGTGGCGATGGCGTGCGCGCTGCTTCGAAGGCGTTTGTCATCGGCGACACCATGTACTTCCTGGCGGTCCGTGTGTCCGCATATTGGCTCGAACTCCTCACTCCCTGGTGGGGTGCTCACGTGGCGGCTAATCAGACTTTTTGCCTCGCTGTCGCATGTGTCACGGTTGGCGCAACATTTGCTGCTGTCGGAAGGCGATTCTTCCTGGGCCGGCAGTTTTCCCGCACGGAACTGGTGTCTGCCGGCCTTGTCGCGTTTGGCTTTCTCACTAACGCTGCTATTGCAATAAATCGTACCGGGCATTTTCTCGAACATCCTGGCGATGCCACGGCCGAACGCTATCTTTGCTGGAGTGCAGTGCTTTGGCTTGGTATCGCTCTGTACTGGATTGACAGGGCCGAACAGAGGTCACACGAAAGCCTCTTGGCGATTCTCGGCGTCGTACTGTTGGTGGGATCGATCGCCATTGAGCGCGCAAACTGGTGGCGTTCCTGGTCATCGAGTACCTATCGGATTGTGCAACTGACTGCGGTCGCCTATGAACAGAATATCGCGCACCCGCATCGTCTGATTGAAATTGCAGGCGCAAACGTCGACGAGACGCAACGGGCGATAAGTCGGATGCGTGAAGCGGGCACGATGATTTTTGCGAAGCGGGAAGAAGACCTGCTTGACCGCCAAATTCCCGTGGGTCGCATTGACACCGCCGTCGAGAGAATTTCTGCGACAGTTGACGTAGCGGACAGCAGAAATATGCCGGTTGGTTCGCCGTGGGGAATTATTGCGTTTGACTTGCCGCGCTCGATAGCTTATCGGTACAACAAGTACGAATTTTGGCTTGTTGACAGCAACAACGTAGCAAAGGGGCGTTGTGCGCGGACCGGCACGCGACGAACGGAAACGGACTATTCACGCTACTTCCGGACGGTACATAACAAAGTAGATTGCTATGTGAATAAGTCTGCATCAACGATGCAATTGGTCGCGCACCGCGGCGAGGAATGGCCTGTGATAGCGAGCGTATTGGTGCGGCAGTAGCTTGCACCGGCGATTGCAGTTGATCTGGGCAATCAGCGTTTGGTCAACTCAATTTCCCGATCCCGCAACACCTTGCGCTGGATCTTGCCCGTCGTAGTCATCGGCAATTCGCTGACGAATTCGAACTCTTTCGGATACTCGTAAGGTGCCAGCTTGCCGCGAACGTGCCTGGCAAGCTCCTCTTCGAGCGCGGCCCCTGGGCTGTATCCGGCCGCCAGTATGACGAATGCCTTGACGATGGCGCCACGGTCGCGGTCGGGCTTGCCGATGACCGCTGCCATCGCCACCGACGGGTGCTGCAGCAGGCAGCTTTCCACTTCGGCAGGCCCGATGCGATAGCCCGCACTCTTGATGACGTCGTCGCTGCGGCCTTCGTACCAGAGATACCCGTCGGCATCCATGCGCGCCATGTCGCCAGTACGGCACCAGTCGCCGTCATACTTGGCCCGGGTGCCTGCCTCGTTGTCGAGGTAGCCGAGAAAGAACACCGGATCAAGATCGCCGTGGATGTCGCGCCGGTTGACAGCAATGTCGCCGGTCTCTCCAACCTTGACCACCCGACCCAGCGCATCGATGACGGCCACCTGGTGTCCCGGGTAGGCGCGGCCCATGCTGCCCGGCCGCGCGGGCCAGAGCTTGGCGCAGTTGCCGACCACGTAGTTGAGCTCGGTCTGCCCGAACATCTCGTTGAGGGTGACGCCCAGCGCTTGCTGCGTCCAGTTGAACACGGTTTCGCCGACGCTCTCGCCGGCGCTCATGATCGAACGCAGCTTGAGCTGGTAGCGCTCGCGCGGATTGGGGACCGCTTTCATCATCATCTTGAGCGCGGTGGGGAACAGAAAGGTGCAGGTGACCTGATGCCGCTCCAGCAACGACAGTGCGCGCTCCGGTTCGAAGCGGCCACGATATCCGACCAGCGTGTGACCAAAGAACAACGTTGGCAGCAGCGCATCCCACAATCCGCCCGTCCATGCCCAGTCCGCAGGCGACCAGAAGACGTCGCCCGGCTGAGGAAACAGGTTGTGGGAAAAGATGAACCCGGACGAATTGCCGTACATCGCGCGATGCGGAATCAGCGCGCCCTTCGGCGGCCCGGTGGTGCCGCTGGTGTAGATGATCATCGCGGCGTCGTCCGCCCGCGTTGCCGCGACGGGCTGGTCCGGCCGCCCGCGCGCCAGCAAATCGTCCCAGTCGAGCGCATTCGCGTCCTTTGCACCGGCACACGCGATCACATGCGCCAGACCGCCGACGGCACTGCGCACGGCCAGCACATTGGGCAGCGACGAGGCGTCGCAGATGGCGGCCTTGCACCCCGCGTTACCGAGGCGAAATTCCAGTGCATCCGGTCCGAACAGCACCGTCAACGGCACGGCGACCGCGCCCAGATGCAGTACCGCCAGCAGTGAAACCGCCGTTTCGATACGCTGCGGCAGGCAAATGGCGACCCGGTCGCCCGGCTGGATACCCAGCTCCGCAAGCGCCGACGCCATCCGTACCACCCGTGCCGAAAGCTCCGCAAAGCTGACGCGCTCGCTCGCGCCGGTCTCGTCTTCCCAGACGATTGCCGTTCGCACGGCCCGCGTGGGATCGGCCTGCCAGCGATGCGCGCAGGCGGTAGCCACATTGAATGTGTTGGGGACCAGCCAACGCCAGCGGCTGTACTCTCTCGCGTATTGATCGATCTGTTGGGTTGCCATTGGTCGCTCCAGCGCACCTGCAGCTCGCGGTACTGATTCGTAGAATAGCGGGGTGAACGAACTTACGCCATCCGTTACCTACCGCCGCAAATCTGCGCTGGCCCGCGTGCTAGTCTGGCTGGCCATCGCGGTTGCGCTCGGCCTGACCTACGCGGCATATGACCAGATGGATCTCGTGCTGCAATGGGTGACGGCGCGGCTGTGTTAAGGCGCGACCGGGCCGAGCCGGCGGTTCAACCGAAAATTGCCTTGATGGCCGGCGCCGCAGACTCCGGCGAAAAATTCGCCTGAACGTTGTCGATACCTGCGCGCGCCAGCGTCCGCCACAAATCGGCGTCGTTGTAGACCCGCGCAACGGCTTCGGCAAATGCGCGCGGGTCGTCCGCCACCAGCACATCAGTGCCATCGCACAGCTTCATCCCTTCCACCGCGCAGGCCGTGGCGACGACCGGAACACCGTGGTTCATCGCCTCGTTGACTTTGCCCTTCACGCCAGCACCAAAGCGCAACGGCGCGATCGATACCCGCGCCGCCCGCAGTAGCGGCGCCGTGTCCTCCACATAGCCGAGAATCTTGAGGCCGTCCTGCGCGAGTCTGGCGATGTCGTCGGGCATATTGCTGCCGACGATCGTTGTAACCACGCCGGGCAGCAGTTTGCGGATGTGGGGCAGTATCTCCGTCGCGTACCACTTGACCGCATCCACATTCGGCGGATGCCTGAATCCGCCGACAAACAGAAGGCCATTGCGTGACGCGTAATCGCCGCCCGCGGCGGTGGGCTGATGGATGTTCGATACGATCTCGACGCGCGCCTGCGGCAGCAGACGCGCGAGCAACTCCTGCTCGAATCTGGAGACGACGAGCGTAGCGTCGCTGTGCGCCACGGTCGCCAACTCGCGGGCGCGGGTGGACGCGGCGCTGCGCAGCATCGAGGCGTTGCCCGTCAACTGAGCTTCGCGTTCCTCGCGAACAAAGTGCAGGTCGACCGTATCGAATATCACCCTGGCTTTGGGCGCCAGCTTGCGCACACTGTGCAGGTACTGCGAGGCAATGTAGTGGCGGCAAAAGACAATCGTGTCCAGCGTCTTGCCGCGCTCAGTGAGCAAGGCGCGCACCGAACGCACGAAAGGATGGCACATCACCTCCACACCCATTGCGGTGAGCTGAGCTGCGTATCTTGGATTGCCGTCAAGGTTGTCGGCGACAAAGGTGACGTGGTGCCCCGCCCCGCGCAGGATGCGCAGCATATTGAGCAGCCGTACCGAGCCCGAATCCTGATCGGGCGTGATCATGCAGGCTTCGACGATCAGGATGTTGCTGCGGGTGCCGCGATGCGCTTCCTGCTCCGGTTCGACGGCGTTATCGCGATGGTTTGCGAGTGTCGCCTGCCAGCGTTCAAAGAATTTGCCCGCGTTGGTTACCTGGTGCGCCTTGATGCCGCTGTTCTCATCGCGGCCGTGGCTGACGCCTTCGAGATGGAAAATTTCGGCTGCTGGCTGATAGAGCACGCGAAGCCCGTGCGCCCGCACCTGGAACGCCAGATCGGTGTCTTCGTAGTACGCCGGTGCATAGTATTTGTCGAACCCGCCCAGTGACAGAAACAGGTCGCGACGAATCGCCAGCGCGGCACCGGAGCAGTAGTCGACGTCGCGAACGTAGTTGAAGCGGGGATCGTCGCGGTGTTGCCCGCGGCC
The DNA here is from genome assembly GCA_027492485.1 of Betaproteobacteria bacterium. Lineage (GTDB taxonomy): Bacteria > Pseudomonadota > Gammaproteobacteria > Burkholderiales > Casimicrobiaceae > Casimicrobium. The sequence goes on from JAPUER010000029.1 coordinate 58,010, forward strand.
CCAGTTCCAGGCGCTGCCGTCGCGCCAGACAATGCCACCGGCCTCTTGAATGCTGCCATCGGCGTTGAGCAACTTGGCGCCAACGAGACCAACGTTGTCGTGCTGCGCAAACGTATCGAGCAGCGCATCGAGCGCGCCGGGACGCACCACGGTGTCGTTGTTGAGGATGATCAGCCAATCGCCGCGCGCCGCCTGGGCGCCGGCATTGACGTTGCCGATGAATCCCAGATTGCGTTCGTTGCGCAGCACACGTATGCCGCTCACGGGCGCCAATGCCGCCGCCGCCGGTTCCGGCGAACAGTCGTCCATCACCACGATTTCGTAGGGCTTTCGGGGGGGATTCGCGGCGATGCTGTGCAGACAGCCGAATGTCGTCTCATGCTGACCGTAGACCGGCACGACGATCGACACCACCGGTCGCGTCATCTGCTCCGGGAAACGAAGCGGCGCGATGGTCGAAGGCTGCAAGGCGGGAAGCGCATTTGCCGTGGCCTGCGGTCGGTTGCGATACTCGGCGAGCAGGCGTGTCGTCACTGCCGGCAGGCCACCGCGCCGGTACCGCGCCATGCCGCCGCGCAGCAGTGCCGGCGAGCGGCGCAGCAGGCGCGCCGATACCGACACGACATGTGCGACATCGCGACTGAGGCTGACCGCCTGGCGCAGCGGCCGTGTCATGCGCCAGAAGCTGCTCGCCAGCAACTCATCCCGCTCTTGTCTGACCTGCGTTGCCTCGCGCTCGAGCATCGCGATGCGCTCGCGGGCGCCCTGTTCGCGCGAATCCGACGCGTCGAGAACGTCACGCAGTTCGTCGCATGATGTCTCCAGTGCGGTGATGTGGGCGTTCGCGGATGTGAACTGCTGCTGCAGATCGTCGACGATGTCTTCATGATACTTGCGACCGACGACGCTGTGCTCGCCCGGACCGACGGTCGCCAGTTCGCCTTCGACCGCCAGCACGGACGGTCGATGACCACCGTAGACGCCAATCCGGAAGGAGTCGAGGATCTGCACATTCGCTGCTGGCGGATCGGTCGTCAGGGCGGCGCTTTGCTGCAACAGACGCAGCAGCTTTGCCGGATTGCCCTCGACGCGGGAAGCAGGCAGACGAGGCAGGTAACGATCGAGCCAGCGTTCGCCGCTCAGCACGGCGACGACGCGCTCGTCGCGGGCGCGCCCTCCCGGTCCGCTTTCATCGCTCGCCGCCGCGGCAAGCAAGCTGTCATGCCAAGTGTGCGGCGAGGCATCGAACGGAACCAGTCTTGCGCGGTCGTTGTTCTGCAGACGGTCGCGCAGTGCACCGATATCGGACGCCACGATCGGCAGGCCGGAGGCGAGCGCTGCGGTGAGTGTGAACGAATACGTTTCCGGAACCTGCGACGGCAACCACAGCACGTCGGGACGCTCGATGCCGATCAGACGCGGCAGTTCTCCGGGCTCGTAGGAGCCGGTTGCGGTGAGCATTGGCGGCAGGGGCTCCGCGGCGTGCCCGAGCAAGCGCACCGTCAGCGGTGTTGCGTTGGTCATGGCATAGGTTGCGACGTCGACGGCGGCGCGCAACCCTTTGCTGGCTGCCAAGGCGCCGAGTAGCGCGACCTTCACCACGCGTGGCGGTGCCACCGCGACGTCCGCATGCGGCAACACTTCAATGTGCAGCTCGGGAAAGTAGCGGTGAAGTCGATCCGCGACGCTTTGGCTGGGCGCAAAAATCCGCTCCGCGCGCCCAAGCGTTGTCGCCATCGCCGCGCGCCAGTCCGCAATCGGCAACGCCCAAGCATGTGGTCGCCGGTCGAGGCAAGACCGGCAGCCGCTGTCGTCCGGCTCGCCGCAGTAGCGGCCATCGTGATCGGCAAACTGGTATTGTGGGCAAGCGACGAAGAAATCATGCAGCGTCACATCGAGCGGCACCGCCAATGCCCGGTCGAGCGTCAATACATCCGCTGGAAAGCCGTTTACATGGTGCAAATGCACGCGGTCGATCGCGATGGCTTTCAGAGCATCGACCAGCGCGGTGCGGTCGGTCGCGGGTATGCGCAACGATACGCTGTCGTATCGCAACTCAAGGCGCTCTCCCGCTGCCGGTCGCAGAACGAGAACGCGCGCCTTACCTTGCAGCAGCACAAGTAGCATGTCGATATGCTGCTGCACACCGCCGCCCCAGGCGTGCGTGACCAGTAATATCTTTGGCAATCCGGGTTCGGCCAATGTCTGCAACACGGCGCCGCTGCGCTCTGCGAACCCCACTAGCTGGCCCTCGTCAAACGCCGAGCGAGGCGAACGAGCCAGGGCTCCGCAGACGTTGCCTCGCTGCGGCAATCGTTGTGGTGCGTCGTATCGCTGTTCGCGGTGGTCGCGGCCGTGGCGGGCGCCGCTTTCGACGATGCCGCTTCAAGTTCGGCAACGCGCTGGCGCAGCATGCGATTTTCGCGATAGGTTCGCGACCATTCGGCGTAGACCGATTGCTCACGGTCGGTGACCAGCGTGACATCGGGCGTCACCGCTGCCAGCGCCGCCGTCTCACGGCTCGCAAACACGAGGAAGTAAAGTGCTTCCGGCCAGCCGTTGCCACCGTCGGCGGCAAGTGCTTCCGTCGTCGACGGGCTGGCGTCGAGCGGCCAGATTATCGAATGAAATGCGGGTCGTTGCGCGAACCATTGTTGTGCCGGAAAGTGACGGTCGAGCAGTGTCCGCAATTCGTTGCGGTCAAGTTCCCTGACGTGGAACTCATTGCGATAGCCCGTCTTGTCGCTGTATTCCGGCCGGTTGGGCGAAGAGATGATGAACAGCCCGCCAGGTGCAAGCAGGCGGTCGACTTCACGCATGAACGCTTCATGCTCGGTCATGTGCTCGATGGTCTCGAACGACACGATCACATCGAAGCTCGCGTCCGGCAGTGGCATCTGCGCGACGCTGGCGGTGACGAAGTGCAACTTGTCGCTGGCGTACTTCGCGTTCGCGTGAGCGGTCGCCTCGGGCGACACGTCGACGCCGACGACGGAGGCGGCCTTGCCCGCCAGCAGCGACGAACCGTAACCCTCGCCGCTGGCCGCGTCCAGTACGCGCTTGCCCGCTACGTGGCGCTGCGCGAGCAGATAGCGATGCCAGTGTTCGTACACCATCTCGCCAGCGCACTCGGGCAGAAAGCGTTCACCGGTAAAACTGAGGCTCATGATGCTTCGTAACCGTCGTCACCGCCGGAATAGTTGCGTGAAAAGAGATCGGCGAGTCGTCTCCGGTCCTGCTTGGTCGGGCGGCCGCGCAGCAAGGTCTGTGCGCCCGCGGCATCGCGCAGTGCCTGACGGTCGAGGCGGCGTTTGACGCTGTCATCGGTTTCCCGGTACAGCAACGCGGCATCGGTGGCGGAGCCGCGGCGCTCCGATACGGCAAGAACAAGCACTTCCTGAATCACGTCGCCGCGCTGGATCGTGTAGCCATCGCCGACGCGTACCGCCAGCGCCGGCTTGACGCGCTCACCTCCAACGGAGCCGCTGCCCGCGCGGCGCACATGCCCGGCATCAACGGCGTCCGTTGCCAGCGAGCGCGTCTTGAAAAAACGGGCCGCCCACAACCATTTGTCGATGCGAACCGGAGACTGCTGCAAAGTGGGCATCACTGTCGTCACGCTCACCGTCAGTGCACCGTGCCCGAACCGGGCGGGTGCGAAGCATCGACGCGATCGAACAGGTCAGCCAGTTGCGTGGCACTGACTTCGTAGCGCTTGCCGCAGAACTCGCAGCGCGATTCGACCCGGCCCTGTTCGACGATCAGCGGTTGCAGTTCGTCGCGCCCAACCAGACGCAGCGCATTCAGCACGCGTTCCAGCGTGCACGAGCAGGAAAACGCCAGCCCTTGCGACGGATGGACGCGCACGTCGTGACCGGTGAACACAAAGGGCAGCCATTCGCTGTACGGGAATGGCATGAAAGGCATTGCGAACGCCGTTTCCGCCTGCGCAACGACGGTCTCCCAGGCTCTGTCGGATGCTTCGTCGCGGTGGTCGGGCAGGCGCTCCAGCAGCAGCGCCTCCAGCGCATCGCTGTCCTGCCGCAGCCACAGCCGGGTCTGGGTCTGCTGCGAGTTGCACAGATAGTCGGCCAGCAGCGACGCCACGCTGCCGGCGTGCAGTGCGACGATGCCCTGATACATCTGTCCCTCGTCGGGTGCGATGGTGAGCACGAAGCGGCCGTCCGCGTCCGGTGCGACTAGCGTCGAAAGATCGGCGTTGGCAGCGATTTCGACCCCGTCGCGCACATTGGCATAGGCACGGAAGGTCAGACGATCGGTCGCCTCCACGCAAAGCAGCGGAACCGCGCCACTGCCCTGGGCTTGCAGGACGACCTGGGCCGGTTGTTTCAGGTTGCTGGCGAGCAGTACCGCCGCACCCACCAACTGGCGCAGCAGCGACGAAACCGCCGTCGGATAGTCGTGATGCTGCAGCATGGCGACCATGCTGTCGTCGAGCCGTGCCACCACGCCGCGTGCCGGCGCCGTTTCCAGCCAGAAGCGCGTCAGCTGATCAAAACCGGCGGTGACTCGATCCATTGTCTGCCTTGCGATCAGGCCACAGGCCTCAGGCTGCGACCGGCAGCGGCGCCATCGGGAAGGTGATGACCTGCATTGGCAATGCCGAGTTCTTGTCGAAGGTGGCGCCGCCCTCAATGCCGGCGCGCGCCACCGCTTCGGCCGAATCCAGCCGGTCGTAAAGGGCGTTCATGGCACCGAGCGCGTACTCGCGACCCGAGCCTGCGGCCCAGAAACGCTTGAACTCGAACACTTCGCGCATCGAGTAAATACCGTAGATGCCAGTCGGATTGGCGATCAGCGCGGTGATGTGGGTGCTTTCGTAGGCGTCCTCGTCTTCTTCCTTGGGATTGAGGAAGTGCTGGTCCTTCAGGACGCCATGCAGTTTGCGGAAGGTTTCGAAAATCTCCGCCTTGCTGTTGAAATTCAAATCCTTCGAGGTCGAGAACAGGTTTTCGTACACCAGCTGGTGGGCGGCACTGCCGCAGAGGGCGATGACGGTGTCGCCATAGCGCACCATTTTTTCGGAGGAGGCGTCGAAGTTGTCGGAGAGGCGAGTGTCACCGAAGGTGGTGAGCGAATCTGCGGCGATGGCCGCCATATTACCTTTGCGCACCACTACCAGGGTGGTCATAACTGCTGCTTTCTTCTTTTCGGGGAACCTTTAATTATAGATTTTGCGCACCACCGTCGGTCGGCTGCGCTGTCAGCAGGTGCGGGTCCCAGTTCGCAATGGCGCATGACCAGAACTCCTGCACCGAGCGGACGCCCGGCAGCGGTGGCTGGCGCAGGAATGCCCACGCCTCGCACAAGGTGGCGACGATGTTGTCCAATGCCAGTGGTGCAGCCTGCGTCTGCTTGGAAAGTTTCTCGCCGTCGGCGTTGCGCGCCAGCGGCACGTGCAGATAGTCCGCAGTACCAAAACCCAGACAGCGCTGCAGAAAAAGCTGTCGCGGTGTGTTGCCGAGCAGATCGGCGCCGCGCACCACCTGCGTGATCCCCTGCAACTCATCGTCCACCACCACCGCGAGTTGATAACTGTAGATGCCATCGGCGCGACGCAATACAAAGTCGCCAACGTCGCGCGACAATTCCTGTGCCACGACGCCCATCGCGCGATCCACAAACGAATAGCGGTCGTTACCGGCCGCCGGTACCCAGATGCGCAACGCGTTGCCGCTCGCCGGCAAACCACGGGCGCGGCAGGTGCCGGGGTAAATCGTTTCCCCTTCGTGATTGCGCGGCGCTGCTTCCAGTTGCCTGCGGGTGCAAGCGCAGGCGAACAGCAGATTGCCTTCGCGCAATCTTTCTATCGCAGCCGCGTAGATCTGGGAGCGCTCGCGCTGGCGAACGATCTCGCCATCGTGCGTGAAGCCATAGGCGGAGAGTTGCGCGAGGATGGTGCGCTCGGCCGCGACTGAGCAACGTGTGGTGTCGACGTCCTCGATGCGGATCAGCCAGCGACCGTTCCGAGCCCGGGCATCCACATAGCTCGCCATCGCGGCAACCAGCGAACCGAAATGCAGCGGACCGGTCGGGGACGGGGCGAAACGCCCGACGTAGGGTCGACCGCCGGCGACGGTCAGGACGCTTTCGGCGCCGACCACTTCCATCGATTCTCAAGCAGGCCGAGCACGGCGTTCGGATACTCGAAGCGCCCGAGCGAGCCGTTGTAACGCGCCAGCGCGCGAACCACGTCGCCTTTCTCGATATCGAGATAGTGGCGCAGGATGACGCAGCCATAGCGCAGATTGGTGCGCAGATGAAAGAGATTGTGATCCGCCGTGCCGATCAGTCGCACCCAGAAGGGCATCACCTGCATGTAGCCGCGTGCGGACGCGCTGGAGATCGCGTACTTGCGGAACGCGCTCTCGTGATTGATGACCGCCAGCACCAGTTGCGGGTCGAGTCCGGCGCGGCTGGCCTCATACTGCACGGTGACCAGAAACTCGCGCCGCTGCTCGTTGTCTTTCATGCGCGATGCCAGGCGGGCCGACATGTCGGCGAGCCAGACTTGTGTCTCGTTGACGTTGCCGATCAGCCGCGGCGCCGCGCGATCGGCGATGGCCGATGCCATCGAGGTTTGCACGCTGGCGGAAAGCTTTTCTTCCGCCTGCGCGCCGGCCAGTGCGGCGCCGGCATACGACAGTGCTGCCGCCGCAGGTAGCGCCCATGCGGCGCCACGCCACAGCCGTTGCAGCGAGCCCGGCAGCGGCATCAGCCCAGCGCGCGGCGCACGTGGCCGGCGATGTCGGCCAACGCAATCTTGCTGGCCGCGGCATCGCGCCGCGCCTGATACTCGACCATGCCTTCCTTGAGGCCGCGGTCGCCGATGGTGATCCGGTGCGGAATGCCGATCAGTTCGAGGTCGGCGAACATCACGCCGGGGCGCTCGCCACGGTCGTCGAGCACGACGTCGACGCCCGCCGCCGCGAGCTCGTCGTGCAGTTTGTCGGCGACGGCCTTGACCTCGGCGCTGCGGTCGTAACCCACGGCAGCAATGGCGACCGTGAACGGCGCCATCGGCACCGGCCACGCGATGCCCCTGCCGTCGTGGTTCTGCTCGATGGCTGCCGCGACCACGCGGGTGACGCCGATGCCGTAGCAGCCCATCTCCATGACCTGCTCTTTCTGCTCCTTGTCGAGGAAGCGGGCGCCAAGCGCGGACGAGTAACGCTGGCCAAGCGCGAACACGTGGCCGACCTCGATGCCGCGACGCAGCTTGAGCGTGCCTTTGCCATCCGGCGACGGATCGCCCTCGACCACGTTGCGGATGTCGGCGACCACATCCGGCTCGGCGCAATCGCGGCCCCAGTTGGCGCCGGTGACGTGATAGCCGGATTCGTTGGCGCCGCAGATGAAGTCCGCCATTGCCGCCGCGGTACGGTCGGCCACCACCAGCACTTTGCCCGGATGCGCTTTGCCGTGGCGCGGCACCGGGCCGCAATAGCCGGGCTCGACGCCGAGGTGCTCTTCGATTTCTTCCGGCGTCGCCGCGCGGAAGTTGGCCAGCTGCGGCAGTTTGCCGAGCTTGATTTCGTTCACCATATGATCGGCGCGCAGCATGCAAAGCACGAAGCCGGCGTCGCTTACGTACATCATCGCTTTCAATTGCGCCGGCAACGGCAGCTTCAGGAATTCGCCGACGTCTTCGCAGGTTTTCTTGCCCGGTGTGTGCACCAGCGTCAGCGGCTGCGTCGGGGCCGGACGGGCGGCTGCCGGCGCCAGCGCTTCCGCCATTTCGATGTTGGCGGCGTAGTCCGAATCCGGGCAGTAGGCGATCACATCCTCGCCGCTTTCGGCGAGCACCTGGAATTCATGCGAGGCGAAGCCGCCGATGTTGCCGGTGTCGGCATTGACGGCGCGGAATTCGAGCCCGAGCCGGGTGAAGATGCGGCTGTAGGCGTCGTACATCGCCCGGTAGCTCTGCATCAGGCCGTCCTTGTCGACGTCGAACGAGTACGCATCCTTCATGATGAATTCGCGCGAACGCATGACGCCGAAACGCGGCCGGCGCTCGTCGCGGAACTTGGTCTGGATATGGTAGAAGTTGATCGGCAGTTGCCGCCACGAGCGCAGCTCCTGGCGCGCGATGTCGGTGATCACTTCCTCGCTGGTCGGCTGCACGATGAAGTCGCGCTCGTGGCGATCCTTCACCCGCATCATTTCCGGCCCCATCTTTTCCCAGCGGCCGGATTCCTGCCACAGCTCGGCCGGTTGCACCACCGGCATCAGCAGTTCGATCGCACCGGCGGCGTTCATTTCCTCGCGCACCACCTGTTCGACCTTGCGCAGCACGCGCACGCCGAGCGGCATCCAGGTGTAGATGCCGGCACCGAGCTTCTTGATCATGCCCGAGCGCATCATCAGTTGGTGGGAGACGATTTCGGCTTCGGCCGGGGCCTCTTTGGTGGTCGACAGGAAGAATTGGCTCAGTTTCATGGGCAAGGGCATTGGCGGCGAAGGGCGGGCGGGGTCTGCCGGGCCGGCGTTTCGCAGTAGTGCGCGGGTGATCGTAAAACCGGCAATTTTCGCTTATTCTCGATACATGAACGATTTCATCGCTGTTCGCGTGGTCAGTGCGCCTGCCGGGGTGGCACCGGTGCCGCTGGTGCTCGATTCGCCGCACAGCGGTCGCGTCTATCCGGCCGACTTCGGCTACGCCTGCGACCTTGCCCATCTGCGCAAGGCGGAGGACACCGATGTCGACGATCTGTTCGGCGCCGCGCCTGCGCTGGGCGCGACGCTGATCTGTGCCGAGTTTCCGCGCAGCTATCTCGACCCCAACCGCCGCGTGGAAGATATCGACGAAAGCCTGATCGACGGGCGCTGGCCGCATCCGGTCGATCATTCGCCGAAAACGCGGTCAGGCATCGGCCTGGTGTGGCGGGTGCTGGACGACAAATCGCCCATCTACGACCGTAAATTGAGCGTTGCCGAGGTCGAGCGGCGTATCCGTCTGTGCCACGCGCCGTACTGGGCGGCGGTCACCCAGGCCGTCGAGGCGGCACATCGGGCGACCGGTCGCGTGGTTCATCTCAATTGCCACTCGATGCCGGCCGAGGCGGGGCCGGTGTCGTGGGTCGCGCCGGGAACGCGCTTTGCCGATGTCGTGCTCGGCGATCGCGACGGCAGCACTTGTGCGCCGGAGTTGACGGCGCTGATTGCCGATGCCTTTCGCGGCGAAGGCCTGTCGGTCGCCATCAACGACCCGTACAAGGGCGTCGAACTGGTCAAGCGTTTCGGTCGCCCGCGCGAGGACCGGCACAGCATCCAGATCGAGCTCAACCGCAGGCTCTACATGAACGAGGCGACGCGCGAGCGGACGGCGGACTATGCGGCGTTAAAAACGCTGGTCACGCGGGTGACGCAGCGCATCGCCGCTTTTGCAGCGACGCCCGCGACGGCCTGAGACCGTGGCGGGCGGCTGTCATTTGCGCGGCTTCGACTAGAAGCGATAGCCGACGCCGACGGCGACTGCCCACGGGTCCAGCTTGACGTGGCTGATCTTGGTGCCGTCGAGGTAGACGTCGGAGCCGAGCCAGATCTTCTTGACGTCGACGTTGATCGACCACTTCTTGTCGACCGGGATGTCGACACCGGCCTGCAGCGCGGGCTTCAGGCTGTAGGCGTCGAGCGTGACGCGCTTGCCGAGCGCCGTCATGTTGTTGTTCATGGTGTAGGTCAGGTTGACGCCGGCGCCGACGTAGGGCTGCACAGCGGCACCCGGGAACGGACGGTACTGCACGGTGAGCGTGGGCGGCAGGTGCTTGAAGGTGCCGATGGCGGCGCCACCGACGCTGACCGTCTGCTTCTGCGGGTAGGTGAGGATCAGTTCGGCCGACACGTTGGGCGTGAAAAACCAGGTGAGATCCACTTCCGGGATCGTCTTGTCGTTGACCGTGATGGCGTCGGCCGGGGCAACGCCGGCGATGGCGTCCGACTTGTTGGCCATGTTCAGATTCACTGCTCGCGCACGCACCATCAGGCTGGACAGATCGGCCGCGCTGGCTGGCAGGGCGGCAACGCCGATTGCGGCGGCGATGGCGAGGGAGAGGGCTTTCATGTTCATTCCTTTTCAGCGTCACAATTCCGCGCTGCGCGCCCGCGCAGCGCCGGTAGCGTCGACCCGGTGACGGCGCCCTGCGGCTTGCGCCGCATGTTGGTTCGGGGCGCCTCCCGCCGGGTCGTTGCTTGCTGGCAACGATCAACGGATCGACAGCGAAATACTACGGATAACTACAAATCCATTCTTTGACAGTGGTCAAAAAATGCTGCAATGCCGCAAACTTTTATTCGGCGCCACCGGTTGCGCTCGCCGCGGCGAGTCGCGTCCCTAAAATTGCGCCATGCAACAGTTCCACCTACCCGATCCACGCGCCTTTGCTGTCTACGACGGCGCGCCCGCCAACCCGCTGATCGATCTCGCGCTGGCCGCTTTGGCGGCGGAGCAAGGGGTGATTCAGGAAAAGCGGGAGACCGAACTGCGCGCGGCGATGGCCGCCATGCTGCGCGCTGCTGAGGTCGCGCCGATCGCCGATGCGCTCGCCCGCGCGCCGTCGCTGGCGGTGCAGCGCATGCTGGCGCGGGTGCTGGCGGCGGCGCACGTCGATGCCGGGCGGGCGGCGGGCGATGCCGCGCTGCCGACGACGGTATTCGCGATGCCGCTGGTGATCGTGGCGGCCAACGCGGCGCCCATCACGGTGCCGGGCGCGCTGCCCAACAGCAACGAGATCGTGGTGCTGATGAAGGGCGGCGGCGCGCTGCGCGCCAACCAGACCTTCGGGCTGTCCAACGCGCTGGTCTCGACCGCCGCGTTCGCGCTGGACCGCCTGCCGTCGACGCTGGGCTGGTGGTCGCTCGCACCGGGGGCGCCGGTGGCGCTCGAACGCGCGCCGATGGTGGTGCCGGCGAACCAGGAGAGCGTGTTTCTGCGCTTTTTGGTGGGCACCGCGCTGGCCGGGCCGGGCGTGGACCTGCTGACCGAGCGCGACACCGGCAAATGGGGCATGCCGTTCACCCAGGCGTTTGCCCGGCAACTGGGTGGCGGTGGCCTGTCGCTGCTGGCGATGCCGCGGCCGCCGCAGGTGCCGCTGGCAGCGCTGTATCAGGGCCAGGCGGCGCAGCGGGAAGTCTCGCTGCAACTGTTCGTCGGCAACGCCATCCGCAAATTCCGCGCCGGCGTCGGCGAACCGGAGGCGGTGATTTCGGCGCACCGCATGGCCGATGGCAGCGGCGAAGTGCGGCTGTCGCTGTCCAACCCGTTCGATGAAAAGGGCGCCGAGGGCTTCCGCGCAGCGCTCACCGCCACCGATCGCGCGCAGGACGTCGCCGTGCTGATGCAGGATTTGCTGCGCGAGTGCAACGTGCAGTTGGTCACCACGTTGGCCGAGGTGTTCCCCGACATCGATGCCGACACCCGCCTGCCGATGCTGTTCCGCGCCGACGCGCTCGAAGGGGCGGCGGACAAGGCGCTGCGGCCGGCGCAGATGCACTGACGGCGGCGACAGCGCGCTCGAGCAGCGCGCCGGACGCCGCAGTCTTTCGCAGTGCTTCGCGCCTTTCCGTCGACGATCAGCTTTTTATGAAAAACGCCATTCGACAAGGGCTAAGCTGGCGATAATTCAAGTAGTCGACTTTGACGTTTTACCGCGCTGAGCCCATATCGAATGGCGCTTTGACCGAAAAGCCAATGAAGATTCCTGTAGGTTTCTGTAGTTTTATCGACGTCTGAACTCTGCGCCGCGCTCGTCACTCAAACCCCGGCCGCGCTGCTTCGTCGCACAGCGCTCATCGGACCAACGCCGGCCGATCCGGCCCGGCGATACTTGCTTACTGGAAAATACCTGCCGTGAATCCCGTCAACCTGTTCCCCTCGCGCCGGATGGCCTATCTGTTCGGCTTCGTCGTCTGCGCCGCCCTCATGGGCTACGCGCTCTATCTGCAATACGTCGCAATGCTGGAGCCCTGCCCGATGTGCTGGTTCCAGCGGGTGGCGCTGGTCTTGCTCGGCGTCGTGTTTCTGGTCGGCGCCGTGCTCAATCCCGCTCGCCGCGGCGCCCGCGCGCTGGCCTGGGCGTCGCTCGTCACCGGCGGTGCCGGCGCGGCGCTGGCGGCGCGGCATCTCTACATCCAGTCGCTGCCTGCCGGCGAGTTGCCCAGTTGCGGCATGGGCATCAGCTACATGCTGGAGACCTTGCCGTTTCTCGACGTCTTCGCCCGTGCGCTGAAAGGCAGCGTCGAGTGCAACAAGATCGACCTCATCCTCGGACTGCCGATTCCGGCCTGGAATCTGCTGTTCTTCCTCGCGGCCGTTATCGCGGCCTTCCTGCTCATCAACCATCGCGCCCACAAGGCGTAGTCCACCCCTTCTTCATGAAACCCATCCTTCCCGCCGCGGTTGCGGCCGCTCTCATCCTGGTCGCGCTGCCGACTGCGCCGTCGGCGCAGGGCAACGCACAGGCGCTCAACCCGCCGCCTACGCCGGCCCGCCCGGTCACCGACGTCGTGCACGGCATGACGCTGACCGATCCCTATCGCTGGCTGGAAGACAACAAGAACGAAGACGTCGTGAAGTGGACGCGCGCCCAGCACGACGCCGCGCTCGGCTGGCTCGGCAAGAACGCACCGGAAGTGCCGGGCCTGAAGGACGAGCTGACCCGCTACACCGACCGCACCATCACCTCGCCGCCGTCGTTCTACAAGGGCCGTGAGTTTTTCACCCGCAAGGTCAAGGGCGACGCCCAGGCCAAGCTCTACACCCGCATCGACGGCAAGGAAGTGCTGCTGCTCGACCCCGTCAAGCTCGACCCGAGCGGCAAGTCGGCGCTCTCCGGGCGTGCCTATTCGCGCGACGCCAGCATCGTCGCCGTCGGCGTGCAGCGCGCCGGTGACGAGCTGCCGACCCAGTTCTTCATCAACAGCAAGACCGGCGAGCAGGTCTACGCGCCGCTGCCGCAAGTGTGGGGCGTGTCGTGGACCAAGGACAACGCCGTTGCCTACGTGCAGCCGCGCACGCAGGAGCAGGTCAGCAAGCAGTTGCCGCTCTACACACAGCGCGTGGATCTGCGCAAACCGCTCGCCGGGCAACCGGTGGTGCACAAGTTCACCGACGCCAAGCAATGGGGCGGTGTGGCCGACTACGAATACGCGCCGTACACCGTGTTCACCACCGGTGAAGGCAAGCGCGCCCAGTTCGCGATCGCCAAGACCGGCAGCGCCGATACGCCGCGCCTGATCTTCAACGAGAAGGACGCCAACGCCGCCATCGAGATGATCGGCGACAGCATTTACGCCTGGACCAACGCCGGCGCACCGAACGGCCGCCTGCTCAAGGGCAGCACGGCGAAGCCGGAGTTCAAGGACTGGACGACCATCGTCCCCGAGCAGAAAGACGTGGTGCTCGAAGCTTTCGTGGTGACCAAAAAGAACATCATCGTGCGCGAAAAGCGCGAGCTGCTCGAACGCCTGCGCGTGCTCGATCTCAACGGCAAGTTCGTGCGCGATCTGCCGGCGCCGGAGTTCGGCAGCGTCAGCGGCCTCTCCTACGACCGCGACAGCAACACGCTGTACGCCGCGCTGGCCACCTTCACCGCGCCGTTCAAGCTCTACAAGCTCGATGCCGACAAGCTGGAGTGGAAGTTCCTCTATCAGGACGAATCGGTGCTCGATACCAGCAACATCGAGACGAAGATGGTCTACGTGACCAGCCGCGACGGCGCCAAGGTGCCGATGTTCGTCAGCAGCAAAAAGGGCATCAAGCTCGACGGCAACAACCCGACCGTGATCTATGGCTACGGCGGCTTCAACATCGGCATCAAGGTCGGCTATCTCGGCGCCTTCGCCACGCTGGTCAATCGCGGCGTGGTGGTGGCGCAGCCGGGGCTGCGCGGCGGCGACGAGTTCGGTGAGCGCTGGCACGAAGGCGGCATGCTCGGCAACAAGCAAAACGTGTTCGACGACCTCTACGCCAGCGCCGAATGGCTGATCGCGCAGGGCTACACCACGTCGAAGCGGCTGGTCGCCTTCGGCGGCAGCAACGGCGGGCTGCTGGTCGGCGCCGCGGCGACGCAGCGGCCGGATTTGTTCAACGGCATCGTCTGCTCGGTGCCGCTGCTCGACATGGTCCGCTATCACAAATTCCGCATCGCGCGCTACTGGATCCCGGAGTACGGCGACCCGGACAAAGCGGCCGATTTCGCCTGGCTGCTGCGCTACTCGCCGTATCACAACGTGCGCGCCGGCGTGAACATGCCGACCACGCTGGTGATCGCCGGCGAGAACGACACCCGTGTCGATCCGCTGCACGCCAAGAAATTCGTGGCGCTGGCGCAGAACAATCCCGGCCAGGTCAACCCGGTGCTGCTGAAGATGGATTACGACTCCGGCCACGGCTCCGGCAAATCGACCGCGCAGCAGGTCGAGGACCGCGAAACCTGGCTCAATTTCATCCTCGCCATGACCGGCGCAACGAAACCGGCGGCCGCAACCACCCGGCAATGACGCGAAAACCGTCGCGGCATCGTTCTTCGGGTCATGCGCATCGGGGGCGCCGGTCCGATGCCGGTGCCCGATAGGGCGATGACAGCTTTATGCAGAAAGCGCCGATTTGTAAAGGCATATCGCCGCAAAAACTAGAAAGTCGACTTTTGCATTTTGGTGGCTTGAGCCCGCATCTAACCGGCGTTTGACCGAAAAAGATACCGATTCGACGCGGGTGGCACCGACGGATCGACGTGGCGTCTCGACCGCGACGCGTTTTCCATTTATAATCATCGGCTTACTTCGAAAAAACCATTCGTCCCTCGGGGTGCCTGCCGAAGTTGCGCTGCAAAGCGCGGCCGCAACGCGTCTCCGATCGACGGCTAAAAGAGAACAGGAAACCTCATGGCACTCACGCCGGAACAAACCGCAAAGATCATCGCCGACCACGGCCGCTCCAAGGGCGACACCGGGTCCACCGAAGTGCAAGTCGCACTGCTGACGGCCAACATCAACGGCCTGTCGGATCACTTTAAGGCGCACGCCAAGGATTTCCACAGCCGTCGCGGCCTGCTGAAAATGGTGAACCAGCGTCGCAGCCTGCTCGCCTATCTGCGCAACACCGACCGCGCCCGCTATCAGGCGCTGATCGAAAAGCTCGGCCTGCGCAAGTAACCTTGCCGCAAGCCTGACTTAAGCCGGGGCCGCCTCTCTGCAAAGAGTCGCGGCCTTTGTTGTTTCTGCCTGGCACGTTTCCCAATTCCGTTCGCCCTGAGGCAATGCCGAAGGGTTCGATACGGCAACGATCAAACCCTTCGTTTCACTCAGGGCGAACGGTGTGAAAAGTCACTGAACGACAAACGAACGCGCAAGAAAACAGCGCATTAAAAAGAAAGGTAACAGCCGATGCTGACCGCAACCAAAAAGTCCATCGAGTATGGCAAACACACCCTCACGCTTGAGACCGGCGAAATCGGTCGTCAGGCCGATGCCGCCGTGCTCGTCCGTTATGGCGACACCGTGGTGCTCGTCTCCGCCGTCGCCAAGACGAGCGTGAAAGAAGGCCAGGACTTCTTCCCGCTCACCGTGGACTATCAGGAGAAGTTCTACGCCGCCGGCAAGATCCCCGGTGGCTTCTTCAAGCGCGAAGGCCGTCCGACAGAGAAGGAGACGCTGACCGCGCGCCTGATTGATCGCCCGATCCGCCCGCTGTTCCCGGATGGCTTCTACAACGAAATCCAGGTCATCGCGACCGTGATGTCGATGGACCCGGAGATCGATCCGGACATCCCTGCGATGATCGGTGCCTCGGCCGCGCTGTACCTGTCGGGCGTGCCGTTCGCCGCCCCGATCGCTGCCGCCCGCGTCGGCTACGCCAATGGCGAGTACATCCTGAACCCGACCGCGACCGAACTCAAGACGTCCGAGATGGATCTCGTGGTCGCCGCGACCGAGACCGCCGTGATGATGGTCGAATCGGAAGCCGCTGAGCTGCCCGAAGACGTGATGCTCGGCGCCGTGTGGTGGGGCCACGCCCAGCAGCAGCCGGTGATCGACATGATCATGGCGCTCGGCGAAGTCGCCGGCAAGCCGGCCTGGGACTGGCAGGCTCCTGCGAAAGACCCGGCACTGGTCGCGAAGGTCGTCGAGATCGCCGGCCCGGGCTTCGATGAGGCCTACAAGATCAAGTCGAAGAGCGCGCGCAGCGCCAAGCTCAAGGAAGTCTCCGCTGCCGCCGAGGCCGCGCTGATTCCGGCCGACGCCGATACGCTGACCAAGAACAACATCAAGAACGAGCTGTTCGCCCTCGAGGCGAAGACCGTTCGCGAGCAGATCCTGCGCGGCGAGCCGCGCATCGACGGCCGCGACACGCGCACCGTGCGGCCGATCTCGATCCGCACCGGCGTGCTGCCGCGTACGCACGGGTCGGCACTGTTCACGCGTGGCGAAACGCAGGCGCTGGTCGTCGCGACGCTCGGCACCAAGCAGGACGAGCAGATCATCGACGCGCTGGGCGGCGAATACCGCGATCGCTTCATGCTGCACTACAACATGCCGCCGTTCGCTACTGGCGAAACGGGCCGCGTTGGCTCGCCGAAGCGCCGCGAAATCGGCCACGGCCGCCTCGCCAAGCGCTCGCTGGTGACGGTGCTGCCGCCCGAAAAGGACTTCTCGTACTCGATGCGCGTCGTCTCGGAGATCACTGAATCGAACGGCTCCTCGTCGATGGCCTCGGTGTGTGGCGGCTCGCTGGCACTGATGGACGCTGGCGTGCCGCTCAAGGCCCCGGTTGCAGGCATCGCAATGGGCCTGATCAAGGAAGGCAACCGCTTCGCCGTGCTGACCGACATCCTCGGTGACGAGGATCACCTGGGCGACATGGACTTCAAGGTGGCCGGCACCGACCGTGGCGTGACCGCGCTGCAGATGGACATCAAGATCCAGGGCATCACCAAGGAAATCATGGGCGTTGCGCTGGCTCAGGCCAACGAAGCGCGTCGTCACATCCTCGGCATCATGCACGAGGCAATGCCGCACAACCGTACCGAGATGAGCGCCTACGCACCGCGAATGATCACCTTCAAGATCAATCCGGAGAAGATCCGCGACGTGATCGGCAAGGGCGGCGCCGTTATCCGTGCGCTGTCGGAAGAAACCCGTTGCCAGATCGACATCCAGGACGATGGCACCATCACCATCGCCTCGCCGAACGCCGACGACCTCGCCGAATGCAAGCGGCGTATCGACGGCATCACGGCCGAAGTAGAAGTGGGCAAGGTCTACGAAGGCCCGATCATCCGCATCATGGACTTCGGCGCCGTGATCCAGCTGCTGCCTGGGCGTGACGGCCTGCTGCACATCAGCCAGATCGCCCATGAGCGCGTCAACGCCGTCACCGACTTCTTCAAGGAAGGCGACCTGGTCAAGGTCAAGGTACTCGGCTTCGACGACAAGGGCCGTGTCAAGCTGTCGCGCAAGGTGCTGCTTGACGAGCAGGCTGCTGCTGACAATGCGGACGCAGGCAACGCACCGCAGTAAACGGCTCGTTCCTTGTAGAAAAAACGGGGCTTCGGCCCCGTTTTTTGTTCGTACGAGTGATTGTGCAGATCAGTCCGCTATCGCCACTCCGCCTTGTTGCCGCCGCCGCGCTCTACGGTGCGACTGCAATGCCACATTGCGATACAAGATAGTGACGAACGGCCGTCCAGTTGTTGCGAGGCCCGCTCAACGTGATGCCTTGCAGGACCGAAGGCCCAGACATGCCGAGCGCCACACGGGCGATGATGAGCGCGTCCGTGGTCGCGCCCACACGTCCATCGCCGTCCACATCCATGGTGCACATGCGTGCGCCGAATGGGCCACCATTGAGTCGCGCAATACAGGCCATGTTGATGCCACCGGCCCCCTCGCAGGCACCAGCAACCAGCAGTTTTCCGTCTGACTGCAGTGCCAGCGCGCGGGCGGCGTCATTTCTCTGCCCTACCGTACTCATCTCCAGATTGACACGGCCATTGCCATAGCCGGTCGGTCCGTCGAAAGAGGCATCGAGCGCACCGTCTGGTGCGAGCCGTGCGACGCAAAAGTTGTTCTCATTGAGCAAACTGCACAGCCCGATCAGAACGATGCGCCCGTCGGGCTGGACGGCGATTGCGGTGACCTGATCGTACGTTTGCCCCATCGGGAAGACCGCGACACCGCCACCGCCGCCAGCGGACCCCTCGAAACGGTCATCCAGAGTGCCGTCGCCGTTCAGTCGCACCACCGCGAAATGACTGGCGCTGTTGGACACGACCGAACGACCCGCAATGAGCACGCGGCCATCGGGTTGCAGCGCTGCGGCGCTGACGTTTGCCTCGATCGCACCGACGGCGTAGGCGACGCGTCCAGTCCCGATGCTGCCACTGTTGTTTGAAAACGTGGCGTCAAAGCTGCCGCTGCCGGTGAGGCGTGCAGCGCAAAAACTGCGTTTGACGTTGGGATCCGTGTTCGGCCAGCAACTGCCAGTGACTACCAACCTTCCGTCTGCTTGTTGCAGCAACCCCGCAGCGTCAAAATCATAGGCACCGACCGGGAAGCGCACCAGACCATTGCTATTGGCCGGCGGCGGACCTGAGAACGTGGTATCCAGTGTCCCGTTACTGTTGAGCCGGATCACACAAGCTTCGCTGTACACGCCAGCGTTCATCGACACTCGGCAGTCACCGGAAATCACAATTTTCCCGTCTGGCTGAACCAGTACATTTCGTGCCCGTGCAATGCCCAGATTTGTGAGCAGCGCGCGACCAGCGCCATTCTGGTTCGGCCCGACAAACGTCGCGTCCAGCGTTCCGTTGGCGTTCAGGCGCGCGACGCAAAACTGGTAGCCCACCACGCCATCCCAACACTCACCGGCGAGAACCATCTTGTCATCCGCTTGCATGGCGATGGCGTTGGCCCGGTCATCGGTGGCATGTTGCGGCAGTGCGAAGCCTCCATTGCCGTTGCCCGTGGCGCCAACAGGCCCGACGAACGTTGTGTCGAGGCCGCCATTGGCGGTGAGACGCTGTACGCACATCGCCGGGTTACCGTTCGTGGCAGCGTTCGAGCAGTAACCAGCCAGCACAATGCTGCCGTTCGGCTGCGTAGCAACGGCCAGGACATAGGCGTTGCCACCGGGAACGACCGCGAGATTGGCAATCCTCCCGGTACCGCTCGCAAAACCTGCAGGAGCAGGGGCGTCGTCAAGCGTACCGGGCACGGGTTCGACGCCATGCGCCGGGTTGAGTACAAATGCGGTCAGCGCTGCCGCTATGGTCAGCGCAGTGGGGTAGTTGCAGCGCACGCTAACCGGTACGAAGCGGGATGACAGACAACGGGCAATCGGGGGACGGGACAGTGTCATGTTGGGGGAAGGTGGATGTTGGCGGAGAAAATGTAGATGCGACCCGGCGCAGCACGGTAGTCAAAAAGCGAAAACAGTAGGCGAAAAGCGCAAGCATCCGACCAGGTGTCGCAAAATGCGCGCAAGCAGATTCCACTGTGTCGCCAGACGGCCAAATGTTCCCGAGAATGGTTGACGATGTAATGTCCGACGCTGCCGCGCTCGCCCGTGCTGCCGAGTTCGCCGCGTTCAACGGACAGCTCGAAGACGCCCAGCAACTACTTGAGCGTTGCACGGACAGCTTGCCGCAGGAGCCCGCAGCGGAGGGTGCGGTGGCGCTGGCGCGCGCCGAACTTGCCTTTCAGCGGTCAAACTATGCCGAGGCTGCTGCACTTGCCGACCGCGCAGCCACGCGACTCCTGCTCGTTGGCGATGCCGAGGGCGAACTGCGGGCGCTGGAGCTGCACCCGCGCGTCTGGGCACGGCATGGTGAGGAAGAGCGTGTGCAGCGTCGCTGCGAGCAACTGCTCGAGCGCTGGCGCGCGAGGACCGGGAACGAGGCTGTCGAAGGTCAGGTTCGATGTCTCACCCTCATTACCTTCATGCACGCACGCCGGTTTCGATACGAGGATGGTATTGCAACCGGTAGTCTCGCGGTGCGTCTTGCCCGCGACACTGCGCGCATGCATTCCCTGCTTCCGCGCGCGGCCAACGCACTTGCGGGGTTGCATTTCGCCAAAGCCTGCGCCCTGCATCCGGCGACCGGATGGGCTTCGCACATTACGTCCCTGGCGCCGACGGACCACCCTGATGTGTTGGAACACTGCAGAGTCGCGATGGCGCTGCTCGGCGAGGTGCGACCGTACTCGAAAGCCGGCGGCAACCAGTATCAGGATGCGCTGATCGGATCGAACATGGGGCAATTGCAGGTACTGATGGGAGCCCCTGACGCCGCGCTTCCAGACATGCAGCGTTTTCTAGACGTCAGTCGGCAACGCCAAAACCGTTACATGGAGGCCGATGCGCTGCAGGCCATCGGCTGGGCGCATCTGGTGGGTGGACGATTGCCCGACGCGCAGGCAGCGCTGATGCATGCACTCGGTATTGCTGCATCGCTGCAGGCCGCACCGCTGCTGATCACCATTCACTACGACCTGTCGACGATTCTGGAGCGGGCGGGCGAGGTTGCGCGGGCGTTGCACCACTATCGCGAGTACGCACGACTCTGGCGACGGGCGCACCAGCAACTGGCGGCTCAGCCGTCACCGCATGCGCGACGCCGGCTCGAGCCCTTCTACCTTAAGCGCGCGGAGGCACTGATCCGCGCATCGCTGCCTCATTCGCCGTCAGCTGAAGAGATCGCCCAGCACTCTGGCGCGTCCATTCGAGCGGTACAACTGGCGTTTCGCGAGTATCGTGGAATGACACCGCACAAGTATTCGCTCGCGTTGCGCTATCAGGCTGCGCACGACGCGCTGGCATCAAGGCAGGCGGCACGCGGCATTGGTCAGATTTGCAGCGAACTCGGATTTGATGACCCCTCACGATTTGCGCGTGAGTTTCGCAAGCGCTTTGGCCTGCTTCCGTCCGCGTTCAGTCGTGATGCAGAGCCAGGCCGGAATCGGGCTTCGGCCGCAGGTGGCGTGTGAGCCTGACTCCGACTTGCGATTCCTGCCTGACGCGGCATCATCCCTTGCGTAGAGCGGAACATTGCAGCCGTGCGACGCACGTGTACGCCGCAACAGGCAAAAAGCGCAAGTCGCGTGACTGGCCGCCAAAAAGGCATGTGGGCGAGTGCGTGGCCACAGCCCTGACGATGCAGATCATTCATACTCTACCGGAGGGGACAGTCACATGGTTAACAAACATGGAGCTACGGTCGCGCGCCTGGCGTGGCTCGTCGGCGCGATGCTGGGCGCGACGATTGCTGCGGCTGCGGACGACCGTATCGAGGCGGTGTCGCTGATGCGCGACGACGGCGGCAAACCGGGCGCCATTGTTGCCCAGTTCACACCACAAGATCGCAAGCAGCACTTCGCCGTCAAGTTGCGCAAGCTGGAACTCGGCAAGAACCGCTTCCAGGCCCGTTTTGTTGGAGTCGAAACGGCCGCGGGCAACAACGTTGAAGTGTTCAGGACCGGCGACATCGGCAACTCACTGATTGCCAACACCATTACCGCGCAATTGTCCCTGCCCCGCGACTGGCCGCTCGGACGCTACGCTATCGAAGTGGTGATGAATGACCAGCCCATTGGGAGGCGCGAATACATTGTGTCGCCGGAGTGGTCGAAGCAGGCTGTCGAACGATGGATCCTGTACGCCGACGACGGCAAAGGCAATCCGACAGAACGCAAGCTCAGTGCGTTCAGCACGAAACAGCGCACACTGCATTTCGAAGCCCAGACGTCCGGCTATGTGCCACGCGGCGCGCGCGTGACTTGGGTGTTGCGCACTCAGGCGGGGCAGGAGGTCATGCGTGGAGACAACACCGTTGGCAAAGACTCCCAGGTATTCAATCGACTTACTTCGTTTGTCACATTGCCGCGGGACTGGCCAATCGGTGGCTACACCATGCAACTTCTGGACGGAACGCGGGTTGTCGGCGAACACAAATTCAACGTGACGCAATGACAAGCACACGACGCAAGGCAGGGGCGGTCACGGCGGCTTTGCTGCCGCTGTTGTCGGCGGCGGCAGGCATACTGCACGCCGCAGAACCCCCCGTTTTCCCCCAGAGCACGACTGGAGCAACGATCGCCACGCGCGTTGCGCCAATGGCGCATGGGCGCGTTGTGCACTTTGCCCTCACGCCAGACCGGACCCATGCCGTGCTGTTCGAGCGCATCGCGCCGCCCGGTGCCAACGCCGTGTGGCAACTCCGGGTGCTTGATGACAGGGGGGGCACGTTGCGTGAGCGCAGGCTGCGTCCTGGCTACGACCCCACGCAACCCGACATGTACTTCACGGATCGCGGTGAACTATTGATTGACGACGGCAGCTACTTCTATGTTGTGGATCTCCACACGTTGCGTACTGAGCAGACGCCACAATGCCGCAAGCACGCTTATCCCGGTCGCGATGCGCATGCTGCGGAGATTGAAACGCAGCTCCGCAGCGATCGCACGGCGGAGCTTGCCCGTCTTGCCCGGGCGCATGGTGTGCGCGAGGCGGATGTGGAAGGCGAGGATCTTCGCACGTTGCCGGTACCGATCGTCGAGGCGCGACGGCGCTGGGCACAGACACTGGGCGAGCAAAAGAGCCGACTGATAGAAGCGCGTTACATGGCGCTGATTGAGCGATTTGCAGCGGCTACGCCAGAACTGGTGGGTATTCAGGTGGAACGGCCACAGCTCACGTCCTACTACGTTCGTGTGAACGCTGACGGCAAGTACTGGTACTGCGATCTCGAAGGCCGTGCGCAGAAGTACGCCGTGCGCTGGGCGCGGCGCGCAGGGGCCAAGGGTGTGACGCCGCTCTCCCTGACGCGCGGCGAACTCACCCGCGAAGGCGACGTTGTCCATGACGGCCCGGCGTCGATTCAGGTGCTCAAGGCCTCCCGTACGACGCCGTGGACGTGCTCGTGGCAGGTGGGGTGCGTGGACCGCTCTGACTATCGCTTGCGGCTGGCTGGATTGCCAGGGCAGGCCGCGCCTGTCGAGGTGGCGACGAAAGATGGCAGCCTATCGCGCGGACTAGCAGGCGGTGGCGCGTTCCGGTTCGCCAATGGGCACTGGTTGCTGGAGCACGACGGGCTGTACCTTTTCACCGCGGCATCCGCGATTCCCAGTGGCAAATCGACGCCATGACCCCGCATCATGAAAATCCCCACTCTACAGGCGTTCACGGCGATCTGCGGATCGCTCGCCGTCGCAGCACAAGATTGGGCGACCCGGGTACGCACACCACGGCAGGTCGGCAGGTCTGCGCTGTCCCATGTCAAGCAGCGGCGCGGGCGCGACAGTGCTGCGCCCCGGCGCGTCTTGCCGCACGACGTCGCCGCAGCCATGACGTTGGTGCGCATCGCGCTCATCGAATTTGCCTGGCGTGACGAAAGCGCCGCAGCGATTGCCCACGTCCAGCGCCATACGAGCACTGGCAGGACTGTTGATCGCACGCCGGCGATGCGACCACACGTTCAACGTCGACCGCGACAGAAGCACTGTGGCGCGGTTGTCGCAGTGGTCTTGAGCGTATGGCTCGTGCTGTTGTTGATGCCCGCGACGGTCTCTGCCCAGCAAATGACTGCCCAGCCCACAAGCGCTGCTTGGTCGGGGGCATCGGTCATTCATCGCGCCGATCATCCGCGCGTGGTCAGCACCGACCGTGATCGCATGGTACTTCTCGTGGCACCATTTCTGCGTGGAGTGCAGGACGGTACGAGTGGATTGCTTTCGCTGCATCTTGCGATGCCCGCCATTGCGCCTGAAATACTGTTCCGCAGTACCACCGACTTGCTGCCGAACCACCTCGCGCCCGTTCTGGATGATGGCACCCATGTCTACTGGCTGAGTGGCCTACGCATCATGCAGACCAGCAAGACCACCCGACAGTCTCGACAGTTGAGCGACAAAGGTGCGCTGGCGATGGCCGTGCACGGAAACGCGATTTACACCTTCAATCACAACAATGAGCGCAAGTTGTTGCGCGTTGACTCCAAGACCGGAGAGGTGCGTGAAGTTGCAAAACTGCCCTTCGTGGCAAGCTCGCTGCACGTCGATGCCAATGGCGCGTGGCTGCTGACCACGCCCTCACCGCTTCGGCAAGTCACTGCGATTGTGCGCTTCGACTTCGGCAATCGCCAATGGGCAGCCGTGTACGCGTCTGCCGATGCGCAGACGCAAATTCGCGCTCTGGTACCGGTGGGCGAAGCGAACACCATGCAGTCCGACGCGACGTTCCGCAGCATGTATTTCGTCGAACGCAATCTCGTGAAAAACCGTGCGGTCGTACGACATCTCAACGTACTCACGGGCATCATCACTGCCCTGGACATTGATGCGATTGATGAGCTTTCACCTATCAAGGCGGATGAGTTAGCGCTTTACTACTTTGCCCCGGAGAGTCGCCAACTCAATTCGCCGATGTTGCTGTATCGGTACTCGGACGGCAGCGGCAAGCAGCTGGTGAGTCGAGGCACCACGTGGCCAACTAGCATGACCATACAGAGGTTCGATAGCAAAAGCCGCGCTCTCGTTTGGACTGACATCACTTGCGTGTATTCGCTCAGTTGGTAGTGGCATTGAACGACTGTCGAGCCATGCGCCATACAAGGCGCAGCACGTCCGTGCACCTAAGTCATCGCCGGATTTCCGGACGAACACAGAGTTTGTACTCGTTGGTCTCTGGGCGGTTTCCTGGCGCGTCGCCGCAACGGTTGTCGTGGTGGGTGGCTTTATCGCCGGCGGGATACATTGACTAGGGACAGGCCGGCGGGCTGCGCCACACCGGATGACCTGTTCGCGTGGTGGCGTCGCAGGATGCCACGGGAGGGCCACCTGAGTCAGTATTCCAGCGATATTCGCAGTATGTCTTCGTAGGTTCCGCCCGGCAGGTCGACATAATCGCACACGCGGATCCGGGCGTCCAGTCTTACCTCGGCGGACCGCTGCCAACCTGACGCGATCCTGCGGTCACCCTGAGTTGCAAGCTCGTAGGGCATAGCCTCACCACTGAACCGACGCAAGGTGCGCATGCCACATCGCGGATCAAATGCTCGTCCGTTGTCTACCAAAACACGGTAAGTCGTGCCGCGAGTGCAAGCCACTCGAACCAGACCGAAAGCAGCGCCATCGGTCGCGCGTCCCGGGTCGAACCCCCCCCGAACGGCACGTCGCCGGAGGATTCGATCCGGCACCGCGGCACAACGACTGCGCTCACCTCAAATGTTGCCAGGTGCTCCTGCGCATGCGCGGCGCCACCGCGTTCGCGCTGGCGAGAACGACAAGGAAAATTCGAAGGCTTCGCGCAGTCGACAGGCTCACGGCAGCGCGCGTTTCGCTTCGAGAAGTCGGGCGGACAAGAGGCGCTGGATCGGCGGAGGCGCTGGTATGGTCTGAATCTCCCGGTGTGCTGCGGCCCGGTTTTCGCGGTCCAGCGCAGCGTCAATCCGTACAACCGCAATGGTGATTGCTCGTCGCAAGGACGCAGGGCGCAGTCGCAATCGCTGCAAGGGAAACGCCGACGGCAATTGCCGGGATTAAGGCAACGCTGAACAAGCCGTCGGAATCGGCGAGATGAGGTGCGAGGGTAGAAGATCAAGGAAGCGGGGTACGAATTCATCGAAACTCGCCCCGGGAGGTGCACGCGGCGAGCGCGAAAGCGTCCCCGGCGCCCGCAGCGGACGCACCCATGCCAAGCTCCTGCGAGCCAGGTACAGATTGGCCAGACCCAGCACCACGAGCGAACGCGTGGCGTTCTTGGCTAGTTGCACGATACGCGCCGCGCATGGTTACTTTCAAGATCAATCCGGAGAAGATCCGCGACGTGATCGGCAAGGGCGGCGCCGTCATCCGCGCGCTGTCGGAAGAAACCCGCTGCCAGATCGACATTCAGGACGATGGCACGATTACCATCGCTTCGCCGAACGCCGATGACCTCGCCGAATGCAAAAAGCGTATCGACGGCATCACGGCCGAAGTGGAAGTGGGCAAGGTCTACGAAGGTCCGATCATCCGCATCATGGACTTTGGCGCCGTGATCCAGCTGCTGCCGGGCCGCGATGGCCTGCTGCACATCTCGCAAATTGCCAACGAGCGTGTCAACGCCGTCACCGACTTCTTCAAGGAAGGCGACCTGGTCAAGGTCAAGGTGCTTGGCTTCGACGACAAGGGCCGCGTCAAGCTGTCGCGCAAAGTGCTGCTTGACGAGCAGGCGGCGGCGGACAACGGTGGCGCTGGCAACACGCCACAGTAGTCACGCTGGTTATGACCGAAAAGCGGGGCGCGAGCCCCGTTTTTTTTTGCGAAATTTCCGATGCTGGACGCCGTGACGAACCCACAGCGTTTATCCTTCCACCTACCTCAGACCATTGGGTTTACTCATGAGATTCAACGCTCTACCAGCATTTGCCCGTCGATCATGCCTGCTGGCAATTGCCAGCATGTCTGCTGGCTTCTTTGCCTCGGCCTCAGCGCAGGATCTCGCCAGAAGCGTTGTGGGGTCCTGGAGGCTGGTCTCGCATACCGTCACTACGGCCGGCACGACGTTTGATTCACATTCGGCTCTCCTGCAGCAGCGCCCGTGCGCAGCCAAGATTCGCTACAACATTGGGGCTGACGGAACGTATCGCCTCGATGCTTCGGCGAGTGACTGTGACGAGAAGTACAAGTCTGCGCAACAGAAACTGTATGCCAAGACGAAGTGGAAGCTCGATGGCAACAAGATCACTACGTCGTCGACGAATTTCGCTGTCGGCCAGACGTACAGCGCCTCAATCTCGGGTAGTCGCATGACGTGGATAGGAACCGAGGGGCAGGGGACACTGGTGTTCGAACGCTGATGCAAGCGGCGCGGCGCAACAGGATAGATCGCCTTTCCGGTCGCCACCCCGCCGCAACCGATCTCGCAGAAGCTGCCGAATTGCAGCTCATGTTGACCTTGTGGCTCGATCGGTGCTGGCAGCACTTGCACAGAATGCGGTGCAGATCGGTGCCCTTACGTTGAACAGCAGGTGCTCACGGGCGCGGGCTCAACTTTGCAGGACTCCATGAACACACGGGAACAAGCCGCTTTGCTGACAAGCCTGAAGGCACGGTTCGCGAACAACCCGGCGCGCCACAAGGGGCTGAATTGGGATGCAGTTCAGGCGCGCCTCGCCAGCTCCCCCAAAGCGCTGCAGGTACTTGCCGAAATGGAGCGTACCGGCGGCGAACCCGACGTGATCGCCTACGACAAAGCGACTGACCAATACGTCCTTTGCGATTGTTCTGCCGAAAGTCCGGCGGGTCGGCGAAGCCTCTGTTTCGACGGAAAAGCGCTTGCCGCACGCAAGGAGAACAAGCCGAAGGGCAGCGCGCTGGATGCGGCACAGGCCATGGGTGTCGAGCTGATGACCGAGCAGCAGTACCGCCAGTTGCAGCAGCTTGGTCAATTCGACCTCAAGACGTCCAGCTGGGTGGCCACACCAGACGAGGTGCGTGCCCTCGGCGGCGCGCTCTTCTGCGACCGTCGCTACGGCAAGGTGTTCGTTTATCACAACGGTGCCGAGTCGTACTACGCCGCCCGCGGTTTTCGCGGTATGTTGCGCGTTTAGCCAATACCTCCAGCACGGCACAGCCCTCACCACGACGCGGAGAGCGGGTGTTCCCTTGCTTTCCGAGACCAGACGTCTGTATGTCGCAGTCTTGGCGCCCTTGTTACCGGCAGTGTTGGTTTCAGCGTAGAGTGGAGCGCCTAAACTGCGGCAAAAGCAAGTTTCAAACGATAAATTGAATCGGTCGTAAGTCACAATCCAACTCAACCCGTTTTTGGTTGTTGCGAAGGAGAAAACCATGCCGACTTACACCCCGCCGCTGCGCGACATGCGCTTTGTGATGGAAGAGTTGCTCGATGTGCCCGGCGAGTTGAAGGCGCTCCCTGCCCATGCCGAGAACGACATGGACACCATCATGGCGATCGCCGAAGAGGGCGGCAAATTTGCCGCTGAGGTGCTGTTCCCGCTCAACCAGTCCGGCGATCGCGAAGGCTGCGTGCTCGACCAGAAGACGCACGAGGTCAAGGCGCCCAAGGGCTACAAGGAGGCGTACAAGCAGTTCGTCGAAGGCGGCTGGGCGGCGCTTTCGTGCGACCCCGAATACGGTGGCCAGGGCCTGCCGATCGTCGTCAACCAGTGCGTCTATGAGTTCCTGAACTCGGCCAACCAAGCCTGGACAATGTATCCGGGCCTCACGCACGGTGCCTACGAATGCCTGCACGAGCACGGCACGCCGGAACAAAAGGCGCTGTACCTGCCCAAGATCACGACCGGTGAATGGACCGGCACCATGTGCCTGACCGAGCCGCACTGTGGCACCGATCTCGGCTTGCTGCGTACCAAGGCGGAGCCGAACGCGGACGGCAGCTACACCATCACCGGCAACAAGATTTTCATCAGCTCGGGCGAGCATGACCTCGCCGAGAACATCGTGCACCTCGTGCTCGCACGCCTGCCTGATGCGCCGCAGGGCTCGAAAGGCATCTCGCTGTTCATCGTGCCGAAATTCATCCCGAATGCGGATCAATCGATCGGTGAGCGCAACAAGATCTTCTGCACCGGCCTCGAGCACAAGATGGGCATTCACAGCAACGCCACCTGCCAGATCGCGCTTGATGGCGCCAAGGGCTGGCTCGTTGGACAGCCCAACAAGGGTTTGGCCGCTATGTTTGTGATGATGAATGCAGCGCGCATCGGCGTCGGCATGCAGTCGCAGGGTCTCACCGAAGTCGCGTTCCAGAATGCGCTGGCCTATGCCAAGGACCGCATCCAGATGCGCTCGCTGGCGGGTCCGAAGAATCCCGACAAGCCGGCCGACTCGATCCTGGTGCACCCCGACGTGCGCAAGATGCTGCTCACAGCGAAGGCCTACGCCGAGGGCGGCCGCGTGCTCTCGCTGTACTGTGCGCTGTTGATCGACAAGGAACTCAATCACCCCGACGAAGCGGTGCGCAAGGAATGCGCGGAGATGGTGGCGCTGCTGACTCCCATCGTCAAGGCCTTCATCACCGACAACGGCTGGATTTCGACCTCGCACTGCATGCAGGTGTTCGGCGGCCACGGCTACATCGCCGAATGGGGCATGGAACAGTTCGTGCGCGACGCCCGCATCAACATGATTTACGAAGGCACCAACACCATCCAGTCGCTGGATCTGCTGGGCCGCAAGGTGCTCGGCAACCAGGGCGCGACGCTCAAGAAGCTCGGCGCGATCATGGAAGACTTTGCCGAAAGCTGCGAAGGCGACGAGGCGATGCAGGAGTTCATCGGCCCGATGCTGAAAGCAGCCGAGCTGTGGTCCACGCTGACCTTCGAAATCGGCAGTCAGGCCATGAAAAACCCGGAAGTGGTCGGCGCCGCTGCAGTGGACTACATGCGCGTTGCTGGTCACACGGTGTTCGCGTTCTGGTTCGCAAAGATGGCGAAGATCGCGCTTGCGAAGAAGGATTCGGGCGACCCGTTCTACGCCGCCAAGCTGCAGACGGCGCGCTTCTACTT
>JAPUER010000030.1 GCA_027492485.1 Betaproteobacteria bacterium
AGTCCAGAAGCTGTAGCCAGAGGGGTCGGTGTAGACCAACGGGTTATTGAGCACGCACGAATCAAAGGGGTCAGGGTCGATTATTTGCACCGCAAAGATCGAACGCTTGACGGGAGAGCGACGCGAAGCCAGACCACGAGGCCGGCCGCGCAAGGAGGGCGGTTCAACGCACCCGCAGCCAGACCAGCAGACGGCGCTCGCGCTATGAGTCCGCATGGAAAGTCGAGCCTGACCCCTTTGATTTTGACCCCTTTGATTTGACCCCTTTGATTTCCCCTTCTCCGTTCATGGCGAGTCCTGAGCTTGACGAAGGATGCCCCACGTTCGTGGTGCCCCTTCGCCGTGCTCAGGACAAAGGCTGCGCTCATCGCTCACTCCGTTCGTGGTGAGCTTGTCGAACCATGAACGCCTTTTACGCTCCATCGAGATATAGACGCCGCTTTACGCGCGATTTTGTTCATTGTTGACTTAAGCCAAAAATTGCCTGAAACGACCAATTGGCAGTCGTTAGCGCCATAAAGCTGTATCCGTAGCGGGAATCGTAGGGTGGGCACCCCGTGCCCACCGAACCGTGCAAACCTGTACGTTGGATTGTGTGGGTGAGTGGCGTGGCGGTCATGGGTTGTCGGCGGAATTTCGGGCTTGCGTTGTGGTGATGGGTTCGGCGGCGTGGCTTTGTGGTGGGCAGAGGCTGCCCGTTTTGGTTCTCGCAACGAATCTGAGCCCTGCGCTACGATTGAGACGCAATGGAAACTCGATTGTTGTCGTCAACGGAATAGCGATAGATGGTGCCACCGATTTTTCCGGCCGCAGGTGTCCGGACGACCTGTAATCCGTCCAATGCAAACGCCCAACACATTCGATCTGCTAGGCCGCCGAAATCAACATCGGGAAGACCGTTCATCTTGCTGTGCGCGCTTAATGCGATGCAGTAATCAAAATCTAAAAATCGCGGGTCGTCGGTCTCGAAAAAAGTCAATATTGTTCCGAGTACGCGTATGCGCGCGTATTTCCCACCGGCAACGCTGTCGCTAAACCGAATCTCAGGACTCTGCAATCCGTAATCGGAGCAAATGCGCGACGCGAATGCCTCAAGGGTCTCGCAATTCGCGCCTTTGACAAAAATATCGTCTCGAATCATTTGAGCTTCACATAAGGTTCGTTGGCGGGCAAACTGCCCGGTCGCCAGCCCGCAACTTTCACGTCACGGCCTGTTATTTCGCTCCATCGTTCACTCCATGCCTGCAGCTCCGGGTAAGTTGCCTGTACGTCACGATCATACGCGATGCCTTTTGGTCTTGTTGGAACGCTTTCCGTCAATTGTTTGCTCTCCGCGAACACGTCAATGTCGCTTTTGGGGCCAAAAGGTTCACCTGTTTTGTAGCTCTTGCCCGAAACCGCACTACCTCTGACGCCGACTTTGGCATCAACTATGCCGCTATTCCGCAAGGCCGTTTGGAGTTCGGACATGGCGGTTTGGAATTCGTAGTAAGTAGGGAACCCGAATACATGCATTGGGCGGTAACGTGGAGCGCCACGAACCGCCGAGGCACTACTCGCTCCGAGCATCATAATCGCTTCTGTGAACGCCCGGACTAGCGGATCTGCACACTTGATAGACCGACACGCAGTGATTTCAATTGGTGCAACTTTCTCTACCCTGAGTGGAACGTCCGGTCCCGGTGGGCCAATACCTGGGCCGTGCCCAGATCCTGCGTAGTCTCCCGGGCCACCGCCCGGTCCGCCGCTTCCCCCTCCCTGGTTCATGGTGTGCGCAAACGATTCCGTAGACGTTGCGTTGTTCGCTGGACCCGCAAACGCGCCCAAGCTCCCCAGAACATCCTTGGCAATCGCTCCGAGGCCTTGCAGCGCACCGGCCGTCATTGCCCCCATAATCGCGCCCTCAATGCTCCCCGATTGCAGCCCGCCCGCCGCGAAGCCTTGCAACACGTTCGCCACTGGGCCGGTTGCACCAGCGGTCGCAAAGAACATCGCCGCAAACATCCAGCGCTCCGCATTCAAATCGTTTCCACGGTAGCTTTGAACCATGGCCGCGCCGACAGATGCGACGGTGGCGGTCATGAGCACGATGGCCATGATTGCGTCGTCAATTCCCAACAGATAGCCACTAGGGTCTGTGTATCCCAATGGATTGTTCATCACGTAGCCATAGCGGTTGTAGCTAGTGATGGCGTCGGGGAACTGCACAACAACATCCGCACTGATGAAGCGCCCGAGCACCGGGTCATAGATGCGGCCATTCATGTGGATGAGGCCACCGGCGAGGTGCTCATGCCCGGTGAAGCCGCGATCCCCCCTGCCGCTTCTGGCACCCAGCGGCGTCATTGGTTTGCCCCACGGGTCAAAGCGCATGCGCTCTTTGATTTGTCCGGTTTCGTTGGTGGTGACGGTGAGGCTGCCGAGGTGATCGCGGTGCCAGTAGGTGAGCGTGGCAGGGCCACTGTTCGCGCTTGGCGTGGTGTGCACAGCCACGACGCCCAGCGGCCCGGTGAGATAGGCGCGCGCTTCAACGCTGCCGTTGGCCTTTACATCTTCTTCGTAGAAGAGGCTGGCACCACTGTGGAGGACGAAGCGGGTGGCGGTTTGGTTGGCTCCGGTGACCGACACGTCAATGGGCAGTTGCTCCAGCACGCGGCCATTGTCGGCACCGTACTTGAGCGTGATCGCGCCGCCAGCGTTGCCCGTGGCGCTGGCGCTGCTGTTTTGCCCGGCAGCGACCGGCAGCGTCATGGACTGGTTGAAGCTCGTCCAACTCAGGGTGATGGCGACTACGCTGACTTTGCGCGGAGCGTCGATTACGTGCATTCCAACCCGGTGAAACACAAACTCGTCACTCGCGTTGCTGGTTGGTCGTGGTCGACGTTTCACCGACACGTGCGATCAGACGCGTACTCGGCGGATGGGTTGGGCGATGCGAGCGAAGACTTTAGGGAATGAAGCAGTTTCGTAGGGTGGGCAGCCTCTGCCCACCAAACTGTTGCTACTCGTGAACGTTGATATGCCACTGCTTGGTGGGCGCGGGGTACCCACCCTAAATGTTGGGCGTTGATATATACCGTGATATAGTCCACACAATCACATTTTGAGTATGCTCGCCGTGACTCAATCCGCCAAAATCTTCATCAACGGTCGCAGTCAGGCGGTTCGCCTGCCTGCGGCGTTTCGCTTTGACGTCCCCGAGGTGTACGTCCGACAAGATCCGACAACGGGTGACGTGATCCTGTCGCGGCGACCTAACGATTGGACGGGGTTCCTGCAGGCGTTGCAGGGGCTTTCGGTGCCCGCCGGTTTTCTTGGTCCCAGCGAGCGCAAGCAGCGCACGGTCGGCGTGGGTCGTGACCCGCTTGCAGCACTTGATTGATGCGCTGGATGCTCGACACCAATACGGTGAGCGACTTGCTGCGCGCGCAGCCGAATGTGCTGCAGCAAGTGGCCGCGCAACCCATGGCGTCGCTGTGCATTTCTGTCATCACCGAAGCCGAGTTGCGCTACGGTTTGGCCAAACGCCCGGCGGCAACACGCCTGCATGAGGCAGTGCACCAATTGCTGTTGCGGGTGGATTCCCTACCTTGGAACAGCGCCGTCGCAAGCGTCTACGGGGCATTGCGCTGCAAGGTGGAAAAGGTCGGCCGCCCTCTCGCTGCGCTTGATCTGCAGATCGCGGCACACGCGCTGGCTGTCGGCGCAACGCTGGTAACTCGTGATCGGGCGTTTAGCCAGGTACCAAATCTGGTGGTGGAGAATTGGAGTCAGTAGCGGTTGCGCGGTCAAGCCCGCGCCTGCAGAAAGTTTGCATGAGCCTGCACCACATCAAAGCCATCGCCATCGATCTCGACGGCACGCTGCTCGACACCATTCCCGATCTCTGCGCCTCGGTCAATCTGGTGCTTGACGAGATGGGGCATGAGCCGCTGCCGGTCGATCTGGTCAAAACCTTCGTCGGCAAGGGGCTGCTGGCGCATGTCGGCAAATCCCTGCGCCACGTGCTGCGACGCGAGCCAAGTGACGCCGAGCTGGAGCACGCGCTGATGCTCTACCGCCAGTTCTACTTCGAGCACATCGCCGACAACACCTCGATCTATCCCGGCGTACTGGACGGCCTCAACGCGTTTCGCGAACGCGGGCTGTCGCTGTCGGTGGTCACCAACAAGTGGACAACCTACAGCGAGGCGTTGCTCGGCCACTTCAACCTGACCGCGTATTTCGATCACATCGTCTGCGGCGACATGCTGGCCACCAACAAACCGGACCCGGGCATGATCTTCTGGTCGGCCGGACAGCATCGCGTGCATCCGGCGCAGATGCTGATGGTCGGCGATTCCGGCAACGACAGCCGCGCCGCGCAGGCCGCCGGCTCGCCGGTGGTGCTGCTGACCTATGGCTACAGCGAAGGCGAAAATCTGGCCGATTTGCGCGCAAACGCAATCGTGGATACATTTACGGACATCGTTGCGCTGCTCGCCTGACTTGCGGCGGTCGCAACAGAAGCTCATAAAGCCCAAGACTCACAACATGTTCCTCACGGTCCGTTCCTGGTGGCAAAGCTCTAGAGGTTGGTGGCGTTAGCCTGCCAACAATGCTTTGCGCTGGTTGCGAGCGCATGTGTCCGGTAGCCCGGATGCCGCAACAACAAGAACCGACCCTGAATCTGATCCCTGGCGATCACTCCCTTCCGGAGCATGTTGCATCATGACCGAACAAGAATTCCTGAAGCTCGCCCAGCAAGGCTTCACCCGCATTCCGCTCGTCGAACAGACGCTTGCCGACCTCGACACCCCGCTGTCGATCTACCTGAAGCTCGCCAACGACCGCTACACCTTCCTGCTGGAATCGGTGGTTGGCGGCGAACGCTTCGGCCGCTATAGCTTCATCGGCCTGCGCACCCGCACGCGCATCGAGGTGCGCGGCAACGAAGTCACCCACATCACGCCGCTAGGGCCGAACAAGCAGACCGTTGCCGATCCGCTCGACTACATCGCGGCCTTCCAGGCACAGTTCAAGGTCGCCACCGTACCTGGCCTGCCGCGTTTCGCCGGCGGGCTCACCGGTTACTTCGGTTTCGAGGCGGCGCATTACATCGAGCCGCGTCTCGGCAAGTATGCGCAGGCCCACCCAAAGCCCGATCAACTTGGCGTGCCGGACATCCTGCTCCTGCTGACCGAAGAGCTGGCCGTCGTCGACAACCTTTCCGGCACCATCTCGCTGATCGTCTATGCCGATCCGTCGAAGCCCGATGCCTTCCAGCGCGCCAGCGAGCGTCTGGCCGAACTGCGCGCCAAGCTGCGCGAGCCCGCGAAGCTGCCGCTGCAACATGCGACGACCGTGATCAACGCCGAGTCGCAGATGGGGCAAACCGCTTACGAAGCCGCGGTGAAGGTCTGCAAGGACTACATCGCCGCCGGCGACTGCATGCAGGTGGTGCCGTCGCAGCGCATGGTGATGGATTTTCCGGAGCCGCCGATCTCGCTCTACCGGGCGCTCAGGACGCTGAACCCGTCGCCCTACATGTTCTTCTACAACTTCGGCGACTTTCACGTGGTTGGTGCGTCGCCGGAGATTCTGGTGCGCAAGGAAGGCGAAACCGTCACCGTGCGCCCGATCGCCGGCACCCGCAAGCGCGGCGCTACGCGCGAAGAAGACGATGCGCTGGCCGACGACCTGCTCTCCGACGAGAAGGAAGTGGCCGAACATGTGATGCTGATCGACCTTGGCCGCAACGACGTGGGCCGCATCGCGAAAACCGGCAGCGTGGTGGTCAAGGACAAGATGATCATCGAGCGCTATTCGCACGTGATGCACATCGTCAGCAATGTCGAAGGCACGCTGAAACCCGGCACCCACAACATCGACGTGCTGCGCGCCACCTTCCCGGCCGGCACACTGTCCGGTGCGCCGAAGATCCGCGCGCTGGAAATCATCCACGAAGTCGAACCGGTCAAACGCAACATCTATGGCGGCGCGGTCGGCTACATGAGCTATCAGGGCGACATGGACATGTGCATCGCGATCCGCACCGCCGTGATCCAGAAAGGCAAGCTCTACGCCCAGGCCGGCGCCGGCATCGTGCATGACTCAGTGCCAGCGAAAGAGTGGGAAGAGACCCTGCAGAAAGTGCGCTCGGTGCTGCGTGCGGCAGAGATGGTGCAGCGCGGGCTGGATGGGAGCGCAGCATGAGGCGATCACCCGCTGTAGGAGCGGTATCACCGCGACCCTTGTCCGATGTGCGAAATTGTCGCGGTGGTACCGCTCCCACAGGTCGGAGGCTGAAGTGAAAGTCATCGATCTGCGCAGCGATACCGTCACCCGCCCGACACCGGGCATGCTGGCCGCGATGAGTGCCGCCGAAGTCGGCGACGATGTCTGGGGTGACGACCCGACCGTGAACCGTCTGCAGGCGAGGATGGCCGAGGCGACGAACAAGCCGGCCGCGCTGTTCTTTCCATCCGGCACCCAGAGCAATCTCGCAGCACTGATGTCGCACTGCGAACGCGGCGACGAATACGTCGTCGGCCAGATGGCGCACACTTATCGCTGGGAAGGCGGCGGCGCCGCCGTACTCGGCAGCATCCAGCCGCAGCCGATCGAGCAGGAGGCCGACGGTACGATGCCGCTCGCAAAGATTGCCGCCGCCATCAAACCCTTCGGCCCCGGACTCGGTACGCACTTCGCGCGCACGCGGCTGCTGGCGCTGGAGAACACCTGGGGTGGTCGCGTGCTGCCGCAAACCTATGTCAATGATGCTGCTGCGCTGGCGCGCGACAAGGGGCTCAGCGTGCATCTCGATGGCGCGCGTGCGTTCAATGCCGCCGTCGCCAGCGAGGTGACGATCGCCGAATTGCTGGCACCGTTCGATTCCGCCTCGCTGTGTATCTCGAAAGGGCTCGGCGCGCCGGTGGGCGCGGTGCTGGTGGGTGATCGCGAGTTCATCGCGCGCGCCCACCGGTGGCGCAAGATGCTGGGCGGTGGCATGCGGCAGGCCGGTTACCTCGCCGCCGCCTGCATCTACGCGCTCGACAACAACGTTGAGCGCCTGCATGAGGATCACGACAACGCGGCACGGCTCGCGGCCGGTCTGCGCCAAGTCGGCGAGATCAGCGTGACGGCGCAGGCCACCAACGTGGTTTTTCTGAACATTCCCGAGGCGCATGCCAAACCGCTGGAGGCGTTTCTCGTGCAGCGCGGCATGCTGATGCAGGGGGTCTATGCCGCGCGGCTGGTGACGCATCTCGATGTGTCGCGCCCGGAGGTCGATGCCTTCGTCGCGGCCATCAAAGCCTATTTCAAAGGAGCGGCGCGATGATCCTGCTCATCGACAACTACGACAGCTTTACCTACAACCTGGCGCAATATTTCGGCGAACTCGGTGCCGCAGTGGAAGTCGTGCGCAACGACGCCATTGATATTGCCGGCGTCGAGGCAAAGCGACCGCAGCGCATCGTCGTGTCGCCGGGGCCGTGTACACCGAACGAGGCCGGCATCTCGGTGCCGCTAATCAAGGCGTTCGCCGGCAAGGTGCCGATCCTTGGTGTCTGCTTGGGCCATCAGAGCATCGGCGCGGCATTCGGCGGCCACATCGTCCGCGCCAAACGGGTGATGCACGGCAAGACGTCCACCATTACGCACAACCGGCAGGATTGCTTTGCCGGCATTCCCTCGCCGTACACCGTGGTGCGCTACCACTCGCTGGTCATCGAGCGCGAAACGCTGCCGGACGTGCTCTCGATAACCGCCGAGAGCGACGACGGCGAGATCATGGGCGTTCGCCACAAGACGCTGCCGGTCTGGGGCGTGCAGTTTCACCCCGAGTCGATCATCACCGAACATGGTCATGATCTGTTGCGCAATTTTCTGAATCTGTAGGTCGTCATCATGCCCATTTCAATCAACGAAGCCCTCCAGCGCACCATCGAACATCGCGAAATCTTTCACGACGAGATGCTCTCGCTCATGCGCAAGCTCATGGCCGGCGAGTTCTCGCCCGCGCAGGCTGCCGCATTCCTGATGGGCCTGCGCGTCAAGAAGGAAACCATCGGCGAAATCACCGCCGCCGCAATGGTGATGCGCGAGCTTTCCACCAAAGTGCCAGTGGCGAACGAGCCGAATCTGGTCGACATCGTCGGCACCGGCGGCGACTTGTCGCATACGTTCAACATCTCCACCGCGTCGATGTTCGTCGCCGCCGCTGCCGGCGCCAAGGTCGCCAAGCACGGCAATCGCGGCGTCTCGTCGAAGAGCGGCGCCGCCGACGTGCTAGAGTCGCTCGGCGTCAACATCATGTTGATCCCCGACCAGATCGCGCAGTGCATTCGCGACGTAGGCGTCGGCTTCATGTTCGCGCCGAACCATCATCTCGCGATGAAAGCCGTGGTGCCGATCCGCCGTGAACTCGGGGTGAAGACCATCTTCAATATCCTCGGCCCGCTGACCAACCCCGCCAGCGCGCCGAACACCATGATGGGCGTGTTTCACGGCGATCTGGTGGGCATCCAGGTGCGCGTGATGGAGCGCCTGGGCGCGCAGCATGTGATGGTGGTGCATGGCCGCGACTCGCTGGACGAGATTTCGCTTGGCGCCGGCACGCTGGTTGGCGAACTCAAGGACGGCAAGATCACCGAGTACGAGATTCACCCGGAAGATTTCGGCTTCACGATGAGCGCGACGCGCAACCTGCGCGTCGATACGCCGGAGGAATCGAAAGCGATGCTGCTCGGCGCACTGAGCGGCCAGCCCGGCCCGGCGCAAAACGTCGTGCTGCTCAATGCCGGCGCAGCGCTCTACACGGCGAACATCGCAAAGACGTTGCGCGACGGCATCGAACTGGCACGGGCAACCATCGCCAGCGGCGCGGCGCGCAGGAAGGTTGACGAACTGGCGGCGCTGACGCAATCGTTCAAGAGCAAACCGTTTGCCGCCTAGTCCACGCTGCTGCTCAATCCACCGAGTCAGTGTCGATAGCCGGTGAATTTTTGACGCAGATTACGCAGATGAATCAGTTGATTTGCGCAGATTTCCTTGAAAGCAGATACGCGGTGCACAAAAAAATCTGCGCCAATCTGCGTCAAATCTGCGTAATCTGCGTCAAAAAAAATCCGTGCACACAGACCCCGAAAACACCAAGTTCTCCAAAATGACCGAGCCATGAGCGACATCCTCAACAAGATCATCGCCACCAAGCACGACGAGATTGCCGCCGCGATGCGCGTCAAACCGCTGTCGGCGATCCGCGCCGAGGCGGAAGCACGGCAGCGGGCGGGCGACGTTCGCGATTTCGCCGCCGCGATCGAAGCGAAGATCGCGGCCGGGCAGAGCGGTGTGATCGCCGAGATCAAGAAGGCGAGCCCGAGCAAGGGCGTGCTGCGTGAAAATTTCGTCCCCGCCGAGATCGCAAAGAGTTACGAGGCCGGTGGCGCGGCCTGTCTCTCGGTGCTGACCGACCGTTCGTACTTTCAGGGCGCCACGGAATACCTGCGGCAGGCGCGCGCCGCCTGCGGCCTGCCGGTGATCCGCAAGGACTTCATCGTCGACGCCTATCAGGTGTATGAGGCGGCCGCGATGGGCGCCGACTGCATCCTGCTGATCGTCGGTGCGCTGGAGTGGAACCAGATGCTGGCGCTGGAGGCGCTCGCCAATGAGCTGGGCCTGGCCGTGCTGGTGGAATCGCATGACGCCGCCGAGCTTGACGCCGCGCTCACTTTGCAGACCTCGCTGATCGGCATCAACAATCGCGATCTGCGCACCTTCAACGTGTCGCTGGCGACCACGGTCGATCTGCTGCCCCGCATCCCGGCGGGCAAGCGGGTGATTACCGAGAGCGGCATTCTGACGCGCGAGGACGTGAGCCACATGCGCGCACATGGCGTGCACGCCTATCTGGTCGGGGAAGCCTTCATGCGCGCCGCCGAGCCGGGCACGGCACTGGCCGGACTATTTGCGCGCTGAATCGGCGCCGGAGTGCGCCCTGATGGCGACCGGCAGGGTCAGCGGCAGCAGCACGACGAGCAGCGCCAGCATCCATTGATTCAACGTCGGCACCACGAACGCCGCGTCGGCCGCAGGCTCGATCACCGTGTCGCCGATGGCGGCGGTGCCGGTGCGGGCAACCGCCAGGCTCTCGAAGCCGCCGATCGCCTTGCCGGCGAGGGTTACGGTGGTGACGTTGCTGACCGACAGTGTGGCCGGATCCACCGCGAACACCTGCCCCGGATCGTCGTTGCTGACGCCCCAGACCAGCCCGGTCACCGGGTCGCCGTCAAGGCCGACGTCGAGCGGCGAGGTGCCCAGCGACCCGAGTAGCGTTGCCACGCCGGTGCTGACGTTGATGCAGTAGAACTTGCCGCGATCGCCGTTGCCGCCCATGCCGTACAGCCCCGACGGGCAGGTGGTGCTGGGGGCAACACCGGCGAGGCCGGCCAGCGCCGGACCGGAGCCGCCGAGCGCCGCGGTGGCGCCGGTGGCGGGATCGACGCGATAAATCACGGCGTTCATCGCCAGATAGAGGGAGCCGGTGCTGGCAAACGCCAGGCCCGCGTTGGTCTGCAATTGCGGCAGGCCGGTCAGTGCACCGACCGCGGTGCAGGCGCCGGTGGCGGCCGCGCATTTCACCAACTGCGCGGTGGGCGGATTGACGCCGTAGATCTCGCCCGCCGCATTGATGGCGAGCCCTTCGATCTTGCTGAAACCGGTGGCGCCAATGTCGGTGGCGACGCCGGTTGCCATATCGATGCGATAGAGCTTGCGGTCGACGTCACTGCGAACCGAATAGCCGATGGGCCCTGCGAAGGCGTGCGCAGTCACCGCCAGCAGCGCGGCGACGACTACCCTCCGGACGAGCCCCCGTAGAATGAAATGCACGAAATATCCTGTCTGTTTTCAAAATTGTGACAGGACTTGGCGTCGGCCGCAACTGACTTTACCTTTTGTTAGCAAGTACACACATTCGCTGACAGCCAATTCTGTCGTCAATCGGAGACAATTTTGGCGGCGGCGCCTAGCCGTTGCCCGACCGGCGCAAGGCACACAGCTTTTCGGTGAAACCTATATTCAATATGGGCAGTAACTCGTTTTTTACATGAGTCGACTTTCGAGCAAAACAGGCTCTCAGCCTAGATCGAACAAGGCGTATCGCCACAAAGCTGCTGCCGACACTGCGCCGGATGGCCCAATCATCAGCACAAGTGAGCGCATGCTTCCGCTGCTGACGCTGCTGGCGGTTGCGTGGCCACTGGTCTGGGCCTGGCAACGGCCGCCGCAGCCGGCGTTTTTCAGTCAGGCGCTGGCCTGCGGCTTGTGGTCGCTGGTGGTGCTGGTCGCGGCGTTGCATCCGGACAACACCGGACTGCGCTGGTCGCTGCGGCGGGCGGCGCCCTTGCTGCTGTGGGCGCTGCTGCTGGCGACGGCGGTGGCGCAGGTGCTGGTCGGTAAAGCACCCGCCTTCCTGGCGGCGCCGATCGCGCTCAACCTGCTGCTTGCCGGCCTGCTGAGCTGGACCGTGCTGGCCCACCTCGGCAAGCATGCCATCGCCCGCGCCTGGGATTGGCTGCTTGCCGGCGTGCTCATTGCGGCACTGCTCAACGCGCTGGCCGCGCTGGTGCAGGCGGTCGCGCCGGCCTGGATCAACGACAGCCTGATCGCCGCGCTGGCCGGCCCCAATGAACGCGCGGGCGGCAATCTGCGGCAGCCCAATCAACTGGCAACGCTAATGGTCTGGGGCGTCGTCGCCGCGACTAGCCTGCTGCGCCACCGGCTGCTGCTGTGGCTGGCGAGCTGCGCAGCGCTGATCGCGGCGCTGCTGGCCAGCGGTTCGCGGGCCGGCATTCTCAGCCTGCTGCTGGTCGCCGCAATTGCCGCCATCGTCTGGCTGCGGTCGCCGTCGGCACGCCGCGGCAACGGCCGCACGCGCCAGCCCCGGCCCACGTGGCGGCCGTGGCTGATGCTGGCGCTGGCCGTCGCGTTGCTGGCCTTGCTCGGCTGGGCCGCCCAGCATGCGTTCAGCCGCGACACCGCCGATGCCTCGCTCGCGCAGCGCCTGGCACTGTGGCGACAGACCGTCGAGCTGATTGCGCAATACCCGTGGACCGGCGTCGGCTGGACGCAACTCAATTTCGCATGGACGCTGACGCCGTTCGCCGGGCGCGCGCCGGACGTGTTCGATCATGCCCATTCGCTGCCCCTGCATCTGGCGGTGGAGCTGGGCCTGCCGGTGGCAGCCCTCGCGCTGGCACTGGTGGCGATCGCGGTTTGGCCACGGTGGCCGGCGAGCCCGGCGCCCGCCGGCCGCCAGAGCGAACGTTTGCTGGTGGCTAGCCTGCTGCTACTCAGCATCGCTTTGCACAGCCTGTTCGAATATCCGCTCTGGTTCAGCTACTTCCTGCTACCGGCCGCCGTGGTGCTGGCGGTGCTTGTCCGCGATCTGTGTGCAACAGAGCAGGCAACTCCCGCCATAGCAATCGGCGCCACCGTCACCGCGTCCCGACAGTGGGCCGCCGCTGCCGCTGCACTGCTGTCGCTCGTCGCCACCGGCTGGGGCGTGGGCGAATACCGCAAGGCGTCGGCCATCCACTTCAGCGGGGGTGATCGTGTCATCCGCAATGCGGCGGTCGCGGCCGCCCGCGCCAGCCCGCTCTACGGGCACTACGGCGACTACGCCGCGATCATGCTGGCCGGCGACGACGCGCCGCTCGACTGGTTCGCGCGCCCCGTCCGCAACGTGCTCGACGAGCGCCTGCTGACCGCCTGGGCGCGAGCGCTGGCACGCACCGGACAACACGAGCGCGCGGCCTGGGTAGTCGCACGGGCGCGCGAGTTTCCGCCCGACGCCGCGTTTGCCGGCTTGCCGCAGGTGACGGCACCGGCGCCGCCGGCGTCAACGCCGCGCGGACCGGCGGACTTTCGCTAACGCAGAATTGCTATTCCGAGTTACCCGTCGCGCCGCCGAAACAGCAGATCGCGCACCTCGTGCCCGAGCTTCAGGCCGCGGCGTTCGAACTTGGTTTCCGGTCGCCACGCGGGGCGCGGCGCGTAATCGGTTGCGGTATTGACCAGCGACGGC
Organism: Betaproteobacteria bacterium; assembly: GCA_027492485.1. Classification (GTDB taxonomy): domain Bacteria; phylum Pseudomonadota; class Gammaproteobacteria; order Burkholderiales; family Casimicrobiaceae; genus Casimicrobium. The sequence continues at coordinate 13,070 of JAPUER010000030.1, forward strand.
TCGGCCGACAACACCGCCAGCATCTGCTCGGCATAGGGCACCCAGTCGGTCGCCAGATGCAGATAGCCGCCCGGCCGCAGCCGCGATGCCAGCAGCGCCACCAGCGGCGGCTGCACCAGACGACGCTTGTTGTGCCGCTTCTTGTGCCAGGGATCGGGGAAGTAGATGTGGGCGCCCGCCAGCGACGACGGCGCAATCATGTGCCTGAGCACCTCCACCGCGTCGTGCTGGATCACCCGCACGTTGCCGAGCTGTTTTTCGTCGAGCAGGTTGCACAGGTTGCCGACGCCCGGTGGATGCACTTCCACCGCCAGGTAATTGCTTTCGGGATGCGCGGCAGCGATGTCGGCGGTGGTGATGCCCATGCCAAAGCCGATCTCCAGCACCGTCGGCGCCGCGCGGCCGAAGCAGGCATCGACGTCCAGCGGGGCGGACGCGTAGGTAACCCCATATCGCGCCATGCCATCGGTCAGACCGCGCTCCTGCCGGCCCGACATGCGCCCGGCCCGCACCACGAAGCTGCGGATCGGGCGATTTTTCTTTAGCGCCGCGTCGGACAACGCGGCGTTATCTGCGACAAGAATTTCGTCACTCGTCATTCGTCTTTCGTCCTGCAACGGCAGTTGCTAAGGCAACAACACCGTCCAGCGCGGGTCGCCGAGATCGAGGTTGATCGAGGCGTTGCGGCCGTTTTCGGTGTAATCGACGATCAACCGGCGCGGTGCGCCCCAGCTCAGGCCGGCGTCCGCCCACGGCGTGCGCGGCGCAAACACCCGCTCGCGGGTCGGCCCGCGACGCTCGAAGCGCCAGACAGCGAGCCGGTTTTCGCAACCTTCCTTGCAGAAGTCGATGGTCGCGAAGTAGCGGCCATCGCTGTTGAAGAACGGTTCGTTCGGCAGTTCGGTGGTGCTCTTCGTTTCGCGGTGTACCAGCACAAAGTCCAGCTTGTCGGCCTGCGCGCGGTACAGCACCACCGAATCCGACGGCGCGTAGTAGCCATAGAAACTGTAGTTCGGCCCTGCCTCGCCGGCCTTGTCTTCGAACAGAAACGGCGGCTCGCCCGGCACCATCACGGCAAGCAGATTGCCGTCGCGCTTGATCACCGTGCCGATGGCGCCACCGCCACGGCCCAGCTGCGCCGCCTCGATCTTCTTGCCGCAATCGGCCGGGTCGTGCGTATTGGCGCATAGTTTCGCAAATTGATCGGCACCCGGCGCCACCACCGACGGCGGCAGCGGCGCACTCGCCACCGGTTTGCCGGCAACCGGTTCGGCAGCGGATTCGACGGGCGTCGCCGGTTGGGCACATACTGTCGAGAGAGCCGGTAGCAACAGTGCAAAAAAAATCAGGCGGACTTTCATCCGCCTGATTTTCGCATTCCGACGCGAGGCACGGTGGCGCACCGTGCCGTGGCGGTCAGCCGATCACCTTCGCAATCTGCGCCTTCAGCGCGCCGTCGAGCAGCGCGATCGATTCGTTGAGGTGTGCGCGGTTTTCGATCGAGAGGCCCGGTTTGGCGGCAGCCTTGCGCAGTTGCGCGAGCAGGTCGACGGCGAACTCGCGGCGCAGGCTGCGGGCGTCGGCGGGCGCGCTGGGGCTCGGTTTGGCGACGGCTTCCGCGAGCAGGCGGACGTGCTCGCGTTGCAGGTTGCGGCGCATCATGGTGATCGTCGCCCCGCTATTGAGCTCGCTCCAGATCGATTTTTGCAGGGTGCCGTAAAGCTCGGGCAGACCCAGCGCCTTGCTGCTGTCGGCCAATTTCTCGGGCGCCACGACGAGGCGCACCGCCACGCTGTCGCGCATCAACTGGCCCAGGGTGCCGCGCTGTAGCGCGAAGACGCGGCCGGCGACCGATTGGTCGATCGGCTGCACGGTCGGAACGCCCACGTCTTCATCGGCGATCGAATCCCAGCGCGCGTCGAAATCCGGCGTCAGCTTGCCGAGAAATTCCGGCTTGAACTTGAAGGAATCGACGGCGAACAGGTTTTTCGCCAGCAGATTCAGCGCGCGGCGCTGTTTGTCGGCATCGACCGGTGTCAGCGGTTGCCGGCCGCTGCCGGCGACGTCGCGCAGCACCGTCACGCCGCCGACGTATTTCGCCGCCAGCTCGCTGATCTGTGCCATCAGCAGGAAGCCGCGCTGGAAGTTGCGGCGCAGTTGTTCATACTTGGTGCCGGCCGGCAGTTCCTTCGCCTGTACGCGGTCCCAAAGTTCGCGGATCACGGTGAAGCGCTTTTCGTAGAAGCCGAGCGGATCGCTGGACAGATCGCTGCGGTTAACCTCGGGGTCGATGCCTTCGACGATCGGCATGAAGCCAGCGTCTTCGTCGGTGGCGTAGGCAAGCTGCGGCTCCAGCGCGCGCGACATCGTTTTTGCCAGCTCGGCCTTCTCGGTCTCCGGCGTCGTCTCCTTGTAGCCGTATTCGATCGCCCAGATGTCGTAGGGGCCGACGGTGACCATCGAATACTGGCCCTGGCGCTCGTCCCTGGTGGCGATGTTGAGCGCGTTGTAGTCCATCACCGAGGCCGACACGCCGACGTCGGCGCCGAACTTCGGATCGCGCAACTGCTCCGGCGTCACCGCCATCGAGCCCTTGAAGTTGTGGCGCAGGCCGAGGGTGTGGCCCACTTCATGCGACGTGATGTCCTTGATCGCGTCCATGATCCAGGATTCGGCCTGCGGCGAGCCGTACTCGAAGTCGCCGCGGGCAACCAGCAGATCGAGCGCGAAGGCGGCTTCTGACAATTTGTTGTCGGCGTAAGTGCAAAGTTCGCCGGAATTGCGGATCAGCCCCGCTGCCAGCGCGCCTCCGATCGGGCGCGGCGGGTCTTCGCTGACGCGGGCGCTGTAGAGGCGCGTGATTTCCTCGTTCATCTCGATATCGGCGTCGAGAATTTCGCCGGTGCGCGGGTCCACCTTGCTCGGGCCGCGGGCGCCGAACTGGATGCCGTTGCCGGCCACCCAGCGGATCGACGCAAAGCGCGTGGCCGAGGTGTCGAAATCCTCGTCCTCGCCCTGCTGCTTGACCACCACCGCGTTCTTGAAGCCGATCTTCTCGTAGGCCTTGTTCCATTCGAGAATGCCGTCGGTCACCGCCTTGCGGTAGGCGGTCGGGATGTTCTTGTCGAGCCAGTAGACGATCGGCTGTTTCGGCTCCGACAGCGCGGCCGTCGGGTCTTTCTTTTCAAGACGCCAGCGGATGATGTAGCGGTTCTTCGGGTCGCGTCGGTCGGGGTTGCTGAAGTCGCTGACGTTGGCGGTGAAGTAGCCGACGCGCGGATCGGCTTCGCGCGGGCGCATCGGGTCCTGCGGCAACTGCGAGAAGCCGTAGTAATAGCCCATGAACAGCGAGCGGATGTCCTGCAGCGTGGCCGGGTACTTCGGCAGCGGGGCGCCGGGCGCCGGCACCGGCGGCGGCAGCGCGACGCGGCCGAGGCGGTAGTGGGCGCGCACGTTGAAGCCGGTTTCGGTATCGCTGTTGCGCACTTTCTCGATGCTGGAATTCTTGTCGTCGAAGGCGTAAGGCTGGCGGAAAGTCTGCTCCAGCTGTTGCGCCGCCATCGGGAAGTCGTTGATGAACAGCGCGTTGGCTTCGATCAGCACGCTCTTCTTTTCGGGGTGCGGCGCGCTGGCGACGGCAGCGCTGCCGATCAGGCTGTCGGAGAAGCTGCGCTCGATGGCGTGGCGGATCGGTGTGTCTTTCGCGGCGGTGTAGGCGATGTTGCGGGCGATTAGTTGCACGCCGTTGGGGCCGAACTTGCGAAAGCTGGCGACGAACTGGCCGCGACCGGCGGCGAGGAAGCCGCCCATCTGGTTGCCGTAGAGGCCGGCGTCACCGATGTTGTGCGTAACGTTGACCGAGAAGAAGAACGGCCGGTCCCACATCGCCTCGGGGACTTCGATCCACACCTTGTCGTCCTTGCGCCAGGTGGTGAAGAAGCCCTTTTCCTCCTTGGCGTCCTTGATCACGTCGGCGAAGGGCTT
>JAPUER010000031.1:0-3843 GCA_027492485.1 Betaproteobacteria bacterium
GACCGGCCAGACTGCGGCGTACCTCGTGCGCAACGACGATCTACCGCAATACGCGACTATTGACTTGGCAACGCTGGAACGACTGAGCGGCGTGCGAGTCTTTCCCGGCGTTGCCACCAAACCACGAAGTATTGACCTTCCGGGGCCGTTCACGCGCGGTGCGGCGACATCCCGATACCAACGGGTTTCGTACGGTGTGCTTTTCGACCTGGCGCAAAAAAATACAATCCAGCCATGACAACCAAATTCGCTCCGTTCGCCAACGACACTGATGTAATCACCCTCGGTGAACGCTCCATCGAAAACCACGAAGGGTCCATCTCGCTGGTGGGCGATTGGACGATTGAGCGCACAAAATCGGGTTTGGCTCAAGCGAAGCTGCTAGTCGACACCATGCAACGGGCGATTGATGTGATGTCGGAAGACGCAAAAGTGGGAGCACTGCCCGATGTATTGCCGAATTTGACCGCGCCGTCAAAGTCAATCGCCAACCCATTTGCTCGATCGTGACGCGGCACGACCTCATTCCGCGCGCGAGCGCAACGCCGACAACCGTCAACGCCGCTGCACACAACAAACTAGGCGTAACAACCGACGCGGAAGCCATACAACGATGGCTTTCCGAGTACAGAACCGGAACGCGGCGCGAGTATGCGCGGCATGCCCATCGGTTGCTGGCGTGGCTCGAAAGCGTCCGGCTCGGTCTGGACACCTGCACGTTCTCTGACTTGGGTGCGTACTTTGACCAACTGGATGATCCTGCACTGCTGAAAGAGCACATTGATCGCTTTGTGCCGCTCGAAACGCAGGCCGCATTCGGCGAGCTATTTGCCGTGACTTCCGCAACAACGCCCAAGCGTGCCGCGCGATCCCGAAAAATCCTCGTGGCCATGTATCGCTGGCTGCAGATCTCGGGTTACGTGACAACCATCGCGATCCCGAAAGTACACGCCCCGGATGACGGCGACGCAAACCGCATCGAGGTGACTCGCAAGCAATTGGGTAGTCGGGTTTTGGCTGATCACCAGTGGGCCATCGTCGACGACACCATTGAAAAACTCGATTGGCTCGATGAAAAACAGTCGCGCTGCCGCGCAATTGCCGTTTGGCTGCGAGAGAGCGGCGCTCGTAAGCACGAACTGGCAGCGGGCCGTTTGGACGCGATGCAGAGGCATTCTGGCACCGATGGCGGGCCCCCCGTATGGTTGTGGGAAATTCTGGGAAAAGGCAAAAGGACCCGGCGCATCCCGGTGACGCCAGCCATGATCGATGCGTACAAACGATACCGTCTGTCTCGCGGCATTGCGTTTTTTGATCATGATCCTTTTTTGGTGCCGAACGTTTCGGAGGCGGACTTGAAGCGCGGCGTTGAGCCTGACACGAATCTGTTTTACGGCGTGTACGGAGCGAAGACCAAGGACAAGGCGTCCGCTCTTGCGGTCAACCAACATCGGCCGCGCGGCGGGGTGCGTAGCGTCTCTACGACCACGGTCTACAACGACATCAGGGCGCTGGCGGTAGCCGCCTCGCGGCGATGCAATGCGCAAGCGGATCGTGACCGTGTCGCGAAACTAACGCCGCACTGGTTTCGGCATCGTAGAGCGCTGGAGCTATCCAGGCGGCTCAATTTGTTGCAGGTGGCGCAGTACCTTGGGCATTCTTCCATCGACACGACGAAAGCGTACAGTTTGTCGGATGAGGTCGCGCTGGCGCGTGCCGTACTGGCCGCTGGCGATTGATGCTAATGGGTGCTCGCTGACGGCAGCGGCAACTTCGCAGTAATGACAGTACCGCGTCCAGTCAACGGGGCGCTGAACGTCAATTCGCCCTCAAGCGCCTCAATGCGCTCCGACATACCAATCATGCCTGATCCTCGCGGCTGAAGCACTGGCAGTGATAGGCCGACGCCATCATCCTCAATGACGATCTTCAGTTGATAGCTGCCCCCCAGCATGTCAACCTGCAAGCGACAAGTGCTCGCACCTGCGTGTTTAACCACGTTCGTGAACGCCTCTTGCACCAGCCGATACACAGCCATTTGCAACGGGAACGGGACTTGATCACAGGCCGTGTCAATCTGAGTATGAAACATGGTTTCCCCCCGCTGCGCATCGTTATAGGATTCCGCCAGCTCTTGCAACGTCGCCGATAAACCAAGCGTCTCCAGTGTTTCTGGTCGCAATTGACGGACGATCCGACGAACAGCGGCGTAAACATTCTTGGACATGCCGATGATCTCGACGGCGTTGGCCTGAATCTGTTTCAGAGTGTCTGGCCTTTCCCTCTCGGGCGAACCACTGAGCTTTGTGATGTGTTCTGCGCTAACTCGAATTAGCGTACAGCTCGCCCCTAATTCATCATGCAGTTCGCCTGCGATACTTTTTCGCTCGGCCTCAATCGTGTTGCTGATCTGTTGTATCAACTGCCGTCGCTCAGCGTTGCCTACGCGTTCCCGCTCGACGCTTTCTCGCAGCGATTTCGTGCGCGCGATGAGCGCACTCTCGATTCGAGCAAGCTGTGCTTCTCGCGTTTCTGTGACAACGTTTACCGCTCGCTCCAACACTTCGAGATCCGTCGCGCTGTGATCGCTTGCGTCGGCGCTTGGCTCGCGAAGCGAGGCAATTGCGGCCTTCAATGGAGCGACACTCCACACAACAAGATAGCGACTAGCAAAGAAACTGAGCAGAAGAAGAAAGAATGCGCTAGAGACAACTGGCCATTGTTGACGCCAAATATCCGTGCCGAGGGCCTCGACATCGACAGCCAACGCGACTGACCCAAGTTTGGAAACGGAGGGGCGCTGCGACGATTCGTTAGCAGCGAACAATTCGATGTCGAGTGGCGCGGCGTCAATTCGAACATCTTCTCGAAATATGGGGCGATCAGATGAGCCCACCAACGGCACAGCAGCACCGCTTCGCGAGCTTTCTATTTCAAGGTCAACACCAGGAACAAACCTAACTAAAAGTTCGTCAGATCGACCGAATATCTCGATACCTGCGATTTCTGTGTGGCGAGATGCGAAGGCCCGAGCCAATCTTTGCAATGAAGCCCTGTCACCAGCGATCACGCCAACAACCGCCGCGTCGCTGAGCGATTGTGCCAGTAAGTGCCCTCGTTCTTCGACCAAACGCTGTCCTCTGGAATGGGCATGCCACTGCATGTAGACAACGACAACCGCAAGCAAGACAGTTGGCACCATTGAGGCCAGGAACACTCGTGCGCGGATGCTCTCCCAAGCGGAGCGCATGATGGAACGATAGAGTCGCACCGGTCTCATGGCGCGCGCCTCATCTGTTTTAATGTCTGTGCAACGGGCAAGCTCAGAGATCGCAGGACCGATTCGTTCACCACGACGTCAAAGTGACTTGAGTACCGAGGATTCGCTATCTCCGCCCCTCTCGCAATGGCACGATACATTTCGGCGACGTCGTTCGCGAGCATCGCGGGGGGAACCCAAGCGCTCGCGGCAGCACCGGCAGTCACCATTGTGGCCGTGAAACCGAACACCGGTTGCGAGCGAGCATACGTGACCAATAGAATAGTTTTCAGATTGCTGGCATTGAAAATCGCCGCGTCTGGCAATGCCAGCCAGGCGTCGACCTCGATATGTGCTGACGTCGCACGGGCGACCTCAGCAATCGCAACGCGATCACCATCGAGGGCGACGTTCTCTACCACTAGGGTGATGTCCAAAGCTGCGGCCAACGTTTGTAGCTTTGTAACAGTTGCCGAAGTGTCTGCGGTTGCCCACACCCCTACCGAAACGGGACGCCTGAAGGTCGCCTGGATCAGTCGCAACTGGATGGCGGGATCCGGGTCGCCGTACAACGCCGACACCGC
>JAPUER010000031.1:3943-83141 GCA_027492485.1 Betaproteobacteria bacterium
GGCACGAGCACCAACAACATGACGACCAGCCTCTGCGTCAAGCAGACAAAATGCCTCAACGCGACAACTAGCCACGCTGGGCCACTCAGATTTTCGTCATAGCGCAACTTCGAGACCGATAATGCCGCGAACGCTTTGGGTGAAGCGCGATGTCGAAGCTCTGCCAATGTCCTGGTACGCACCAGTGACTACGTTATCGAGGTGCGAAAGCGTGCCAGTGAAAGTCACTTTGCGAAACGCGCTGGGTTTGTATCGCAGCGACAAATCCTGCCGCCCGAAACTCCTCAGCCCCGGAGAACTGGCGTTGGACGCGTAGGCGACGGCGGAGATACGCAAATCGTCACTCAAAACGTAGGTGGTACGAAGAAATCCGCTCAACGGCACTGTTTGCGTGAGCTCAAGCGCAGTCTCGCTGCGCGCGTGTACTAGCGCGCCGCCGACCGAAAACGAGAGCTTCTCGGTGGGTTTGAAATCTAGCGTTGCTTCAATGCCTGACGTGGTCAAACTTCCTTTGTTCGTTGGAGAGAAGGTATTGATCGCCAGTTTTTCCGACACAAGGTCCCGCTGTTGTTCGCGAAAAACCACAACGTCTACCACTGCATGGCCTGGCACCCAATTGCCGTGATAACCGACCTCTAACCGTTCGTTTCGCTCGGGCAACAATCCGCCTTGCGCGACACCCGTTTGGTAGTACTGCGGTTGTGCAATGCCCGGGTACGCTGGCGTCGCGTTGATCAACCGATACGACCAATTGCCTTGTTGCTCCTGCAGATCGGGACGACGGGCACCCACCGCCCAGGATGCACGCAAAGTTTGCGTTGGAGTGACCGCCCAATTAGCTCCGACACGCGGCAAGAACTCGCTACCGCTTTTGCCGTCACGATCAACATAGAGCCCGAGATTAAGGGTCACATTGTCGATCGGACGATATTCGGCATTGAAGAATGCTCGTGCAGCATTCGCCGCGACGTCCTTGCCACCAGAAAGCGAGTCAGATCGTCCGCTGTCGCGTCGATAACCGATTCCGACCACACCGCGTAACTGGGCGGACACAACAACGGTAGCCTGAGCCTCAATATCCACGCGTCGTTCGGTTAACTCGATGCCCGTTGTTCCGCACAAGTTCTGCGTCGCACGCGCTCCCAACGCGCCAATTGCTCGTGCTGTTGCGGTGAGCGCGGCGACTTCCGCTGCGGAACTTGGCTTGGGAGTCGCGCCCGTGACCAACGCCGTGGCTAGTTGCGGGTTTATCCGCCATAACGCCCCTAGTTCAGGCGCGAACAGGCCCATCGGAACGCAGGTTGACCAGCCCTGACTTTGATCCTGATTCAGAACAGTTGCTCGAACCTTCGTCTCAAGCGAGTCGTTCCAGTCTCGCCGCCAATTCAGAGCGCCATACACGTCGGTAAAACGGACGTCGGGAAATGAGGTTTGTCGCGAGTCAATGGTCTCGACCTGCTTCGTGCCATCCGCAACAAGAACCTGGAACCCCAAGCTATCGCGCGCATTGGGCGTGAAATCGAGTCCAAGCGTACCGCGGTTGATCGTCTGACCATCGTGCCCAACTTTGAGGGCGGGAATCGCATCATAACCATTGGTAATTTCTCGTTGCATCGAGACTCGATAGGCCAATCCATTGTCTGCGATGTTGCTGTGTTGCAACGAGACGTTCCGCTCATTCGAGCTGCCGAATTGAACGCTGATCTGCGTCGATCCGCCGGTGGCACGCGCCGATTTGGTGATGACGTTCACCACGGCTGTCATGCTGTTCGGGCCATACGCGGCCGAGGCCGGTCCACGCGTGACCTCGATGCGTTCGATATCACTCATCAACACAGGAATCGCCGACCAATTGACTCGCGACAATCCTGGGCGATAGACCGAAATACCGTCGATCATCACGTTCAGTCGACGTGGAATGAGAATATTGCCGCCGTGATAATTGACACGATAGTCATTTCCATCGACCTGCGTGACATCCATGCCAGGAACGAGGCGGAGTGCCTCTGGCAGTGATCGCAAGCCCAAATCCGCAATCGTTAACGCCGTCACCACCGTGACCGCTGCTGGTAACTCTGCTACCGACTGTCGAAGTCGGGTCGGTGTAATCACCAGATCAGTGGCTGTGTCAAAAAGGGGATCCATAGTTGCCGTCGCATTTGTAACGGATGCTGCGGAACAGAGCGCGAGTACCAATGCCGTTTGTTCAAATCGTTTAATCATCAAAATCCTTCCGCTACGGCGCGAGCCGCGGATAGCTGAACAAGAAAAAATGGGTCACATTCACACCGAAATGGGCGGCGATCGCCCATTCAATGCGTTGAGTCTTTTCGTAGACATAGCCATAGCCAATCCCGGCAAGGAGTGCGCCGAGGACGTATAGCGGTCCACCCGCTATGTGAGCCAGACCAAATAGGGCTGTACTGACGGCGATGATCCGCCATGCACTCGTAAACGTTTTCGGGAAACAACGTCGCATCGCGTCGTGCAAAAACATGCGAAAGAAAACTTCTTCCGCAAAGGTTGTGAAGAAAAGATTTACCGCCAGGAACATCATGACCGTAGCGACGTCTGGCGCTTTGGGTGCCCAGCGCACCGCGCTCAATAGGCTCATCACGCCCATAACAGCGAGCGCCACGACGGCGACAGTTGTGACCGTTACCCCTGCGCTTCGTAGTAGCGGTGGATGCGCCCTCTTCCCGCGCGACCATAACGGCCATCCATTCAGCGCAATTGCAAAAAGTAGCAAGCCAACGAAGGGTTTATCCATGTGCCCTAGCAACCACAACCTCTGACATCCTTCACAAATCACGGTTGGAGCGAGTAACGGCAGCCCGTGAAAGCCTGGCACTCTGTGTGTCGCTAGCACCACCGCCGACACACCGAGGAACACGGCCATCGTTCGGACAACGTTTGGGCGCGCAGTCATTCGGTAGTAGTAACAGGCAGTGCCGAACAGCAGCAGTGCAACAACACCCAACACACCAATCATTCCGCTGGCAATCGCAGTGCCAACCGCTACTGCGGCAAATGCCAATGCCGCAAGCGCCAATAACTGCTGGGCGTTGCCGCGCGCGCGGACCAAGCAAACGAATGTAGTGATCGTCAAAACCATAGCAACTAGCGCTGACTGACCCAAAGGCGAAGCCACAGCACAATCAGTGCACCAATTCACGAACTGACTCCTAGATGAGACCGTTACGCAGCGCGTACTGGGTCAGCGCGGCGGTGCGCTTGGTGCGCAACTTGCGCTTGATTTCAGTGCTGTCGTTCGACACCGTCTTTGCGGACACGTGAAGGTTTTCGGCAATCTGCACATTGGTGAGCCCTTTGGCAATTCCCTTGAGAACTTCCAACTCTCGCTCGCTCAACGTATGCACTGATATCTGCTCGGGATCCATTACCTCGCGCGCCATGCGATAGGCTACCGACGAGGGCAAATATTCTTTCCCTTGCGCCGCCATTTCGATCCCGCGTACCAGCTCATCCATCTCCAGATCCTTGGTGATGTACGCCAGAACCCCGCCGCGATAACTCTTGGAAATCACGGCCGATTGATCGAACTGAGTCAGAAGGATCACGCGCGTAGTTGGGTCATCCGAAATCGCGTTTAGTGCGACATCCAGGCCACTCGCACCCTCTCCAAATCGAATATCCAAAATGAGCACATCGGCTGCCAACCTTCGATAGGCGGCAACCGCATCGACCGGATTATTGTGTGTTGATACGACGTCAATTCCTCGGTTCGCCAGCGCTGCGGCGAAACCCGTGAGAAGGAGTGGATGATCGTCAGCGATGACCACACACAGGCGCGGCAATGTTGGAGTGTCATTCATTCGGAAGGTCTTTTGGACGGACGGCCTGCCCGACGTGATTGGTAGTCCGACACCTGACGGCTATCGACGAAAGTGCGCCCACCTACCTTTAGTGTTTCAAAACGCGCGTTGTTCACCAGTTTTGCGATGGCTTGGCGTGACACGCCTCGAATCCTCGCCGCCTCCGCAAGCGACACCCAGTTTCCCAATCCCAAAGCAATCTCCAGCAAATCAAACGCAGCGCACGAAAAGTAATGGGTTGTAATTGCCAACCTATTGTAGTGCTAACGCCCACAGGCAGTAACATTTTTTTGCGCTACTATTTGCTACCATCTAGCAATGCCGGCGTCATTTGATCGAAAACCGCTGTTGCAATGCGCACAAAAGCGCTAGCAACTGCAAAGCAATTAACCGAGCCACTGAGGACCCAAGAATGACCGCGCGACTTGCCTTACTCGAAGACGACACTCGTCAAACTGCTCCTGTCGCCCCTGCCCCGCTCATTCGCAGCGCTGCGTTTAGTTTTGCAGAGTTGTCCAATGCAGCTCCATGCACTGCGAACACGCTCGGACTGGAAGCGTTGGGAGTGATGGGCGTTGATGAGTTGCCGGTATCAGCCGGTGGCCTCTTACGCGCGATTGCGGGAGCAGTAGTTCGCGGTGAGCCCGCGTTAACGGAAAGCGTTCTCGTCGCGATGAAACACGCCATTTTGTCCGCGCCCGACGTTGGCGCTAAAGCCCAACGTGAGTTGGTCGCGCTATGTAATGGTGCGTTGAACTTGCTCGACCATCCTAGCGCCCACGCAAACTCAGCGCATCGTTAGCAGCTACGGTTGATGAAAGACGGGGCGTCGTTCAACCCGGGAGCCCGATCGCAGCGAAAAAAGGGGATGGAGCAACACGTCGCTTCGGCCAGAACCGTGCCCATTTGCGTTTGGGCAGGACCGGTGACCAGCGAATCCCGAGCCCGATCATTGCATCGCGGTGCTCACACGCACCGATAACGCGCCGCGACGTATTGGTTTACTGGTGCGCCGGAAAATCTGAACGTGGGTGATGAGATTTATGACCGTTTCCGCATCATGAGCCTCGGTTATGACAATGGTTAACACCTTCGGGTGGTGAATCGATGGCACTTGATGCCATCCGTCGTCCGTCACTTCGCGCATCGCAATGCCATCGCCAAAACGAGTACATGGCCAACGCGCAGTAGGTAACGTAGAGGATCGCTAAGCCGTACATCTGTTTGCTCAATACCAAAGGTACGAGCAGAATGTTCGAGACAACCCACAGCGCGAAGCCAGAGCGCCGTTTGTGCGCGACCAGTAGATTGCCGATCAGCCCCAGCACGACAGCGGTGTACTCGACCGCGACAATGACATGGTTCGTGGGCACGTCGATCACGCCTTGTCTCCGTCAGACGTTTGAACCGAACGTACGTTGCGCACAAAGCGTCTGGCTCGCTGTAGACGTAGCGACCCAACCAATCGCTTCGGCTCGCTTTCATGAAGCGATATCGCAAGCAAGAGGCCGCTCTCACCGTAGATGTCACGCAGCAGCGGCCTAAGGGTTGCGTCACTTGACGCCCGTCCGCAACGCTCTCGCAGCACCTGCGAAACGGATCGGACACTCGGTCGCGTTCTACTTCGTAGTTGATTGATGACGATCGCGCGAACCAGGTACTCAACATCGAGCGCCTGTAGCTCTACAACCTCCGCCGTAGACAAATCGTTACTCGCTGCAGGTGTCGAAGTGGGATGCGTTGGTAGTGACATGCGCTGAATATAGCGCTGCTGTATGTCCTTTACTACTGCAAAGAGGTTTCGTATCGCCTTCTAGTGAATCAGGCGCTACCGCTCCGCTTAGTGCATCTAACCTTCCGGATCGACTGCGATGGCTCGCAGTTTGCGTTCGTACTGACGTAACGATGCGTTGGGTGCGCGCGATTCGTCATGGGCGTAGCGCTCGAAGGTCCGCTCACTGACGCCCAGAATTGAGGCCAGAGCGCTGCGCGTGGCCTTGCCGTTCTTCCATCCGAGCAAGCCCATCCAGCGGTCCACAATCGTCGACATTTTGAGATTGCTCAGTTCCTTCATGAGCGCTCGCTGTACGTCAGACATGCTCGACACGACTTCACGCGCTTTGCTTATCTCTGACTCGGTGATTCGGTTAAACCCCTTCAACTTGGCTCGAAGCGTCTCAACGGGCATGCCCATTTCGTCCGCCATTTCCTGTACCGTGAAATGCAATTCGCCGATCATTGATCGCATTTGATCCAGTTCCGGAGATTCTGTGCGCTTGGCAGCAGAACTGACCGCTGCTAACGACGAAGAAAGCGCGAACGGCACTGCCGCGCCAACTCGGGCCCGGCTCAGGACGTCCGCGACACGCCTGATCGCTGCATTCTGGTCAATTTCTTCGGCGAAGGTTTCTGCTGCAAGTGTCGCCTGCGGGCTGTCCGATCCGTTCGTGTCTACAAGATCGTCTAGCGAAAGCGTCTCGGCTGATGCTGCGGGCCAGGCGCTGTCGCTACCCGATGCCGACCCTTTTGCCCGTGGCCGGAATCTGATGAGAAACGTTCGGATGTAGGTGAACAAAAACGGAGCCAGGGGCCGACTCGCGTCGTAGAGCGGAACCAATTCTCGGACGAAGTAAAAGTGGAGCTCCTGCAGGGCGTCGTCGCGAAGCGCTTGCGGAACGCCAACTTTCCACGCGATCGCTGCGCCAAAGGAGCGCAGATGTGGGTACGCCACAGCAGCGAGTATTTGCTCGTTACCGTGCTCTCGAAAGTCCGTGATCGCTGTCTTCACAGGAGCCAAACGTGTCTCTAGGCTCGTTTGTGGCGATTCGGCCGGCGAATTCGCCTCGGCTTCGGCCATACACCATCCTCTTGAATTTGTTACCTGGTTACAAGTGCGACTGGCGCGTCTAAGCGTAACAGTAACAGTTTACATGCCGAGAGCAACTGCGCCGCCGGCTCTGACGGCAATTCGACCATCTCGATAAGTCGTGCAATCAACACGATCACAATCTCAGCGCGACTCAAATCATCCGCGTCTAGCGCCGACAGGCCGGCCGCCAGCAGTTCGTCGTGACTGACCGCTTCTTCAAAGCATTCGCTACCGATCGCGGCAATACCCAAGCGCACAGCCGTGGAATCCATTTGCCGAAGAATGGACGGCTGCGAATCACCTTGGACGACCATTGTGTCAAGCAAGCGCTGGTAGTCTTGATCCGTGCTCATCGCTAGGTCTGTGGCGTCAAAAGGCCGATGCGTGCTCAAACATCATCGCGCGTGGCGGAGTAGCGTCCGCCCGGGAGAGGCGCGAATCCACGAACGAATATTGAACGTGTTGCCACACGCCGTCACTGCCGCAGACCCACCACGTCAGCCTCTCGCGGCGCAACTGCTCGATACCGAGCCAATGGCGCGAATCAAATCGTGAACCATCGTGCATGGCGCGTATTGCATGGGATAACACCCAGGTTGGAGTTTGCTTTGTGGCGAGTGGCGAGCAGATCGCTAAATGCAACTCACCGCAAGCGTCGGTATGATGCTCCAGCCGATACCCCAATGCAATCGCACTCGCGTTCGCCAAGAGTCCGTGAATGTTGTCAAGAGACAATGAGGGCGGCAAATGCAATGCCCGGAGCGCGATTTCGGATACCGTACGATCCCGTGGCCAGTTGGCCAACAGGTCGCGAACCGTCGAAGCGTCCAGCACGATATGTTCACCGTTTGCGATGCGGTGTCGTACAGCATGGAGTTCCTCCAACTGCCGGGCGCGGAGGGTATCGCGAAGTGAATTCATCATATTGGATCCATGAGGGCCTATCGGAGCTCTGTGCTGCGTAACGTCTGGTTGTAATTGGGTGGGTTCGGCATCCGCTGATTGCTACGCAACCAGATTTGTGCGGACTCGGCGGCGGCTTTCCGCTGAGGAAGCGTTAATCCGGCCATGAAAACCTCCGACCGCTCGCGACACGCTTGATCCCTCGAAGCGCAGACGATGAACCACTGGGCTGCGAGTGTCGTGTCCGGTTTTTCTACACCGTTGCCGGTGGCATACATCCATCCAAGCAGATACTGCGCCTCCGCGCTCCACAAGCGAGCCGCAGCCTCAAACGACTGTCGGGCCGGTATGTTCGGCTCAATGATGTTTGGATCGAGAACGTCTTTCTTGGTCAAGGCGAGCAATACTTTGCCGCGCTTCATCATCGCGTAGCCATCCTTGAATTGAGCCGCCCGATCATAGTATTTCAGCGCTTCTTGCAAGTCCTGTTTGATGCCGGCGATCGGTATCCCCGCTTCGTACATCTCACCGAGCTTTACACCCGCGTGCGGAATGGCACTATCGGTCTTCGTGTCGATTGCGCGCTGAAATAATTGCGCCGCACCTGGAGCCTCCGCACTACCGTTGACTCGCTGCGGAACTACCTCGCCAAAGTACATCAGCAGACCCGCGTTGTAAGCCGCCACGGACACTTTCTTTGACGCATCTAAATACAGCTTGAGCGCTAGTTTTGGGTTGCGCGCGAGACCCGCCAGGCCACGCTCGTAGAGGTAGGCGAGCTCGGCCTGCGCGTACGCACTCAGCTGTGGTGGCTTTGTGGTGGTCGGAGTCGCAGCGTCTGTCGCGCTACCTGGTGCGAGATCACCTGCTGAGTACCGAAGATCGCGAAGCGCTGTCAGATCTCCATCGGCGGCTTTCAACGCTAGCTCTTGAGCAGCGCGTGGTCCGGCAGCAAATACGGCCTGCCCTGCGGTGTCGGAAACGACCTTTTGGCTCTCCGGCGAGCAGCCTGCCAGCGCCACGCAACCAATGAAAATGACGGCGGCAACGATGCGACGTTTGCGATGATTTTGGCAGCGAGCGACATCGATTTGATCCATTCCCCCTAGTGTATCTTTTTTTGTGTGTTTTTTGCTACTGTAATGCGTATTTCCGTTGCCTGTTGGCAGCAAATACATTACTGTTCCGTGGCTCACTTGTAGTTGCGGCACAAACCTTGACACACGGAGACCGCAACGCGAGCAAGCGCAACGACAAAAATAACCCGGTTGATCGCGCCAATTCAGGTTGTCGCGCCAACAAAGTTATGCGGCGATCACTGCGTCACATCCGTTTCCCATACCAACGGATGTCTGGCGTACCCATGTTGCATAGATATTCAAGATTGGGTCTTGGGTTTATGTTTTTTTTCTATACCAGGAGATACTGACATGAACGTATTTGATAACGCAACCTTCGCTGGCAATGTTGGCAAAGATGTTGTCCTTCGCGAAACCCCTAACGGCAAAAAAGTCACCGAGGTTTCATTCGCTGTTGATCGTTCCTACACGGACAAAGACGGCAAAAAAGTTGAACGCACCCAATGGGTACGTGCTTCGCTGTTCGATGAACGCGCTGAAACGCTCGCCAATCTGAACATCAAAGCTGGCGACTTTTTCATCGGCAACGGTACTGTTGAAGTTCAAGCTTTTCTGAACAAAAACAGCCAGCCTGAAGCGAGCCTCTCGCTTAAACTCGAATCCTATCGCTTCCGCACCAAAGCGGTCGCCGACTCCGGATCCGAAGGCAACGACCTCTAAGTCGACGGCCACTCCCCCCAAACCCCTCAATGCGTCGCATTTTGGGGTTTTTTCATGCCTATGGAACACGCAATTGCGAGGTCTCCGGTGATCTCCCGCAATCACACAGCGAGGGCCTCATTCAAGTCCATGCGTATACCCGTTAATGACCAATGTACTCGTGACGAACAGAAGCATTCAAGATGGGCTTGAAACTTGTTTTTTTAAAGGAACAACGTCATGGACAGTACTTCGAAAGTCGGCCTCTTAGCACTCCAATGTGGCAAAACGCTCGCCTTGGAGGTTTACCAATCGGCTGCGGGCTTCTACCTCGGAACGTATGCAGAGGACAAAGAGTGCGGCTTCCCCGCCCCGTTCACTCGGGAATCACAAGAGTATTGGCCAACCGCTGCAAAAGCGAGCGCAGCTCTTGAATCAGGCTCCTGGACTCAACGCCGGAATCTGTGAGTAGGGTGCTGGCACTGCCTCGCCCCGCGAATTACATCGCACCCCAAACCCCTTAATGCTTCGCATTTTGGGGTTTTCCTTTTTCTGGGGCAAGAAGCAACGCACGCAAGTCTGATGCTGAAGTCCTGAGCGACCTTCAGTGCCATTCGTGACGACCACAGGGGCAGCAGTCGACCTCGATACCGGTCAGGCTGTACTCTCCTGCTCCGCCTTGATAGGAAACGAAATCCGGATCGCAGCCGCGCTTCGTAGAGCACGTCGGAGCCCCAGCAGCCTCGTGCTGATTCGGTCTCAGCCTTCTCGATCTCTGCGGTGAGGGCGGCTACCGTAGTGAGCATCAAAGAGAGCCAGTACCTTCCTGTCCTTTATCAGTCACCGCCGTGACGGTAACTGACGTGGCGGTCGCGGCTTGAGCCGCAGTCAGCGACATGGTGCCCCCAGACACTGGCATGGTCTGGCCGTTGACCGTCCACCGGTACGTGCTGACGTAGCCCTTTGTCACGGTGCAACGCGCACTATAGATGGTGCCATTTTTCGCGATTGAACACACAGGATTATCGCCCGTCACCAGCGTGATGGGCTGAGTCAGCGTCATCGTCTGGCCGTTGACGGTTGACACAATCGCGTCGACGTTATGCGTCCCTGCGGATGGCACGTCGATTCCCACCGTAGTGAACAGCCCTTGCGCCACTTGAACACCATCTACTTTGTAGGTGATGTTTGATATGTTGTCTGAACGAGGGAGTGTCGTGATGACTACGCGCGCACTGACTCGCGATGGTGCACGCTCCCAACGATCACTGTGAGTCAACGTGATGTTGCCCGTGAGCTGCAGCGGTGGCAGCGCTTCAACGATGTCCGAGTACGCCTGGATTGCATTGCCGCGCGTATCACTGACCGTCGACGTGATCTGGTATTGACCAGCCACCGCGAATTCCACCGTAGCGTAGTTGTCTCTTGACTCAACGACGGTCGCGTTGGCAGGAACAGTCCACGAGTAGCTGATCGGCTCCCGTCCCAAGGCCGAAAGCTGGCGGAGATCGCTCGGCGCTACGGTGTACCGAACGCGAGCGGGAACACGGTTATCCAAGACACGCGTTTGCATCGACCACGCTGGCCATGCGTAAGCCCAGACGCTGAGTGGCAATTCAGCGACACTCCTCACGGTTGGCATCTCGGTGACCCACGCTTCGTAGCGGAGGAACTTGTCCGTCGCGGTCGGCGTGTAGCTCAACGCGTCACCGTCCTGCGTCTGACCGTTTGGAAGTAGCCAGCGCCCTGACACTGTCATGTTGCTTTGCAAGCTGCCCAGAAACAGTGATGGCCGCGCTGCATTGTAGGAATAAGACTTACCCGCCTCGACAGTTCTGGATCCGTTCAACGACGCTTTCTGGATCAACGGCGCGGTCACGCGCAAGATCGTTGTCGCACGCGACAGACGATTCGGGTCACCAACAGGTGCACCGGTTTGCGCGCCTTCAAGTCTAATGATCCAGTCAGCCGCGACTTCAGGCGTCAGCGTCAACGTCTCGCCCGTATGCGTCGTAGGGCTGCGGTCCCCTGATCCTCTTTGCACACTCCACGTATAGTCAGTGGGCACCGAGTTCAGAGAGCTTGCGGTCAAGGTCACAGGCCGCGCGACAAACGTTGCGGTCGGGCCGTTAATCGCAAGGCGGGAAATATCGAATGCTTGAACCTCAATCGGATCAATGTTGGTGTCATCCTCGTTGTTGCGATTGATAATTTTGGCTTTGATCCAACGCTTGCCTGCCGTCGTAAATGTTGGACGAACACTCGTGCCGGTGGCGGCAGCCCCAGCGACCAGCATCGGCACGTACGTCGCACCGTCGTCCGAAACGGTCCAGTCGACGCGACCGATGTCGTTGTAACGAGCGTTGTTTGCCAGCGACAATCCGATGGTTGGAGAAAACGGTGTGGGCCCGGTCGCTGCTCGCGTAGTCAGCGTCGCGTTAATGTCGCTTCCGTTTTTCACCAGCAACGAGGCCCGCAGCGATTTGACTTCCAGCGACGTGGTGTTGCTGCCCGCCGGACCCGCAAGATTCGCGCGAGCGATAATCGTGTAGGTGCCTGGCGCGAGTTGTCCAAGGTTTGCCTGCCAGGCACCGGTTGCACTGATCGCAGTGACCGGCGAACCCATCGCTGTCTCCGTACCGTTCGACGCCACCGCTGCTAGTTTGACCGACCACGTTCCGAGCACTCCGGGGTCGTAGGTGAATATTTGTCCCGAAGCACCGTAGCTCGATGCGCCGAACAGCCCGCTCATCACCGCGTCGGATGTACTGACTGAAACAGCGTTGGTCACAACGAGAGATGGCTTGCGCGGAAGGCCCGTGAACGTGAGCGTCTTGACAGTTTTCACTTCGGGAAGCCGCGTGTACGACGCCTCAATGTCGAAGGTCTGCGTGGAGTAGAGCTGCGCTAACTGTGTTTGAATGAATTCGCGCGCGCTGGTTGATGATGAATTCGAAGTGCGCACCGTATTGCCCGCGACCTTGATGGCCAGCGTCAGCCCCGGATAGCTTGCGGACGCTTCTGCACGACCCGCAATCACGTCGCCAATGAAAGAAAACAGCGATGGTTCGACCGCGTTGCGATTGATCTCCATCGTCGCTTGGTCAGCTACAAACGTCACCGTGGGCGCTGGTGGGGGAGTGCCAATCAACGCGAGTTGTTTGCTGGAAGCGCGGTAAAAAGAGGTGGTGTTCGTTGCGGTGTTGGTGAACAGTACGCCGGTATCGTAGGCCACGAGGTTGGGGCCAAGATCCGGGATGTATCCCGCGAGCGGAATACGTCCCGATGATTCGCGATCCAGTCCGCTCGGAAGTTGCGTGTAGCGCACCGAACAGATGGGCTGATCGTAGGTTGTCGTCGGCACGATATTCGTACCGTCCGCGATGCCAGAGCAAACACCGCTATCCGTGGCAATAGTGACGGACACCGGCTCAACGGCACGCGCATACGTCGCATTAGCTCGCGATGCTGCAAGCGTGATACCAGCGTCCGGATTCCAAGTATTCACGCCGACCCTCAATGTGGGTGCGTCGGGAGCGTCAATCCAGACATCAACGGTTGATGTTCCAGAGGCGACTACGGCATTGATTCCATGCCCTGTACCGAGCACGGCAATCGGTATTGTCGTGTCCGTTGCGGTGACACTTACCCCATTGACCGTGGCCACACTTGCGGTACCACCGGTCAATCTCGCTTTGCCGGATAGGGTGCCCTGCAGGTACGCGTTGGTCAACGGATTGATAATTCCTACGCGACGCGCAACAGCCGGAAAGTTTTCCACCATGGGTACGCTGACACTCACCGGCTGGATCGGTCGTTGATACGTGACTGCCAATGCACCCCCGGCAGGACTCAAGCCATACTTGTTGCGCAACGACGCAGTTAGGGTGTACAGACCGTCTCGAAGCGACGGATAGCCTTTGAGCGTACTCACGCCAGCGACGCGCCCCGCAGTGACCGCAACGGGTGATCCCTGCGCGTCCGTCAGTACTACAGTGTCCGTGATGTTGTCCGTAACGCTGAAAGTGGATTGTGGACTTGAGACGGCGGCCGAGACCGTTTGTGTGCCGAACTTACCTTCGACGCTTGTGACCGAATACGCGCCGGGCGGCAAGGCAGATATGTCTGCCGCCGCGTAGAAACCGGCATTGAAAAGTGCGGCTTCCTGCGTCGTGAGACCACCCGTCGGTGCCAGGGCAGCGGCCACCTCAGCCGATGCGGTACGCCTTGCGATAGGAAAGCGGTAGCTGGCTCCGAGGCCGGTAACAACCACATAAAGCTCTGTGCCAGCAGCCTTCAGCGTTTCGTCGTAGAAGACGCCCTTCACGATCAACGCATCTTGCTCAACCATTGTCGAAGCGAGCTGCGCGACAGGGGCGGCCGCTGCGCGCTGTGCAACGCCAATGGTCAGCGCTCCCACGACCAACAGTGCAACCGTCAAACGTTGGAACGGACGAAGTGTAGGTTTCATTTTGATCACCGTCCTCTTCACTGTTGAGCTGCAGGTAGCGCTGCAGGTTGCGGTAGCGTGCTGCCTGTTCCACTCCGCTTGACACCAAGAGAGCCGATTGACGGCGTAGCTGTGGCGCCGTTGGCGACGGCACCTTTGCTATTTGAGAAGATGAGCGCCGAAGGCGTCTTCCAGTCCACCAGCAGGGAGGAGTTGACCGCAGTGGATGCGTTCGATGCCCCACCGTTGGTAACGGTGACGTTGAGCGTGTAGTTGCCGTCTGCAAGATCCAGCGGCAGCGCCCAGGCCAATACGGTGTATGCCCTTCCACCGGCCGTGCCAGTTGAGTTGTTGACCGCCGGGCCAAATCCCACCGCGTATCCCGTGACGCTAACGGATCCAGAGGCCAACGCTGGTGACCCGCACGCGGCTACCTGCGTCAGCACCTGCAAGGTCGTTAAATCAGCAGATACTGATGCGCCCAGAATTGTTGGCGCACGACAACTGACGGTGACAGTTGCTGTTCCCACGACCGATAGACCACCTGGATCGGTCGCAGTGAAGGTAAACGTGGTTGTCCCTGTGAAGTCAGCGGAGACCGGCGGGCTGTAGACCAGCAGGTTGTTAACAACCGCAGCACTGCCCTGACCGAGGGCTGGTTGTGTCGCAATCGCAATGATGAACGTTTGCCCTGGGTTGGAATCAACGACAATCGGCGCGACAGGCGTGGCGACGTTCTCCGCGCCCGTACTGATCGTCGCGACAGCGGAGGTGGGCGCGACGTTTGCGTATCCGTTGTCAGCCAGGCTGAGTGCGCTAGCACCGCCACTTGCCGACACGGCAGCGACCGCGTAGGCATAGGTCGTCGGCCCGCCCGGCGTCAGATCGGTGAATGTCGCCGTAGTTGACGTGCCAATTTGCGCTCCATTCCTGAACACTCGGTACGACGACGCACCGACCGACGCCAACCAGGTAATCGTGACGGCATTATTTACCGTTCCATCGGTTGCAGCGACACCTGTCGGAATCGACGGCACGAATGGGTCTACTTTGATTGTGACGGGACCATCCTTAGTTGCTGCGCCTCGGTCAGTCACTCGTAGGGTGCAAGTCGTCGTGCCCGCAAATCCAAAGCTCGGATCTGGTGTCCACGTCACAGAAGCGCCTGCAATGGCACAACCACCCTGCCCCGCCGCTGGTTGTGCCATTACGGAGTAAACAAATGTCTCCGATTGTCCAGCCGTTGCATTCGGGTCAATGGTTGTGATCAAGGTCGGCGACGACGGTTGATTTGCTACTGCGTTGATCGTCGCTGCCACTGATGTCGGCGCGAGGTTTGCGTATCCACTCGCAATGTTCGAACTGTAGTTCGAGACCGTTGTCATGGCCCAATAGCCCCAGTTACCGGCATCGTCCACTTGGTTGAGCAAGTAAAAATCTGTGTCCACGTCTGCGCCCCTTGCCGACGTGTCATCGAATGAGCCCGGCGAGCCCGGAAGGGTGGCGATGTTCTCCCAGTCTGACAAGTTGGCGCGACTCCTCAACCGCCATATCCCGGATTGCGTCGCGGTGTAACCAACTGGCGCAGCCCACGTCAATCGGGTCGCGCCGTTCACTGTGCCTTGGCTGGCCATGAGCGCGGGAACAGTCAATCCCACACGCAATCCGCATGCCTCGTTCGACCACGGTCCGGCACCGGCAGCATTAACTGCGCGAATCTTGTAGCAGCGACTCAGACCGCGCGGAATGCTGGTGTCCCCCATGGTCGTCAACGCCCCCGGAGTGATAGCAACGACAGCGCCATCTACCGTGCGATTGACGTCCGCCAGCGTTCGCTGGATATCAAACGACGATGCCCCAGAGAAGGGTGACCAATTGAGTTGAATGCGATCAGCATATTCGCTGGAGGCGGTAAAGTTTTGCGGCGCGGTCGTGATGGGCATCAGCGCATAACCCGTGTCACTCGCTGACGCAACACCGAGCTCCCAGCCACCGTAATCCAATCCGTCGGACGGCGCGAGCGCAAACACACGGTAGTCGTAGAAAACGCCCGACAAGGCCGTGGTGTCGTCGCAGGTAGTCGCAGCGGACGCGAGACCGGGGCAGACTATTGACCAGCCAGGCGGCTGACCGGTCAGCGTACCCGCAGGAAACGCCGTGCCTACAGCCGCCCTCAACATCAATTGAGAGCTTGCATTGCCACCACGCGTCCAGGTGAGGCGCACTTTGTCACCGAAGGCAGCATCAGACGCCTGCAATGCAGTAGGCGCTGTTGGAGCAACATAGGTTGAAATAAATACGTTGGGTGACCACTGGCCCACGTACTCAATGGGGTCATCGTAAACAATCGTGAACAGCGCGCCAAAGGACGGCGTCGCGCTGGTGGTGAGCGTGCCGGTCGCAGTTGCCGTGCCGCCGGGTAACGTGGTGCCCACTGGAAACAGCAAGGAGCCTGTCCCAGTCCACGGCTCTTGCGGGTCGCCATGAACTTTGTGACCAGCGCCGGCCGCTGTCGTTGCGTGCTGCCAGGTGCTTTGCCCGGAGTTGGTAAACGTTATCGACACGGGATAGCTGCGATTGACCAGTAAATTGCGCCTCCAAGGATCAACGGCTCCCGCTACAGTTTGTGTGACGAAGGTAGAACTTTGCGACGCACGTCTGGTGAAAACGGTCACTGCGGTATTGCAAGGCACGTTTGCGCCAGCCGCTCCGGTGAGGTATGCGCGAGCAGAAAATGTTCCGAACTCGCGCTGGGGACTCAGTAACGGCGCGTCGACGTACCATGTACCGCCTCCGCCATTGGTCGCAGGTAGCGACGTCAAGTCGTTTTGACCGTTTACATCGCCCCACAGCGCGATATTCACCGACGTAGCGTTCGTGACGCCGTAGACCGACACCCGGACGCTGGAAGTTGTCGAGGTCACGGTTTGGGGAGCGCCGGTCATGGCCGCGGAACAGGTCAACGGCACAGGAAGCGCTATTCCAGGAGTAACGGTGTTGCCTGTATCGCTGTATTGGCTGCTTGCACTCGCGTAGGCGGTCACCGCGTAGTGGTAAGCGACCCCCGTCAGTGGGGGCGTATCAAGAAAATTGCTCGGGCCGTTGTTCACCAGGTTGCCGGTCCACCCTATCCACACAGGGTTCAACCAACTTGAGTCGTATCGATACAGGTAATACCCGACCCCAGTGCTGTTTGCACCCGGCGTCCAACTGACATAAACCTGGCCGGGGTAGGCGCTGGAGTTTTGCGTAGCGGTTACGTTGGTGGGCATGCCGGGGCGTGTCACAGGGATCGTGATGCTCAAATAATTCGAATACGTATCGCCGCCCGGTCCTGAGTATTTGAGTTGCAGGCCGTAGCTGTTGCCCTGCACCAGCGCTTGATTGCGATCCCAGCACACGTAGGAAGTCCATAGAGCGGTGGCGGGTCCAGTTGCCTTTGTCACGCCGTTTTCAATCCAAGAAAAACTCGTAATGACCGGGTTCACTGGTGTGTAGTCAACACAGAGTTTGAAGCCCCCGGTGACGGCTGCGTCGGCCACGATGCGCAGATTGGAAATGACAGGCGTCGGCGTCACAGCAACGGCAGTGCTGGTGATGGTTGCACTCATGTAGCCGTCTTTGCTGACGAAGCAGAACGGCTGCGGGCTGCCAACCGGCACCCCCGAGAACCGGTAAATGCGACCATAGGTGCCGTTGACCAGCGTCACTGTCAACCCACCCAGTGAGGCTGATCCGCTGTTTGGCAGTGTGAAATAAGTGGCGACCGCCCCGCCACAAAAGGCGCGCTTGTAGTAATAATCAGTGCCCATCATGTTCGAGTAATAGACATCAAAAGTGCCCGTGCCTGATGTCTCGTACGGCGTGCCGATCGAGCCGTCGAAGCCATCGGCACTAGGACTCTCAGCGGTCACCGCAAGCGTTGCGCTGGCCTGTTGAATCGTCAATAAAGAAAGGACGACTGCGGCACACCATTTCATGAGATTTGTGAACTTCATTTTGGTGCTCCTGCGCGCGAGGTCGTCGCTGTGGAGGGGCTCAGTGCGGCAAACGCTGCGGTTACCACGTCGGTTGCCGGTTTAGCTTCCGCCAGCGAACACAATTCATGCTCGGAGCCGTCGTTTTGCTTCACGACAGCCCGCACAAAGACATGGGTGATGTGGCTAGCTGGCGCGGGCAGCGCCGCGCGGAACTGTTGAGTCACCGATTCGAGATCGCTCACCACGTAGTGTTTGAGACTGGTGGCCTCCTGCCACGTAGCGCCGCCATCCCAACTCAACGACCACCACACGTGGCCACCCCCTCCGAGCTGCACCGACGCCCCGATGCGCTTGTCATCGCGACGCGCTCGCATCACTGCCGCGCTGGCGGGTGCCGAGAAGCCCGATTTATTGGCCGATGTTGGCGCAGCCAGTTGCCGTGTTTGGCAACTGTTTGGAACAATGGGCGGGGCGTCGGCCACGGTGATGCTGGCGGCATCGGCTGCCGCAAGCAGAGCCGTCGCAATGGCCGCGCACAGGGCGCAGAATGGAAGTTGTCGCAGATGAATGTGCAGCACGAGTGGTCCCGTTTTGGGGCTACGCGCCAGCACAAGAAAACATGCTCAATCGTAGTTTTGACGAGCTGCTGCCCCGAAATCGGCGCGGAATACCCTGTGTATTAACGACTAAGCGTCGTAATGGTATAACAAATTAGCCTGCAAAGAGTATTTCAGGCTAAGTCTGATGACTACACAGCGAGTGTCGGGGAGTTTTGTCTGGTCTAGAACAGCCCGGAGACGCTAAAAAGCGGAATTTTCCGGGTCGTCCGCGCCCGAGCCAGGTATCGGGAAGATGAACGTTGCTGCGCCATCGAATTCTTTGTAGTTTTGCACTGCAAAGAATTCTTTCCGATGGGTTTTCCCCTGAGCAACTAACGCCACCAGTTCGATGAACGCCTCACCGTCGGGAATGCCCCGAACTGCTCTGGGTAAATCCGCGACTCGCACGAAGGCAACCGTCGCTTGCTGTGCGTCTACGAATTTAGCGATGTGCTCAATGAACCCGCTAGCCAGGTTGGTCGTGATCGCAAAAATGATTCGACGAATCCGGTCATCACTAATACTCACCTTCTCCGACGCCACCCCGCTGACGTCGGCGCTGTCATCCGGCTCAACGTCTTGCACATGCGGGTCAAGCCCGCCGGGCCGTGACGCTTTTGACGGGCCAGCCAGCGCCTCGTCGCCGTCGCCGACAATCTCCAAATGTGCAAGATCCGGCTGTTCGCCTTTGGCGGCCCGTGCGACGGGAACACTGGTTGGCGCTTGCACGGTCGTGCGCTGCGATTTGACGGCGGCTTGCGCAGTATCGGTTTCCGATATTTCCTCCTCGCGCAGTGCGTCCGAGTGATCGGCATTGGCTGCCGCGATCTCTGCTTCCGTTGTAGGCAACTTCGCGCGCGCAGAGCTTGGCCCCCATCGCGCACGCGCGATCCTTGGTGTTTTGTCAATGTCCCGCATCGCAGCGGCACCCGCCATGTCACCGGGCGCAAGTTTGAACACGATCATGGCCGGAAACTGGGCAATTCGTTTAGCGGCACCGGTCGACCTGTCCTTTCGGGTGTCGTCGTAGAGCTCTACGATCCACAGCGCGCGGGACGGGCCATAGAAGCGTTTGTCGTACTCCTGCAACAACAATCCGCGCTGAGCGAGCTGCATACGAAGCACCGTTGTCACGGTGTAACCGCCGTCTCCGAGCCGGTAGCCGAGTGACTCTTCGTCGATGTTGGTCGATTCACTTTTTGCGACGCTCGACAGTCGTTTGTACATCTCAATGCGCACTTTGCGCTCCTGCAAGTACACGATGCCGTTGTGCTTCCAGCCTAGCTTGGTCTTGGTGTCCCCGTCGAGCGCGCCGGGCTCCATCAACAGATCGCACAGCAGCGCATACAGCGCCCCTTCTTTCAGCGCGTCGAAATCATCGCGCTCTTTGCCTCCATCCGAGTAATCCATTGCGATGTTGCGGGATTCAATCCTTCCAGCCCAGAGATCGGCCAGATGAATGACGTCCATAAGCGCCGGACCACGATCATCGTCCGGCATGAACGCAGTAGCGCTACGCCCTGCTCGCACCCACGGGTAATGGCGAGGCGCGTGATAGTGCGCCACGACCTGTACCAACGTCATGCGGTCGCGCGGCGGAAGGGCTGTCCACTCCGCCATGGATGCAAGCATTTCCGCGCCGGCGGGACCATGGTCGATGAGTCGACTCACCTTGACAGTATTTCCAACGCGTACATAGCAGCGAATCTTGCCAAGGTCGTGCGCAAGGGCAGCGATCGGTAGCAGCGGATCATCGAAGATCGTTGTCGGGTCGTACTGTGAGTCGTTGAAGAGCAACATGATGCCTGGTGTTGCAGGCCATGTGAACTTGAAGTTTTCGCGTACCGCGAACGCGCCCCGCAAAACATTGTTGGTGTGCTGAATCAGGTTGAGCCCACCATGGTCTACGAGGTTGGGCGCGGCTGGCGTAGTGGGATGTTTGGCCAGAATTTCACACAACGCATGAAACAAGGCGAGGTGCAAAGGGTGCGTTACCGACGCCTTATCCAGCCATTGCTGGATGGTGGTGTTCTCGTTACCCGCGTACAACATGCCTACCGATGGGGTGCCGCGCTTCGCAGCGACGACACCTACCAACCCCGTCGGACGCCATGGCTCAAGCGTGAGCCGTGGAATCGGGTTGGGGCATAGTTGAGGACCGATGTTCGTGGCCACGCCGCTCCAGTTGCGGCGTGCAGTGCCACCCGTAAAAACGGCTCGGGCTTTGTTTTCCCGCGTGACCGTAACCGACAACACGGTCGCGATGGCAACTGTGATGATGGCCAGACCAATGGTCACGATCGTCATCCAAGG
Organism: Betaproteobacteria bacterium; assembly: GCA_027492485.1. Lineage (GTDB taxonomy): Bacteria > Pseudomonadota > Gammaproteobacteria > Burkholderiales > Casimicrobiaceae > Casimicrobium. The sequence continues at coordinate 24,672 of JAPUER010000031.1, forward strand.
CACACTGCCTTGCCAGTCCCCAAAGAAGGAATCCCAAACGATTCCACCCAATACCCAGCTACCCAGCAAATACGGAACCGCTTTCTTGAGCTGCTGGCGATCTTCCATCGTTAAGCGCTGTTCCAGTCAACAGAACCGACAGCGGTCGTTGCTCGCTGAGGCTCAGCAGCCATCGGTTGTGCCGACTGCTGCGATGTGCGGGCTGCGATCTCCGCAGGTGGCGTGGACGCCACAACCCGCAGCGCGCGCTCGGTCGGCAAGGCATCGCCTGATCGCATCGCTTCGGCCTTTAATAGCGCCGCAGCATCACGCAGCTCCAAGACCCAATCGGGCGGCGCGGCAATGTCACGAATTTCAATCCAGTCGGGCACAAGCAACTCGCGTGCGCGCAGGCTAGGAATCGTCATGACCAGTTTGCCGTTTGCATCAGTAATGTTGCGCACACTGACGGCTCCAGGAAAGATCGAAATGGCGGTGCCAGGCGCTGCAAGGCGCAACGTATCTTTCGACGGAGTCGGAACACGAACTGGTATGAGCTTTTTCGGATCAGCGTGTTGTCGAAGAAACACAATGAGCGACGACTGCGTCTTGCCGTCGGCTTGCGTGCGGCGGTCCAAGATCGGCCGCTGCACATAGGCAGCCAGTCGGAAACGGTTCGCACGTTCCTTGAATGTGGTGCGGGTCACCTCAGCACTCACTGTGCCATCCTCGCGGCGCAGGAATCGCGGTAGTTTGTCCAATGTGGACAAACGTGGTAGGCGCACGTCGATGGCTCGCAATTCGACACCGTACTCGGTTTTGCCTCCTGGCAGCTCGTACACGCGACCGAAAACGTGACAGATGACTGCGACCAGCGACCCGTCCTGAATACGGCGGGGAATGGTGTCGCCTTCGCCAGCGACGATGGGCAAAAGTGCCTCGGGGTTGGCAGATGACTGCTCCAGCATGAACGACTTTGCGCTGACATTTCGTGCGACACCCGCAAGCTCCACCATGTTCGCCTGTTGCTGCACGTAGAGGAAAGACGACAGGTTGCGGGGTTGATTCAATCGAAGCATAGGAATTCCTAACGTGTGAATTTGTAGGTATTTCGATGCGCAATTGCATCGCTTTGGCGCTCTGCGTGGAGCATTACCGATAAAATGGATGTTTTCTAGTGGCTATTTGCATGCAAATATACGCACATTTCGCAAACGCTACTTTTTGACGCCAGTAACTTGCGAAAGGCGTTACTGTTACGCCACGCACCCGATGTTGTGGGTGTATGACTTTGTGGACTAAACTCGTCATACGAGTAGAAATAGGAATAATCGAGCCGTGGTTGCCAGCACACACGCCAAAGGGATCGAAAGTCCAGCGACGACGACATTTGTCGATCCGCCCACCGGAGATGCGGGGTCGGACCAGGGCGTACGCCAGGATCAGGGGGCTACGCCTTATCGCGAGCAAAATGCCACGCTCTGGAGCCTGGTCGAGTCGGAAAAGAAGCGACGTCGGCACACCAATGCGGAAATCGCCGCCGCGCTTGGCATGGGCACAGCCTACCTGTCGAGCTTGCAAAGCGGCACGCGCGCGTTTGCATCGATTGGACCTAAATACCTCGCCTCGTTCGCACACTACATTCAACAACCGTTGCTCAACACGATGTTGATGTCCGGCGCGATTCGCGTCGCAGACCTCTTCATTCAGGAAACCCCTGAACGAGCGGCGCAGCGCGCCTTTGAGATGTTGGTCAATGACCCGGTTTTTGGCGGCTGGCTTCCTTCTCAGGAACGTTGGGACAGCTATCCCTTGGACGCGAGATTGTTGATCGCGGCGCTGACATTTCGTGAGCAGCGCGGTGCATGGGAATCCATGGCTGACGCGCTGCGTGCCGTTGGTGAACTGGCCAAGGAATCTCCGCAGGCCCTCAACGGCCCGAGCGCCGGCTAGCATGCTGATCGTTGGGGAATCACAGGCCCCAACAGAATAGGGTCAATGTCTTTGGAGGCGAGGCGACCCTGCTCGACATACGCCGGACCAAATAGCGACGCATTCCACCACGTTTGATCATCCGCGATAGTTTGATCGACGATGATGTTTTGTGCCTGGATATACGGACGACGAAAAACATTCTCGAAGTCCCGATCACCATAGCGCAGCTGGCTTCCGTCTGGATGCGGTGCCACTTTCGATCTAATCACGCCGGCCACTTCAAGCGGAACGCCCTGATTCAATTGATCGCGGCTGAGATACTGGAACTGGCGACGCATACTCGCGGCTTTCGATCCTTTGACTCTGATCTCGAAAAGCTCCGCCATCGACGGGCCGGTCGCAATCATGAGCACCATGCGCGAGCGTTGCTGCTCGGTCGCGCTTGAAGATTCTTCAAAGTAGAAGTGACGCAGACGTCCACGAATGCGTACGCTGTTGTTGGCGACCTCACTGTCAGACGTGGCGAGCGGTGGCTCGAACTGTTCGTCCACAGGCGACGCGTCGTTTCGGCCACCGGCCCAGATTCGCGCATTACTGTGCGCCTCCGGCGTGATCGGCGAAATCTTCAAGGCGTGGATCGTTGGAATCCACCGCACCTTCGCGTTAGTTGAAAGCCACGCCACATGTATTGGCATCGACGTTACGTATCCAACCACGATGACACCTGTTGTCTCCCGCATCACGTCAACGCCGGCCAATGCTGTTGCGACGTTCCCGTGAACTGGAATGGCGTGGTTCAGTGCTCGCGTCTGCTGCAAGAGAAACGCATAGGGTTCGTTCAGTGTTTTCGGAGGCCGGCGAACGTACCCGGCAAGAACAACGGCTGTCGCAGATTGCGATACTGTGTGTTCGATAGTGTTGTCGTCGATGGATGGTTGCACGTCAGTTTCCTTTTGCAGCCTTGGCCGTGGGCATGTTGGCGATTTTTCTAGGCGCGGACTTCATGGCGTCGATATTGCGCACGATGAACTCACTAAGGTCGTCGATGAAGCTACTCAACTCCAGCTCGCCCTCCTCAATTTGTCCGAAGCGCATCTCCCAGATCGCCGTGAGTGCGGGATCAGAAAGGGCGGCGGGCAGTGCGTCAATGACGTCGCAGCCGAAGCGCGTTGCGCGCACTTTGCCTTTGATGACTTCGATATAAGACCGATCTTTCAATTCGTCCAGGATTGCAGCGCGCGTCGCTGAGGTTCCGAGTCCCTTGCTTGATTTAAGAATTGCCGCTTGCATGGGATTGGTCACGAACTTGTGCGCTGCCATCATGTCAGCGAGCAGCAATGCCTCGGTGTAGGGCTCGGGCGGTGATGTCTTACATGCCAATACTTCCGTTCCAACAACGACGCCTTCTGCGCTGTCTTCAATGGCCGGAAGCTCTTTGTCTGCGGTGGGCTTGACGTCACGATGCGCCTGCCAACCGCGCGCCGTGATGATGCGTCCCGTCGCGGAAAACGTTTGCTTATCCGACGTGAATGACATTCGCGTTGCGGTGTATTCGCAATCTGGCATTAGGTTGAGCACGTAGCGCAGCGCTACCTCTTTGTAAGCGCACAACTGCTTTTCGTCGATCCCGATGAGCGCCGATGCGTCGGTCGTCGGTGCTAGCGCGTGGTGTTCGACGACTTTTTTGCTGTTATAGGTGGACTTGCGGATAGTTGGTTCTGCTGCGATCCCTTCCGGCACAACAACGTGAGTTGCAGCGGCAATCAGCGTGGCCGGAATCAGTGCGATGTGCTCTTCTGGTAGCGCATCAATGTCGGTGCGCGGGTAGGTAGTCGCTTTACGCTCGTAGAGCGATTGCAGTATTTCAAGTGACTTGGTGGCTGACCACTTTAGCTGCTTGTTGGCCCACTGCTGGAAGGTTCCTAACGTATGCAGTTTCGGAGGCGCTTCGCGCGCTTGTTCGGAAATTACGGACACCGTGACGGTTGTGTTTCGCAACGAAGTAGCCAACGTTTCGGCGACTGCCTTGTCCCATATGCGCAGCGCCTCGTCCTGTGGGTTGAATCGGAGAACGAACTGTGTAGATCCCACACGCACCGTAGCGGCGATCTCGAAATAGTTGCGTTGCTTGAACGCCTCGATCGCGCGATCACGTTTGACCACCATTCCCAGCACGGGCGTTTGTACACGACCGACTGACACGAGCGAATTGTTGGCCAGCAGCTTGGTCGCCGCACGCGAGCAATTCATGCCGACCAACCAATCCCCCCAGGAGCGAGCCTTGGCCGCGTCCAGTTGTAATCGAAACGTGTCGTACGGCTTAATCGCCTTGAGCGCTGTTCGCACCGTCGCTGTATCTTGCGAACCCGCGATGAAACGAGACAGTTTGCCCTTGTACTGGGCATGCTCAACGACCTCCATAACGAGCAGATTGCCTTCGCGGTCTGGATCGCCTGCGTTCACCACTTCCGTCGCGCGCTTCATCAGATCAACCACGACACGCAGTTGCTTCGTAATACGCGGTTCGTCAAGCGGCTTGTACTGAAACGACTTTGGAAGGATCGGTAGATGCTCGACCGACCACTTCTTCCAAAGCGCGTCGTAGTCATGTGGCTCGAAGAGCGTCATCATGTGGCCGCTGAGCCAGGTGATGTGCGTGCCGTCTTGTGCGATATGTACACCGTTGCCGGACATCACCGGCCGCGCCAGGCAATCCTTGATTGCGTCGGCGACTGATTTTTTCTCCGCTACGATCAGCCTCATAACTCGGTGCCTTTTGATTGCGCAACGAATGCGCTGAACAAGCGGCGGTTGGCTGTAGAAATGCTGAGGCTAGATTCGACGGCGCCGCTGGCAGTGGCGCTGCTGCGATCGACCGCGCTCGCGCCAGCGCGCTTGCGCGGTCGCCCAGGCTCTCCATTCAATTCAATGGATGAACGCATACGTTCGTACGCCTGCATGCCCGCGTCCGTGGTTAAGACGTGATCACGATGTCGCAGATCCTGTTCGATCAATGCGGCGATGTACGCACTGCTGAAGTGCTGGTCAAGGTATGCGCAGGCCAACCCGTGTGTGCGTGGATCAAGCGTCAGTATGAAGCGCAGGCTTTTTGAGTTGGTCGTGGATCGTCGCAGCCGCACTTCACTTACTCGTGAGCTGCTGCATCAAGCCAAAGCGAGCGAAGCCGGTGGCTACGGCGTAACGTGGATTTTCCATGATCCGCGCTTTCGGAAGCCGCTCTTTCAGGAAGCTCTGTAACAGCGGCGCGCCGCCGCCAGCGACCAATACGCCTTTGAGTACATCACGGTAGTCGTTGTAGATCGGCAGCAGATTTTGCTGCACCTCTGCGACTAACGCTCGCACACCGATTTGGCGAACATCGTCTGCATCAACCTCATCACCACCGTACATCGCGGTACCTGTTTCAAGCACTTTGGTGACATTGCGATGTGATTTATTCATAGCACGCCGACCCAGCTCTTGTTGTATCGCGTCGGCCGCTACGGCCACGCCCTGGCACGACTTGAACGTCTTGTTCAAAATATCGCCCTCTTGCACGATCAACGTGTCCGTCGTGTAGTGCCCGATCTCGATCACGCCCCAAGCTTGGGTGCTTGGATCGATGGTCTTTTTTTCTCCGCCCTTGCCATCGAACATTTCGGCGAGCAACGGGCCATAGGGCTGCGCTTGCTCGCGAAGACTCATGCCGGAGATCGGCAGATCAAGTTTTTTCAGTGCGCCACTAATGGTGTAGAGGTATTCCTCGCGCCGGGTCGCGAACACGCCGACCGGAAGTCCCACAACCACTTGGCAATTGCTGAAATTGATTTCACTGTTCTTTGCTTGTGCGCGCTTGAGCGCGCCACACACCAGCATCGCATGCTCGCGTCCGAAAAAGTAGTCGTCGCTCATCCCCGGCGGTTGCATCTGCTGGCCGAGCTGACGCTCGGCCGTCTTTCCGACGAAATACCGGTCGCCATCAAAGGTCACCGTATCAACGATTGCCCGGCCGTTCGCCGCGTCGTCGACCAAAGCGATCGCCGCCATCACCGCGTTTGGACTGATGTCCTGAAATGACTCGGATGGGTTGTCGACCGGGATGACGACGGTTTTGATCGCTGAACGCCCAGCGTCCAAGCCAATTACGAAGTCCTTGCGCATGTGTTCCTTTCGCTGGAACTTTGCCAGTGTAAAAAACTATACGGCAACATTAGCACAGCGACTTTGTTGTCACAACATACTTACTGCAATCTACTTACGCCTGAAAAACATACTTTGTAGGTTGGAGGTGGCATCACAACACACAAAGAATGTTGTTAAGCAGGGGTTCCACGCCAAACAACATACTTTGTGTGTTCACGTGTTCGCTAAACTTGCTGATGCCTTGGCTTGCGGTCTAATCCCCGCTCTGTGGGTTAGATGCCTTTGCAGTGGTAAAACTACCACACAGTTAAGACATAGTTATCTTTAGGCGCAACATATGCCTTCTAGTCAAAATGCGCGCGGCGCGAAAGAGCAGTTTGAGGCTATCGCTGGGCAGGTTTTCGGGGCGTATGGGCACTTCATTGCAGCGCGCATCGCACTCATCGACAGCTCGCTGGTCATGCTCGGCGACACGCTTTCGCGTGCGCAACCCTACCTCGGTGGACGGCTTGGTGTCGAGTGGCGCGTGACGCGCGGGAAAGAGCGTGAGCTAAAGGGACAAGCCGCTATTGATGAGGAACTGCCACGGCTCCCACATGGGGTGGGTGATCTGACCCCCAGCCTGGTAGTCTGGAAGCGCGGTGGCGTCGTGAGGCGTCGTGCGAGCGGCAATGAGCACCGCGACATACGATTGTTGGCCCAGACCGGCGCATTCTGGACGCGCAGGACTATTGATCCGATTCATGCCACTCGGCGGGTGCGTAGTATTGGGGATTTCAAGCGCTATCACGCGACGACATTGGAGGCCGTAGGACTGACAGCGCATTTGATCATCGAACGCCGACGCCTCTTGGAGGTCGCCGCGAACGTTCGCCGATCCCTGGTGTGTAGTCGTCTGCATGGCGCACAATCGCTGTTGAACTCGCTTGCCAACGCCAAGAGCCTGACCGACTTTGCAAGAGCGGAAATCTCCGAAACGTGGTGGTCAGATGAAAGACAGTCTCACGATTAGGCGGGTGCGGCCGTTAAGGCATATGACACGAGTTGTTGCATATGCGGCTTGACGCGACTCGCTTTCTAGCGGAGCGATTGCCACTGTAGCGACCCCCCTCCTCTCGCTCAAGGTGTGTTGCGCTCGCCTCCCCCGGTGAACCGTCGGCAAAGCTCATTGACCGGCCTCTGTGCCGGTCTCTTTTTGTCGGCGCCTACTGCAGCACGGCTGAGCCGCCCGAGCAGCACCCATAGCTGTCGAACGCACTCCTTCGGCATAGATCGTCGAACATGGGGTTCGCTCGTTCTCATGCGTTTTCAATCAGGAGACGTTATGAAAAAGTATCTCGCACTCTGCTGCTGCGCACTCGCCATTGGCGCTTACGCAAAATCGACCTTGACTGAGACGTTCACGTCCGCAGCTCAGGTCCAGCAAACCCGACTTGCCTTGAGCGATCGCGGTTTGTAACGGGTCGCGTTGCATGTTTCGACACGCAACGCGCGAGTAGTTAACGCTACTCCCCAAACCCCTCAACGCTTCGCGTTCTGGGGTTTTTTCGTACCCGTAATTGTCGTGCGCACTCTCGTGGCATAGGACTTCTTCGATGGGCGAAGGCGTTCTTTTTCACAGGAGAATTGACATGAAGACACTTACGATTTTGGAGACACTTGTTGTCGTGCAGCTGGACATGAATGTGTTCGGTGGCCGCAAGACATTGACACCAGAAGATCTTCGAGCTGCATTTGGCGACAAGTACGTTGAGGTGCCGAAGAATGCGGTTACACCGGGTTCGATCAAGCTGATTGACGCGGATGCACTGAAGGTGTTCAATCGCTTGAAGCAGCGTGCGCGTCGCGCCTGTCTCGCGGCTGGCACTTCGTTCATGGGCGGCTTTGCGATACCGGAAACGGGTGTTACACCGCTCATGGTTGTACTCAACGAAATCGGCGCGGAATTTACGTCCGAGATCGACACCATCGTTGCTCGGTGGGATAGTGCAGTCACGGCATGGGCTAAACAGTTTCCCGAATGGGAAAGCGTGATCAAAGCGAATGCGCCAACGGCGGATTGGGTACGCTCGCAATTTGGTTATGCCGTCGGCGCGTTTCGCATTTCTCCGGCTGCAGAAGCTGCTGCCGCGGTCGCCGCTGCACCTGAGCTCGATCTCATCGAGGGACAGGTGGGTAGTTTGGGCGTTCAGATCGTGCGCGAAATCGCACAGGATGTTCGCGCTTCGGTTGATCATGGCGCAGGTTCGCGGCTTGCTGCAACGGCTCGATCAGTGCTATCACGGGTACGCAATAAAGCGGCTGGACTTGCATTCATCGCACCGCACATCAACAACGTCGTGTTGGCGATTGATACCGTGTATGGCCACGTCCCCGACAACGGCAAGCTGGAAGGCTTCACTCGGTTGGCGGTCGATGGCTTGTTCGCCTGGTTGTCAGATGAAAAGCGAATTGTGTCGGAGGTTTTCTCGATTGATGAGCAAACTCGCAGTGCAACTGCGGTGACTGATGACGATCAGACAGAGATAGTATCGGACGATGTGACAGCAGGGATGCTGATTCCAGCACCGTTGAAGCAACGTCGCGCTTTCGATCCACAAGTGCTCGCTTTCTAGCGTTCACAGATCCCCAACCCCCAACGCTTCGCGTTCGGGGTTTTTTTTCACACCAGTGATTGTCCGCTTCACTTGTCATTGCAAAACCGAACATGGTGTTCGATGCAATTCAAACGGAAAGTACTATGGACATTACCCTTGATCCCAGAGAGCACGCGAGCGTGATAGCGGGCTTGCGTGCGCTGCAACACCTCATGTTCGACCAGGCAAGCGACGAACAGAAAGCGTGCATCATGGAACTCGCGAGCAATGGAGGCACGGTCATGCCGTTGTCAGCTCGACAAATTGACTCGCTGTGCGCACGGATCAACTGAGTTCGGAATAAATGACACCTTCGGTGTCGGACGTGCCTTGCGCGTAGAGGAGGCCGCGCCCCTGGGTCGCGGCTGCGTCGCCTTCCGCCGTTTCCTTCTTCGTTGCATTCCCTAGGAGTGACTTTGTCCCCTCAATTCCCGTTTGCCTTGCATTCGGGAATTTCTTTTGCCTGACATCGTCTATTTGCCGCTAGTCGCTCGGATCGTAAGTACTTGGTTTTTATAGAGAAACGTTGACGATTTTCTCGCAATTCTTGGTCGAAACTCCGTATGTTTCACGGAATGTTTCACGACTTTTGGCGATTTTCGTTCTTTTGTGTAACATTTGTTATGTGACGGCACACGCACCAACCTCCACTCAGCGAAAGCATCGTAGTGGCGTGAAATTCGACGCCGCGCGAGCTGCTGCACTTGCTCGCCTGCTCACTCGCGGGGAATGGACAACCGTGCGCCAGTTCCGGATTGATGCCGGTGGCGGTAGCCATCAGGACGTCGCAAAAGCGCTGGACGCGTTTCGCAGCGAGCTGCCAATCTTGCTGGCACACGAAGCCGCGAGCAACCATGAGGTTCTTCGCCAAATGGCGATACTGACGCAGGAGAATGCTCGCTTGACAATAGCGCTCAGCGACGCCGAGGCTCGCTTTGAGGGCGACCGTCGATTCTTGATGATAGAAACGTCGCGACTTCGCGACGAGCTTGAGAGGACCTATCGGCCCAACGCGCGTGCCATGGTGGTGAACCGCGACGCCGATTTGACTAGGTCGAATATCGACGCTGGTGAAGAAATAGCTTCTGAAATATTTGCTCGGCGCTGACTGTTCATGTCAGGTGAGCAACTAATCACCCGGAACCACCCACCCCAACTGCGTTGGGGCGTTTACTTTGCTTCTTTACAGTGGTAAAAACTACACACGGCTGAAAATATCCAGAAAAACGCCGTGTTTTTTGGATACCTGATGTAAGACAGTTCGTCATGCAATCTAGGCTGTAAGCAAGGAAATAACGTGAACCAACCGTAGCTGGCCCCAGAAAAAACAAAACCGCCCTGGCAGGCGGTTCGGTTTTTTGAATTTGATACCCAATGCTTCATACCTGAAACAAAAGAGCACAACACCAATCAAGTTGTGATTTTCCCAAGGTTGTAGTTCGGTGTCAAGGGGTTGCCGCACCTTTTTTGCAGGATGACACCGTGGCAAAGACACAATCCGAGGCGGAAGGCGCGAACGCGCCTGCGCTCACCATAGGCACCAGGGGCGAATTATTATGGGCCTCACCAGCACTTAGCCTGGCTGTCGAACCCATCGACGACCAGGTACTCGCCTCGTTGCTTCGTTTTGCACGATCCGTCGCTGTGTCGCCGGGGGTTATTTCCGTGCTGCAGCTCATCTCTCAACTCTCCGCCGTGCGCCCGGATGGCTCACGCGTGTCCTGGGTGAGCCCTGCTCCGATTTGTTCGGTGCTCGGCATTACCCAGCAGGGTGCAAGCAAAATCTTGAAGCGGTTGTGCGCACTTGGTGTGCTGCGCGAGGATGGCGAGCTGCTGCTGTTTAAGTGGTCAACTACGGCCGGCGCGAGACCTCGGCCACGGCGACTGTTTGTTGTCGCAATACCAGAGTTTCCGATCGGGTCACAGCTTCAGCTCGAGGTCGAGACGCCCACGCCCTGCATGTTCGTCCCTGTTCCCTCATGCGCACCGTCATCGACCGATCTCGACGGCGATGGGTTTTTCACGTCACCCCAACAGCCTACCCAACCCACACCCAAACTGACACCCAAAAAGGCGAAATCAAGCCCCATTCCCCTAGAAGAATCACGAAGTTCACAAAGTTCACTGGAAATTGTTGATGAAAATTCGAATCGGACAGAGGGCAAATCCGGGTTTGCAGGAAAGCCTTACACCTTCCGAACTTTTGCCGACCTTCAGTGGCTTTTTGAGCCTCATCGTGAGATTGACCAATCGCTCGACAAGGATGTTGCCGGTCTGACCAAGATGTGCAAGAAGGGCGGTTTTACACTGGGCGATGTGGTGTTGCTGGCTAGCCGTAATGCGAAATGCGCCTTGCTCAAGGGCAGGCCGTTGCTCGGGTACATCTACGGCATGATCCGCAACAATTCGCCGTGGAACCACTTTGGCATTCAGGCGGCCAAAATTCGCGACGCGGATGAACAGATCAACGCCCACCGTCGATTAGCAGAGGAGGACGCACTGGCCCTCTTTCGTGCGGCTGAGCTGCAGGGCGTGGTGCTTGAAAACCCAATCGGGGAGACAGCAGTGATCGAAGGACGGTTCATCAGTTTCGTCGGAGGTTCTGCCCCCGTGAATGCGAAGACGCTCCGCGCTTTGGATTCAGCCGGATTCAAATCTCGCATGATCGGGGGAAGGTCGAGCCAGTTAGTTGTACCCACGACGGTAAGTCCGGTGATAGACGCGCCTCAACGAGGCATTCCGCCGGAAGTACTCACATTGTTGCAGTCGCGGCGCGTGGCGTTACGCTCACCACGAACCGGACAGATTTGATGAGCTTTTTGCGAGCGTCTTTGACGTGGAAACGGTCGCTCCGGGCAACCGTTTGGAGTGGGGGCTTGGTGATGGGGCACCAAGCGGTGAGTGATCGCGCTTCGACGCGCGGCAACAATGCTCGTTGGATACTACAAGCGCTGCGCTCATCGTATGAGCCGGTTGTAGTGTCTAAGCGGGTGCTTCACACGGTCACTCTGTTGCCATCGAGTTTCTTGCAGGAGAACATTCGCTCGATGAAACGATTCTGTATTGACGTAATTAAAGTGTCAAGAGAGCATTGCGTGGTTGATTGTGTATTGACACAATTACAACAATGATGATCGAAGGCGAGCTCGTGAGGCGTTTCGATGTGGGTGACCACGTGTTTTCGGCGTTCGACAAAAACTGCGAAGGTGGCACCGTGGTAGAAGTTCTGAATGTGACTCCCGTCTGTGTATGCGTGGCGGTACAGCATATGACCAACAATCGCGCAGAGACTTTTTGGTATGCACTGTCGAATGTATTCGCAACTCACGACGAAGCGCGGCGTAATTATCAAAACCGCATGGTCAAGGCGGTTGAAGCTCGAGTTGCCGTAAAGTGTCAGCCAGTCGACAACGTGTCCCACCTCCACCCGCGAAGGACTGGCAAATCACCCTCTCTAAAGAAGGCCGCGTGAAGGTTGGTGCGAATAAGGCTCGCGCCACACTCATTGGATATGCGTCGATATGATTGGCTGCCCCTCAGCGCAATCAATAGGTGGTGGCCAGCCACCTGTAGATTCCGCTGACCGAGGATATCGGCAGTGAATGTAAAAGCAAATCCACGCAGAGCTGGCCGGAAACCACCCTCCATTCCCACCAGGAGCCGTAACTTCCGGTTGAATGACATCGAGTTCGCCGCTCTTCGCGCGGCTGGCGGTGGTGAGGACGCAACGTTAGGTTTGCGTCGTTTGATATACGACGAAGCGGGTGTGCGCCAAGCGATTCGGGATGCTATGGGTCTGAAGCACGATACGAAAGCCAAGTGAATCGCGGTGACAACGGTCGTCCAATTTTTCACATGAAAAATTTGGAACCGCCGTCATCATTTTTCACATGAAAAATTCTGGAGCCGCATCTGTCATTTTTCATGTGAAAAATGACGACGCATACGGGCTATTTGCGCTCGCTTTGAATTAAATCGACTAACCGCGCGAGCGTAGCATCACTCACATAGCTCGCGAATTCCTTGGGGAATTTGAGCGTCACAGCCCCGGAACGGCTGACCACCTTGGTGAATAGTTGCTCGCCGGAAGGAGATGCAAAGGGCGTAGCTGAGGCTCGGGGGCGAGTTGGTCGCTCTTCGTCCCCTACGTTCGAATGGTCATCCCACACTCGCGGGATGTCGGCGACCCGAATGTCGCCATTCTCAATTTTCGGCATATCGCGGATTATTTGTGCCATATAGCCGCGGCCTTGAGCCACTGATAATGCGTACCCAATACGAAGAGAAAGCGAAGCGATGTTGGTGATCGACGACACGATCTCGGGTGCCAAACTTGCAAAACCCATGTAGTAGCTTAATTCGCTATTCGACAATCCACTCATTTCCGCCAATTCGGTCAACGAGGATGCAAACCCCTCTGCCATGGCAACGGAATATCGCTTGGCTCGGGCGTAATCCGATAGATCTGCACGAAAATCATTCTCCGCCAACATCATGCGGAAAGCAGCCTTGTCGTCGAGTTCGCGAATAACAACATCTAACTGAAAACCCGCACGCAACGCGGCTTGCCATCGACGAACGCCAGCGATGATCTCAAATCGAATTTCTGGATCGCTCGCGTCGTGACAAACACGCACAACGCTTGCCTGAACTTGTCCGTCCGCCAGAAGCGATTGGCCTAGCTGATCAAGATCCTCGAACTCGCCTTGCGGTCGATCCGCCAGTCGCCAAGGTCGGCAGACTCTGGGATCGACCCTAGCGCGATTGGCGGAAGGGTACAGAGTGACTTGACTGGCGGCCGGAGTTGCATGAGGTCGCTCCGGTTGAACATGTGGCGTTGCACCGCCCAGTATCGTGGGATCACTGTCGAGCTCCCCCAGCAGACGAGACAGCGCACCCGAATTCGCCACCCGCTTACGACGCTCCGCACTGGAGGGTGGTGGAGGTTTTACTTCTGTGTTCACGGCATCACCTGGCGATTTGAACCCCATAATCGTTACCTCCCGACGCTTGATAATGACTGACGCGCCCACGTCGCTCTAAACACCTCAAGCAATTCCTCGTTGGCCGAATCCAATGACGTGATGGCCCTAGCAAATGCTTCCTTGGAACCTCGCGAACGCTCCGATTCGTATACACCGCCAAAGTCGTTGCTAGCGCGCTCAATTTCGACGGTCTCCACAGTAACCGCATGCATGACGCTTTCCTTGAAGTTGACCCGTATCAGTGCTTCGACGTCAGCCGCCTCCGACGTTCCGGTATGCCGAGTGATTAGCACCTTCAAAAAATCCAATGACTTCATAAAAGACGGGCGAGCCAAAAGTTGTCCCATCGACTGAAAAAACTGTCGAGCTGAGCCAAAGTCAGGCATGGCAGGCGGAATCGGAACCAACAACCCCGTCGCCGCGTACACCGCATTAAGGGTAAACGTGCCCATGTTCGGTCCACAGTCCAAAACTACGACGTCGTACTGATCTTCAACAGCACTAATCGCAGCTCGCAAGCGCTCGACGGCGTGAAGGCCCAACGCGGTCTGATTATTTTCGTCGACATTAGCAAGCTGAAGTTCCGCGTCCTGCAAACACAGATTGGCCGGCACAAGATCCACACCAGTGAAGTACGTCTTTCTAATGACGCTAGGCAAATCCGCTGGGTTCTGTACCAAAACGCTGGCAATCGTGTCTTCAGCTTCGAGATCGAGATCTGGAATAACCCCAAACATCAATGTCATCGTCGCTTGGGGATCGAGATCAATGGCGAGTACGCGCAGTCCAGTTAAAGCGCACTTCTGAGCTAAATGAACGGCAGTTGTGGTTTTTCCAGCACCGCCCTTGAAATTTGTCACTGCGCACACGATGGCTCGTGTGCCTGATGGTCGTTGATACAGCGAGCCTGCGTATCGTCTGTATCGATTTATCAGTTCCAGTGAATAGGCCCTGCGCCCAGCATCGTCCCGCAATGGAATGAGGTCGGGATGTTCCGCCTCAAGGCGTTTGAGTGTTGGTCCGCTACGATCTATCATCTTCGCAGCCGCCTCAATTCCCCACGTGCGTAGCCGCTTTGTTTTGGACGGCGAAGTGATGGCGTCTCGAAGTTTCTCCAGAATAATTGCACCGTTGTCAGCGTATTTAATCAGTAGCGTAGATGCATCATTGATTTGTGGATTAGTTGCCGTATTTTCCATGTGTTCTCGCTTATTTGACTTGCGTGCTTATATTCTCTCTTTTCTTGAAAAAACACACAATCACCGAAAACAATCTAGCAAAGATGGCACCGTAACGCCCACTTAGTGTGTCTTACTAAAAAAATACATCGTACAGTGCAAAACTTGCTGCAAAAACAAAGAGTTACACGTTTTACGGTTCCATCTTTGCTTACTTCGGTGCCAGCATTGCTCGGCGGTGTGCCGCCAAAATTGAATCGTGCCATCATCGCTGTGTACGGTGCCATTGTTGCTAATTTGCATCGCTATTGCGTGACCGGTGCCATTGTCGGCATAATTCGGCACCGAAAAGCGGAATGGCACGAGCATGCAAAAAGCAGAGGCACAAGACATCCGAGCGCGCATCGTTATACGTGACGCATCAGCGTCAATGACCACGTCCGTTTCAGAAGCTAGAAAAGCGCTCGAAGCCATTGACGTTCGCATGATGAACAAGCCGATTACGCTTGTCCAGCAACGTCTGTACGACGTTTGGGTAGCGTTCGCGCAAGTCGATCCGGATTCGAGAAAAACGGACACCAATATTTTCGAGTTTCCTCTTGATGGTGTTGTCGCCGCTTGCGGCATGGCAGATACGTACAACCGCAAATTCTTTGATGAAACTGCGCTCGGTTTGATGGATCTGCGCGTGACATACGGCGGATTCTTCACCGAGCCCGACGCAACTGTCCGGCGATCACGGATCAGAGCCGGGACAGGGCGCAGCTCAAAAACGCGCATCGTTGCCATGCAACTGGTGAGCTTTGTTGAGATAGATTCCGCAAGAAATGTGATTCGCGTGGAATTTCCGGAAGTCATTCGAAAGCAAATTCTGGAGCCCGGTTTCTACCGCAGAATTGATCTAGAAATACAGAGGCAACTCAGCACGCGCACAGCGATAGCCCTCTACCAATGCTCACGCGAGTTCGCAAGTGCTCAAGCATCGCCATGGTTGCCTTGGCAAGAGTATTCTGCATTTCTCGGTGGTACACCAGAACCGCATGCGAGCGTTCGCGATTTCGTGAAAGTACTGAATCGCGCCGTCCCACAGGTGAACCAGGTAAATCCAGACCACCGAATCGAGGTCGAATTCACCAAGAGCGGACGATCTTTCGATCAGATGCGCATTGTCACGGCGCTTAAACACCAACGAGAGCTTGATCTTGTCGAAGCGCTCAATATCGAAGTTCCAGACGACGTACTGGCTCTGTCAACAGAACTAAGAATCCCCGCGCCGACTATTTCCAAGCATTTGAAGGATGGCATCCCTGTCGATTACTTGCGCGCGCAACTTCTCTACACGCGCGGGAGAATCGGACGTCGAGACCAAGCGCCGGTGTCCTCACCCGCGGCGTTCTTTTCTTCCGCCGTAAACCAAAACTACGCAGCGTGGCGCTCACCAGATCCAGTCGCGCAGCGACAAACAACTCCCGCGCTAGATAGTAGATTGACAGAAATCGCGCCAGCTACATCGCAAAAAACGCTGGCCGTGTTGATCCCGTCAAAGCCAGATATCCGAGTTCATTTTGAGGGTCTGAAAGAAAGCGATAGAGCGAACTTGGCTGCCCGCTTTTATGCGAGCGCGGGTGGAACGTTGCAGAAGAAAATAAGTACTTCAGGACTAGGTAGTCCTTTAGTCGCTAAACTTTTTGACGCTTGGCTCGCCAAGGAGCTAGCACCAGAAAAATGAACGGCAGCGTTTCACTGACAATTCAACAGGTTGAAAAAATCAGCTATTTCGGAATTGTAAGAATCGCGCGCAGCTTTGTCCGACCGTCTTTGTCCGCAGCGCGATAAGCCGCGCGCGCCATTGCAACAAATGCATCTTCTCCTGGAGCCGGACGGGATACGGCGGGGGACAGAGCGAGGCTCAACCAGCCATTCGCCTTCCTGCACCGCGTCTCGATCTGATTGGCGATAGCGTCACTAATGTTGCGCGATGTTTTGAGTTGGCTTAACAGCGATTTGCTCATCTGCAACCGCTCGGCGAACGCTTTCTCCGTGCCGTTAGTCGGATCACCCGCTGCGATACGCGCTTGAGAAAAATCTCGCAGCAATAGCAACAGGTTTTCGCGGCGAATCGCGTGCAGCTCACTGTTGTTATTTTGCGTCGACATTAAAAATAGTGGTTAGCTTCATTTGACAATTCGTAAACAGTGTTTACAATTCTATCTGTCGGTTGAATCTTTGTCGATTCAATGGGTCGTAGCAGCAACATCGTCTGTGCGACCAAACGACGCCCACACCATAAACCACTCAGGAAACGACTTTTCAATCATGTTCAGAGCATTCATACATCAGACGACAGCAAGGGCCTTACGGCCAATGCCTGTGCTCGCCTGTGCGATGCCAATGAATTCCTGGTCGAAACCATCCCTGTTGGGCGGACAACCTCAGCACAGTTTTATTGCGTGCTCACTCCCATTGGATCGCGGCTATGAGCCCCCGCCCCGGCATTCGAGAATTTCGGAGAGCGTCGTGTAAATCACGGCACTCCCCCAAAAGCCCGGATGCTCCGAAAGGACTCCGGGCTTTTTGTTTTTTGGTGCGCAACGCTGTGTCGCTGCCGATCGCAAGATCGAGTGCGATCAGCGTATCTGGTGCGGTGCTGCATCGTCTCTCATAGCGGAGCCGGTGTGTCGGCGGTACAGCGTTGTGCATCGAAGCAAAACACTCTTTAACAATCAGCAATCGCAAAACCGTCCCCGCGTAGAAATACGTGGGGACACACGCGGACATAGCTCAATAGGCAGAGCGCGACGCTTCCAACGTCGAGGTTGCAGGTTCGATGCCTGTTGTCCGCTCCATACCGCAGTGCCTTCATGATGAGAGGACACTGCGGGATGGAAGTTATTCGGTGTGTAGGCTAGCCCGGTCGAAGTCGTCTGCTTTGGGAGCAGAAAACCGCAGGTTCAAATCCTGCCACACCGACCAAATGGGCATCAGACGAGATGGGCGACGAATGTCTACCCGGATCGTGTAATGCGCGAAGGTGATCACGGAAAGTACGGCAAATGCGGAACGTGATTGCATCGCTGCTCACGGCTGGTAGCCAACGGTAGAGGCTCAGCGACAGCACGCGATTGTCGCGGGGAGCCACCCTTTACGGAAAATTGGCAGAGTGGCTTATTGCACCTGATTTGAAATCAGTGATGTCCTGTGAACCAGGGCGCGAGGGTTCGAATCCTTCATTTTCCGCCAGTGTCTTTTGGAAGATTGCCAGAGTGGACTATTGGCACGGTTTGCTAAACCGATGGTCGCGGCAATGCGGCACGAGCGTTCGAATCGCTCATCTTCCGCCACGACGGTTAGACAGTTACTGCGGGGTATATCAGCGGCAGATTGCCGGTCTCATAAGCCGGTGGACGTGCGTTCGAATCGCACCCCCGCAACCACATCAGCTCGTCAGATCACATTGCCGCTAAAGCTAACCCGGTGGAAGCGCCTGTTTGAAGAGCAGGAGGGCAAGGCTCGACACCTTGTGGCGGCGCCATTGCTTTACTTTTTTGTTCCGTTCGATTTTCGGTGAGATCACCAGACTTTCAATCTGGCCAGACGGGTTCGACTCCCGTACGGAACGCCATGTTTTGGGTCTTTAGCTCATTTGGGAGAGCGCCTGTTTTGCACGCAGGAGGCGGCGAGTTCGAATCTCGCAAGATCCACCATTTTCAGGTGCCTTAATCCAGTCTTCGGGAGAGCGTGCAAGATCGCGGTGGGTTGAACTCCCGCAGGTCCAAAATTCACTCAAGAGGGGAGTAGCTCAGTTGGTAGAGCATCGGATTTTGATTCCGACGGTCGCAGGTTCGAACCCTGCCTCCCCCGCCACTCCATCACTTCAATGGCGCATTAGCTCAGCGGTAGAGCACCGGATTGTCTATCCGGCCGTCGGCGGTTCGATCCCGCCATGCGTCGCCAACTTGTCCCTGCATCGCTGGCGCAATCGGCAGACGCGCTGTTTTCAAAAAGCAGATTTCTCTCGGTTCGAATCCGAGGCGATGCACCACACAAAATAGTCAATGCCCCAATGGTGGAATCGGTAGACACCGCCGCCTTAAAAACGGTCGCTATTGCGCGTTCGAATCGCGCTTGGGGCACCACGCAATTCACAACAGTTTCGCCCTCCTGGTGGAACGGCAGACACACCTGTCTTAGGAACAGGCGCACAAGCATTCCGAGTTCGAATCTCGGGGAGGGCACCACTACCGCTTCAGCGCATTGTAGAAATTCTCGTGAGGACCCAGCGCTAGCAGCACAACCGTCTTCGGTTTGAGTTTACTGGGCACGAGCTCATACGCAAGCAAGGTTTCTTGCTTGTTGAGTTTGAATTTGTGAACGAACACACCGAGCAAGTCGCCCTTTTTCTCCTCGCCGATCGCTGGGTTTTCGGCAACCGCTGCCACCTCTGAATCGACGACCTTTTTGTCCTTCGCGTGCAGCTTTTTGACCACACGATCAAACGATGAAGTCGCGCTAATCGTCAGCGCCACGCCCTAGCCAAACTCATAGGGTGAAACATGGCCAGCCTTCACTTCTTCGCGCGAAAGCAGAATATCTTGCACCGTCCGAAGCGGAAGCTCTGGATTCTCCAGGACAGCCTTTCCGATTCGCGCCCAGTATTCAATTTGTTTTGGTACGGACCGATGTTCCGCCGCAGCGGCGACCTTGGCTACATCGACCAGTTCATCGGAGAGTTTCAGAGCAGTGGCCACGCGTGGCTCCTGTGAGCGTTGAATTATCAAGGTTGCATTATATGGCGACAAGCAACCTTTTACTACCCGCTGTGCCGATCACCGCGCGATGGCCGAGTGGCCCAAGGCAACTGCCTGCAAAGCAGTCAAATCGCTGGTTCGAATCCAGCTCGCGCGTCCACCTCCGATTAGCGCGACATCGCGCGCGAATTCACAAAATAGGCATGCCTGCGTCAGTCAAACGCAGACGGTCACTTTTACGCCCCCGTAGCTCAGCCGGAAGAGCACTCGCCTTGTAAGCGAGCGGCCGCGCGTTCGAATCGTCGCCGGGGGCACCATTATTCCTCGATAGCTCATTGGGTAGAGCGCTCGGCTGTTAACCGAGAGGCGCGTGGGTCGGAGCCACGTCGAGGAGCCAATTACCGGAGAGTTGTCCGAGCGGTCGAAGGAGCCTGACTGTAAATCAGGTCACACAAGCGCGTTGGTTCGAATCCAGCACTCTCCACCACTTTTGATTCACGAATCAGTAGCTCAAGCTGGCAGAGCGCCGGTCTCCAAAACCGGAGGTTCGCGGTTCGACCCCGTGCTGATTCGCCATTTCCGATAGACGTGTAGCTCAGTGGCAGAGCGTCGCCCTCATAAGGCGAAAGTCGATGGATCGTTCCCATCCACGTCTACCAATTTTTCCTGCGTCTGTAGCTCAACTGGCAGAGCACCCGGCTTTTAACCGGTAGGTTGTCGGATCATCCCCGACCGGACGCACCAGCACACTTCCCTCGTTAGCTCAGCGGAATCAGAGCTCCCGGCTTCGAACCGGGCGGTCGGGCGTTCGAATCGCTCACGAGGGGCCACGCTTGTCTGTCCTTAGCTCAGCGGACTAGAGCAGCCGTCTTCTAAGCGGCATGTCGCACGTTCGAATCGTGCAGGACGGGCCAGTTTCAGGCGTCAAATGTGCTTTTTAGCGATTTTGTCAACCAATGCTGCGTAGCTCAGAGGCAGAGCAATCGCTTGATAAGCGATAGGCCGTCGGTTCAATCCCGACCGCAGCAACCACTTTCATCAGTTCAACGGTGTTCGTAGCTTAATGGCAAAGCCCCAGATTGTGAATCTGGCGGATGCCGGTTCAATCCCGGTCGAGCACCCCAGTCCTTTATCCGCATTGCGATTGCTGATTGTTGCCCCGATACTTTATTGCACACGGAGATCATTGTGCGCGTCTTGAAACTCGACATCAGCGGTGTTCCAGAGTCATGGATCACGCTGGAACACGCGGTTGGCTACTACGCCACCGGCAGCGTCGCGTACACGCTAGGCGACGCGATGAGCACGCTTCGCGGTGGTCACAATCATCGCGGGCTCCGCTCGACTGTGGACGTGCATCCCATCATCGCAGTCAATGGTGTGTCCGCTGCTGGCAAACTACTCTCCGCAACGCCGCGACTGACGCGGCACAACCACAAGCTGTTCCGGCGTGATCGTTACACCTGTGGTTATTGCGGTGGGCTGTTTCGTGAACATGAATTGGAACGCGAACACGTGATCCCGACCAGTCGCGGCGGCAAAGACAGTTGGACGAATGTGGTGAGCGCGTGTCGGTCGTGCAACCAGGTCAAGGCGGCAAAGACACCGGAAGAAGCGGGCATGCCGCTTCTGTACGTGCCGTATCAGCCATCACGTTGGGAAGACATGATTCTGCAAACTCGGGTCGATCACATCCTCGCGGATCAAATGGACTTCCTGCGCGCCAATCTGCCACGAAGTTCTAGATTGGCGGGCTCGTTTGGGTTGGTCTAATCTTTGAGGGCAGCGACGTCAATACTTCGGTGTGACGTCACTGCCCTCATACCAAAGTCTGCGCCATTCCAATCCATACTGTTTTGCAAGCTGAGGTTGGTTGCGCAGTAGCAAGGCGTTTCCTGCGTTCCGCTTCTTTGCGGACGATGTGAAGTTCTCGGATCCAGTCCAAACATCTCGTTCGTCGAATACTGCGAATTTATAGTGCAATATCGCGTACCGCTCATTGATGCGGACGGGGATACTCTCGTTCGCTAGAAACTGAATTGCAGAGTAGCCTTGTTTGGCTGATCCTGCATCAGCCACGACGAACACTCTGACGCCGCGTTTCGACGCACGCTGAAGTGCAACGGCGACATCTTTGTGCGAAAACGCGTAAGCAGCGAGAAGCACGGATTGTTTCGCGGCATCAATTGAGCGAATGCGCTGCAGCATCGGTGATTGATGCGGTGAGAACACTACCTCCGCCGGCGACTGATTGAGCTGCATGGTCGAGCTGTGGTCTTGCCCCGACGCGTTCGCTAGTGCCAGCGCGAGGGCTGGACATGTAGTGAGCAAACAAAGGAGCAGGGCGGGCACACCGCAGCTCAGACTGTGTGTTGCGGTTGTAAATAGCGTCATGGAGCGTCCTCAATTTGCGTAAACATAGGACGGTTTAGGCCGGTGCAAGCAGATCAAGCAAGCTTGCTCGTTTGAGCACGGCCTCGGCGTTAACGATGTCGTTGGCGACTTGAGCCTTGTCGTCGAGCATCGCCCACATAATGTCGTCCAACGTACCCTCGAATAGAAATATTTTCGAGATCACAAGGCGTGTCTGGCCTTGCCGATCAGCGCGCGACTCGGCCTAGTCGAGGAGCCCCGGAGTCCAAGGCAACGAGGCACAGGCGACATAGTTCGCGGCTTGCAGATTGTTTCCTGTTGCGCCGGCACCAAAGGTTGCCACGAGCGCGCGCACATCGTCGTTCTGTTGAAAGGCATCGATCGCCTTTTGTCGTTTTGCCGGTGTGTCGTCTCCGACGATAGTGACTACCTGGCTGGCATCGGACGTGAGACGCCGCTTGAGCAGATTGACGGTTTCTCGGAACTCTGTAAAAACCAACAGCTTGTCCGTCGGCAACAAATCCTGAAAAAAGCGCACGATGACGTCGACGCGCTCCCGTTCGAGCAGCATTCGCAGCGAAATGACCTTCTCCAGGGAATACTTGCTGCCATCGCGCATTAGCGCGTTGTATTTCTCCCGTGCGGGGTCAGGGAGCGGCAGGCGCAGCACCTGGCGTTGGCGACCCTTCAGATCGCGTAAAACGAGGTTCTTCCGTCGCCGGAGCATCCAGTCGGAGATTAGGCCGCCCAGATTGTTTCGCAGTGCGTGCGAGCCCGCGTACGTGGCTTGAAATTCGTTGAGTGGCAACAGACCAATTGGATGACCGGATAGATGCAGCAAAGTGTGCAGCTCCGCCTCGCGATTGAGCACAGGCGTGCCGGTGAGCAGGTATCGAACCGGCACGCGCGCAGCAATTTCAAACGTCAATCGAGTGCGCTCTGCGGCAGGCTCTTTGAGGTAGTGCGCTTCGTCAACCACCATGACCGCAAAGCGATGGGCGAAGAGGGTGAGTCGTCCAAGCAACTCATAGTTGCAGATGACCCACTCAGCCATCGGATCGTAGTCTCGAACGACCGTCGTGGCGGTCTGAATCACAATTTGTATCTCGCGCTCCCTTTTTAGCACTCGCCTCCCGGGTGAATTGATTTGTATCTGTTGGGGCCGGCAACCTAATTGGGGGCCCGGCGCCTGCGTCCCTGGGCCGCAGTGTTCTTTTTCTTCGGCGACAAATGTCGCGTCTCGTGCCTTGCCCGTTGTGTCGTCTGCGTCGTACGTATCGTCAGCACGCGAAAGCATGCTTTGCAGTTTGATGAATGCTGCGATCACTGCCTGGCGGGTTTTGCCAAGCCCGGGATCATCTGCCAGCAGTGCGGAAGATCGCGGGATGAGAAAGCGAATGCCTGCAGCCTGATAGTCTTTGATCGGATAATGATCAAGATTGACCGGTGCGAATGATTCTTCCCCATGGTCGTCTCGAAACGCGTCGACGGTGGCCAGCAGCGCACCTGCGACTTCATCTTCTGCGGGTAGCCCGCGTGGCTCAGGCACTTTGCCTGAGACCTGGATCCAGGGCTCGCTACCGTGGGAGTTTTCCTTGAACCCGTATTCACCGTCCATCACAACGATCGACGCGGCTTCGCGCTCCGTCAATTGCAACTCGCGAACCAGTTCGTCTTTGAACAGATCTGCTGATGCGCGGGCTACTAACCACCCTCGACAGCTCGGCGCATATTTTCCGCCGCTACGACGTGCGACGGCGATCGCGCCACGATGAAACGCAGTGACCGACATGAACCCGCCATTCTTCAGCGGGTAGAGCTTGCCGTTAAATCCATGAACAAACGCGCGCGGCACCGGTTGTTGCCGGGCCTCGGCGATGATTTGCCGCAGCCGTTCAACAGCGAGCGCCGTGAGCGCTGTTTGGTCTTCGTAGAGCAGCGGGTGTTCGACCAAGGCGGAGATGCGGCTCACGCGACCCGTGACGACGGCGGCTGCCAACGCCTCGATATGGGTGTCGACAACAAGTTCCTGGAACAGCCAGAAGTGCCGGTAAGGGTGACCCGTACCAGAGATGTAGGTGCCCTTGAAGGGCTCCGCTTTGAGAATGGCGGGGAGTCCGACAAAGAATTCGAAACGCAACCCGTATTGGTAGCCGTCGAAAACGGCCTCAATAGCGGACAGGCTGGCGCTGATCGTCGTTCTAACTAGTGGAAGCATTTACGATTGCCGTGTTGCGCCAAGCGTGGCCATCACGGTTAGGAGCGCAGTCGTTGAAGCCGCCTTACGAGAGATCAACGCTGGCCAGAACTTCGTGTGCTGCGCGCAATACGTATCCGGCGCGTCGTGAAACATGTAGCAGTGGTCGCCAGGCGCTGCATCTTCTCGGTGACCACATCCAACGCAGCATTGCTGTGTGATGGGCGGCTTTTTCGCATCGGCCATTGGCGTGTCTCAGCAAGTGATTGGCAAGGAAATTCGCCCGACGAAGCGTCGGAGCGCGAGGAGGGCATGTCACACGCAAACGCGGTGACATGCCCGTGCGAGACCTAGCGAAGGATCCACATGCCCACTGCCGCCGCAATGCCACCCATCACCGCGAATTTCTTTGCCTTCATTTTCGCGGGGTTATTGTCTTTTTTCATGATGAACCAAATGAGGCCGCCGGCAAGCGCACCTGCGACAACCGCGTAGACGATCTGAGTACCCATACTTTTCACTCCAGTTGTAGTTGCAATACGCTCAGCTCAGCAGCGCACCGGAGTGGTGATGCCGCGGTCGCGGAGCGAGTCCTTAATGTTGGCGAAGCCAACTTCTTAACCCGCGAAGCGGGTCCTTTTCGTGGCGTAGCCACGTCCTTATGCTGGGCGGCTTGCCGCCCAGCTTCTTCCGTCGAGGCATAGCCGAAGACGCTTGCTAAGGCAAACCTATCCCTTTGCTGCAGGTTCACGCACTTCATTTCGAAGCCCATATGTCTATGCCCAGCCGTTCCGCCAACGCGCGCAGATCGTCAAAGGAATTAACAGGCACACGCTCAAGTCTTTCGTTGTTACGATCACCAGCCTCAACGAGATCGTGCGATCTCAGTAGGTCGAGTCCTTGCTCATTCGCGTAGGGGAGCAGGGTGTCTTTGATCGCCTGAAAACCGAACATCTGTTTTGCTTTGGCGAGGCTGTCGGAAAACGCCCTTGCGTTGCCTGTAAGGTAGGGCGCATGCCTTACGATGCTCGTATCGGAATGATGGTGCGTCGTGTTTTGCAAGGCGCGATCAGAATTCATCGTCTGGCCACAGTTGCGACCAAGGGGTTTCGCGTGCTTTTTTTGCAAGACCCGGCGTCATGCGCATTTCCGAGGCGTGGCTCCTCACTTCAGGATTTCGCCCGGTCGCGTACCAGAATCCAGTGCGTTCAATCAAGTACCCGTCTTCGACGCAGCGGGCCAGAATGCCTGCTAAATCCTTCATAGCCTCTGCGGGGGCTTTGACCTGTAGTGCGTTCGTGGTGATGCCTGGCGTAGACCAAATGAGCCTCAGTAAGGCGACAGCGAGAGCGCCATGACGAAACCAGAGTTCGTCAGCGAGATACGCAGGAATGCGCAATGAGCCAGCGACGGGCTCATCAAACACCACCCAGCGTTTGGAGAGCTCGTACATCAGTCGAGTGCGCACAACAAACGGCCTCACGCGGAGTGCGGCGCAGCACATCTGCATCGTGAGCGCGTGGCGGCGGTTGTAGTCATCGTCGTCGCGAAACAACCACTCGAACGCTTTCACCCGCTCATCGTGTTTGATGCGTGAGAGGTAGACCGAGCGACAAGCGGCCATAATGATTTTCATGCTCTCGCGTAGAGCTCCCGCCGGGAAGTCTTCTTCCGTTACTCTTTTGAGTCGTCCTTTTTTGCGATCGAACGAAAGATGACGCTTCGTGGCGTGAAGAGATTTAGGATCAAGACTTTGTGCGCCCAGATCACTCTCTTCATCAGTGCAAACATCCGCATCAGTATCTGCTGAGTGATCCAGAGCAGCACTGGACCAAGCATCGCTCGGCCGCCCTTCGTGAACGAAGCGAAAATAATCAACAGTATGATGATGAGGATCGTGAAGCGAAACTGGCTGCTCGCCAGCAAATCGGCGAAGCTGCTGTTGTCCCACCACTCTTTCATGTCGTTCACCTTTTGCTTTCTGTTCATCGTGGCCGATTGAATCGAGCGCCTCCATCAGGCTGTGACTCAACTGGACGTTAAGCGCACCGCTGTCCCAGTCGTCGATAAGAACTTCGTCAGCCGTCGAGGCGGTGTCACTCATCATCGATCCATGTCAAGAAAAGCTTCGAGCTTGTCCTGGAGACCGAGGACTCTCTGCCCATGCGGATTGGGCGGCAGACGGCGCTTGATCACGGGCTGGCCGGCTGCGGCCTTCAGCTCGTCTGATAGTTGCACCATGGGTACGCGCAAATGACACACGGTACTTCCGCCGTAGGTGACAATGCATTCGCCGAGACCCAGCTCTCGCAAGTGATCTGGGGCCACTCGATAGCCTTCCTGCTCGCGCTCACCAAAGCTCTCTCCCCCCGACTGGCCTTGCCCAAAATCAGGGCCAACTTTCAAGAATTGCGCGTTCACGCTGCTGCTGGACGTCTGACTCAATGACTTGAGCGTTTGCATTTCCTTGCCGATGAACTCGGCGGCTTCCTCCAGCGCGTCGGGGGTGCCCAAGTTGAAAAAGAGCTTGGTATAGGTGTTACCGGTGACCATCTCCTTGAGCTCGGGGCTGATCGCCTCGAAGTTTGCCGGCGTCTGGGTCGCCAACCAGAACGCGAACCTCGCGGAGCGCACTTGCTCAGGGATACGATTCCACGATTCGGCGATATACGATCCGGCTTCGTCGCCAAGAAACAGAAAAGGTGGATCCGGCTTTTCGTCGTCTGGCAGGGCCTGTGTCGCAGCCAGTGCGGTTCGCAAATCGGCAACAAACATGTGCCCGAAAATGACCGCCGCTTCGTCCATGCCCATGGTCGGTAGCTGAACGACGAGAATCTTTTTCCTGCGAATGATCTCGAATAGACGTACGTCCGGGTAGTAGGTGTTCATCACCTCCCCGAAGTAGCCGCTGGCGAACGCCTGCATCTTCGACGCCAGTGCCGAAAACGTGTTTTTCACCTTGTCCATGTTGTAGACAGAGTTGCCCTCCTTATCCTTCGTTTTGAACGCGGAGAAAAAGGTCAGAGCAGCAAATATCGCCTTCTTGTCCTTCGCGGCCGCCAATGATTGATGCAAGGAGGTCTCAACGAAGGCGAACGCCTTCTCGCTCTGGAACATGATGCAGAGATCAGAGAATGTGTAGCGGTAACCTGACGCATCGAGCGCTGACAACAGTACGAGGAGCGCTCGAAACGCTTCACCTCGATAAAACGCGTTGTTGCCCGTGTCTTCGATCACCGCCATGATGCGAGATGCCTTTTCAAGGCTCAAGCCGTCGGCGCAGGGATTCCATGTATTCGACATCGCGGGATTACCTGGATTGAGCACATACAGATCCTGTGCCCTGCCGGTTGCAAACGCCATGTAATGGATGGTCAACAAGTCGGCGGCCGACATCTTCGCGTCCATGAACATGGCTCCACCGCCGCGCATCATCTGCTGATACAGCATGAGCATCATCACGACGGTCTTGCCGTACCCGGACTGGCCAAGAATCCATCCGTGACGAATCAGAAACGCATCCGGCAACCAGAACTCTTCGCCCGTGTCCTGCACGATGCCCAGCATGATTCCCTTGGGTTTAGGTTCGCCCGGGCGGCGTAACAGCGGTACTTCGTCACTGTGGAACGACAAGGCACTTGGCGCGACTTGACGCACGGTCGAGAGGTCGGCGAGACTGCTTTCCTTGATCGGTTCTGCCGCGCGCTCTGACAGCCACCATGCGCCGAGCATTCCCGCGCCGCCGGCGAGGCTAAGTGCCCAGGTCGGAGCAGCCCAGAACAATGGGTTGCTCATGGCCACCAAACCGACGCCCAGCCCGAGCACGGACAGGGCGTCCCCTTTACCGCCAAACTTGAGCCTAAAGAGATGTTCGGTGATCGTCGTTTTTTCTCGAAGAGCCATACCGTCGTTACAAATGGAAAACCCCAAAATGCAAAGCATTGAGGGGTTTGGGGGGGACAGGGAGCTACGCGGGAGCGAGTTCCATCTTGCGAGCATTGATCGCGGCTTCAACAGCAGCGAAATCTTCTCCGGAGTAAACACCAGTGATGGTGGCCAAAGCGCGGTTGCAACCGTCGATGGTTTTGTAGCCCAATGCCTTGTGTACAGCGATCTTGGCGCGGTCGCTAAGATCGACTTTGAAGGTTGAGAGCAACGCAGCGGCTTTCTCCTGAACGTCCTTGGGGAACTCTTCAGGCACGAATGGCGTTTGCGGGGGCGGGGAAGACTGCTGCTGTGAGGCAGTGGTCGTTTGCGCGTTGGCGGCAGGAGCGGAGCGCTGCGATGTTTTCGACGCGTTGGCGGCATCGTCATCAGCATCAGCAATTCCAGCAACAGCTTGCAACGCGGTGCGTCGGGCATACGTGACAGCAGACTTAAAGCCTGGCATGTCGCGTTTACCGATCATGAGTGGCATCGAGCTTTGCAGCACAGCGCCCTTCTCGTGCACCAGCATCGTAACTACTGTTTCACCGAAAACAGGTTGCAAGATTGCAAGTCCGTTGTCAGAGAAAGGCTTACGAATGGCTTCGAGGCATGCAGACAAGTCTGCGTATTTGCTTTTGAACGCCGGATTGGAGCTGTCGGCGATGGGATCCTTGAGGACACCCTGAGCCTTGGCAAGAGCAGCGAAAAGCGCAGAAACCTGATCGGATGACCCTGTTATCGAGGGGCCGTTGGTCACTGTGACTTCGCCAGAAGCGGTATTTACTTCATTCATGTCTGTATCTCCTGTGTGCTGAAAACAAACCTCTTTCGCCCATCGAAAGTGGTTTCTATGCACGTGGAGTGCGTCGTGACAACACTGGGTATGACACATTGCTTAATTTTTCAAGTTGGTGTGATAATACGACAGTAGAAGTTTTTATGCTATTGCGAACATTGTGAAAAGTGTAGCGTTTGCTTTTTTAGTCTTGTTGTTACTACCAGAGTGCGGGCATGCGCGATTGTCCCTCGGACAGCGCGTGGGTGCAATTGCACCCACGGCCAACCCACATTCATGGTGTTTCGCCGAAGCGGCTGCGGCTATTGCCGTGGATTCCGATCTGTTGCGCGGTATCGCCCAGACCGAGTCGTCGATGCGGGTCGCTGCGATCAACGACACGCATTTCGCGGCCACTGGGACGCGAGACATCGGAGTGATGCAGATCAACAGTGGACACCTCTTGGCCTTGCAATCGATCGGCATTACAGAGGCTCGCCTACTTAGCGAACCTTGCACCAATATTCGCGTGGCGTCGGCACTGTTGTCTGAATTGATTGAGCGGCACGGTTCTACCTGGAACGCTGTAGGCGCATTCAATGCGGCCTGCGTAAAACTCAAAGGGGATGCGTGTACGAAAGCTCGATCCCTGTACGTAAGCAAAGTCCATAGAGCTTTCAGTGCACACAAACGTATCGCGGCTCCGACTGTGTTGCCTGCGGCGATGCTGGTGCCTATGGGAACAAGCCCGTCCCCAGGGGCCAGTCTGCGACTCGTATCTGCCGCTGGCAGCACCTTCCCCCGTTCGGCGACGCGTGTCGCTACCGGCCCGTCACTACGGGTTACCGGTTCCACTGAACCACCCACCACGGAGTCACCATGACCACAGACGCGCTCACCCTGTCGGTGGAACTTGACACCACGCAAATTGCCGACTTCTTGATGAGTATTGCCGGGTATTCGTACTACGGCGCGTCACAGGGCGCGATCAATGATCTGCTCGACTCTGGCGACATGGTCGACACCACCCAGGAGTCGATCGATGAGTTGTTTGCAAGGTTCGGCAGGAAGCTCGACGAAAACGGGGTGGCACCCGTGATTCCCTTTGAGAGGCGGTTGGTTAAGGGCGGAAAAGGCGGATATCTCTTTGTCTGGGAGAACGTGACGCTTGTGTCAGGAGAGCCTGCGGGAAAGTTGTATTCGCGTGATTACGGTTCAATCCGCGCGTTGTACTTTGACCACAAGATACGTAAGTGACGCGGTGAGACAACAATGAAGAAGCTGCTTTTCTCCATTGTCTTCCTTGTCGGTTTAGCCCTTGCAGGCGGCGTTTACTTTGCGCCGAAGGGCGACGGCACATTGAAGGTGTTGTGCGCACCTGTAGCCAAGGGCGGTTCATGGATTGCTGACGTATTGATTCGACCCTGGAGCGAAGACATCGCAGCCAAACTGGATCGCGGCACCGTCTGGGCAAGCTACGAATGCAACTACTTTTGGTGGAGACAGTTGTACTCCCGGGAATGGATCAATAACCAAACCGGTGAGGGCGCGCAGGCTCCCGCCGCGCACCAGCCCAACCCTACCGTCGTCAAGAAAGACACCCATGCAGCAAGTCAGTGATGTAGCAGGACTCAGCGCACGACAGGCCGCACTGCATCGATTCGTCCCAGCGTCTCCGATGGACACGCATGCCTGTGAGGAGATGAACAGTGCATTTGATATCGCAGTATCGCGCGGCGCATCAGACATACACATCGAACACGCTGCGGACGATATCGTCGTGCGGTTGCGCGTCAACGGCCTGTTATCCGAGTTGAAGCGTCTGCCGACACACATGGCATTGCCGCTGTTCGCGCGAATTCGGCAGCGCTCGAAAATGGACACGATCCAAACGCGTGCTCCGGCCGACGGAACGTTTTCGGTGTACGCACACGATCAGTTGGTTTCAGCGCGCGTGTCGGTTATTCCCGGTTTGCATGGTCCGATTACTGTCATGCGGATTCTGTATTCACGCACGCGCGCAACGCTTGATTCTCTGCCGTTTTCGCCGTTGCTGCGCGATGCCGTTCAAGGCGCGCTGGAAAAGAATGAGGGCCTGATTCTGCTGACTGGCCCGACAGGGTCGGGGAAAACGACGTCCCTATACGCCATGCTTGATCGACTCAATACGCCCGAGCGCGCAATCAGTACGGTCGAAGACCCCGTCGAGTACCAGGTGCCGGGACTGCGACAAGTGCCAGTCACACCCGACACTACGTTCGAGAAAGCGCTCCGCGCCCTACTGCGCCAGGATCCCGACGCGATGCTGATCGGCGAAATTCGGGATCGGGTGACCGCAGCCATCGCGTTACAGGCGGCTAACACCGGTCACCTGACCTTGTCGTCGACACATACCAATTCGGCACCTGCCACGATCTCGCGTCTGTTGAATCTCGGGTGCGAAGGTTACGACATCGCGGTAGCGCTCGAACTGGTGATTGCGCAACGATTGCTCCCCGTGTTGTGTCCGGCTTGCGCGTTACGCGGTGATCAAAGAGAAGAGGGCGAAACCTCGCACTACGACGCAGATGGAATGACCCAACTCGAAACGCATTGGATCAACAAAAGCAATCTTGGACGATACCGCACGCAGCCATTTGCGCGTGCAAGCCCCCATGGCTGCGATCAGTGCCACCGCACCGGATACAAGGGCCGTATCCCCATCTTCTCTGCAATTGCTCGCAGCGACGCGATGCAGAACGCGATCACTGCCGCTGCACCGGAAGGAATAGAGCGCGCTGCGCGTCAACAGGCGCTATACGAGCCGTTGATTATTGCCGGCATACGATTGGCTGCGGATGGGCAGATACCAATCAGTGCGCTCATGCAGATGCAGTCAGTTTCGACTGCGGTGGATGCGCAAATCGATACGCCAGCGCTGATCGTGGCCGCAACCGGCGTGGAGGAGACAAACCAATGATCAAGTCATTACGTCTGGCGGTAGTGGTAAACCTCGCGGCGCTCGGATCGATGGTTGTGCTCGCACAAGGTCAGCCTGCCTCGTCAAACAAGGACACCGTGCAAACACCTTACGAGCTGATTCAACGGCCCTTCGCCGGAGACGCTCGCACCGTGTATTTTTTCTTTGATCCGACATGTCCGTATTCTGCGCAGTACCACGCGAGCTATGTTGCATGGGGACGAACACTGATCGCACCATGGAAGTTTGAAGCCATCCCCATCGTCGCTAACAAAGCGCACGCGACCTGGGCGATGGCGTACTACGCAGGACTCATGGCGTCGCCCGAGAAGTCCGAGGCGCTGACGGGCGCGCTGTACGTTCAGGGACAAATGTCGGCGTTTGATCCGGCCACAGGCGTGCGCGAGGCGCTACGCTCAACGGGTATCGCCTATGCCGCCGTGCAAAGAGCGTCCAAGCAGCCGCAATTTGGGAAGCTACTTGAATCCGCGCTTGACAGAAACCAACGCGCAGACCTGACCTACTCACCCACCATTGTCATCGCAGGCAAATACAAGATCCACGCTGAACTCACTGGCGGCGATTATGGGCTGCTGATGCAACTTGCCAATGGCCTCGTTTCAATGCTCGCTCAAGGACAACAACCATGAAGACTATCGCCAGCGCAATCGGGCTCACCATAGCTTGTGCCGCCCAGTACACGCTCGCGCAGACGACACCGGTGCAGACAAAGACTGCTGCGCACAGCGGAGCCAAAACCGGGACAACTGTCGAAAGAGAGTTTGAGCCACCGCGCGCGGTGCGCATGGCCATGAAGCGCTTTACCGATTCCGGCCTGATTATCCGCGGCTATTTCCCAGGTCCTGCGGATTTGGTCGGCGTCGCCGGCCTGATGTATGGGTCAGGACTGGTGTTCTACGTGGACAAAAAGGGAAAGAGCGTCATTATCGGCGCTGCAATTGATTCCGTGACCGGTGCCAATCTGACGACAAGTGCAGCGGCCAAGTTCTTCAAAGACGTGCCCGACAGTAATGCCGTTACGCTGGCGGCTGCGCGACAGCTCAATGAAATCGCCGCGACCCGCGCTCAGGCGAACGAAAAGGAAACTCCCACGCGCATGCCCACCAGCGATGAGCTTGAGCAGCTTGGTTATGTTCAGCAAGGCGCGAAGTCGCCATCGCGAATCCTCTACGCCGTGGCCGACTTCCAGTGCGCGTTCTGTAAGGAAGCATTCGAAAAGTCCGAAGCGTGGCTAGCTGCCAATCCGCTGACGACCATTCGCTGGATACTGATCGGCGACGACGCACGGGCATCGTTTGCACTGGGCACAAAGAACTACGCCCATTTGCGTGCGGGCTTCAGCGGCGTCAGCGGAACACGGTTCACCGACGCGCAGAACAATACCGAGCCCGTGTCCGACGAACGCGTGAAGCAAGCCCTGGTGGTTGGTGCGATGGCACTCGAACGCAATTTGGTGTGGGTCGACGGTATCGGCCTCAAAGGCACCCCGACATTCTTTCTGGTGGGTGATGGTCGCGTGACTCGACATGCCGGTTTCGACACGGCCGGATATCCAGCGGTTATCGCTGCTCTTTTGTCCCCACAGAACAACTGAGCCCTAAAAATGCTTTTCCGTAGTAATTTCTATACAAATGCTTGTGCAATTTTTCTCGTTGGTATATTGTTCCAGTATAGAAACGACTGCCAAGCAGAAGACGGAAAGGCCTCCCGTAGCGTCATCGCAGTAGCAATTCCACTACCAACGGCGTACACGCCCGGTGCCCGGATTCCCCCGACGGAGCACTTGGTGAGCTGGCAATATCAGGAGCCAGCGCTGACCGGAATTGCTACTGCGATGACTCTAGGGATGTGGCCTGACCATTACGGCGGTGATGCGCAACTCGTACGGGCTCCAAAAAACCTGCACGAAGCGCGTAACGCTTCAGGTTGGAGCGAACTACAGTTCCACTACCTGAAGCCACACGCCGAGGCCATTTACCGGACCTATAAGCACCTCACGTTCGCGGTGCTCGGGTTGGGAATGGTCTGTTTGATCTTCAGCCGGGTACGCAAAAAGCGAACTCGGTAGCCCTCGCAAAGCAGTCGTTCGAAGTATGAACATTTCGAACTGGACGCATGCGTGGATAGATGGTTGGAACTTGCAAGACTCGTGCTCTACCCAGCGGTGGCCACAGCGCTGGTGGGTTGCACGAGCGTCAAGGTAACCACGGTCGACAACTACGTCGAGTCCGGTGCCCTGTTTCGCGTCGCTATCGTCAACTACGATGACCGCAGCGGGCCGGCTCGTATCGAGCCAAGCGTTGAGCACGTGATTACGGCGGCGAGTTTCACTACACCGTTGCAGACACCGGCAGCGGTGCGTTGGATTCCGGTGGTCGTGCCGCTACAACTGCCAAAGATAGATAGGCCAACGCCAATCCGATCGGCGGACAGCACGCCGACGATTGCCCCGCCACCGACACAATTGATCATCGAATCTCACGTCGCACTATTCCCGTTCGATAGTGCCGTGTTGACTGCCTCGGCCCGGCTCGCGCTCCAGTCCTTCGTGCAGAAGAACGAGCTTGATATTGCGAAAAACACATCGATTGAGATCCGAGTTGTTGGTCACACGGATGACGTTGGTGCAGATCGCTACAACGCGAAGCTCAGCGAAAAGCGAGCCTTTGCAATCAAGTCGGCTTTGGTCGCACTCGGCGTGACAGAGCAGTCTATCCAGACGCTAGCGCTCGGCGCTACGCGTCCCGTTGAAAGCAACACCACGGAAGTCGGTCGCGCGAAAAATCGTCGCGTTGAAGTCACTCCCAGATCGGTAAACCAATGATGGATCTTCCCAAAATTGCCATGCCCGTCCACGCGGATTCGCAACGCCAGTACCTCTACTGGGAAGAGGATCAGATGTTCACTTTTCTCGCTTGTCTGACAGGCGGCATTGCGCTTGATCTCACGTGGCCCATGCTCGTCTTTGGGCTCATTGTTGCCTATGCGCTGGAGCGCATGAAGAGTGCCTATCTGCCGGGCTTCGCGCAGCACATCCTATTTCGTCTCGGCATGCCGTTGAACAAAGTGTTCACCAATGGCATGGCGCGAACCTTCATCGCATAACGCGAAAGCCCCATGAATTTCAAAGAATACGTCAGCAACTGGAACAGCGCAGCGCGCGTCGCCTTTGTGTGTGCGTGCGCCGCCCTTGTTCTGGGCATTGCCGTGCTGCTTTTGTCCTTCCAGTTACTGACAAAGAAGGATCGCGTCGTTCTCGTACCGCCCTACCTTGATGAGCGGGTCGAGGTTGCGTGGAAAGAAGCGTCATCGCCGTATCTCCGATCCTTTGGGCTTTATGTGGCAACCCTGATCGGCAACGTCACGCCCAAGAATATCGCTTTCGTACGCGATCATCTGAGCGTGTTCATGGGCCCGAAAGCCTACGCGCCGGTCCGCGCTGCGCTCACCTCGTTGTCACAAGATCGCCTATTCCAAGAGGGCGCAAATATTCGGTACTTCAGCCCGAACGACATCGTCTGGGAAAAAGAAACGTCACGCGTTTTTATTCTTGGAAGAGAGACCGTTGCCAATCCCAACAACGCTCAACCCACCATCGTCAACAAGGTCTACGAGATGACGATTTTGATGTACGACGGTAAGCCCGTCATTACGACACTCACCAATTACGCTGGGCAGCAACCTAGAACGCAAAAGTGGCTGCAAAACAACAGCGATTTTGCCAGGGACAATCCAGATGCGGGTCAACCACCCTCACCGCTGAAGGACTCGGATTTGCCAACCCCAACGTCGGGTGCGAAAGACACGATGTCCGGTGCGCTTGAGTTGCCGACTACCGCGGCTCCGCCACCGCAAACGAACAACGCGCCCACCAAGGATGCAGTCGGCGCTACAGCACCTGCGACCGCTCCAGCGATCACACCCGGAGCGAAACAATGATGCACTTTCGTGCCTTGCACCTGACTCTCATCGGCGCAACGGTGTTGGCTACTGCAGGTGTTGCAATTGCACAGCCGGTTGCACCGCCGAAGCCCCCAGCAGATCCTTTTTTCGCGCCAGCCGTACCCGCTGTCGCGGAAAAAAGCGACGTTCGCAGTGGCGTGAGCGCTGCAACTGATCAGGGCAGCACCGGCGGTTCCGGACGGATCGTTGTGCCAAAAACCGAGGGCGGAATCAATGCGCTGCCCGCCGTGGGTGCTCCTGCGCCAGTTCCCATTCCTGCGAAGGGTGGACGTCCCGTCAACGCACTTAAGATTCCGGTTGTTCCGTCGCTAGCCCCCGCCAAACCGGCAACCGCCACGCCGTTGCCGGACACGGCAGTACCCGCTGAGTCGTCAGGTGTCCAGGTGAGCACCACAGGCGCATCCGCACCGGCCCGCATATTGACCGGCACAGGCGGTGTCATCACGCGCAGTACCGGAGCAACGACCAGCGACCCACCGCAGCAGAACGGTGCCGTTGCGGTGCCAACGGAGCTGCTCGCCGACGTACCGTCACAGATAGGTGCGGTTCCAAAACTACCCGTGCTCGGTTCACGCGACGAATTTGGTTCTTTACAAAAACGTCGCCCAGTGGTGATCAATGCGGAAGACGGTACCAACGACGTGGTGATCATCAGCTCGATCAGTCCCAATCGTATCGCAACAAATTTTGTCAAACCAGATCTGGTGGACGACGGCACTTCGGAAGTGCAGGTGATCGGCTCGAACATATTTCTCACACCCAAGGCGACCCAGCCGTTTGGGATATTCATCGTCGACAGCGCCACGGGCGCAACCGTTTCGCTCACGCTTGTGCCTCGCAAAGTTCCCAGTCAAACGATCCTGGTACAAACGGCGAAACCGCGCACTGACAATCTTGCTGGTGGGCCGATTGATGCACACGCCGCTGCGGTAGATGGCCTGCTGCGCAAAGCCACCCGCGGTGCGCTCGGCAAAGAATGGCTCGAAGCGCCGATCGAGGCCGGTTCAGCCATGATCGGAATGTTGCGCGCGACTCCCGAGCGTCGCTGGACGACGACGGGGCTCGTGATTGATCGGTTCCAACTGCTCAACGAAGGCTCTGAAATCGAGTTGCGCGAGGAGAGTTTCATTACGGGATCGGTGAAAGGCGTGACGTTCTTTCCGAACGTTCGATTGGCTCCGGGAACCTCGACTCACGTGTTCCTATTGAGTGGAACTGCCGCGCAATGAACAGCTTGAAAGCCTGGTGGAAGAAGCTGCCCGATGACAAGCGTCGGCAGTACGCAATCCTTGGCGGGATCTCGGCGATCATCCTGATCTTCATTGTCACGCAAATGTTTTCGTCGAACCCGGCATCGAAAACGCGCAAGCGCGCGTCTGACCCCGAGACCTTCGCGTTGGGTCAATCCCGCGAGGTAGGCATGTCCGACCTACAGGCGCTGGTCAACAACCTCAGTGCAGATCAGGACAAGCTGCGCAAGCAAATTCAGGACGGCACCATCACCGCCGAGGCAACGGCAAGAGCGAATCAACAGACCATCGATACGCTCACGCGGCAGTCGACAGCGGAGAAAGCCGAACTCACGGAAAAGCTAGCGAAGCTGGAATCGAAGGTGGCGTCTGGCGGCGGGGGAATCTCCGTTGGCGCGGGGCCCGGTGCCAACGGTGCCATAGGGGTCACCATCGCACCCCAACAGCCAGGGGGTGTGCGTTCCGCCCCCGGCGCGCCGTCGCTAAGCGCACCGCTCCCCGTGACCCTAGTCGGGCCGCAAGGCAGCTCGATCATCCCGGCCAGTCCTACCGGTGCCGCCGATAGCCCCGGCGGATCGGGCGTTGCAGGTAGCGACGGATCACGAACCGGACTACGGGTGTCTCGCGATGATCGTGGCACCGGCACAACACGCAGCGGAACCGCTTCGCCAGGTCCATCCGGCACCACCGCAAACGGTTCGACAACGCCGATGGGGCAGATCGGTTCGGGATCTGCCGCAGGCGCGCGTAACCCCCTTCCTGCGGACGCGAAAAACGCGGGTTCCCCTGCCTCTGTGCTATTGGGCGGCGCAGCCAACGGTGCGCGAGGTGACAGCAGCGCGCCACTGTCATCGACTTCGCACGACGAAAATTTCATTCCCGCAGGCAGCATGTTCGAGGGTGTCTCGATCACCGGCCTCGACGCGCCCACCGCTTCTGCCGCACAAAAGTCTCCGACACCCATGCTCGTTCGCATCAAGCATGAGGCGATCCTGCCGAATCTCGCCAGCTATGACATCAGCGAGTGTTTTGTGCTGCTGTCGGGGCACGGAGAACTTAGCAGCGAGCGAGCAAAACTGCGTACTGAGACCCTGAGCTGTGTCAATTCAGATCGAACCGTCATAGAAGCAAAACTGGATGGTTTTGCGGTCGGCGAAGACGGAAAGGTGGGCCTACGCGGTCGCCTTGTCTCGAAGCAAGGCGCTGTGATCGCGCGCGCGCTCCTCGCGGGGTTCTTGTCCGGCATCGGCAAAGGACTACAGCCAACAGCAGTCATTCCGCTTACGGGCGGCGCAAGCGCGCTCTCCAGCACTGCAGGTTTGACCGATGTGTTGGAGGGTGGTGCCGCCGCTGGTGCCAACACGGCGCTCAATCAGATCGCCAAGTTCTATCTGGATCAAGCCAAGGAAATGTTTCCTGTCGTCGAGATCGACGCTGGACGGAAAGTCACCATCGTACTGGTGCGCGGCACCTCTGTGAAAAAGCGCTAAATATGACTACTCTTCTCATCAGCAAAATCGGGACTCGCTTAGCCTCCGTCAGCCTTCGCTTAATCGTTATTGCGACGCTAGGCCAGTTGGCGGGATGCGCTTCGTTACTCAGTGACGGCGCAGCATCCTTCAGTTGCCCGGCTGATGCGCAGGGCGTAACCTGTATGTCGCCGCGCGAGGTGTACGGCCTCACCCACAACCGTGACTCGATCAGCAATTCGCAGCTCAATCGCGGTGGCACCGGTATCACCGGTCGGTCGGCCACACTCGAAGGCACTAGCGGCGTTACGCCACGACAAATTGCGCGTGGCCAATTACAAGGGCCAGGCGTCAATTTGGATGATCTTGCCGCGCTGTACCGGCCACAGATTGCACCCGGTCTGGCTTTTACGCCGATTCTCGAAGCTGCTCAGGTTCAACGGACATATGTCTCGCCGTATGTCTCACCGACAGGCTCACTGGTTGCGCCAGGCAAGGTCTTCACCGAAGTGACCCCGCGCCGCTGGCGCGTTGGCGAAAGCATGATCAAAGGCTCTTCGGTCGCTGCGCCGTTGCGAGCGATCCAGCAAGAACAACGTCCGGACGCCACGCAGGGTGGCCCCATCCTCTCGACGACACGGCAAGGCACCGATGTCGATCAACCCGCTCTTTCCGGTTCTTCATCAGAGCCGAAGGTACCCGCGCAGTAGGTTCCCTGCTCGCCATAACAACGAGAAAACAAACCATGTCTATGAAATCAATCTGGAATCGAAATGAAACTCAATATCTCTCAAAACGTTGTTGTGACCCTTCTCATCGGCATGATGATCACAGGCCTGGCAGTTGCCGGTACCGGCGGTACGACTGAATTTGGCGGTGTCTACACGACCGTCCAAGGCTGGTTGTCCGGAACCCTCGGCAAGTTGCTGGCGCTGGTGTTCCTGGCCGTCGGCGTAGCGGTAGGCATCGCCAAGCAAAACCTGTTCGCGTTTGTCGCGGGCATTGCCTGCGCCTTGGGAATCAACGCAGCACCGACCATCATTGATGGCCTGATCACCGCCACGCTTCCACTGTAAGTATTTGGTGCGATGACCTCGCTTCGCGCAAGCGAAGCGAGGTAGTTCAGCAATCCGGACGAACGTCCGACTCTTAACAGCCGACCCCCAATGTCCACTGCCACGGTACGCACTTCTTACGAACGCAACTGGACATCCAAGGATGCGCCGCCGCATGCGTTTGACTCGGAACAGGAGGCAATCTTTCTCAACGACTCTTTGCAGCAAGAGGCGTGGGGAAAAGTCTTCGAAGCCAATCTGCTGGTCGGGCTCGACGAACAAACGCTTGCGCGTATTCAGACTACGCTCGCCGCCGATCTGCCGCCCGGCAGTTTCATCCAGTTCGCGCTCTTCGCCTATCCGAGTGCCGACACCATTGTCACGCAATATCTGGCGGTGCGAGACACTTTGCCCTTTGATGAAAATCTGGCACCTAGACAACGGGACATTCTTCAAGAGTACGTAGCAAGTCGCGCGCAGATGTTCTCCGACGGTGCCTCGCACCCGATCGTTCGCGGCGACAACGTGCTGTCGAAGACGTTGCGACTCTTCATTGCGATCCGTCAACCAACGTCGAGCAAGGATAAGGCGACCGAAGAAAACAAAGCAATATTCACGCGCTTCAATTCGATTCGAGATGGCCTCAGTTCAATCGGCTTGGGCTTACGTGCGCTTAACGAAGGCGACTACCTGGCGCTGATCCGTAAATGGTTGAAGCCATTTGAGCCGACCGATTCGCACTACGATAACAACTTGCTGCTGGGAGAGCAGTGGCTGGCCCCAGGTGATTCGCTGGACGATGGCGATGACGACAGCGGTGTGGTTCGTGTTAACGACAACCACGTTGCCGTGCTCTCTCTCAATCACCTCCCGAAAGCCGCGTCGGCTTCGATGATGGGCTACCTGATCGGAGATCCCATTCGCGGTTCCGACCAGATCGGTTGTCCGTATGTCATCTCGTGGGCGGTACACATCCCAAATCCGCTGACGTTCACGGCCACCATCAAGAACAAACAGAAAATCGTGAGCTTCCAGGCGTTCGGCCCAATGTTGCGCTACGTACGCAAGCTGGCCGCGCTAAAAGAAGGGCTCGATGTTCTGGCAGATGCGCTCGACAACCGCGAAATGCCTGTCGAGATGAATTTCAGCGTTCTGCTCTATGCCAAAACGCGCGAGGAAGTGCTCCGCCATACGGCGCAAGCGCGCTCGTTTTTCGCATCATTCGAAGTCGATATCCGGCTCGACAAGAAGCTCGCCTATCCAACCCTTAGGAATACGATTCCGCTCTTCACAAGCACTGAGAGCATTGCCGGATCCTATCGCTGGAAGCCGATGGCCTTAAACCACGCGGCGCAGTTTCTGCCGGTCATCGGCGAATGGATTGGCACCCACAGTTATCTGGCCGCTGAGCGCCGTGCCGGCGCGGCGCTGTTGATGTTGTCGCGGCGTCGGCAACCGATGCTGTATGACCTCTATGACAGCACCACAAGCTTCGGTGCCGTGATTTGCGCCGAATCGGGCTCCGGCAAGACGTACCTGTGCAACATGCTCGCCTTGGAGTATCTCTCGAAGGGAGCGAAGGTTTGGCTGTTTGACAAGGGATACAGCTTCGAGGGCTTGACCCAGTACGTCGAAGGCTCGCACATCACCATTAGGGAGGAAAGCGGGCTTTGCTTTAACCCATTCACACGCATCGCGCCCGGTGAACTGCCCGAGTACATCGCGTTTCTGAGCGCGCTGTTGGCCAAGATGGCCGCGCCGCGCGATGGTCTCAATGATGTTTCGATGCGCTACGTGGAAGAAGCGATCAAGGCAGCGTGGGCCAACAAGGCCCAGGCAATGACAATTACTGATGTGGCGGAATACCTCAGCAACAACGAGGATCCTGAAATCCGCAAGATCGGTTTGATGCTGGAGCCCTACACCGCGCGGGGTGCGTACGCCCATTGGTTCGAGGGCGAAAACAACATCGACATGGAAAACGCGTTGGTGACGATTGAGTCGCAAGATCTGGAAAACAAGCCAGAGCTGCGTGAAGTCCTGCTCATGCAAATGCTCGCGCGCATCGCGGATGACATGAAGACAATGCCGCGGAGTCGGCCAAAAATCCTGCTCTTCGATGAAGCGCGAGACTTTCTTGAGAGCGAAGCAACCGCGAAGGTTCTGGAACGCTTTTATAGCCAAGTGCGTAAGCACAACGGCGCGCCGATCATCGTGCTGCAGTCGTTGTTTCAGCTCTACAACACCCCGGTTGGACGCATCATTGAGAGCAACGCACCGAACCGCATCGTTCTCAAACAGCTCTCGGTATCAATTCAGGAGGCGCGTGCAACCGGCAAGTGGCCGATTGGCGAGCACGGCTATGAACTGATGCAGTCGGTCGCACTCGCGGAAGGCAAATACGCGGAAGCCTTCTTCTTCAACGAGGCGACCGGCTGGGGCGTAGGACGAATCATCGCGGCGAAAGAGTTCGATCTAATTTTTGATACTCGTGGCCCGCGTCGAGAGGCGCTCAATCGGCTGTTGAAGTCAGGCATGACGCTGCGCAAAGCGGTCGCGGCTTTGCTCGCGCTTGAAGAGAAGGATCTAGCAAAACGGAGAACGGAGAATGACTGATCAGTCCAACGTCGACGCACAGACAACCAACGAAATTGCTGCGGCTGTTGCGCAGCCGCAGACGCAGACGCAACGCAGCGGCATAAGAGTCTGGGAGGTTGTTGCCATTTCGTCTACGGCGGCAACGGTAGTTTTCTTTGCACTGTTGTGGGCGATTCCACATTACAGCAATTGGTGGCCACGAGACGAAGCACGCCCGATATTTTTTCTCGATGGACAACTGATCGTCCAGTCCAAACTGGCCGCTATCCAACGGTCACCGGAGACGGCCGCAGGTGTCGGCGAAGCGTTTGCAAAGGCGCTGGACGCCTACATCGCTCGACTGTCACAGCAGGGTGCCATCGTATTGAACAAGCGCGCCGCCATCGCATATCCACCTGCTATTGATATTACAGAGCAAGCAGCCAAGGATTTGCAGGTAGTCATCGTTCGTGACGACGTGCGCAGCGCGGCGAGCACGGCGGCGGCCGCCGTGCAGGCACCGACAGCCGCTCCCGCAACTGCGACCGAAAGTGGAGCAAAGAAGCAATGAAACCGAGCTCCAAATTTTCGGTGCTTGCGTCGGATCGACGGAGCAAGCGGCAACGTGCCGCAGAGGCATATGGCGCATGCGCTTCCGGCATCGAAGGGATATGGCACACGCCATCCAAACGACGTCAACTCTACTGGACACTGGCACTGGCACCGTTCGCCTGGTTTGGCACCGAACTGCTCACAGCGAAAGTGGGCGAATCCCATCGGATTGGCTTCGATCCGCAGATCGAAACTTGCCTTCCGTGGCGCGTGTATTTGGTGACGCCAGTACGTCGTGACACGTCACAGCGGCAAAGCCTGGAGGCGGCGCTACAGCGCAGGGAGCCGTCCATGCGGGGTGCCTTCGTGCAACTTGTTGCGCACGATACAGGGAGCCCAGGTTTTGAGGGTAAGCCACTGGCCAAGATGGTGCTCGGATTGCCAGGTGACCAAATCCGCATCGAGCGAGACCGCTTGTTCGTTAATGACAAGGAATGGGACGCGCTGTGGTTGATGAACCGTTTGCAGTTGGCGCCCGGCTCGCTGGATCGCACTTACACGGTTCCCGAGCAGCATGTCTTCGTAGCCGCCACCGCGCGAAACAGCTTTGATTCACGCTACTGGGGGCCGGTACCGTTTGATCGAATCACTGGAACGGTGACGGCAATTTTCTGATGAAAACGCGCCGCTCCCATTTTGCGTCGTGTGTCATTGCGGCGGGGCTGTTACTGGCAGCGCCGGCGTTGCGCAGCCAGCCCAATCCCACCGCTGTGCCGACGTTGGCGAACGACGCCAAACAAGCTCTGCACCAGTTGTCGACCGACGACGCCGCTGCGTTGGAACGAATGACACGACGCACACAGCCGGGCGCAGGCGGTTCACGGCAAACAGATGCGACCAAACAGGCCGTTGCCGGTATGCCCAGCTTTCGACAGGAATCAGTCAATTCGCTGGCTGCCGCCGCGATGCGCGAGATCGAGAACGGAGACGTTGTGGGTAATCCCAACACTCAGTTGATCGATAGTGCGCGCCTGTTTGTGTTCATTTCTCTCGG
Organism: Betaproteobacteria bacterium; assembly: GCA_027492485.1. Taxonomy (GTDB): domain Bacteria; phylum Pseudomonadota; class Gammaproteobacteria; order Burkholderiales; family Casimicrobiaceae; genus Casimicrobium. The sequence goes on from JAPUER010000031.1 coordinate 68,448, forward strand.
GATGCCAGAGGGTGAGCTCAAGACGCTCTTTCGTCAAGCCGCCAACGATCCAGGTGTGGTGTTCGTATTGCGCGGCTATGACGTGCCGCACCTGAGCCGCACGGTGACTCGGGTGCATCAGATAGCCGGTGAGCCGAACGTGAACGTCATTATTGATCCCACGATGTTTCGTGAGTACGAGATTGATCGCATTCCGGTTTTTCTGGGCAAACAATTGAATGCGCAAACGGCCAATGGCGCGAAATCTTCGTGGTTTCGCGTAGTCGGCACCGTGAGTGTTACCGGCGCTGAGTCGCTCATTGCGGAGGGGCGTGGATCTCGAACAACCCAGTATGGCCCGACGTTCGCAATCAGCGAACCCGATGCACTTGCTGAGTTTGAAAAGCGAGCAGCGCAGGTGGATTGGACACAAGAGATGCAAGGTGCCGCCGACCGTTTGAAGCAAGCCAAATTGCCGTTCATGGATTTACCTGCGGCGAAACACGCCAGGGTGCGCAGCGTCGATCTCACGATCATGGCCCAACAGAATCTGGCGCTTCCCGATGGTCGCGTTTTTGTGCGAAAAGGCACCCGAGTCAATCCACTCGACTACATCACGCTGGCGCACGACTACCTCATCTTCGACGGCACCGACGCAGATCAAATTGCGATAGCGAAAGGCATCCTCAAAACCGCACGTAAACCAGTGTTCATGATGGTGACCCGATTCCCAGATGCGGAAACCGGCAAACCGCTTCTCCACGAACAATTGGGCCAGTCTGTCTACAACCTGACCAATCAGGTCGTGGATCGCTTCCAACTTGAGTCCGTGCCCTCTCTGGTGGTTCAAGACGGCAAGGCGCTGCAAGTCAAAGAAATCGCCACCAATGCAAAACAATGAACACAAAACGCATCACCACACCGGGGTCGGCGCGCGGAATTTCGCGCCATGCCATCAAGGTCGCGGCGTACAGCCGAGAGTACACCGCGATTTCGCATGCCGTCCATATGACTATTCGATCATTTCGACCCGGCGAGAACCCACGCCGACAACTCGAACCCGCGTTCGATGAACTGAAAGAAAAACTATCGCTACCTCACGATCCGAAAGAAACCAATGAGCGAATTGCCACCATCGACCTCGTCTACACCATCGTCTACCTCATTGTGGAGTTCAATCACGCAGGGGCCGCGCCGCCTGTTTTCGCGGTGCAAGAAATCCCCGCTGGACGCCGTCGAAATTCCAGACAACGCGACGGAGGCGACGGCACTTGTCATGGCAATGCGTGGCTATCACGCAATAGCGCTTGAATACTTTCGTGAGCGGCGCGGAGAGTCACAGTGGAAGTGGTTCAAACGCGCCCTGATTACCGTGATTAGCGGCACCAGTTTCCTCTTGTTTGTTACTGAGTACTTCAACCGCGCCGGCACTACGCCCGGGTTTCTCAAAGACGAAGCGGCTGCGGTAGTGACGATCCGCGGTGCAATTGGCGAAGACACCTACGGCAAAGCGTCGATCATCATTCCGCGGTTGACCAAGGCATTCCATTCATCACGCACGAAGGTGGTCATCCTTCGCATTGACACGCCTGGCGGCAGTCCAACCGATGCTGAGCGGATTTACAAGACGCTCGAAGATCTCAAGCATGAGACCGGCAAGCCGGTCATCGCGGTCATTGAGGGTGTCGGCGCGTCAGCGGGCTACATGATCGCAATGCATGCCGACAAAGTCTATTCGGGCCAGTATTCGCTCGTGGGCAGCATCGGGGCGTTCCTGTCAACCTGGGATGCCAGTGGTTTCATTGCGGAACATAACGTGAAACAAAACTCGTTCGCGTCAGGGCCGCTCAAAACCATGGGCCAGACGTTCGCGGCGATGACTCCGGAGCAGGCGAAGAAGGCGCAGGCAATCGTAGATCACCTTGGTGAAATGTTCGCGGCCGACTTCCTCAAAGCGCGCGAAGGCAAGCTTAAACAGCCGAGCGGTTACTACACCTCGGGAGAGGTCTGGCACGGTGACCAGGCGCTGGCCATTGGTTTGGTGGACGGAATCAAGAGTGTCGAAGCGGTGGCACGCGAATACGATGCGCCAATCAGCGAGTATGGTCCGGCCCCGGCACCGCCATTCGCTGGCGGCTTCCTGAGCTCGTTTGTCGATGCGGTCGCCCGATCAGCGATTACGCAGGTTCGTTCGGCCGGAGTTCCGTCGCTATGAATCTCCTGTGGCAGGTCGCGAAAGCTCTCCGTGTGATTGCGCTGATGGCTTGCTGCGCTCCATTGTTGGTAGCGGCACAGACTACGATTTCAAGTCCGAAGGCGTTGATGTGTCCCGATGCGAAGGTGCTGACCAATATTCACAAACAGGTGTGCTGGTCGGCCATGTTTCCCATTCGCATCATGGGTGTCACCATGGGTGGCGGTTCGAAGCCCGATGGCAGCGCCTCGCGCGCGTTCTGTGCATGTGGCGGAGACATCACTCGTGGTCGTCTTCCGACAGTGGGCTTTTCGGTGGGGCTCTACCTGCCGCTGCGCGTGGTTGAGGTGGTACGCAAACCCTACTGTTTTCCGTCTCTGCAGGGACTGGAGTTAACCAACAACAATGTTGTCGCGGGTGGCTCCCGCGCAATGGGTGGATCGTTCTCGATACAGGATGGGCCGTACAAAACGGAGACCGGTTTCTACAACTTCCATTACCTCGCGTATCCGCTCGCAGCGCTCATGAATTTGTTTGACGCGCCAGCGTGCAACGTGGGCGGCTTCACGAACCCGGATGTCATGTTCATCGGTGAGGCGCTGCCGAATTGGTACAACGATGAGCTGGGCGCAATGTTGTCGCCGGAGAACATCCTGTTCGCCAATCCTCTGGCGATGGCGGCAGCGCCCATCGACTGCGCAGCGCTCTCGACCGCGACAACTGGCACCAACTTCAGTGATTCGCTTTACTGGGCCGCTGGATGCTGGGGTGGAATGTATCCGTTGACCGGCACCGCAGCGAATCAATCGCTTTCTCGGACGACATCGCTACTCGCGACGCGAGCCATTTTCCTTCTGAGTCGAATTGGTCTGGTCAAACGCACCATCGGGAATGACGCGCTTTGTGAGGCGCAGATGATGCCCATCATGCGTAAAGCGCAGTACAAGATGCAGATGTTGTTCCCGGTACCGGAGTCACGCAGCGCGATCAACATGGCCACTGCACCGCAGGTGGCAACTACGCCACAGACACCGGAAATAGATCCATCAGCATTCAATACATCGGCACGCGCCTGCTCGCATCCGATCGGTAAGAACACTATGCAGTGGGGCGAGTGGCGAGCTCGCCCGGCCACCGGTGAAGATGCGGTTTATCTGCTGTTCCAGTGGGTAGATTGCTGCATTGGAAAGGTGCCGGGGCTGTGAACGAAACACCGCAACTGTCGCCGCAAGATACGACCGCTGAAGGGGCAACGCTGCGCGAGGCGTTCATGCGTGTTTGTGCGACTGTTGTCGCGTCGGCACATCTCGCTACCGGAAGCTTTGCAATTGTCCTGCAGTACCGCAATGTGGTTCCGGCACTGCCGCAGTGGACGACGGCGCTGTCACAGTACATGTCGGCACGTACGACGCTCGCGTTACTGCCCTTCGTCCTGGCCAGTCTGCAAAAGCAGGCGGCTGCACAAGCGACCCCACCCCCTCCACCGTCCGGTGTCACCGAGCCCACGGGTGTCGGCAACTATGCGACGCAAGGCCAGGCAGAAGGGGCTCGGATGTTGCAGGGAGCGGCGGCGGCGTCGAGCCGTGCGATATCGGGAGCAACGCCCGGTGCCGGGCAAACGAGTGACTCATCGCAGTTGTTTCTCCGTGAGTGGATCCCCGGTGCCACCGGCGACGTGAGCCGCTATCAAAGTGTGCTCGCCGATCCCAAGACGATGAAAGATGCTGCCATGCAGGCGCGCCGCAATGCGCTGGCCAACGGTTGCACCACGACAACTTTCGCTCCCGTGGAGACCAATCGAATCGTACTCGCCGTCAACATGTTTCGTGTGACGTTGATACCAATCCTTGACGCCAACGCCCAACCCACAGGTCGCTTTAACGAACAATTGTCGACCGCGCCAGACGTTGTATACAACGTACCGTTGGAGTGGGGGGCAATCGGATTCAGCCGGACACGCAAGATCGACGTTTCGCTCGCAACGGCAACACAGCCCGGCGTGCGCGCGGTATTGACGGGTACGCCGTTTTACGCGCCGTTGGATGGTTCGCACTTCATCTACAACGTTCGCATCACGCAGGGCAGCGGCACCATCACCACGCATGGAGCGCTGAAGAGCGGCTATATCCCGACCGGGACACTGTCGACGGTCGGTGGTCAAGCCGCGATCACCGCAGACCTCTACCGAGCTGATCGTGACTATTACCAGCCGACATCAACGGGTTGTCAGCCCGACCCCCAGTTCTGCGTGCTCAACGGCGTTAGTTTCTGCGCCGCGCCTAACACCGGTATCTACCCGGACTTATGGCTGGCGAGGCCGAATCACAACGAGGCATTCGTCACCATTCAGGACAGCGCAGCACGCCCCAAACCCAGTGTCAGCGACTCAAATATTCAGCAGATCATGGCGCGATCACGGAACGTGATCGACGGCACGGATCCCATTTGGTCGGAGACTTTCAGCGGTTGCACCGTGACACCGACGTCGTCTCCCGGACAGACCATTACCAAACGTATTCCTGACATCCGCACATGCAATGATGTGCGGATTGCGCCAGATGCCACGACCTGTTCCGGTACGCGCAGGCTCGCGTTCTCGCCATTGGCAATGGCGCAACATGCCATCCGCGTTCGCTACTTCCAGAACGTGCAGGTGCCCATTCCGAACACGGTGCCTCAGCAGTATTCAACGCGCGTTGATCCCTACGTTTATACCGGGTCCGTGAATGTGAATTTCGCGCTGATCGGCGCGGCGAGTTACTACACCAGCACGCCAGATGCGAATGGTGTTTTCGCGCAATATGAAATCAATCGGCTCGCGGCGGATCCGAGCACGTCCATTCCCTACAACATCGGCTTTGCGACAGTCGGGGCTGGCAGCGTGAGCGGTAGCATCATCACGAACGGGGAAGCAACCGACAACTGGCTGCTCAATGCAACCGTTGATGCGGTGGGTATCACCGAAATGAACGTGCTTGTTGACTACTATCAAGTCACCTTGAACGACATCGCGGGTTGCAAGGCATATTTCGATGCGGTTGGAGATGGATTCTGTACCGCACCGCAAATGTCCTGCACCGACAATCGTGGCGGTTGTACGACCGTTGGCGCCGTCAGTTTTTGCACCACCGGTGGCCCGGCCCAAGGCATTGCCCGTTTGCTCGCAAAGTGGGGCCCCACAGATTCGGCGCGACAAAACCCAAATGACCCGACGCAGATGATTGCGGGGGCCGGTGCAATTGAACTCGCGCCCACCATGTGCTTTGCAGCAACCGCCGGCCCGCTCGATTGCTCTCGCCTTCGCCAGGGCGTGGGTGGTTGCTACGTCGACGCGCAAGGCGTAACGCAGTGCATCAGCGTCGACGGAACGCAGTTCGCCTCCCACTTCGGGGATCCGAAGTATGTTGACGACTGCGCGGCGCGACAAGACGCGAGTGGACGACCGTTGTGGAACAACGCAGCCTGCGAACTCGTGGACCGGCAAACCTGTATGCCGGGTCAGCAGGGGCTGTTCTCCGGGACGTGCTACACGCGAACGGTGACCTACGATTGTGGCGAGACGACGACGGTAACGTTACCTGGCGGTTCCGCGCTTACTCAGAGTTGCGGTGGCCCGATTCGATGCATGGGTACACAGTGTCACAACGTAACCACTGAAACCAACACGGACTTCGCGCAGGTTTCGGCGAAGCTAACTGCGTTGGACTTGTCTCAACAAGATATCGGATGTCTGGAAACCGACGGTTCGCCGCCTACCAGTGCTACGGCTTCTTGCACGCTTCGCCTTTTCTCGGGCAAGACCCGCATGTGCAAGATCGCGATCGGCTCCCCGGGATCGACCATTGGCATCGGCGTTGATTGCTGCCAGCAGGGCGAAGAGGCGGCGGCGGGTATCGACGTTGGCAAATACCTGCAGCTCATCATTCTCATGTCACGTGCGGCGAAAGATCCGATCATCGCCGCTTTGCTCGCCAAAATTCCCGGCGTGCCGAGCGTGATAGACGCATTCAGCACGGCGGGTAGCACCGTTACCAGCGGTATTGAGGCGGTGACGGAGCCGATCGCCACTGCCTTCAGTAGCCTCGCGTCACAGTTCGGTTTTGGCGCGGCGAGCGTCGCCGAGGTGAGCGCCGCAGAGGCTGCGATGTCACTGCAGTTGCAGATATCAGGCGGTGTTGCCACCGCTGCAGCAGAAGCCACGTCTGTTGTTGGCGGTGTTTACACCGAGGTCATCGCGAAGATCCTGACCGAACTCTTTGGCAAGGAGGCCGGAACGGCATTCCTGGGCGCAATGGCCAGCAGCGCACCGCTTGGTCAGGCACTGCAGATGCTCAACACCATTTTCATGATCTATTCGATCATCAAAATCCTGGTGGCCATCATCTTCAAATGCACCAAAGAAGAACTTCAGCTCGGGATTGACCGCAAAATTGGCAACTGTGCCGTTGTTGGCGAATACAAGGAAGGCGTTTTGGGCCTTGTCAAACAGCGCGTGTACTGTTGCTACAAATCTCCGTTATCGCGCATTATTGCGGAGCAATTGCGCAATCCTCCAACGGCACGGCCGCCAGGGCAAAGCATTGGTGGCGGCTGGGGTGATGTCAAAGCGCCGAAGTGTGCGGGATTCTCCGAAGAGGAAATTGCTTCCGCTGACTTCAACCGTATTGACCTGACGGAGTGGCTCATTCGCCTGCAGCAAAGTGGCATGCTGCCATCCTCTGACGCACAAGCTGAAGTGAAGTACGGCCCTGGTGCAAAACGGGTACCTGAGCGAATCACAAAGGGAGCCCCCGGACCCTACGGCGACACGTCGCCCAAGCAAGCTGTCGAGCGATTGATGACTGCTGCTGGCAGCGGCGGCGCATTTACCGACGGAGCGAAGGCCATCGAAAAACAACCGGTTTGCTACAACAACCCGGCGCTGATGCCGTGGTATCAGAAAGCGGTGAAGCCGGAAGACATCATTGTTCCCATCGGCGGCACGGGAAGCTCCGCCGCATGTGGCAACGGGTGTATTCAACTCACTCTCGGTGAAATTACCGACAACAATCTGGCTGGCAACAACTGCGCCGTACCTTATCGCCAATTCTTCGACGTGAATGTGTATCGCCCAGATCTCATCACGCGAGCGGAATTGGTCGAAGGGTATTGGGATGACAAGATGCAGATTGACATCAACGGTCAAGTCGTCTTTGAGTCGCAGAACTGGAATCTGGCGCGTTGCGATTACGGTATTACCTGGTGCTTCGGCACGCTGAGCACGCCGAACTTTTGTGACTACTTCAGCCATGGTCGCCCCACCAGCGACGGCATGAGCACCTGGACGTATCAAAACCAGCCGATTGACGTCACCAGTTACATCAAACAGGAGGGCAATATCCGCATTTCGACCAACGCCAAGGCAGGTGGTCGTGGCGAAGCCTATGCGCGAATGCGCATTTATTACACCAATGGGGCCGTTCCCAATCCCGCGTCATCGGCTGACTGCATCACCCCCCCTTAAACGAATATGAACGATCATCACACGCAGGCTACGCTTGTGCATTTACTGCTCGCTGCTGCTTCCGCACTAGCGCTGGCCGCGTGCGGTACCACCGCCGTGAAATCCGATGGGTCGCGAATGACCCGCGCGGATATGGATCGCGCTGAGGATGTTGTCGAAATGTCGGCGGCAACGACGATGTACCGCAACTCAATGAATCGGCAGGCACTGTGGAACGTTGCGCTCGGCAAACACGTTGCCAATCTAGCAGCAGGTGCGGCGGTCACCGACGCGTTGAGCAGTAGTGGTGCCGCTGGGTTGGGTGATCTGAATGCAGCGGTTGCCGGCATCGAAATCGCGCGGCGCGTCGCAGGCAGCGGTGGCGGTGGTTTCAGCGCCGCGCTCATTGGTGTTAACTTGGTCACCGGACTCGTGCAGTCTGAAGCGGATCAGCGTCGACGGGAACTGCGCACGATGTCATTACCGTACCTTGCCGTGACCTTCGTCGAAACGCCACAAAGCGGTCAGGAGGCGCAAATCGCCATCCAAAGGGTATCGGATCGCATCGAAGCGCTCCGCGAGCGTCTTGACCGGATTTCGGGCTGCCACGGGGCTGTTTGGCGTGGCAACGCGGTGCGTAACTTCGAACGTTATCGCTGGGTGGCGTGTACGGGAGACAGCGCACGCAGTGCTAACGGCGGCGGTCGATCCGTTGTTAGCGTACAACCCCCGAGAACTGCGCTCGCCCCGGCAGCGAAACCGGGTGACGTCGCAGGCACCATTGAGTACCAGCTCAACGGCTTTTTGGGCAGTCCACTGGATGCAACGGAGTCGGAGCGCACCAATCCCCGGTTTGCCCGCTACGGTGCGGCTGCGGCCGTAGAGCTCTACAAGGCGATGAAGGGCGAACTGCCAGACGATGCTTGGATCATGTTTTCTGGGCCATCCACTGGAAGCCGTCGCTCGTCGCTGTATATCGGTCGCGGACAGACTCCGCTGACGGAATATGTGTTGTGACGATGACTGTCACTATGCCCAGACGTACGATTTCGCCAGCGCTATTGGCGCTTGTCGTCGGTCTGACCGGCTATTCGGTTGTTACGCATGCTCAAGTCCCGAGTCAGAACGCCAATCCGAGTGCGGACGTACGACGAATCGACAACGCAACATCCGGCGACAGCGCCGACGGTGCTGGCTGGTTCTGGTATCGCGATCGCCTGATCGTGCCGCGCGTCGAACCGAAGCCGGAGGCCGCGGTGCCGCCGACAAAAGTTCCGGATAGAAAACCAGACCGGATCGTCGTCAAAACACCCGATCCGGTGAAGCCTGCGCCACTCTCGGTTGCCTGGTTGCAGGAAAACCTTGAGAAGTATCGGATCAAGGCCATTGATGAGCCGACCACTGAAAACGTGGCCGTATTTGCGTTGCTAAACAAGGTCTATCTCGATAAGGCAGACCGGTTCGAGCGCGCCGTCATGAAGGCCGTACGAACGGATCCGCTGCTCGACGAAAACAACCGCTTTCCGCGCGCCACGGCGATGCGCGCATTTGCCATCTCGAACAGTTCCGAGGCCAGATCCGGCGTCATCAAGGAACTGGCCAAAATTGGTGGCTTGTTCTACTTCTACGACGCGAAGTGTCAGTGGTGCCTGATGCAGACGCCGGTGATCGAGCAAGCCGCCAAGCGGCACGGTTTGGTCCTGCGTTACATCTCAATGGATGGCTCCACGATAGCTGGGGTACCGAATTTTCTGGTCAACGAAGGTCAGGCACAGTCGTGGGGGATCAAGGTCACTCCGGCCATCGTCTACGCGATACCCCCGAACAAGGGCATGATCCTCAGTCAGGGGTTGGTCTCACTCGATTCACTGGAGGAACGACTGATACTTGCCGCCGAGTCGGAAAACATGATCAGCGAGAGCATGCTCGCAAAAATTGATCCCACCGCCAAGGGGGTGCTGACCACCGACGATATGAACAATCCGGTTCTACGCGAGATTGGCGATGATCCCGCGAAGATGGTGGCGTATCTCCGCCAGAAACTCGACCTTCGGCTCACGGGTACGTCCGATGATTCGCTGCCACCCGTGCGAATGCCAAGCAACATGAATCTGCTGCAACCACTGTCACCCAGTACGACGCAGGCAGCGGCGACCATCCTTGCCAGCCAACAGTCGGCGGCTCAATCCAACATCACCACACCGCGAGGCTCCAATGCGCAATCGCCAAGGTAACCAACGTTCACTGCTCCTCAGAAAACTCACTGCCGCTACCACGGCTGTGGCGTTGCTCTGCGCATCGCTGCCGACGCAGGCCGATCTTGGCGGCGCGCTAGATTCAATGTTCGTTACGGCGACCACCCGCCCCGGTGTGTATCAGTCGCAATCCCGGATGGGTCTGGTGGGCGGTTCGTTCACCATGGGGGGGGCGAACAAGACAGTCAACATTATCAACTTTACGCCCCCGCGGATCGAGGCCGGGTGCGGTGGTATCGATTTGTTTCTGGGCAGCTTCAGCATGATTTCGGGTGAGCAGTTCAAACAGCTACTAAAACAAATTGGATCCGCAGCAGCAGGGTATTTCTTCGAGCTCGCACTGAAGACGATGTGCCAGCAGTGCGCTGATGTTCTGACCAGTTTGCGGAACTACGCAAATCTGATCAATCAATCCAACATCAACAGTTGCCGCATCGCACGCGGCGCGGTCAATGATCTTTGGGACGGCGCTGGCATGGCGCAACGCAAGGATGACAAGGGTCAGACCATCGGTACGACAGATAGTCTCTTTTCAGATTTCACGAGCGCGATGAGTAGCTTTTCATCGCTGTTTGATCGAAGGCAGGCAGAAACGACCACTGGAGCATCGAACCCCGACGCGTACAACTTGGTCTGGCGCATGCTTGCGAAGGGCAGGGCGACCGAAGGAACCAATGGGTTTGCGACATCAGACGGCGCGATGGCGCAAGTGCTCATGTCAATGACCGGAACGGTAATCAATGGCAATACCCCACAGAACTGCACGGGTGCCGGCACGAGTGCAAGCGCTCAAAACTGCAAAGGGCCGTCGATGGTTCGGGTTGCTCGTCTTGACTTTGACGACTTCTTTGAGGGTAGCGCTGGTCGCAACAAGAAGCAGTGGGTGTGCTCGGACTCATCGAATTTGAGCGATCCCACCGCTTGCCAAGATGTGATTGAAGGCAACTTCAATTGGATCGGTGCACGAGGCTGGGTGCATCAACGACTCTTCGGCAGTACCGATGAAACAGACTTCGGCGAGCGGCCCGGATCTCTGGTGTACGCAGTGATCAACAATCAACCGTTGACGCCCAATGGTGATCTCGCCAAATTCGTTTCAATGTCGACGCTGCCTCTTTATTCAGCCATGCGTCAACTCAAAGACAAAGAGGCTGTGCGCACCTACGCAGTATTCGTCCGGGAGTACTACGCGAGAGATGTGGCCACCCGACTCATGCAGAGCCTGCTCGAAGCGGTTTCGCGCGCGAAATCAGATTCTGAGGTGAGCGCACCTCCAGACTGGGCCAACACGCTTGACAAAATTCGTGGCCAAATCGCAGCCCGGCGGCCGAATCCGCAGGAACATCTGGTGATGAACAAATACATCCGTGATTACATCAGTGTCGTTAATGCAAGTGCGACTGCTGGATTACTTTACGCTGGCGACACGGCCGGCATGAATTACCGCTAAGACATGCAGTTCACCGTTTATTCCTTCGGGGACATCAGCACACTGCGTGCAGCGCTGGTTGCGGTTTCGATGATGTTCGATCCCGCGAACAATCAATTGTTCGTTTCCAACTCCGCGATCTGGGGCGCGGGTGCCGTGTTGGGCATGAGCCTGTTACTCGGCGTCATCGTGATGACGGGCGTTGGCATCATGCGTGCCGAATTTCCGGCTTACCACCACTTGCTGATTCTCACGATTCTTTACTGCGTGTGTTTCGTGCCAAAGGCACGAGTTCAACTTGAAGACAAGATATCCGGCGCGGTGGCTGCTGTCGACAACGTGCCGCTTGCAATTGCTATGAGCGCGGGCCTCTTCTCGGGAGCGATCAGTCGGGTCTCTGACGGCATCGAAACCGCCATATCTGCGACTGATCCGAACTACATCGCGGTTGGATCGGACGGATTTCTTTCGCCGTTGCGACTATTGCACTCCATGCGCAACATTGCCAGTGGTATGCCAGTCCTGGCACCCACAATCCACAACAATCTGATGCGCTATGGATTTAGCTGTGTACAAGATGCTGGTTTGAGTCTTGACATGCTGAAACGATCAGACGATTCACTCGCAACGTTTCTGCAGAACGGTCAAGGCGTTGTCATCTACGTTTCGCCGAGCACACCGACATCAACCGGTACAGAAATGACATGCAGCTCGGCTGGGCCGATGATCCTGGCTGACATTGGCAACTTTCAGTCGGTTCCAGTAGGGGGCACGTCGTTAAGCGGCTTGGAAGCCGCACTTAATGCGCGAGTGGCCACCAATGCTTCGATGAGCGGCATGGGTCTTAGCGGTCCGCCTGCGCAAACGTTCACTCTGTACAACTGGCAAAACTCGTACGCCTCAGTAGTTGGTACGAGCTCGGCCGCTGCGGCCAGATCCCAGCAGTTCATGCAGCAATCCATCGGATCCGGATACGTGATGGGTGCGTTTGGTTGTCAACGTACCGTCTTTGAGGAATTCGTGCGGTGTGCCAGTCCGATGATTGCTGCGCAAGAACAGTCACGCGGTGACGCAGTGGCGGGGGCGACCTTCTATCAAAAACTCGCGATTCCGGTCGCGAACTTGATGATGTTCATTTTCTTTGCGGCGTCGCCAATCGTAATCGCAGTGGCCTTCTTCATGGGCATGGCGGGGATGCGAGTCCTGGTCATGTATCTGATGTTTGGGTTTTGGTCACAGGCATGGATGCCGTTCGCGAATATCGTCAACTTCTACATCCAGCGGGGATGTCGCGAAGACATCATGCAGTTGTTGATGTCTTACAACGGAGTGATTCCGCTCGAAGCACTTAACCAGTTCTACGACAAAGTAGGCACCCGCCTTCAGGTCGGTGCAGACATGTTGTCTGCAACACCCATGATCTCGCTAGCACTCATGACAGGTTCAATATTTGCGATCTCGCAAGTGGCCAATCGAATGAGCAGTGCCGGTGGCGATCACTATGACGAAAAAGTGAATGCGCCTTCTGGGATCAGTAATGGCCCCGCAGTGAGCGTGGGCGGGGCTCAGTCGGCACCTGTCGGATCGCAAGGGTGGCAGGCCGTCGCGTCGACAGGGGGCGGTGCGGCTGGGCTGTCCGTCAATCCATTGGGACAGCTCGCCAGCACATCCTCTGTGGGTACTACTGCCACTGCTGCGGCAGGAGGTGTGTCGAGCCGCGCACTGTCGCAGGCTGCAAGCACAATGAAAAGTGTGAGCGACGCTGTTGGTAAGGTCGTGTCGAATACCACCAGCGAGGGAAGCGGCAGCAGGACCACCGAAGGGGAGGGCGTTTCTGGTTCTGGGACTCGATCAGTATCTGGCGGCACCGGCACAACGATTAGCGATACGCGTTCCGGTGGCACTGGCTTTTCATCAGGCAACGGTCAGGAAGGTCGGCGGTCGACAGACTCAACCCTTGAAGCTGGTGTAGGGGGGACGGGCAAGTCTGCGAGCGGCAGTGGAACTGGCGGTAACTTGCTGAAAATGATCGGGATCAACGGAGGCGCGAAGATAAGCACATCAGTGTCCGAGGCGCAGAAGGAAACGTCGGATGCGAAAAATTCGTATGATCGAAACATAGGGCTTGCAAATCAACGAATGCAGAAAAATGATTTCACGGGGGCTCTACAAGCGGTTCGAGATGCCCGGAAGTCGCTTGACAGCATGTCGGCCGTCAATACTTCTGACGCCGAGTCATTGACAAAGGCAGCGCAGCAGCTTGACGGACTATCGTCATCGCTACAACAGGTTACGTCGTTTTCAGAGTCTGCAAACATTGCTGCGACAAAATCCAGTTCGCAGAACTTTAATGCTGGCGATTGGGCGCAATCCCGTGCGCGCGAAGGGGGAAATAATCAGTTGGTTCGCTCTGCCGCGGACACAGGTGCAGCGATTACTTCAGATGCCGTTGCGCGAATGTCTGCACCTACCGGTGCAGCAGTCACCGAAGCCTTGGACAAGGCTATCGACAACAAGGCTCAGCAATTTGCAATGGCAGGTGCAAGCGCAGACCTCGCTAAGGAGACGGCGCGTCTAGAGGTGTACGCGAATGCTGCTGCATACGCGGCCGGCGCCGTAAAGGGCGACTCTTCTGCGCAATCGTTGCTCGCAGTGTCGGGTGCCGCTACGCAAAATATTGCGATGGGAAATCCAAGTGCGGCCAGCGACCTGCTCAAGGGTATGGATCTCATAGCCAAGGCGGATACGCAGACTGGAGACGCCAACAAATTGAGCGCGGCAGCGCCGACCGTGAATAGTGCGTCGATAGAGGCAACTCGCGAGTCGTCTGAATCGCGCATGGGCGGTGGCGCTCAAGTGCAAGCGAATGCGGAAATCATTGCTGCTACCGGCTCTAACCAAGCTCAAAGCGCACAGTACTCGCGAGCCGTACAGCGTGCAAGTGCATTTGGAGGAGGGCAAATGGGTCGCGCCGCAGGTGCTGGCGGAATAGACCGGAAATTACAGGGTGCACCAACGTCCGAAGCCGCTACGGGTGAATTGAAAAAGTCACTCCTCGCGGCAACTGATCGTCGAACCGAAACGTATCTGGAGTCCGGTGCAACTGCGATCACGAATGACGTGATAGCAAAGGTTGCGGACAACAACGACTCTGGAAAGGGTTATCCGGAGAGCGCTGTTGTTAATGCGCCACCGATCAAGGGTAAAAAGCCCTGACGGTTAGTGCATCCCAAGATGTTGCGGATCGCGAAAAGCATCATCTTGCGCGACTTCTACAACCGTTGGCGCACGCCATCCTTCCGAATTGCCGGACAGAAAAAACAGCGCTAGGGCGGTTACAAGAAGCAGAAAGAGA
>JAPUER010000032.1 GCA_027492485.1 Betaproteobacteria bacterium
CCGCGACCCCCGGCGTGACAGGCCGGTATTCTAACCAACTGAACTACCACTCCGCTGCGACCTTCCGGCGCTTGCGCGCCGTTTGATCTGGTGGGTGCTGAGGGGATCGAACCCCCGACATTCGCCTTGTAAGGGCGACGCTCTACCAGCTGAGCTAAGCACCCGTGCCCGACACCACTTGACTAGCATCGAGCAAGGAGTCACTGGAATTCCACAATTTCTCGTTTCGTCCCAGCGAAGCCCACTAGTTTATCGCATCTTTCAAGGCTTTGCCAGCGCGGAACTTCGGAACCTTCGCAGCCTTGATTTTGATGGCCTGGCCGGTGCGGGGGTTGCGGCCGGTACGAGCAGTGCGCTTGCCGACGTAGAAACTGCCGAAGCCGACGAGCGTTACGACGTCGCCTTTCTTCAGCGCCACCGAGATTGCCTTGATCGCGCCGTCGAGTGCACGCGTCGCTGCGGCCTTCGATACGTCTGCGCTCTTGGCGATGCTCTCGATGAGTTCTGCCTTATTCATCTTTGTTGTCCCCTTTCACCATTGGTTTGGACTTGAACAATATGCCGCTTCCGCCGCCATCGTCGCGGCAATGCAGAAGCGAGGTTTGAAAACTTAGGGCGCGAGTCTACTACGAAACGCGCGCAATGCGCCGCTGCGCGGCGCTTTCGTCGACATTGATCAATGCTTGACCACGGTTTCGGATTGCGTCGCTGGCTCGGGAGTAGCCGGCGTCACGACCGGTGCGACGTCATCGGCGAGAGACACCGGCGCGCGCTCCAGCGCAACCGCGAGAACTTCGTCGATCCACTTGACCGGTCTGATTTCGAGAACATTCTTGACCCCATCCGGGATGTCTGCGAGATCCTTGACATTCTGCTCGGGGATCAAGACGGTGGTCAGTCCACCGCGTTGAGCGGCGAGCAATTTTTCCTTCAACCCACCGATCGGCAACACTTCGCCGCGGAGCGTGATCTCGCCGGTCATGCCGACGGTTGCTTTCACCGGAATCCCAGTCAACGTCGATACGATCGCCGTCGCAATAGCGATGCCTGCGCTCGGGCCGTCCTTTGGTACCGCGCCTTCGGGGAAGTGCAGATGCAGATCGTGCTTCTCGTAGAAATCGGGTTTGATGCCCAGCTTGCGGGCACGGGCACGAACCACCGAGACCGCCGCTGCGACCGACTCCTGCATGACGTCGCCCAGCTTGCCCGTGTGTCGTACACCGCCCTTGCCGGGCAGCGCGACGGCTTCGACGGTCAGCAAGTCGCCGCCTACTTCCGTCCACGCCAAACCGTTTACCTGGCCGATTTGGTTGACTTTCTCCGCGATGCCGAAGGTGAACTTGCGAACCCCCAGGTAGTCGGCAAGGTTGGCAGCAGTAATGACGGATGACGTCTGCGCTTTGTCGGTCAGGATGCGCTTGATCGTCTTGCGGCACAGCTTGGAGATTTCACGCTCGAGCGAGCGCACGCCCGCCTCGCGTGTGTAGTAGCGCACGATGTCGCGAATAGCGTCTTCACGCACGTCAATTTCGCCATCCTTGACGCCGTTATTCTTGATCTGCTTTGGCAACAGGTACTTTTGCGCGATGTTTACCTTCTCGTCTTCGGTGTATCCGGACAGCCGGATGATTTCCATCCTGTCGAGCAAGGGGGCCGGCAGGTTGAAGCTGTTCGCGGTGGCAACGAACATTACGTCGGACAGATCGAAGTCGACTTCGACGTAGTGATCCGCAAACGTATGGTTCTGTTCGGGGTCCAGCACCTCGAGCAACGCCGACGCGGGATCGCCGCGGAAGTCTTGCCCCATCTTGTCGATCTCGTCGAGCAGGAACAACGGATTGCGCACACCGACCTTGGACAGGTTGGTCAGCACCTTGCCGGGCAGCGAACCAATGTAGGTGCGCCGATGGCCACGGATCTCGGATTCGTCACGCACGCCGCCGAGCGACATGCGCACAAACTTCCGGTTGGTTGCCCTCGCGATGGACTGTCCGAGCGAGGTTTTGCCGACACCGGGCGGCCCCACCAGGCAAAGAATAGGCGCCTTGACCTTGTCGACGCGCTGGTGCACGGCAAGGTACTCGGTAATGCGTTCCTTCACCTTGTCGAGACCGTAGTGGTCGGCTTCGAGCACATCGATTGCTTTGCGCAGATCCTTGGAAACCTTGCTTTTCTTCTTCCACGGCAAGCCGGCCAGCACGTCAAGATAGTTGCGCACGACGGTCGCCTCGGCCGACATCGGCGACATCATCTTGAGCTTCTTGAGTTCGGCCTCGGCCTTTTCAAGGGCTTCCTTGGACATGCCGGCGGCCTTGATTTTTTTCGACAGCTCCTCGACCTCGGCCTGGTCTTCGCCTTCGCCAAGCTCCTTCTGGATCGCCTTGACCTGCTCGTTGAGGTAGTACTCGCGCTGGCTCTTTTCCATCTGCCGCTTGACGCGGCCGCGGATACGCTTCTCGACCTGCAGGATGTCGATTTCAGCCTCGATCAGGCCCATCAAGTGTTCGATTCGCTTGGCGACCGACGGTAGTTCGAGCACTTCCTGCTTTTGTTCCAGTTTCAGCGGCAAATGCGCCGCGATGGAATCCGCCAGGCGTCCACCATCGTCGATACCGGCCATCGACGTCAGAATCTCGGCGGGAATCTTCTTATTCAACTTGACGAACTGGTCGAAGTTGGCCAGCAGCGCGCGTCGCAGCGCTTCGACCTCGGCCGTGCCGTCTTCGGAAGAGGCGATTGCACGCGCCTCGCCCGAATAAAACTCGCCGTTGTTGGTCAGCGCCGTCAGAAGCGCCCGATGCAACCCCTCCACCAGTACCTTGACCGTACCGTCCGGGAGCTTGAGCATTTGCAACACCGTCGCAACGCAGCCGGTTTCGTACAGATCCTCGGGGCTGGGATCGTCCTTAGCTGCCGATTTTTGTGCGACAAGCAGGATGTGCTTGCCGCTTTCCATCGCCACCTCAAGCGCCTTGATCGACTTGGGACGGCCGACGAACAGCGGAATGACCATGTGGGGGAAGACCACCACGTCGCGCAGTGGCAACAGCGGATAGGTCAACGTGTCGTCGCTTTCGTTGGATTCGTGAGTCAGGTCAGACATGGCGAACTTTCATTTCTTCGCGCCAACCGCGCGGGCCGATCGGGCCATTCGGCCGCTCTCAGGCGACCTTGCTCGGTTCGCTGTAAATCAAAATGGGACGTGCACTGTTTTCCACCGTGCTTTCGTCGATCACTACCCGCGCCAGATTGTCGAGCGAGGGCAAGTCATACATGATGTCGAGCAGCAGGGATTCAACTATCGAGCGCAGGCCGCGCGCACCGGTACGTCGCTTGATCGCGCGTCGAGCAATCGCCGTAAGCGCGTTGTCGCGCACCTCGAGTTCGACGTTCTCCAGCCGGAACATCTTCTGATACTGCTTGATTAGTGCGTTCTTCGGGCGCACAAGAATGTCGATCAATGCAGATTCGTTGAGCTCGTCGAGCGTTGCCGCCACTGGCAGTCGACCAACCAGTTCGGGGATCAGGCCAAAGCGGATGAGATCGTCCGGCTCGGTGTCGCGCAGCAGGGAGCTGATCGTGCTGCGATCGTCGGGAGAGACAACTTCCGCACCGAACCCGATCCCGGTCTTGACGGAGCGCTGACGAATAATTCGATCAAGCCCTTCAAACGCGCCGCCGACGATGAACAGGATGTTCGCGGTGTTCACCGTGACGAATTCCTGATTGGGGTGTTTCCGGCCTCCCTGCGGTGGCACCGACGCGTTGGTGCCTTCAATCAGCTTCAGCAACGCCTGTTGCACACCTTCACCCGATACGTCGCGAGTGATTGACGGGTTTTCACCTTTGCGTGAGATCTTGTCGATCTCGTCGATATAGACGATCCCCCGCTGAGCACGCTCTACATCGTATTCGCAGGTCTGCAGCAGCTTCTGGATGATGTTCTCGACATCCTCACCGACGTAACCTGCTTCAGTGAGCGTCGTGGCGTCGGCGATGACAAACGGAACATCGAGCAGCTTTGCAAGGGTTTGCGCCAACAGGGTCTTGCCGGAACCGGTTGGCCCGACCAGCAGGATGTTGCTCTTCGCCAGTTCGACGTCATTGTCCTTGAGATTCGCGTCGATCCGTTTGAAATGGTTGTAGACTGCAACCGACAGAATCTTCTTGGCGTGCTCCTGGCCGATTACATACTGATCGAGTTTCTCGCGAATCTCATGCGGCGTAGGCAGGCGTTTGCCGCCCGCCTTTTCCGCAGACTCAGCCTGAACTTCTTCCTTGATGATGTCATTGCACAGATCGATGCATTCATCACAGATGAACACCGATGGGCCGGCAATGAGCTTGCGTACCTCGTGCTGACTCTTGCCGCAAAACGAACAGTAGAGAAGCTTGTCGTTCGAAGACTTTTCGGCCATAAAAGAGTTTGGTCAAGCGTGAAACGCACGCGTTCGTGGCAGTGTAGCGCTTTGGCGCGGCCCGCGCCGCTGCCTGCGCGGACAGCCGCAATTTGCCGCATGGGCGCTGCGAAAGTGTTGCACTTTCGCTGCCCGCGAACGGCGCCGAAGAGGGCGGGGCGGACGATCAGGCAGCCTGCGTGCGGCTTTCGAGCACTCGGTCTACCATGCCAAAAGCAAGCGCCTCATCGGCGGTCATGAAGTTATCGCGGTCGGAGGCGCGATCGACTTCATCGAGATCGCGACCGGTGAACTCCGCCATATGTTTGTTGTAACGCTGCTTGAGGCGAACGATGTAATTAGCATGGCGTTCGATATCCGAGACCTGCCCGGAAAATCCACCCGACGGCTGATGAATCATGACAGTGGAATTGGGCAGGGCGAAGCGCTTGCCTTTGGTGCCCGCTGCGAGCAGGAATGCACCCATTGAGGCGGCCATGCCGATACACAGCGTGCTGACGTCCGGTTTGATAAAGCGCATCGTGTCGAAAATGGCCATGCCAGCCGACACCGAACCGCCGGGCGAATTGATGTAGAAGCTGATGTCCTTCTCCGGATTCTCGGATTCGAGGAACAACAATTGCGCGACGATCAGATTGGCGGTCTCGTCGGTCACCGGCCCAACGAGAAAGATCACGCGCTCTTTCAACAGTCGCGAATAGATGTCGAAGGCGCGTTCGCCGCGACCGCTTTGTTCGATCACCATCGGTACCAGCCCGAGTCCCTGCGGAGCCGACGCGGTGGCGACCGGGGTTGACGAGACGGCGAGGGGGGAATTCCAGAAACTCATGTTGCTTGTCCTCATCTGCGCCGGACCGGAATGACCGCCGCCGCTACTATGATTGCGGTCAATTGCGCCGTTTCAATGCTAGTAGTGCAGCGTTGCCCGATCACGCGGCCGGCTGACCGATCAGCTCTGCGAACGGCACCACCTTGTCAGCCACTTTGGCGGCTTTCAGAACGTGGTCAACGACGTTTTGCTCGAGCGCGACCGCTTCGAACTCGGACAGACGGCGCTGATCCTGGTAGTACCACGCGACAACCTGCTCCGGCTTTTCGTAGCTCTGCGCCTGCTCGTTGAGCAGCGCACGAACCTGTTGCGGCGTCGCCTGCAGGTTGTTGGCGCGAACCAGTTCGCCAACGATCAGGCCCATTGCGACACGTTCCGTTGCGGCCGGTTCAAAGGTGGCCGGCGACAACTGGGCATCGACGTCTTTGGCGCCGCGTGACTTCATGTCTTCCATTGCCGATTGGGCCATGCGTTCCGCTTCGGCGGCGATCAGCGACTTCGGGATTTCAAGACTGGCCTGCGTGCGCAGGCCCGTGAACACCTGGTCGCGAACGCTTTGGAACACGCGGCGTTTGCGTTCGAGTTCAAGATTGCCGCGAACCTCGTTGCGCAGGCCCTCTACACTGCCGGCAGATACGCCAAAGGCCTTCGCGAATTCGCTGTCTACCTCGGGCAGATTCGGCGCAGATATCTCTTTTGCCGTGAGTACGAACTTGGCAGTTTTGCCCGCCACATCCTTGCCGAAGTAGTCGGCAGGGAAGGTGAGTTCGAACGACTTGCTGTCGCCTTTTTTCAGCCCGTGTGCAGCCGCTTCAAACTCAGGCAGCATACGACGCTCGCCCAGCACCATGGCGAAATCCTTGGCCGAGCCGCCCTGGAAGGCAACACCGTCGATTTCGCCGCTGAAGTCGACAATCAGGCGATCGCCGCCCTCGCTGGCGCCGTCCTTGGGTTCGTAGCGCACGCGCTGCTTGCGCAGCGTTTCGATGGTGCGATCGACGTCTTCGTCGGTCACCTCAACCACCGGGCGATCGATGCTGAGGGCGCCAAGGTCGGCGAACGTCACGTCCGGGAAGACCTCGAAGGTCGCCGTGAACTGGAAGCTCGCCGCATCCGCGCCATCGGCTTTCGCTTCGATGCGGGGGTAGCCTGCGACGCGAAGCTGGTTTTGCTCGACCACGGCGCCGAAACTCTTGTTGACTTCGTCCGACAACACTTCCGAGCGCACTTGCGGGCCGTAGGTCGAGGCCACCATCTTGACCGGCACCTTGCCAGGACGGAAGCCCGACATTTTCACGGTGCGCGCCAGGCGCTTGATACGACTTTCGGTCTCGGTTTCGATCGCTGCGACCGGGATGCTCATCGTAAAACGACGCTCAAGCGTGCTCAATTGCTCGATCTGCGTGGACATGCTGTTCTTTCCATCCGGACGTGGGCGCGTCCGCTCCAAGTTTGTTCAAATTGCCTGATGTGTAACGGCCGGCATGCCAACGCTCCGGGCCAAACCGCCTGCGCGGTGCCGGATAGCCTGGCTCGCCACCGTGGTGCGAATGGAGGGACTCGAACCCACACACCTTGCGGCGCTGGAACCTAAATCCAGTGCGTCTACCAATTCCGCCACATTCGCTTAACCTTCTATTATAGCTGCCCGCCACCGGCGTCCTGGGAGGCGCGAAACCCGAATGGCTGTCGACCAGCACTACGAAAATTTTCCCGTGGCGTCGCTGCTGATTCCGTTGGCGCTGCGCCCGCACGTCGTGGCGATCTACCGCTTTGCCCGCCATGCCGACGATGTTGCCGATGAAGGGGACGCAGCGCCGGCACAACGTCGCGCAGCGCTTGGCGTGCTGGCCAGTGAGGTGGCGGCGCTCTTCGCCGGCGGCGATGCAGCCAAGATGACGGCAGCGACCGTGCGCGGGCTGGCCGGACTTCGCGACGCCAGGCTGCGTGGCGTTGACGCGCAGCCATTCCTCGACCTGCTGTCGGCGTT
Source organism: Betaproteobacteria bacterium (assembly GCA_027492485.1). Classification (GTDB taxonomy): domain Bacteria; phylum Pseudomonadota; class Gammaproteobacteria; order Burkholderiales; family Casimicrobiaceae; genus Casimicrobium. The sequence continues at coordinate 7,238 of JAPUER010000032.1, forward strand.
CAGCCAAGACACCGAAAAATCACGCTACGAGTCCTGCGCGTCGCTGCTGGATTACTGCCGCCGTTCGGCCAATCCGGTCGGCCGGCTGATGCTTGCGCTCAGTGATGTGCATGCGGAGCAGGCGGTCGCCGCCAGCGACCGGATTTGCACGTCGCTGCAGCTCATCAATTTCTGGCAGGACGCTGCTGTGGACGCCGGCCGCGGCCGCATTTATGTGCCGCTGGAAGACTTTGCACAGCACCGAGTCGGAGTCGACGGTTTTCCGCAGCATCCGGCGCACCGGGCATTAATGCGCGAACAGTGCGAACGGGCACAGGCGATGATGCTGCAAGGCACAGCGTTGCTCCGTTTCCTGCATGGCAGATTTCTGGTCGAAATCGCGCTTACCGTCGCCGGCGGCCTGCGCATTCTCGAAAAAATCGCCGGCAATGACTACGATGTGCGCATCCGTCCGGTGCTGCGCTGGTACGATTTCCCCCGGCTCGCCGTTTTGGCTTTTGGCGCCTGGCGCCGCTCGAAATCCCTTGATCCATGACCCCTGACGAGTATTGCCAGGAAAAGGCGGCGCAATCCGGCTCCAGCTTCTACTATGCATTTCGCCTGCTGCCGCCCGATCGGCGCCGGGCGATCACTGCGTTCTACGCGTTTTGTCGCGAAGTCGACAATGTGGTCGACGAGGTCGCCGATCCTGGTGTCGCACGCACCAAGCTCGCATTCTGGCGACGCGAGGTCGACAGCGTGTTCTCGGGGGCGCCGCAGCATCCGGTGATGCAGGCGCTTGCGCCGCATGTCGCTGCCATGCATTTGCCGCAGACCGCGTTTCACACTGTCATTGACGGCATGCAGCAGGATCTCGACACCACGCGATACTTCGATTTCGCACAACTCTCCGAGTATTGCTATCGCGTCGCCGGCGTGGTGGGCGAGGTCAGCGCCCGAATCTTTGGCATGGCGCACGTCGATGATGCGGGTACGCTTGCCTATGCCCGCACGCTTGGCGAGGCATTGCAGCTCACCAACATCATTCGCGACGTCGGCGAAGATGCCCGCCGCGGCCGCATTTATCTGCCACAGGAAGATCTCGACCGCTTTGGCATTACGGCATCCAGGCTGCTTCGCGCGGACGGCGGCGACCGCTTTGCCGAGATGATGCAGTTTCAATATGAGCGGGCGGCGGCGACCTACGAGCGCGCCTACGCGCTGCTGCCAGCAACCGATCGCAAGGCACAGCGACCCGGACTGGCGATGGCTGCCATCTATCGGACCTTGCTCGATGAAATTCGTCGCGATGGCTTTCGCGTGCTTCAGCATCGTGTCGCGCTGACGCCGATCCGCAAACTGTGGATCGCGTGGAAAACTTACGCGTTCACATGATCGCGAATGTCGCCGTTGTCGGCGCTGGCTGGGCCGGATGCACTGCCGCGCTTGTACTCGCCCGCGCCGGGCTTTCGGTGCATGTTTTCGAAGCCGCCCGCGTGGCCGGCGGTCGTGCACGGCGCGTCGAGCACGACGGCCGGACCTTCGACAACGGCCAGCATCTGTTGCTCGGCGTCTACCACCGCACGTTGGCGATGATCGAAAGTGTGCATGACCGCAGCGGGCAACTTCCTCTGCTTCGCGTGCCGCTGGCGTTGCGTTCTGCGCCCGGTGCCGGCAATCGGCTACGCATTGATGCGCCAGCACTTCCAGCGCCATTGCATCTGCTCGCGGCGCTGGCAGGAGCGAAGGGGTTCACGATCGGCGAGCGGCTCAGCACAATGCTCTGGGCGGGCCGCGTGCTGCAGAAAACAGCGCCGGCAGCCACGCTCACGGTCGCGCAACTCATCGCCGGGCAACCGCCGGCCGTGCGAGCCCTGCTCTGGGAGCCGTTGTGCGTCGCCGCACTGAACACGCCGGCCGGAAGCGCCTCGGCGCAGGTCTTTGTCGAGGTGCTTCGTCGCGCCTTTTCGGGACATCGCCGCAATAGCGATCTGGTCATTCCGACGGCGGACCTGACGACGGTATTTCCCGCCCCCGCGCTTGCCGAAGTAGCGCGGCGCGGCGGGCAAATCCACTGCGGCGCAACCGTGCGCACGGTGACCGACGCCGGCGAGGCAGGGGCAACGGTCCATCTCGCCGATGACGAGCATCGCTTCGATGCAGTGATCGTCGCCACCGGTCCGCAACACGTCGCTCGCCTGCTGCCGTGGGATCGGTCGGGGCTTGCCGCGACACTTACCAAACTGGCCTACGAGCCGATCACCACACTCCACTTCGAATTTCCATTCGTCTTCCCCGGCGTCGACACGTCGTTGCCGATGCTGATGCTGGATGGCGATCCGGGCCAGTGGTTGTTCTGGCAGCTGCTGGCCAATGGTCGCTGGCGCGCCAGCGTGGTGATCAGCGCGCACCATCGCGCCGACGACGACGGGCGGCTGTCCGAGCAGACGCTGGCGCAGCTTCGGCGCAGCTACGGGCTGCCGGCGCCGACATGGCAGATGCTGATCTCGGAAAAGCGGGCGACCTACGCCTGCACGCCGGCGCAGACGGCCGCCTTGCGGACCTTGCCGCGGCGGCTCGGCAACATTCATTTTGCGGCCGACTGGTGCGTCCCCGAATTGCCGGCAACCCTTGAATCCGCCGTTGTCGCCGGCGAAAGTGCGGCGATGGTGGTCATGAAAGAGATACATGGCTGACCATCTACCCGATCACCTTTCGTCACGTCACGTGTTCGCCTACGGCTCACTGATGTATGCACCGGTGTGGTCGTCGGTGGTACGCGGTGCCTACCGTTCGGCGCCGGCCACCGTGCGCGGGTTCCGTCGCGTGGCCGTGATCGGGCACGAACACCCGGCGCTCGTCATTGCGAAAGGTGCTCCGCCGCTGTCGGGCGTGCTGTATTTCGATGTCGATGGCGACGATCTGGCGCGGCTGGATCACTTCGAAACGGCAAACTACGCGCGCACCGTCGTCGCTGCAACGGTCGCCGGCGTGGCGCACGCCGCCGATGCCTATCTCGCGCTCAATCTCGATCAGCTCAGCGACGAAAACTGGGATGTAGCCCGTTTTGAACGTGACGGGTTGGCACGCTTCCTGGCCGGCTATGCGGTAACCAACGCGCCGCCGGCTTAGGGGAGGCGGCCGAACGAGAGCCGCGAAGTTGCGGGCGGCCGGCCACAGGGCGACGGCGCTACAGCGTCATTCGACGGGCACGATCACGGCCACCCGGCGGTTCTTCGCGCGCCCCTCGGGCGTGTCGTTGCTGGCAAGCGGGCGGTCGAAACCGAAGCCCTTGCGTTCGAGATTGTCGGCGGCGAAGCCATTGGCGGCCATCGCGGCCGCGACCGCTTCGGCGCGGCGCAGTGAAAGGCTGCGATTGAGCTCGGCGCTGCCCACGTTGTCGGTATGCCCGAACAGACGCAACTTGGCGATATGCAATGCCCGCAGGTCGTCGGCCAGTTTTTTCAGATGGACGATGGCGCCGTCGGCTAGTACATCGCTGCCGGTATTGAAGAGCAGCGGCCCAGGCAAATTGAGCACGTACCCTTCTTCGGTCTTTTCGAAACCCAATGCTTTCAAACCGGCGTCCAGTGGTACTGCCGGCGCCGGCGGCGGTGCGCTCGCGCAGCCGACGAGGGTCAAGCCCATCAGTCCGGCCAGCACGATTTGTGCGATGGCAACGAGCGTATTCCTGCGAGTAATTTTCATGATTTTCCAGCCTGTGATTTGCGGCCCTGCGCGGGCAAGCTGATGACATTCGAGTTGCCGCGCGGCGTGGCCACTGGCGGGGTGTTTAACGCGCAAGCGACGCGAATGGAATCGTCATCGGGTAGCGCCTTGGCCCGATACATCGCCAGATCGGCGGCATGCACCAGCGTTTGCATGTCGGCACCGTGGTCTGGGAAGACCGCGACGCCGATGCTGGCGCGGATTGGCTGCGTCCACTGATCCTCCGGCAACGCGATTCCTAGCCAGACGGTCAGCCGTTCACCCAGACGGGTCGCATCCGCGGCGGAAGCGATATTCTGCGAAATTACCACAAACTCGTCGCCGGCCAGCCGCGCCAGGAAGTCGGCGCCGCGCAACGCACGCCGGATACGCGCGGCGGTCGCCCGCAGCGCAGCATCGCCTTGCGCGTGACCGTGTCGATCGTTGATCGATTTCAACTGATCGAGATCAATGAACAGCACAGTGAGCAGGCGACCGGTGGCATTGGCGTCGTCGATCGCGGCGTTGAGCGTCGCTTCAAAGAGGGGCCGGTTCGGCAACCCGGTCAGTGCGTCGGAAAACGCCATTGCCTCGAGATGCGCGTTGGATGCCTTCAGTTCGTACTGTCGGCGTTTCAACTCGCGATTTTGCTCCGCCACCTGCGAGACCAGTGCTTCGATACTGGTGGTGAGGCGATTCACCTCGATAGCGCCGCCGCGCGGCGCCGCCGCGACGGTGACCAAGTTGCGGTTGCGCGCCACTTCCTCGGCCCACTCGGTCAACTGCCCGACCGGGCGCAGCAGCGCCCGCGTCAAGCGTTGCGCAACGAGTGCGCCGGCGATGGCAGCCAAACCGAGCGCTGCCATCAGCACCAACAGCATCTGATTGACGGAGGCGCGCAGAGTATTTTGGTTGGGATTGACGACCAGCGTGGCCAGCAACGGCCCTTCGGCGGAACCCGCACTATCGTCGCGCAGCGCGTACAGGATCGGGCGAGCATCGATCATGCCGGTGGCCAGACCGGCAACGTCGCCGAGCAGAGCCGGAAAGCGCTCCTCGCCGGGGGCAACGATCTGCGCCACCAGTTTGCCCTTGCGGTCGAACACCGCCGCCGAATCATGGCCGGGGCCGGTATCGAATGCCCGCAGCGAATCGGCGATCACGTCGTAGCCGCCGAATCGGACCGCGGCCGTAATCGTGCTCGACGCCACGTTCGCTTGCGTCAGTGCGCCGAGCCGACTGTGTTCGATCCGCGACCGCTGGAACACCGCGGCCAACGCAAGGCCGGCAACCAGCAACATGACGATCAAGGTGACCACGGTCGTCAGCATGGCTCGCCGTGCCAGCGAGTAGCTCGACAAATGCTGCCGCAAATTCATCGCGTTTCCCCCGCCGGTGGCGACGCCTTCGGTCGTTGACTCAGGCGCAGCGCGGCCGCAGCAATGTTGAGCCGCGATCGCTGCAGCGCTTCCAGGTTGATCTCGAAGCGCCAGTCGTCCCCCGATCGATAGGCGCGGACGACGCCGCCGTCGGCGGTAAATTCGACCGAGTTGCCGATGCTCAAGATTGGTTGGTCGCCGATTGCAGCGAGCCATTCCCTGGGTGCCGGCCGGACGTCGGCATTTAGCCAAACCGCCGTGCAGCCGTTGAGTTGCGCCGGTGCCGTCACCGCCTTCCACGAGACTGGCAGACCGCGAATCGTCACTGCGTTGTCGATTGCTAGCGACCCCGGCGACAGCAAGCCACCGTGCGCATAGCAAATGGTCACGCTACGACGCGCCGGATTGGATGGCCATACCGTGTAGCGCACCAGGTTGAGGATGAAATCGGACAGCGCGCCGGGCTTGTCGGCCGTCTCGGCGCAGGCTTGACCGCTCGCCAGCAGGACGGTCAGCGCCAGCAACACCCGGCGCAGCCACGTTCGCGACTGCGGCGCCAACGACAAAGGCAGCCCGCAGGCTGCCTTGATCCGCTCCGCGACCGCTGTCGCTCTAGCGGGGGATATCGGGCGCTGCTGTGGACGAAGCCGCCGCTGGCGTTGTGGCATCCGTCTTCCCCTCACCGCTTGCCGATCCGCCGGTGGACACCGCAGTGCCGGCCGACGAGTCACCCCCGCCGCTGCCGGGTGTGTTGTAGGTTTTCACTGCCCGCACCGGGCGACCGGCCATGATGTCGGCGATCTGGTCGGCATCGATGGTTTCGTATTCCATCAGCGCCGCCGTCATGGCCTCCACCTTGTCGGCGTTGTCCTTGAGAATTTTGGTCGACACCGCGTACTGCTCGTCGATGATGCGACGAATCTCGAGATCGACCTTCTGCAACGTTTCTTCCGACACGTTGCGCGTCTGCGTCACGCTGCGGCCGAGAAATACCTCGCCCTCGTTTTCGGCGTAGACCATCGGGCCGAGCAGATCGCTCATGCCGTAACGGGTAACCATGTCGCGGGCGATCTTCGTCGCACGCTCGAAGTCGTTCGAGGCCCCGGTCGAGATGTTCTTGACGAACAGATCCTCCGCGATGCGGCCACCGAACAGCACCGAGATTTCGGTGAGCATCTGATCCTTGTAGAGCGAGATGCGATCGCGCTCGGGCAACTGCCAGGTCACGCCCAGCGCGCGGCCGCGCGGGATGATGGTGACCTTGTGCACCGGGTCGGCCTTGGGCAGGCTGGCCGCGACGATCGCGTGCCCCGACTCGTGATACGCCGTGGCGCGTTTTTCGTCCTCGGTGAGCACCATCGACTTGCGTTCGGCGCCCATGTAGATCTTGTCCTTGGCGCGCTCGAAGTCTTCCATGTCGACCAGGCGCTTGTTGGCGCGTGCGGCGAACAGTGCCGCCTCGTTGACGAGGTTGGCGATGTCTGCGCCCGAGAAGCCGGGGCAGCCGCGCGCGATCACGTGCGCCTTGACGTCGGCTGCGATCGGCACCTTGCGCATGTGGACTTGCAGGATCTGCTCGCGACCGCGGATGTCCGGCAGCGGCACCACGACCTGGCGGTCGAAGCGGCCCGGACGCATTAACGCCGGGTCGAGCACGTCGGGGCGGTTGGTCGCGGCGATCACAATCACGCCCTGCGAGCCTTCGAAGCCGTCCATCTCGACCAGCATCTGGTTCAGCGTTTGTTCGCGCTCGTCGTTGCCGCCACCGAGGCCGGCGCCACGCTGGCGTCCGACGGCGTCGATTTCGTCGATGAAGATGATGCAGGGCGCATTCTTCTTGGCCTGCTCGAACATGTCGCGCACGCGGGCCGCGCCGACGCCGACGAACATTTCGACGAAGTCGGAGCCCGAGATCGAGAAGAACGGCACCTTGGCCTCGCCGGCGATCGCCTTGGCGAGCAGTGTCTTGCCGGTACCGGGCGAGCCGACCATCAGCACGCCGCGCGGAATGCGGCCGCCGAGCTTCTGGAACTTGCTCGGGTCTTTCAGGAAGTCGACGATTTCGGTGACTTCTTCCTTGGCCTCGTCGCAGCCGGCGACGTCGGCGAAGGTGATCGAATTGTTGGTCTCGTCGAGCATGCGCGCACGGCTCTTGCCGAAACTGAAGGCGCCGCCCTTGCCGCCGCCCTGCATCTGCCGCATCATGAAAATCCAGGCGCCGATCAAGAGGAGGATCGGGCCGAACGAAAACAGGATGGAGGTCAGGATCGACTGCTGCTCTTCCGGCTTGCCGGAGAACTTGACGTTGTTCTTGAGCAGATCGTTGATCAGATCCTTGTCGTAGCCGCCGGGGATGTAGGTGACCTTCTTGCCGTCGGAGGTGCGGTATTCGACGTTGCGGCCCTCGATGCTCGCCTCGGAAATCTTGCCGCCGCGCAGCTCCTCGATAAATTGCGAATACGCCACCGCGTCGCTCTTGCGGCTGGACTTGTCGAATTGCTGCACCACGGTCAGCACGACGAGACCGATGACGACCCAGATACCAATGTTTTTGAGCATGTTGTTCACGCGACACTCCGGTGACGGCCAGACCCGCAACAGGCGGGGAGAGCGGCAGCCACGCTTCCCTACGATTTTAAGGGCGGGGACGGTTTTTCAAGAGCACGCGGGCATCGATCGGGCAATCCGTTGATCGATGTCGTCAAATGTCGACAACCTCGTCGAAAAGCGCTGCCAGTCGCCGCGTTGACTGGCGCCCGGCGCCGTTCAGCCGGCGGCGAGAGGCGCGGATACGCTCGTCGATGGCACCGGTTTTTGGGGTGAATCGCGGCGTGTGAACCCATCATCTTTTCGGCGAAATGACCATTCCATATGGGCTCGACGCGTATTTAAGCAAAAAGTCGACATTCAATAGAAATAGGCCATTAGCCCTTTGCAGATAACGCTTTCAAATAAAAGTTGTTATCAAAATAGCTGGCACTTACTCCGTCCGTAACCCGCTGGCAATCAGGTACAGCTCCGCGCTGCGATCGCGCGACGCATCCGGTTTGCGGCTGACGACTGTCCTGAACTGCCGCTTCAGTTGCTGGAAGAACTCCTGATACCCCGGCCCCTGATACGCCTTGGTCAAAAACTTGCCGTCGGGCTTCAGATGCGCCAGCGCAAACTCCGCGGCAAGCTCGCACAGGTGGATGGCACGCGGCGAATCGATCGCGGCGACGCCGGTCATGTTGGGCAGCATGTCGCTCATGACCAGGTCCACCCTGGCGCCGCCGAGCGCGGCTTCGACCTGCCGCAGCACGGCGTCGTCGCCGAAATCGCCCTGAATGAACTCGACATGGTTCATGCCCTGCATTTCCAGCAGATCGATGGCGACGATCCGGCCGCTGGCGCCCACTTTCCGCGCCGCCACCTGACACCAGCTTCCCGGCGCTGCGCCAAGATCGACGATCACCGCGCCGGGCCGCAGCAGGCGGTCTTTCTGGTCGAGTTCGATCAGCTTGTACGCCGCCCGCGAGCGATAGCCCTCCTGCTTCGCCCGCTGCACGTAAGAATCGTTGACGTGCTCGACCAGCCAGTCCTTGTTTGACTTGTGACGTTTGCCTGCGGGATTGAGCATGTGCGACAGCGAACAATGCGCCGGAACCGGGCGCGGAGGCCCGAATTATCGGTCTTCGAGCAACTGCCCCACGCGCGGGCGGGCCACGGCGCGAGATAATTGCGGCCAATTCATACGCACAAGAAATACGAAAGTTGCCATGGCTCCCACCTCCAGTCTGTCCTCCAGCGCCCGCCGCGCCCTGCGCGCCGCCGCGCATCATCTCGACCCGGTGGTGATGATCGGCCAGCACGGCCTCACCCCGGCGGTGCTGCACGAGATCGACCTCGCGCTGACGGCGCACGCCCTGATCAAGGTGCGCGTGCAGTCCGACGAACGCGAGACCCGCGAGGCGTTCCTGGCCGATATTTGCCAGAAGATGGGCTGCGAAAGCGTGCAGCATCTGGGCAAACTGCTGGTGCTGTGGCGCAACGCGGGCGATGCCGGCGGCGACGACGATGCCGCTGTGCAAGATGCCGCGACGGTCAAGGCCGCCACCGGCCGCGGTCCGCGCAGCAAACTGCCGCGTGCCGCCGCCGGGTCCGCACCGGCAGCACGTGCGCCGCGCACCGCCGCATCGCGCGACGCCGGCGAAGGCCGCAGCCGTAGTACGGGCAGCGCCACCGGCGAGCGTCGCCGCGAAGACCGCGCGCCAGGCGAGCGCCGCCGCGA
>JAPUER010000033.1 GCA_027492485.1 Betaproteobacteria bacterium
GCACCTGAGCACGCTGCGGACGTTCGCTTGAGCAGCCAACGATCATCCCCATCTGAGCAAACCGACCTCGCCGCTACGCCTGATGCCCGCCCGTGCGCTTCTGCTCTTGGAGATGCAGAGCGTTACCCTGGGCGAAGCGGGATTCGGATGACTCTTCACAGGCTCCCGAGCCCAAGTGCGAGATTGACGCCGTTTGATGAAGGTTCATATACACTCTCGTTGGCACCGTTGGATTTCTTATCCTTTTAAAGCCGGCGCGGCGCTTGCCGCGCACACGCCAGGTTGTTGTCGCATCCATCCGGGAGTACGTGCATGGGCGGTCAATTTCGCGCAGCTAAGAGCGCCCTCGCAGAGTTCGGTTTCAACGTTTTTTTTGATGACGATGGCGCGGACACCCTGACCCCGTGGCTGACGGTCGCCCTGCGCGAGCTGCAAGCCCACGGCACGATGCCGGTCCTGGCCAGGAAGAAAACGGGCGCGACAAGCAAACGCTGGCTGGAAAACCTCGAGTCCGCCGCCAACACGCTGGTCTACACCGGTCCCATTGACGGCGTGCTGACGCCGGATGTTCAGGCTGTCATCGATCACTGGCGCACGAACAACTTTCGCTGTCCCGTGGTGTTCGACCTGTTCGTCAACATCGGTCCCAAAGAAGTGTGGCCCCCAATGGATAACAACGGCCAGGACAGCGTGGTCGGCAATTTCTGGCGCTACGACGATCCGCGCATCCTGACCTTCGTGGGCACCACAAATACCGCCAATAAATATACCAAGCTGCAAGTACGCGTGTGCGACATGAGCGGCCATTTCGAAGCAGCCCATTTGCCTGATCGCCCGCTGCGCAAGATCGGCCGGCTGCAAAAGCACCTGGGATTCACCGGCGCGGCGCTCGCCGACTCGGCCGTCATCGGGCGCGACTCTGAAGTGCTGCCCAAAGTCATGACCGGGAAGGACTGGTCCACCCTCGGCGACGATGCCCAGCGCACCTTTCGCGTGGTGCGCGCCGTGGCCGAACGGGAATGCCTGGGTTACTTGCAGTCAATCAACGGCTATGACGACGCCTGGATGTCCCTCGGCCCCTGCCACTGGACGCTGGGACTGGGCCGCGTGACCAAACCGCCGCCTCCCAACCATAAAGCCGGGCCCGGCGAATTGCCCGCTTTGCTGGCGTACTGGGCGTCCGAAGCGCCGGCCGATGCGCAGCGCATGCTGTCGCGCCCGTTCGGCATCGGCTTCGCGCCTGCCTGGAAAAAAGGGGAAAGCGGCAAAAGCGCGGACCAGGGCTGGAAAGCGGCGCGCAATTACACCGGCTACATGACATGCCAGGCCGTCGGCGGCGTTGAGCAGCTCGACACCTTCGGCCAGCTCGCATGGTTTCGCACCCTGCCCTGGTACTGGCGTTTCCTGGCCGTCATCCGCAATGTCGCATCGTTCCGCCAGCGTCAATGGAACATGACCCGCCTGCGCCTGCGCGACCTGCTGGCCTACGAAATCGACCCAAGCGACCGGCCAGGACAGGACCCGGGGCCCAACAAGGTCGCCCTGTCGACGATGATCACGTCCGAGACTGGCGTGGCCCTGTTGCTGCGCCTGCACGTGCGCAAATCCGGTTACGTCAGCAGCAAAACGTTCAACGCGCCCAGCCTGCGCCTGGCGCTCGCGCTGGCGGGCATCGCCGACAAGGATGTCACCAAATGGACCGACGCCCACGAATTGCAGCTGATCGAAGGCCTGGCCGCCTCGGCCGCCTACGCCGGTCTGTCAAAGGCCGAGGCCAAAATGCTCAAGGGCGTCAAGCTGATCGACTTGCCGCTGCACCGCAAGGCGCTGGCGCAGGCCGTCAGCGACAACATGCTGCGCAAGGATGTGCGCCTGCTGCTGGCCTGGCCAAATTCCACCGATTTCACCTGGGGTGGCGGCAAAGGCCGCTTCACGCTCGACAAAACGGTGGCCACGCCCGGCCTGCGCCGGACCCGCAACTCATTTAAGTTCGACCATTCCGACCTACCCCCTCTGCCTGGAACCGCACCATGACAAACCTTCGCGCGCACCTTTGCCGCTTCATGTGCCTGCTCGCGGCCGCGCTGCTGTCCGGCTGCAGTCTAGGTCACTTGGCCACCAGCCGCCCGCTCGACGCCTTCGCCCTCGCTACCCCGACCGCGCCGGTTCTACCGGAGCTCGGGCCGGGCGCCACACCGCGGCCGGCCATCGCCCTGGCATGCCGCGCTAGCGATCCGGCGCCGTTCGCCGCGATCCGGCCCGGCGTAGGTGCCCGCCTCGACCTGGCCTTCTGGAGCAGCGGCATTCTGCCCGATCAAAATCCGAGTCACGCCAATCAGGCGCCGCCGCAGGTGGACTACCTGCCGCTGGCGCTGCGCATGATCGCGCCCGGCGCCCGCCTCGACGCCGCCGAGCAGCGCGTACTGTCCACCTTCCTCATCACCAACCGAGCCAAATGGCACCGCCCCGGCGCAGAGACGCCGACCACCGCCGAACGGCGCGAACTGGCCGCGGCACTGCGCCAGCATCAGGCGCTGGTGTGGAATGCGCTGACCACTTCCCTGTGCGTGGAAGTGCGCGACATCGCCCCGCCAGCCGAAGCATCGGCGCCCCGCCTGGGCCGCACACTGGCCGTGGTGGCCGACATGGCATCCATCTGCCGCGCCCTTCCGCAAGCGCATCGAGGCGCCTTCGCCCAGGCCTACCTCACGCCGGGCGACCCGGCCTGCGAAGGCCAGGCATACCGCCACGTAGCCGGCCTGGCGGACGAACAGATTGGCGGCGACTGGATCGCGGGCGCGCTCGATACCGCACCCTATGGAAATGGCTCCGGCAGCTATTACGGCCTGAGCGCGCAGTCCAGCATCATCGTCACGGGCGGCGCCGTCGCACTCGACAGCGTTCGCCCGGACCGTGCCGACGCGCCCAATTGGTCGCTGGCCGAATGGGAAGCCTCGCGCATCTGCCGCGTGGGGCCGGACGAACCCACGCGCATCGCGAGCGTGCGTCTGGCGGGCGCTGGACGCAGTATCGACGTGCTCGACGCCGGCGACCCGCGCATTCCCACCCATCACATCGCCCATGACGGCATTGCCGCCCGCCTCGTCAAAGACAGGGACGACTGGCCGTTCGCCTCCATCGCCAGGGCCGATCTTGCACGACTGCGCACGGCCGACGTCAGGCAGCTCGAATGGGCCGGCGCCGCGTCCGGCAGCACCGTCCAGCCGGCCGGCTGCGTGCAATTTCGCTAGGAGCATCCCATGCCCTCATTGCGTCTGTTCGGCGTCACTGTCACCGTCACACACGCGTCCAGCACCAGCCTGCTGGCGCCGGACTTCACGCTGACCGCCGCGCTGGCCGCCGACGACGCCAGTGTCGCCATCACCCTCGACGGCAGCTGGCGCGGCCTGCACTTCACAACCATGCGTGCCACGATGCCGTGCACCGTGCATGCCGGCACCGTCGTGCTGACAGCGGCCAGCATCAACGCCAGTGGCAGCCTGCGTATGACCTGCGGCGACATCGACAAGAGCGACAACGCCGTCACGCTGGTCGCGCCGGCCCAGCCGCAACCGCACGGCATCGACATTCGCCACCACCGCGCCACGCTGGTCAAGGCGCTGCGCGTGGCCACCGACGATATCCTGCGCCATTTCGCCGGCTACGAAGATCTGGACTACTGGTCCGCCAGCCTGCTGCGCCTGCGCATCGACCACGCCACCGTGACCTTTGCGCTGGAAGTGAACGAGCCGCAGTTGAAAATCGATAACCGCTTCGGCGGCGGTGGCGCCAACTCCATCCTGCAGCAGCTGCGGCTGCGCGCCGCCACCGTCGTGCCGGACGGCTTCGACCTGCATTTGGTGCCGCGCAACCACGCCCTGTTCCTGCATGGCGACATGCTCGATGCGAGCGCCGCGCAGGATGACAGCCACAACGCGCTGCTCTTTCAGCATGTGCTGGCCGACGCTGAACTGGTCGGCAGCTATCGCTTCGCCGCCGGTAACTGGACCAGTACCGGATGGCAGATCGCCCCTGCGGTGCGCCACTGGACAATGGCCGTCACCGCCTACCAGGACGAACAGGGGCACCCCTTGATGCTCCAGTCAGACGCCACGCTCCCGCTGGCGGTGCGCGCCGGCCAGACGCAGCCGCATCCCGATTCGGGTCTGAACATCGCCATCGTACTCGGTCGGCCCGACAAGTCCATCGACGTACCGGTGCAGGTGGTCAGCGCCGACCCGGCCGTGCTGTACGGACGCCCGCGCGCGCCACAAGCACTGCAATCGCGCGTGATCCCTGCGCCCTACTGGATAGAAGCCGGACGTCCAGCGCTGCTGCCATCCGGCCCGCAAGCGCTGCACGGACTGGCGCGCAACGTGGCACTGAGCGCCGCACCAGGAGGCGCCAGCACCGCCCGTCTGGTGCTTACCCCCCATCGCGATGGGCTCGCCCTGGCGGCAATGCTGCCCACGCTCGCATTCGACGACAGCCGCGGCATGGCGCTGGCCTTCGACGTGCCCGAACAATCCGTCACCGGCAGCGCAGCGACGCTGGAACGACGCATCGCCCCCGCCAGCGGCGCCCCGTTTTCACTGCCGCTGATCGACGTACGCTGGGCCTTTGGCGACATGCTGGGCAAAAGCAGCACCGCACGCGCGCTGGCCAGCGTCTGCATGACGTGGGTCGACGGCATGGACTACGCCATCACAACCAGCGCCTTCCCGCAGTCGGACATGGCCCGCTACCGTCACACGGGTGGTCACCGCGCTGCACCAGTCGCACAGACTTTCGCACGCGTGCTCCCGGTGGCGCCGATATCGACCGGCGCCGCCGGCCAGCGTGTGGCCGAGCGCATGGCGCCGGTGGCCGCGATCCTCTCCTCTCACGAGTCGTTGTCGGCTCTCTCAGCGCGCAAGGCCACGCCCTTCCTTTTCGGCGGCCCCCCGGACCTGTTCGCACTGGATAAAGCCGAATCTGTGCTCGGGGGCGGACGCGTTGCGATGCACGACGTGGTTGAACGCTTCCAGCGTTTCTGGGCCGGGGTAGAAGCGGCACCAGGGACGATCACGCAGAAGGCCTGGCAAGACGCCCGCCGCGCCCTGCGCAGTTATCTGGCCGGCGAGCCCGCTGCACTGGGCGATCCTGCCAGCTGGGATCTCGAGCAGTTGGTCGAAGCATCGGCGCGTCTGGAAGCGGCGCGCGCAGCATTGGCGTCAGGCGTGAGCGTGTCGCTGGACTTCGATGGCCTCGACACCAGACTCGAATACGCGCTGCCCGACGAGGTAGAGGAACTGCGCGATCCGGCCGCACTCGAAAACGTGTTGGCGCGCCTGTTCCAGTTCGCCTTCGCACCGCCTTCGATGGCGTTCCTAACCCGCGCCGTGCAAGCCGTGTTCGAGCCCACGCCAGCGCCGGAACTGGCAGACCATATCCTCACCTTGAAGGACGTCGTTTCACCGCAACTACGGGCGGCGATCAACGCCATCTTTCGCGGCCCCGACGCGGCCCAAAAACTGCAGGGCATGTGCGCCGAACTGGCACAAGGCATCGCCGGACCTTACGCGTACCTGGCCGACATCTGGAGCAACCCGCGCGGCGCGCTCAAAGATACCGTCGACGAACTGCGCGGCCGCTACGGCCCCGTGCTCACGCGTGAAGTCCTCGACGCGATCCGTGCTGACCCGGACGACGCCCAGGCGCTCCTCGAAGCACTGCAGGGTCTGGGATACGTGCTCGCAAGGCTCGAGGAGTTGGGCGCCGAGCCTCCCGACTACCTGCTGGTCACGCGCCGCATTCGGCGCAATGCCACAGCCGACGGCGAGCGGCTGCATCCGATCGAACGGGCCGCGGCGCTGTGGAACCACCGCTTCGATTTCTGCACCTTCGGCGGCGGCAAGGCCTGGGACATGTTTCTCGATGACGAAACCACGCTAGTGATCAAAATCGGCACCGGCCGGGGGCTGGACGCGATATTGACCGAACTACAGGCTGCCAACGCAACCCCGCAGCGTCCCGATCCCTTCCTGCTGGCCGGCACCGATGGCACGCCGGGCGAGCCGCTGGAGAACTTCCTGGCGCTGCTGCCGGCTGCGCTGCGCGAAGACGCCTGGTGCGGCATCCTCATCATCAATCCCACCGTCGACCTCGAACGCGACACGGTTCTTACCACCCTGTGCGGCTTTTCGCATATCGGCGCCCGCTTCGCGGCGGTGGGCGGCGCCCGTCCCGGGCGGCTCGATGAGGTCGAACTGGACGTATATGCGCGCATCGAGCACCGCGCTGTGCCCGACGGCTGGCGCGACGAGCAGGGCCGGCCGATCCCCAAACCGCAATGGGGCGAAGGCGATGTGGCCTGGTCGATGACGCGCTTTGAGGTGTCTGTAAAAAACACAACCATGCTGTCGGGCGAAGTGGGATTCCGGCTCGAACTGCGCGAGCTGTTCGGCCGCCAGCTCGATAAAGCGGTAAGCCTCGATATCAACGGCAGCCTACCGCCCATGCCGTCCGGGAGCAGCGGTGGCAAGCCGCGCGACTTCACCTTCGTCGGCGCGCTCGAGCAGGCATTGGTGGTGCCGGTCGACATCGCGTTCATCGAGGCGCTGCAGCTGCGCGGCGTGCGCGTAGGCTCGCACGATGGCGACACCACGCTCGACATCGACGCCGACCTGCAATGTCGTGAATGGGCCATCGGCAGCTTCCCTTTCGACGTGCCTAAGTCGCCCGTGCGCCTGTCCGATGTGCGGGTGCGCATGCCGCGCCTGAGCGGCGGCCTCTCGCTGCCAATGGGATTGCAGCGCGCCCTCGACATCGACTTCGGCGCGATCGGCTTTCCGCTCGGGCAGCAGCGCAACCTGACCATCGCCGGCATCGAGTTGCGCCCGGTCGGAGTGGGCCTGCTGCGTGACAGCGCCGGGCATATCCACGACACGCTCGATCTGGCCACCCTGGAACTGGCGCCGCCGGATCTCGGCAACGACCCGAATGCGCGCTACGTCTATCCTTACCTTGACACCCGGGTCGATTTCGGCAACAGCCCGGCATTGGGTGGCGGCGCGCCACTGTCGCTGGTGGTGCGGATCGGCGCCCCGATCGGCGCGCCGGGCACCACGGTCAGCGCACCCGGCGCCGGCCTGGCGTCGCTGAGCGGAAAAAACCTGAAGCTCGATCTGTTTCGCCTGGTGACCATCGAAGCCAAGGAGGTCAAGGTCAGCAAGGTCGACTTGTACCACCCCGACACCGGCATCAAGGGCGGCCGCGCCGGCGCCTTCTACGTCGACGGCTTCAATCTCAAACTGGGCAGCTGGTCGCTGTTCTCCGCCACCGACGACCGGCGCCTGATGATGGCGCACTCCGACCGCGGCGTGCAAGGCATGCTGGCGTGGTACGCCGCGCCCGACGCCAAGGGTGGCTTCTTCCGCCTCCAGTGGTTGATCCTGACGCGCAATTTCGATCCGGGCAAAGGCCTCAAGGATGGCCTCATTTCCACCAGCGGCGACAATCTGAGCAGGGAGCTGGGCAAGGTGCGCGACATCTTCCCCGCGGTCCCAGGCGACCGGCTCAATGCACTGGTTGAAGATGCGCCCTGGCTGTTTGGCATCCGGTTTGAACTGGGCGAGTTGTTCAAGCCGTGCAGCCTGGTGCTGCAGGATGGCCGCTACTACGGCATTCGCCTGGGCGGCCTGATACCGCGCCTGCTCACCGGCGAACAGGACCTGACCTTCGCCTACATCCCCGGCGCCACGCCCGACCTGGACCGCTTCCGCACCAGCTTTCGCTGCGCCGCGCTGGACATGATGGCCAGCATGCGCTCGGGCGACATGGCGCTCGAGTGGAGTCCCAACTGGGACTTCCTGATCGACGCCGGCCAGCCATGGCGCGGTCCCAACGGCTACCAGTGGGAGCGCGCGTTTTCCATGCCGGTCGGAGTCTACGAGGCCAAGTTCGGCTTCTTCATTGAAAAGCGCACTAGCCTCAAGCCGCCTTCCGGCGTGCCCGTGGACGACGCGCGCTACGTCACCTTCAGCGCGGGCGCCGGCTTTTACCTGGGCTATTTTTTCGAGCTCAACGCGGGCATCGCGTGGGTACGGGCCGGGATTGGCATCTTCGGCGTCATGATCGGCTCGGCCACGATGCGCACCGACGCCAGCGGCGGCGCGCTGGCCCTGCTCAAGGGGACGCTGGTCGAACTGCGCGTGGTGGGCGTCATCGGCATCTATGCCTATGGCGAGGGCGGCGTCGACGTCTGGGTGCTGTCGGCGCGCTTTCGCGTCTCGGCCCAGGCGTTCGTCCAAGTCACGCTGGTCTATGTGCCGAACGCCCGCAGCGTCATCCAGTGGAACGCCATGCTGTCGGCCGAGTATGCGGCATCGGTGCGCATCGGTTCCGGCTGGTTCAGCTGGACCTTTAGCGTCTCGGGCGCCGTACAGATGGAAATTAACGGACAAGCCGCCTTCGGCTGAAGAAAGGACGTTTTCATGGCCAAGCTGTATGTCGCGCTGTCGCACTTTCACCCGGCCCTGCTGCAAACCAGTCCGCCGGGCGCCGAAACGTACACGCATGACGAACGCGCAACTTACCTGGTCGCCCAGCCCTTCATTTTCATCAGCCCCGATCATCCCGACCGGATCAGCGTGGCCGACTATTTCGCGCACTGGGACGCCGCCGCCATCGACGTCAACGGCGTCGTCCTCATCGACGCCGTCATCGGCGAGCAGCTCCAGCTTGGCAAAATAACTGCGCTACCGGTGCCGCTGCCGCCGGGCGTGAGTCTGCGCCTGCACCTGCAGGGCGCCACCGTGGACGGCGTGCCGGTCGACTGGGACGAGCCACGCGTACTGAGCGCCGGCAGCACCACCTGGCCCGTCGCCGACGAATATCTGCTCGATGGCAGCGCGGGCGGCTGGCCGGGCTTTGCCGTGCTGTCCTCGGCCCAGCCCCAGGTCACAGCCTACGCCGACCTCGATGGCGGCGCCGGCCACGGCCCGCAGAAGACCGCCGTGCTGCGCGCCATGCTGGGCAATTTTTCAGCGCTGGTGCAGGCATACGACAACGGGACGCCGCCGCCGGGCGACGCGCGCGGGCAGTTGTGGCTGCACCTGGTCAAACCGCACTACGGCGCCCATCCGCTCGACGCCGATCCAGCCTGGTGGCAAAGCTTCCTCGACCAGCCGCACGCGTCGGGCGCCACCAATATCGGCTGGGCCTACGCTTTGCTGATCAGCGAGCAGAACACGCTGGCGCAGCATGGCAAACCATATATGTCGGCTCCGCGCTATCACTGGTCCGATTCGGCGCTGCAGGCGCGCGGCGACCTGTTCCTGAAGTCCGGCGGCACGCTGCTGAAGGCGCGCTCGTACATCGATGCGCTGTGGACCACGCTGCGCGATGTCAGCGCCGGCGATCCCGACGCGGCCACCGCCATGCTGGGCCGGCTGTTCGGGTTCGGCGAGCGGCTGGCCTGGCCGCTGGCCCGCCTGCAAGGCCCCCTTGCCGACACGCGCCGCTTCATGGCGCTGCGCACCAGCCTGGCCCATGTCACAGGCGTGCAGGCGCCCATCGATCCCGCTCTGTGGTTTGCCACTAACGCAGTGTCGTTACTGGGTCTGGTGTTTCGCATTACGCCGTTCGATCCGGCCGATCCGCCTGCGCGCCTGGACACGGCCGACTTCTTCGTCGGCGTAGCGCAAATCGCTGACGCGGCGGCGCTGGCGCAATCGATCAACACCTATCTGCTGGCCCTGGCCGCCGACCTGGCCGGTCCACCCGTGAGCGTGGATGCGGTATGGGCCGGCGAGACCGGCCGCCAGTCGCCGCCCTCCACACTGCCGAACCGCTTCGTCATGTTCGCCCCGCGCGAGGCGCCCCTACAGCAGCTGGCCGCCCCCTCCGTGCCCGCCGGGCGGCTGGTTTACACCGTGCCCGAAGCCTTGCTCGACATCGTCGACGACCTGCCCCGCGCCGGCGTCGATGGCCGCGGTCAGTTGGCCCGGCCCGGCGCGCCGCGGCGCGGCTTCTTCGCCGCCGAGCTGCTGCGCTACGGCGCGCTGACCATGACCGGCAACCGCTACGCCTACCGGCTGGCGGTGACGCTGACGCGACGCCCGCTGGCCGGCTTGGCCGGCAACGCGTTTGCCGTGACCATGCGCAGTCCCGCGCATCCGGCCGAAAGCATGCTGGAACAATGGCTGGCCGACCTGCCCGCCGGCGTACATCGCGCTAGCCTGTGGATCGCGCAGGAAGGCCCGCCACCTTTCACCGTCGACTTCGCGCTTTCGCCGGCCCTCCTCGCGCGCGACATCGACGGCGTGCTGCTCATCGCCGATCCCCATCCGTCGGCCGGGTCCCTGACCGAGCTGGTGGAGCTGGACCCGCCTTCTTCCGGCGCCACCGGCAACCGGGCGCGCCAGCCCTTTCTCGTATTCGAATGCGATCCGTCCCATGGCGATCCGTTCGACCTGATCGAATTCGCCGCAGCGCCGTCCAAGGACACCATCGCGCTGGCCGTGGCGCCGGTCACCCGCCTGTCGATGTCGGCCGACCGCATCGCCCACTCGCTGGCGCTGACGTGGAACCCCGGTTTCGAGGCCAACGGCGCCCGGCTCGATGGTACGCCCACTCCAAAAGTCGACCACGCGGCCGACGCCAACAAACTGCGCCTGCGCATGGCGGGACCGGCCGGCCTGATACGCGCGCTGGCCGAACCCGACGCGCTCCTGCCGCTGCCGCACTCGCCCCGACAGTTCGATCCCCGCCCCTGGAACCGCTTTAATCCGGCCATGCTGGCCGCGGCGCACGCCGGCTACTGGCTGGCCGAGCACTTCGATCACGACCGCTACGACGGTCCGGCCAGCGAAGACACACGCTTCGGCGCGTGGGTGCGCGCGGGGGAAGCGGTCACGCTGTCGGGCTACGTTGAACATCAGCTCGGCCACCGCGTGCCGCTGCGCCACCCGCTGGCGCCCGACTTGCGGCGCGGGGTCGATATCGCGCTGCCGACCGATGTGCACGCGGGCGAAACTGTTCCCGAAGCGCTTGGCCAGCCGCAGACGGGGGTACTCCTGCCGCTGGTGGTCGTGCGCGAGGATGGCGCCACGCTGCGCGTCGCGCTCGACACCTGCCCCGCCAAACTGGCGCTGACCCTGTTCAAAAGCGCCGACCCGGCGCGGGGCGCAGAAGGCGATCCGGTCGTCGGCCTGCGCGCCATCTACCGCGCCATCGCCGAACTGCGCGACGCTGCCGCCGACGGTGTGGCGGAGGTGGTGATCGAGGCCTGGCGCTTCGATAACACAGCGCTGGTGGGAAGCGCGACCGGGCGCGGTACCGGCGAGGGCTTGACGCTCGCGGCCGGGCTGGTGCCGGACCATAGCGCCACGATAGCGCTGACCACTGCCGGCGCGCATCCGCAGCTGATTCGCCTGTTCAATGCGCTGGAGGGCGATTTTGCGTTTTTCGTGAAGGAGCTTCAGCAAGCGGTAGACGCCGCAGTGGGCGGCGAACTGGCGCTGCTGGCCGCCACCCCGACCGCCCCGTTCAGCGTGGCCGGCTCGTACGTGCGCGCCGGGCTGCGGCTGGTACGGCCGGCGCGGGTGCGCGCACCCGCGAGCTGGGCGAACGGCGCCTTCATCCCTGTGGTGGACCTCGACAGCGACCCACGCGCCGGACAGGCGCTGGCCAACCAAGCGCGCGCCGAACTGGCCGCACATCTCTCCGATCCCGAGTCGCGCGCTGTCTCCGGTCTGGGCTGGGCCAATCCCCTGCCGCCGGCCGACCAGGCCATTGCGGGCGCCAGCGGAGGGCAACTACTGAGGCCCTCTTCAGGTACCGACGTGGTTGAGCGCGTGCTGGACCTGTTCTACATGCCGCACGCATTCGCGCTGCCGGGCACCCACGCCGCAGTGGGCGACCGTCAGGCCACGATGGATTTCGCCGGCTTTCTGCTCACCTTGATGGACGACATCTTGGCCGGGCGCGACGTGGGCAAGCGCATCGCCCTGTTTCCCGCGAGCGACGCAGCCGGCGCGGTTGGCTTGCGCGCAGCATTGCGCGACTTGCTTGAGCGGACCGACGGCGTTGCCGACGCCCTGATGGCGCTGCTGGTGCGGGTAGACGTGGCAGCGCCGGCCGCCACCACCATCGAACAGAAGTTGCACTGGCATGCTGGCCGCCTGCTTGATGAACTGGAAACCATCGTCCCTGCGGACCAGCGCCCGCGCAGTGCGATCCGGCGCATGCTGGCTGCCGAGCCCGCCCTGTTCCAGTGTACGCGTGCAATCGCAATCTCCCCCTTCAACACCAAGGTTGCGACCAGCGGCGCCGACCCGGCCGCGGCGGTCAATCATTCCACCTTCAGCACCCAGCTGTACGACTTCACGATCAACAAGACCTTGGTGGCCGACGGTGGCGCCAGGCAGTCGGACGCGACCCGCTTTTCAGCCACCGACCTGCGTGGCGGCACAGCCAACAACACCATGTATACCTACGTGCTGGATGTGCTGCCCGACCCGCGCTACGACGACACGATCGAAATCGTGTCCACCACCTTCCATGGCGTCGACCCCAAAGACGCCAGCCAATTCGGCCTGCCGCGCCGGCACAACGAAGTGGAAACGTCAGGGGATGCGCAAGCTCAGCGCGGCGAAACGGTGGTCGATCCCAAGTCCGGCAACGGCATCTCCATCAACGTGGTGCACGTGTTTCCGCAATGGCGCCGGCGCGACGCGACCCGCCTGGTGTATCCGTATGTGCTGCCCGAGCGGCGCATGCCGGCGCGTCCGCGCCCGGTTGACGTGTGCCTTGCGGGTCAACCCGGCAAACGCGCGGCGCATTCCGAGATCAGCCCAGACATCACCGGTAACATGCCGACTATCGACCTGCAGGCGCAATGGGATGGCCGCCCCGGCCATCCAGGCGCCTACGCGCGTGCCATCGCGAGCCTGGCCCGGGTCGATATTGCCAGCGCGAAGAAGGACGCATCACGCCGCGAGTTTGTGCGTATCGCACCTGCTTCGACCGGCACCGACCCGTCCGTCATCAATCTGCCGCAAGTGCATTCGAGCCGGCGCGAACATATCGACGGCTGGCACACACTCACCGCCGAGCTGTCGCATTTCTGGTTCGAAATGGCGCTCGACAAACGCGATGAGACGCTTGTCGACAATCTGGACGACAACGCTTACGAGGTGGAAGTGGAAATGTGGTCCGGCGTCCCGCCCGCTTCGGCTGGCGTGGCTGAAGACGACGTCGCCGCCGACGACCAGGACGTGCTGCTGCGCGCATTCCGGCACTGGCGCGACGGGCGCCCTGCACCGCAAATTGATCCTGCGACCTTGCCAACCTTGCTGGAACGGTGGCTTGTGTCGGCTCCGGCCAGCATGCCATGGCAAGCACAAACGCTGCTGGAAAAGTCGCCCCAAGCCAGGGCGCAGACAGATGCCGACCGGCCGGCTTGGTCGCGCAAGTTTCGTATCGCGCGCGACGAAGGCGACGGATGGAAGATTAGCGAACTAGATGGTCTGCTCCAGCACGGGATGGGCGCAGTGGTCGGCTTCGAAATTCTTGCGCGTCCGCACACGGACGGCAGCGCGCGACGTTATGACGAAAGGGTAGTACTGGAGGACTTGTCGGCGCTGATTCGAATCAGCGTACTGGATCATCCATTCCACGTGAGCCGCGCGCGTCTGCGCACGCTGCGCAACTGGCGCTCGCTGGACGGCGACGAAGTCCCAGATATCAATCCCGACCTGCTGTTGGCGCAGCGCTACACCGACTGGGTCAGCGAACTGCGCCAGCCGATGGTCCTTGGTTCGCACACCCCGAACTGGGACGCGGTGCCGCCTACCTCGCGCGAACTGCGGGTGGTTCCGCCCGGCGGCGACCAGCAGACCCGAATTCGGGAATGGCTGACCAAAACCAGCAACGCCACCGCCACCATCGACTTTGGCTTCGCGCTGGAACGATGCCTCTCAGAGCCGGCTTTCATCGATTCATCGTCCGGAGGAAAAGTGCACACACTGTGGCCGATCGAGTGGATGAGGTCTGAAGGTTTCTCGCTACATCCTGTAATCCGCCGCACCCTGCCCGACCTGTCTTTCCGCTACGGCGACGGCGCCACCGTGACCCTAATCGCGGAGCGCCAGGTGGACGCGCCACGGCAGGTATTGACGCCCGCGCCGGCAACTGAGCTGGCAACCATACTCGACCAAATCAGCCCTTCCCAGGTTGTCTCGCTTGAGCATGAATCGGAGCTTGTCTGGCGCGATCAGGAAAGTGTAGAGGTCTTGCGTGTTCAATTGCCCGTGGTTTTCAAGCGCTGAAAGGAAGAAGGGTATGTCGGTCAGGGCTTGCTGATCTGCTGCTTGCTGCATTAGGCGCAGGCGGAGGTATCCGACACGATTTGGGAAGCGATCAAGGTGTTCGAGAGGGCCCAAACACGGTCTCCGGCGACTTCGACTGCCAGGGCATGTCGATTGGCGTGGCGCAGTGGAATCTGGGTGAATCGTTTACGTCGGTGAAGGCGGTCGTGACGTCGGTCCACTTGCTACGCGCCGTAGCCTCATGCCCACGCATGGCGCGTTTTTCGAGCAGGCGCCAGCGTGCATCCGGTGATGCCCACAGCAACTAGGACTTCTGCCGCGCAGGCTCCCACGGGGCGTTGACATTCAAGGTGAGAATATGGTTCCAACCTATTGGATTGATTGGAGGTGCGATACAGAGCAGCTTCGTGATGAGCAGTGGCGGCGAATTGAGTGCCCGATGCTTGGCAAGGTAAGCGATCCTGGCCTCAGTCGCGCAGACAACAGGTGCTTTGTCGTAGCCGTGCTATGGATAGCGCACACGGGCAGCCCCTGGCGAGATTTACGGCATGAGTTCGGCCTGTGGAACAGTGCCTATCACCAGTTTCACCCGAACACCTTTTCCACTTCCCGCCGCCTG
This sequence comes from Betaproteobacteria bacterium, assembly GCA_027492485.1. GTDB lineage: Bacteria > Pseudomonadota > Gammaproteobacteria > Burkholderiales > Casimicrobiaceae > Casimicrobium. Next base: position 14,932 of record JAPUER010000033.1, read on the forward strand.
CGTTTCACCTCTGAGTGGTCATAGATCGCCGTCGTCGCATCACTGGCATGGCCCAGGTTCGGCCGCAGGATGTCCTGGTCGCTACTTGCCTCGACGAACTTCCGCCCATGCGTGTGCTGCATCCAATGCGGACTCGATTGCCGGATCCGCCGCGCCGCCTGCGGATCCTTGTGCTCCAGGTCATCGGCACACGCCCGCAAGCCGCTTTCATGAGCTCATAGATGCGAGCTGGCGCCATAGGCCGCATAGGGGAGCCTAACGGGGCTCAACCCCGCTCCCTTCGCTCGCTGGACACTGCGCATAAAGCCGCGCAGCGCCGGTTAGCTCTACGTTAGGTTTCTTTTATGCATTCCACCAACCCAAGGAGATTTTGAAATGATCAGAAGAGTTACGTTCACCGCATCGGCATTATTACTTATTGTGTCTTCAAGCGTCATTGCAGACGATCTAAAGGTTATTGGGGCTATGCGCCCATTGGATGCTGCAAGGAAGTTGACTGAAATCGGGGATGTCAATCAAGCAAATAAACTACGAGCTACTGTCAAGGCGGGAAGTATAAACACTGAAATTTCAACATTAGCATTTTGGGGCAAAAAGGTACAATGTTGGCAACATACCAATCATGTGCTCGGGTTCATTGCTACGGGGCCGGGCGGCGCAACTCAAGTGCGACCTCTCATTGACGCTACCAATATCTCACCTGATGCCAGCCTTAAGGATCAGGCCGTAAAAGTTACCCTAGATAGACTCCGTGTCTTTTGCTATCCAGGCGGCGGGGTACACAACGTTCTATTTGACTTCTACGGTCAGCACCAAGCGGCAGCCGTTGCTGAAGACATCCATTTCATTCAGCTGTACAGGGCGCAAGAAGGCGAGGCTGCTGGGGTACTTGGATACCCAATATTTGTAGGCCTGAAGTTGGGGAAAGAGGGTTTACGGATGCGAGCACGTACGGTAAACGTGAAAAACGAAGACGATGAGAAGTTGCTTGGATTCATGAATAGTGATACTTTCAAAAATGGCTTGCAACTCATAAATACATCCAACCCGTTAACCCCAGTGGTGACAAAATTTGCGACCGGAATTGTTGAGACCATGGGAAAGAAAAATCGAAACATCCCAGTTCAAGATATCGACATGGGTCTTGATTTTTCAACAGTCAGTACCAAACCAAAATTAAGCGAAGGTTCCTACATTGCCATTCAGACCCCTGTTCAAAATTGGGATTGGAGTGCTTGGAAGTTTTATCCAGAGTCTGGGCAAGTACTGTCCGCCGATTCAGACAGGAAACCTATCCCTTACAACTACATAATTTTCAGCGTTAGCAAAATGCAGCAGTGAGTCAGAGAAACCTACCTGCGGGACGAGCGGTACTTGCCGTTCGAGGGCGCAGGTGCCGTCAACAGCGAGTGGCGGCTGCAGGGCCTCGGCACTCGGATAGCATGCCGTTTCTCCCTCCATCGGTGAAGTGAAAAATCGTTAACTTTCATGAGCTTATGACATGAGCTTGTAA
>JAPUER010000034.1 GCA_027492485.1 Betaproteobacteria bacterium
CTACCCTCGCACCTCATCTCGCCGATTTCGACGGCTTGTTCAGCGTTGCCCTAATGCAACCATGAGCTTTTCAATCGCGTCGTCGATAGGCAGAGAATCAGGTTTGAGTGATTCTTGAATATCAGAAATCTGCGCTTCCAACTCAGTGCGGGATATGCCACACCCGTCGTTTACCAGTTCGTGAACGACTCGCTTGAACCACCAGCCTTCCAAATGTTCAAGGGCTGTCTTTTGGTGGTGAAGCGTCATCCAATGAAGCTCCTGTTCAATCTTTGACAGTATTTCAGAAGCATTCCCTTCGTCAGGGATAACCACTACACGGTTGAGCAGCTTTTCTTGATCTGACTGACTCAACCCAAGGAATGCCACAAAAACGTCCTTCAGCGCATCGTTACTTGAAGTGGAAGCGGCTTGCTTTAATCGACTACAGGCAATTGGTATGTTGCGTGTTGGTGCGTGGGCACATAACACTTGTGCAGCCGTACCCTCAGTTATTGAGGATGTCGTGATTAGAAAAAGGGAGGTTTCGGCCGGAACCTCTCCACTGGCATTTCCAACTAACCACACTCGTAGCGTTTTCCAGAGGTCGGCACTGGTGTCCGTGAGATTTGCCTTTTTTGCAATCGAATGCTTGGTTTGAAGTACCGACATTGGAAGTCCGTTGGCCTCGAATGTCACATCGTCAAGTGTTTCCAAGTTGACGGAAAATTCGCCAATCTTGGCCTGTTGCAGTGCCCACAACAAGGCGACACGTACTTGATATAAATACCCCAGCATCGAAGCCGAAGCGTTGTAAGTGTGTACAGATTGATCGGCCATATCGGTTTATTTCTCTCTGCGCTGTTCGGCAATCTCAAAAGGGCTGTCACCCCAACCAGCCGCTTGAATGGCTGGTGTCACGTACTCACGGCAGGTATCGGCTTCGCTGTACTCGAACGGATTGGGCTGACTGTTGACCGTCATTCTGGATTCCCTTTTTTGCGCACCGCACCACGCGATTCCAGCATCAGCCTTGTCTTCTCAAGCTCCTTTTGCAGCACCTCCGCATCAGGCAACACGGTTTTGTAGTTGGCTGCCATGATCTTGTTGGGCAGTCCATCCAGTGCGTATCGCGCCAGCGCATGTCCTTTGTCCGCGCACAGAATCAGTCCAACAGGTGGATTTTCATCAGGCAGTGTCCAGTTCTCTTTGGCGTAATTGCAGTACATGTGCATCTGCCCCACGTCGGCATGGGTCAAGCTACTGAGTTTCAAGTCGATGATGACGAGACAGCGCAAGCGGCGGTGAAAGAAAAGCAGGTCAACGCGATACCAAGTTTGGTCAATGCGCAGGCGGCGTTGCCGGCCTACAAACGTGAAGTCTGACCCAAGCTCCAACAAAAAGTCTTCAAGGCGGTGAATCAAGGCGGCTTCAAGCTCGCTCTCAGAGTATTCGTCTTTGAGATTCAAGAACTCCAGGACGTAGGGGTCTTTAACGGCTTCGTCAGGACTGATCGCGTCTTCCGGCTTCGCCACCGCACCCTTCGTTAGCATGGCCGCTTTGTTTTTGGATAGGGCCGTTCGTTCGTAAAACTGGCTTCCGATCTGGCGGTCAAGCTGGCGCACGCTCCAACCGCCACGCAGGGCTTCGGTTTCGTAGAACGCTCTAGCATGGTCGTCTTTGACCGATAGCAGCCGCACGTAGGCAGACCACGGTAGGGTGAAGGCTTGTGCCAACTGTGTCAGCGTCAATTTCCGAGACGCTGTCTCGGAAATCTTGGTACCCAGCTCGTCATCAGAAATCCGAGACAGCGTCTCGGAAATCGCAGTCACGGGGTATGCCAAAAAGAAGCGGCGCATGTACTCCAGATTGTCGGGACTGAATCCACGCCCAAATTGCTGCGTCAAGTCTGACGACAACCGCTCTATCAACTGCTCGCCGTATCCAGCGCGGTGTTTGCCTTTTTGTTCGGCTTCCACGATTCGGCGACCAATCTCCCAATAGCTGGCGGTCATCAGTGCGTTGACGTTACGGGCGGCAGCTTGCCGTGCGGCATTGAGCAGTTCAACAATGCCGACGCGAACGTCGCTATAACCAGCAGGCATAGACAACGTTTTTTGTTCGACGATACTGCGGTTGGTTTTTGATGGGATGGCTTTGCTCATGGCTTGCTCACCCCTGTTTTTGCTAACAATTTGCCTGCTTCACTGCTCAAAGCCAGTAGCGCCTTGTCCGGTTTTGCAGCGGTCGCGGCGTTCAACAGTGCCGTCAACTCGGTGATGACTCGCTCAAGCTCACGGTAGCGGAACAACTGTGCCGCAGAAACCAACGCACCCTCTGGTTTGCCATGCCGCGTGATGACAATCTCTTTTCCGGTCTGCACATCGTCCAAATGTTTGGACATGCCAGTACGCACCTCGAAGAAGGGCATGAGTTCGTCGGTTGAGAATTTCATGGTATTGGCTGTCGTTGATGACGTGCAAAATATTGGTCATATTTTACGTCACATCGCTTTGGCAGGCAAGATTTCAAAAAAACTCTCAAATTGCTGAAAAATTAAGCAAAATCACAGTTTCCATGGTCTGGTCGGTACTTGTCCATGAAGCACTTTTTTCACCGTTTTGAGGCCGTCAAAGTGGCTGGTTAGGGGTCAAAAACACCACTTTTAGATGGTTAAACGACTGTTTTTGATGGCTTTTATGTCTAAAATCGTCTAAAATACACGTATTGGTAGCCGTTTTCACGAAATAGCGGTCTTTGACCGAATTTTCTTGATTGGCAGCCGATGCCAAGCAAGCTCTGTTCTCTACGAATTTTGGCTTGCCTGAGCCGCCCCAAACGTTCTGTTTGAGGCCGTCGCCCAACACCACTGGGCGGAACTGAAATCCCCCGCAAACAAGCACCTGAACAGCGTGCCTGATCGCCTCCAAAGCATCGGGCGGTTTTGTCACGTCTGCGCTTGTCTGCATCCCTGAAATCACAACCGATCCTGCGCCGTCGCCAGCCCATGACGGGCGCAGCGATGTCCGGGGTCTTGGAGAAAACAATGAATCTCGATGATTCCCTGACCAGTGCCTATGAAACCATCCGCGAGCACGCCAGTTTCGACAGCCATAGTCTTGTTCCTCACCCTGAAAACCTGACGTTTCAGGCCACTGAGGAACGCCGTGCCATGCACCGACTGGGCACCAAGTTGACTGAGATTGTGGGCAACCCTGACAGCGAAGACCTGCAATACGCAGCCCACGTCGTCAAGCGCCATTTCTGGAAAGAGCTGGGACTGTCTCAACCGCCTGAACTGGCAACCGAAGTGCCCCGGTTTTTGCTCAAACCTGATCACAAGGTTGAGCCGCGTACAGACCCGCAGGAGCTGGCTTCCCAACTGGCAGTAGTACCTACGCCGGAATCGTCCGTGTTGTGCATCGTCTCGTCGAAGCTGGCGCTGTTGCAAAAGCTGCTGAACCTGCCCGATGTAGCCATCAAGTTCCTGACACTGGCCTACGCCAATAGCAGTCGCCACAGCCTGACTAAGGACGAGTCCAGCGGCCTGTCGCTGGCGCTGAGTTACATCGGCTTGGAAAACGATGAGCATCGCAATCGTGCGGTGGCTGTTTTGCTGGATGTTCCGCTGGTTGAAGTTGAAGCCCTGTTCATGCCGCCGATCACCGTGACCGCTTTGCGGTTCGTCGATGTGCATGTCTTCAACCAAGCACGATGCCTGCGCAGTGTGTTTACTCTCTCGGATGAATTCGTCACGTTGCTGGAAATGCCACACCTGAGCCACACTGCTGTGTTGGCGCGGATTCTGGAACCCGAGCATGACCTTGATACCGTAGATGATGGAACTACGCCCATCGGCTACCTGTATGAAATCATGCCCAGTCAAATCGCGGAATGCTACGAGCGCACTGTGCTGAATCGCCGCTTGCTGTACCAGCACGTTCACCACTTGGTCGAATGGTTCACGGGCGGTTTGTCGTTGCCAGTAGAGGCGTGTTACGCGCTCGATAGCCGTCTGACTTTTGAGTCCATCCGCGATGCGATCAAACGCGCTGCGTTGGCGTATTGCACCGCAAACAGGCCACTGGACGCGCATGCGATTTTGAAAGCTCTGTTTGCTGTATCGAGCGATCTGCCAATCGGTGCAGCCAACAGCGGTGAGGTCTGAAAAATGCAACAGCAAGCTCCCGCAGTTCTCGACCCCAACGAAGCGCCAGAAGGCTTCATTGCGGTACTCAAAAGCGATGTAGCTACCGACAGCCTTGGCAACATCTGCCGCGCATGTGACTGGCGCAGTGCGTGCAACGGCTTGGAGCACCGCTGTATGCCGTACACCGTAATCAGTCGCATCTACGGGCGCGAACTCAAACGCCAGGACGGTTGCAGCGTCGTCTTCAAGCGTCGCTTAAGCACCGACGAAGTGCCAAGCCTCTAAGCCGATTCACGCAGCACTGACACCCTGACTTTTCTAGAAGACGAAGTATCGGTTAGCTCATGCCGAGGCTTTGTCACGTCCGCAATTTACGTCCATTTTTTTAACAACACGGAGAAGACCATGACCAACAACCAAGACACCCAACTCGACACGGCGCAAGCAAAGCCGCCAGTAACCATCATCACCAACGCCGCCAAATTCCAACTGGGGCAGTGTGTTGCCACACCGGGTGCGCTGGCACTGCTGGAGCAAACCGGATTCAGCGCAGCGTTCCTCATCAATCGCCATCTTCATGGTTCATGGGGCGATGTGTGCAAAGAGGACGCTGAACTGAATGAAATGGCGCTGAAAGACGGCTCCCGAATCATGTCGGTATACCGCTTGGTTTCGCCCGAGAAATTGAAAGCAACACCGCAATCGAAGCGTTCTGATTTGCCAACCGTATGGATTATCACGGAAGCGGTGAGTGGCGAAGGCTGCGATGGTAGCGAGGGTCGACGCGCCAGCACATGCGTTCATTTGCCAGAAGAATACTGACATGACGGCGCACAAATCAAAACCCAATGCTGTCGTTTCGTATCGGTTTCAACGCTACTTTCACACGCTGCAAACCGGGCACTACCTGCTCAAAAAATCCATGCGACAAGACCCCGTGCGGGTGTTCTTCCAACAGGGCGATATTGATGGGGCATGCGGCATCCATGTGTTTGCCGCTGTCATGGTTTTGTTTGACTTGGCCAAGAGTGTGGCCCTGCAAGACATGCCCAAGCGAAAGTACGGTGTGCCAGCCGAAGTCTGGGCGGTTTTTCAGCACACGTTTTTCACTGGCGTTCACGCGCATGAATTCGTGACGTTGGTTGACTCCCTCAAGCTACCGTTGAACTTGACGCTACGCGAAAGCAAAGACGGCGGCTTAGACCGTTGGGTAGTGGACAGTTTGATGCGCGGTGAACTCGTCGCTATCGTGACGGCCAACGCGAAGAACTCCAAGTTCAAGCACTGGTCACTGGCACTTGGAATTGAGGGCTTAGTGGCAGGGCGTGAAACCAAGCCGGACACGATTCTGCTGCTTGACCCTTCTGCCAGCGAGCCAAGCTACAGGCCGCACAACGCAAGGCTTCGTGTGCCGATCACTGGCCCCGGTAGCCGTGCCGGAAAGTCTGCCGACGCACTGAGCCAGTCGAACAAAAGCAAAGCCACGGGCAAGCCCATTTACTGGCTGTACGAGTCGGGTGACTTTGCCACAGAGCAAGTGCGCTTGGTGTCAGCGGTTCGGTTCAGGTACGCCGACTGGACTTGACGGGCTTGGATAGTGCGGCGGTTTTGGCGGTACGTCTTGCTAACTTCTGCGCGGGCTTGTCCAGCGTGGCTTGGTTGGCACGGCGCTTGTCGCCACCCTCAGCGACTGGCTTCATGGTGGCCGTGATGCCCTCGAACAGCGTTGGCAACGTGATGCCCAGCGAGTAGCACAGGGTAGCCAGCGTCAGCAGGGAAGGGTTGACGTATCCGCACTCAATTTTGCTGATGCGAGAGCGTTCCACCTCCGCGTCATATGCCAAATCGACTTGAGTTTTCTTTGCTGCTTCGCGGTGCCGCTTGAGGTTCTGACCCAGTGCAAGCGTCACCGGATTGGGGAGAAGACTTGTCGAAAGTTCAGCACCTTGAATGGCACCCCGGCTGCTTTTCGGGGCTGTTGTTTTCATGCCCAGAAGGTTCGCGCAGTGTGCCTTTCAGGGAAACGTCTTAAACGACACAATACATGCGAAAATGCTGTGTTGTTTACGACTCAAAGCTCAAATGAATTGACCTCAAATAGGAGAAAAAATGCGTCTCATAAAAATCGGCGGCCTGATCGCCATAGTCTTGGTGGCCTTACTTGTTGTGATCGGCATGTTTGCCCCTGACCCCAAGAAGCAAGGCGGCGAAGTCAGTACCGATACAAAGGCTGCAATCGGACAAACCGCAACTCAAGCCAAAGCAGTCAGCGTGAAAGTGCCTGAACGCCCAGCAGATCAGTGTCTGGATGGTGTCTGCATCGGTGCAGAGCCATCGGAACTGATCGCTCTCAAGTGGGCTGAAAAGAAGAACAACGCAGGCAACAGTGGCTTGAATGGTGCCCAGCTTGAGATGGTTGAGGCCGAAGAAAAGCGTGTGGAATCTGAGTGTGTGAAGCGGCAAGCTGTCACTTGGGGCAACAAGTCAGGTGACTTATGTCGTGCGCTGCTTGGCGGTGATACGCAGTTCTGGCCTGTCATCGCCAAAATCGAGCCCTTACAGCTTTCTGCCGTGCTTCGGTTCTTTGGTACTGAAGCACAACCTGTGTGCCAGTACGCCAAAGACCCATACCGCTTCTACGGCGACATCGACACAGATAGCGGAAAGACTCGCGTTGAACTTCGCTTCGGTACGGACGGAAAGCTGCGAGTTCAAAAAATCGAAAAGAAGTACGTACCCGACAACGAGGCTACAGCTACTGCGATTGTCATCAAGCTCAACGAAAAGCATCCCTACCTGAAATCCGACGGCAAAGATGGCGTTGGGCAGTATTTTGTTGGTGATGCGACTTGGGGTGGGACGGTCAAATTGATCGTCAACAACACGCCGACCATCACTTTATTGGGCGCGAAGACTGATTTCGATGCGACCCAAATTCCGGCTTGCAATACCGCCAAACCAGTCAATGTTCAATAAGGTGAGCCACATGAAAACCAGTGCAATCAAATTTACTCTGATTTCATCTTTACTTTGGCTGGCTCATCCTGCCTTTGCCCAATCCAGTAACCCCTACGCAGACGGCAATGCCGCTGCGCCAGATGAATGGTTGCTGGTCAAGAAAGGCAATCCGTGGTGGTACGAAACCAATCCAAGTCCCACACCTACGCAACTTCAAAAGCGAACGCCAACAGCGGCAGAGCAAGCCATCATTGATCGAGCACGCACATTGGTGGCTAATCGGCCTGCCAAAGCGTTTGTTTTGATGGATGGCGACACGGCGGTGTACTCAGAAACGAAAGCACCAGCGGACGCTGATTCGGTGTTCTTTGGCTTCTCTATGGGCAAGACAGTAACGTCTATGGCAGTGGGGCAGGCCGTCTGCGCGGGAAAGCTCAAGCTGGAAACCCGTGCTAGCGACGTTGTGCCCGAACTGAATGGCAAAGCATTAGGTAATGCAACGGTACGCGATTTGCTGCGCATGGCATCCGGTGCGGCTGACCCCAACCCTGATAGTTCTGTCTGGACACCCGACCAGTTCAAGGAGTGGGGACGTGGCAATCTGAATCTGGTGAATTTGGTCACGGAAGACCGAATTGCCAAAGCAGCACGGGGCGTATTTTCCGACTACAAACCGGGTGAAGTGACTTCATACAAAAGCACCGACCCGATTCTTTTGGGGATTATGGTCAGCCGTGCGACGGGCACACCGTGGAGCCATTGGATTCAAGAGCAGATTCTGAATCCAATGGGTGCCGCAAAGCCGGGACTGTATGTGCAAGACCGGCAACAAAACGGGCTGGCAGATAGCGGTATGCGCTTGCGACTGGAAGACTGGATGCGGTTTGCTGTGTGGGTCAAACGTAGCTCCAAAGAACAAGGCTGCTTTGGTGACTATGTGCGGGCTGCATTGAGTACGCAAATCAGCAATGGCAGTAGCCCCAGCACGCGCAAGATGGGCAAACTCTTTGCTGGCTATGGCTACTTCACCTGGACTGAAAACAGCATTGTTCCGAACACTGCATGGGCTTCTGGCTGGGGTGGTCAGCGCATTGGCTGGAATACCGACCCAGCCAACAACCGGATGGTCATCACATTCAGCAACGTCGAAAGCTGGATGCCGGATGTTTACGAAATTGCCAGGGACTGGAATAGGCTAAAGTGAAGTAAGCTACATGCATGGTGGGCGTAGCTGGATAAATCTGGACTACGCCCTGATTGAAAAAAACCATGACGGTAACGCTGACGGTATGGACGACCTTGGACTATTCACTCTGACTGTCTCAAACAGTGCAACGCGAAACGAAGACATTCAAGTTTTCGTTCGGGTTGACAATTGAGTGGGAGTAGCAATACATTCGTAACCATTGACGCGACCAGTGCCGAATCTCGCCCTAGCGCAAGTCACCATGCTTTGAGCCGCCGCGCGGCAGGTCTTTGATGCGCTCAATGGTGTGCGCGATGACGCGATCGGAAATTCGTTGCGTCGCGTGAACAACCGTCACGCGAATCGCGAAAACTGCGAGTCACGGCTCCTATCCGTCCGCCTGCCGTCTGCCCCTTCGTCGAACACATTCGACGCGGCGACAACCCTGACGGCACTGTTTTCGCTCTGACTGACATCGTTGGCCGTTGACCGGTGGTCGATCACTTCTGCGATAAAGTTACTGTATATAATTACATATACCATTGCCAGCCATCGAATGTCGTGCGCCGGTTGAACGAACACGCTGATCAGTTATCGCTTGCTGGATTCGATCAGCCACACGCGATGCTGTCGCCGACACTGCAGCCGCATGGTGCGCCCCCGGCACATTGGCGGGACAACTTTCTATTCGCAATCTACCCGCCACCCGATGTCGCGGCGCGGATGCACCTGCTTGTCGCAGAACATCGCGCCCTATTCGGCTTCGGCGCACCGGCGCGGCCGCAACGCATTCTTCACGCCACGCTTTGCGTCCTCGCCGGTGAACAGAGCGTGCAACCAGCGTCGCTGGTAGCGGACGCAGTCTGCGAGAAGTCGTTCGACGTGAGCTTCGACTGCGCACTCAGTTTCGGTTCGTCATCCGACGACCGGCACAAGTTGCCACATGTATTGGCGTGCAGTGCTGAAAGCAACCCACAACTGCACCGGCTCCGCAACGTATTGGGCGAGCCTTTGCGGCAGATGGGTTTGTTGCGACGAAAACACTTTGTACCGCATGTGACGCTGCTGTACGACACCGTCGCAGCGCCCAAGCGGATGATCGAACCAATTCGATGGCGGGTGGATCGCTTCGCACTGGTGCACAGCCACTATGGCGAAACACGCCACCAGGTACTCCACGAGTGGCGGCTGGATGCCTGATTCCATTTCCAAATCAATAGGAGACCAATAGCAACGAAGTATCGTATTGATCTGGAAATGGAATGAGTAGGGACGAACGAAACAACGCACCAGGTAGCGGCTACGTCGGCAGCGACGCCACTGCCAGATGCAATTGCTCCGACGGTTTCAGCGACACCGCGATACAAATCGCATCTGCTGGTCGTTCCAGCGCGTCGAACTGGCTGCGCAGCAGCGATTCCGGCATGTAGTGGTCTGACCGCGCCCGCATGCGCGCCGCAATTTCCTCTGCGCTGCCATCGAGAAAGATCCAGTGCGGGCGCGGAATATCCTTCGCGAGCGCGTCGCGATAACACTGCCTGAGCGCGGAGCAGGCCAGCACCACGCGACGGCCAAGCGCAGTCTGGCGTCGCAACTCGCTATTGAGCGCCGCGAGCCAGGGCAGGCGGTCGTCGTCCGTCAGCGGGGTGCCCGCACGCATCTTCGCCACGTTGCTCGCGGGATGAAAGTCATCGGCATCGATGCAGATCGCGGCAACGTGATTTGCGAGGCTGCCGGCGAGCGTCGTCTTGCCGCAGCCGGAGACGCCCATCACGACGATCGGCGACGTCGTAGCGACCGCCGACACCGCCTCAATCCGCCTTTTTCACGGCATGGCCGCCAAATCCGGCGCGCATTTGTGCCAGCAACTTGGCAGCGTAGTCCCCCCTGCCCTGCGTGGCAAAACGGGTCGTCAATGCCAGCGCGGTCACCGGCGCCGGAACGCCCAGCTCGACCATCGCTTCGACGGCCCAGCGCCCCTCGCCGGAGTCGGCGACGTAAGGTGCGATCGCGGCGATTTCATCGGGTTTGTGCAAGGCGGCGGCGGTCAAATCGAGTAGCCAGGAGCGCACCACCGATCCGTCTCGCCAGGCTTCGGCAATGTCGGCGACCGGCATGGCGAACTCCTTCTTCGCCTCCATCAGCGCAAAGCCTTCGGCAAGCGCCTGCATCATGCCGTACTCGATACCGTTGTGCACCATCTTCGCGTAGTGTCCCGCCCCCACCGCACCGGCGTGGACGATCCCTTGCGTTTTCGACGGCGCCAGCACTTCAAGGAGCGGCCGCAGTCGCTCGTAGCCTTGAGCGGTAGCGCCCGCCATCACGCAGTAGCCGTTGGCAAGGCCCCAGACGCCGCCCGACACGCCGACATCGGCATATTCGACGCCAGATTCACTGGCGCTGGCCGCGCGACGCAGCGTGTCCTTGTAGTTGGCATTGCCGCCGTCCACCAGCAGGTCGCCGCGGGTCAACTGCGGCAGCAGCGTGGCGATGGTCTCCTCCGTCACCTCACCCGCCGGCAACATCAGCCAGACGACGCGCGGCGTGCGTCGATCACCGGCAGCCAGCGCCTCGGCGATGCTGGCTGCCGCGACAAAGCGGGGTTCGACGACGGCGCGGCGCGCCTCCTCGCTGCGGTCGAACGCAACGACATCGACGCCGCCGCGCGACCAACGGCGCGCCATGTTGGCCCCCATCCTGCCCAAGCCGATCAGGGTCACTTCCATCTACTCTCCTTCATCGAATTTCCTGCCCGACGTTTGTCGGCGTCGGGTCTATCTGCCCACCGGTGGCATCAAACCGGCGGCGCGACGCGCTCGACCTCTTCCACCGTCGTCAGACCGATAGCTATTTTGTGGGCGCCGGACGCGCGCAGCGGTTTCATGCCATCGCGAAACGCCTGTTCGCGCAGTTCGTCGATACCGGCACCGTGGTTCACCAGCTTGCGCATTCCGGGCGTCATCAGCATGACTTCGTAGAGCCCCGCACGACCGCGATAACCGGTCATGCGGCAATCGAGGCAACCGGCGGCCTGATAGGTTACTGCCGGTTTCGTCGCCCGATACGGCTTGGTCAGTGCCGCCCACTCGTCGTCGGCAATGGTCTCTGCCGGCGTGCGACAGTTGGCGCACAACGTGCGCACCAGCCGCTGCGCCATGACGCCCACCACGGTCGAATTGACCAGATAGGGTGGCACGCCGAGATCGATCAACCGCGTAATCGCAGTCGGCGCATCGTTGGTATGCAGTGTCGAAAGCACCAGATGCCCGGTAAGCGCCGCCTGTACCGCCATTTCGGCCGTCGCCAGATCGCGAATTTCGCCCACCATGATGATGTCCGGATCCTGCCGCATCAAGGTGCGCACGCCGTTCTCGAAGTCGACGCCGATTTGCGGCTGCACCTGCATCTGGTTGAACAGCGGTTCGACCATCTCGATCGGGTCTTCCACGGTGCAGACGTTGACTTCCGGCGTCGCCAGCGTCTTCAGCGTCGAGTACAGCGTGGTTGTCTTGCCCGACCCCGTCGGGCCGGTCACCAGAATGATCCCGTGCGGCCGGGCAATCATTTGCTCCCAGCGCGCCAAATCGTCGTCGCTGAAGCCGAGATCGCGAAAATCGCGCAGCAGCACTTCAGGGTCGAAGATGCGCATCACCACCTTTTCGCCGAACGCCGTTGGCATGGTCGCCACGCGCAGCTCGACTTCGGTACCATCCGGCGAGAGTGTCTTGATGCGGCCGTCCTGCGGCCTGCGCTTCTCGACGATTTCCATCCGTGCCAGCAGCTTGATGCGGCTGACCATCGCAGTCAACACCGCCTGCGGGATTTGGTAGACCTGATGCAGCACACCGTCAATGCGGAAACGCACGACGCCGGAGTCGCGGCGCGGCTCGATGTGGATATCGCTCGCCCGCTGCTCGAACGCATATTGCCAGAGCCAGTCGACGATGCGGACAATGTGGCGGTCGTTGGCATCGGGCGTGGCGCCTCCCGTCTGCGCTCCCACCTGCACCAGTTGTTCGAACGACGAGATGGCATTTTTCTCGTCCGCCGCCTTCTCCTGCGCGCGGCGCACCGACTGCGCCAGCGCGAAGAACTCGGCGACGTAGCGCTTGACATCCAGCGGACTGGCGAACACCAGTTCGACGCGGCGCCGCAGCAACTGGGAAAGCTCGGGAATCCAGGAGCGCACGAACGGCTCGCTGGTCGCCACTGTCACCACTTCCGATGTCACCGCAACCGGCAGGATGCGATAGCGGTTGGCATAGCTCGAACTCATGACCGAGCCGACGGCGGCAAAGTCGACCTTGAGCGGGTCGATGTGCATATACGGCACTTGCAGCCGCGCCGCCAGCCATTCCGACAACGCCTCGATCGTCAGCACGCGTTTGGGCGGCTTGAGACTGCGCCATTTTTGTTCCGCGACCAGCGTGAGCGGATGCTCGTAATTGCGGAACCGCGCCGTCGTGCGCAACGCCTCGATCAGCGAGGTATCGACCAGGTGATCGGCTTCCAGTTCGCGCAACACCAGATCCAGGGTCAGCGCGCGGTCACCGGACACGGCAGCCGCGGCGGGCGACGAAGGCCCCGCGGGGGGCAAGGGTTTCACAGCAGCCATGGCCTATTTTGCTACAGCCTGCGGCCAGCGTACCGCGGCGGGCCAAACTTTACGCGGGCGCAATGTTGTCGCCTGCGATGCCCGCCGGTTGGTTGGTTGGACGCATAATTACCGTCTCCATCGTACTCTCGTTTTCGCATGCTCATCGACTGCGCTGCCTACATCGACGGCGTCCGGCAGGCGCCGATGGACATCGAGGCGATCAGCGACTTTCTTGCTGCGCCACAGCCGCCCGGTGCCTTCGTCTGGGTTGCGCTATTCGAACCACCACCGTCATTGCTCAGCAAGATGCAGGAGGAATTCAACCTGCATGAACTGGCCATCGAGGACACCAATCGCGGCTCGCAGCGCCCGAAGCTGGAGGAATATGGCAGCACGCTGTTCATCGTGCTGCACACCATCGAACGGCATGGCGACGACTTCGTCGATGGCGAGCTGCACATCTACTGCGGCGAGCACTTCGTGCTGACGGTGCGCCATCGCGCCGAGACGGGGTTTCGCAACGTCCGGGCGGAACTCGAGCGCGAGCCCGCGTTTCTCGCGCTCGGCCCTGGCGCCGCATTGCACGGGCTGATCGACACCGTCGTCGACCGCCTGTTTCCCGAAGCGGACGCGCTGGAAGACCGCCTCGATGCGCTGGAAACCACCATCTTCGACGCCCGCACCGATCGCCGGGCGGCGGCCGAATCGCTGTATGCGCTGAAACGCGACACCATGTGCGTGCGGCGCGCGGTCACGCCGCTGGTCGAGGTCTGCGGACGGCTGCTGACGCACAAACATCCCATTTTTCGCGATGCCTTGCGGCCGTACTTTCGCGATGTCCTCGATCACGTGACCCGTATCGACGAATCGCTCGACAACCTGCGCGACATGGAGAACAGTGCCACACAGACCAATCTGTCGCTGATCACGCTGGCCGAGAGCGAAGTGACCAAGAAGCTCGCCGGCTGGGGCGCCATCCTGATGGTGCCCAGTATCGTGGGCACCATCTACGGCATGAATTTCAAGCACATGCCCGAACTGGACTGGACCTGGGGCTACCCGGCGGCGCTGGGGCTGATGGTCGTCGGCAGCGCGGCGCTGTGGGCGTTCTTCCGCAAGATTCGGTGGGTGTAGTACGACGCCACGTGGCTCGCCGGCCAGGCGCTACATCTGCTTGAACAGATGCGAGAACGGCCGCGACACCTTCAGCGTTTCCTTGTGATTCTTGACCTTCACCGTGGCATCGCCGCGGAAGTCGCGCGTCACGCCGGCAATGGCGTTGACGTTGACGATGGTGCCACGATGGATTTGCCAGAAGACACTCGGGTCCAGCTCGTCGAGCAGTTCGCGTAGCGGCTTGCGGATCAGCGCCTCTTCTGTCTCGGTGACGACGCGGGTGTATTTTTCGTCCGAGTTGAAGAACAGCACGTCCTTCACGTCGATCAGCTTCAGCGTCGAGCCGAGCGAAGCCTTGATCCAGCGCATGTACTCGGGCGCCCCGTCGGCCCCGGCGCGCATCTCGCGCTTGAGCGTGGCGATCAGTTGCGACATGTTGTCCGGCAACGTCGGCGCGTCGCGGTCGTCGGCTTCGATACGCGCCTTCAGCCGCTCGATGGTGGTCTGCAGCCGGTCTTCCGCGATCGGTTTCAGCACGTAGTCGACCGCGCCGCGCTCGAACGCCGCGACGGCATACTCATGATAAGCGGTGACGAATACGATGTGGGTGTCCGGGCTCGCCTCGGCGATCTGGGTGGCGACTTCGAGGCCGGTCAACTCCGGCATGCGGATGTCGAGAAAGGCCACCGTCGGCTTCAGCGCCGCGATCAACTCCACCGCCGCCACGCCATCCTCGGCCTCGCCGACGACGCTGAGTTCGGGCCAGAGTTTTTCCAGCTTCTTCTTCAGAAACTGCCGCAGCAGCGATTCGTCTTCGGCGAGCACCGCCGACATCGTTTGCGTCATTCCCATTCGCTTACCCGTTTTCCTTCCGCATCCCTGAGCTGGCCGGTCACTACGCGGACGATGTCCGTAAGCCACCAGATGCCGAGCCCGCCAAGGGTGAAGAGCATACCGAAGCCGCTGCCGATACGCCCGACATAAAAACGGTGTACGCCGAAGATGCCGACCACCACCACGAGGATGAGCGCCACCGTGCGCGACGATTCCGACGCGCCGGCATCGCGTACCCGCGGCGGACGCAGGGTGCTGCGGTAGTGCCGCGTGTCCTGCGCCGACCAGCGCGCGATGCGACGGCCCTGCCGGTCGTGGAAATCGCGGGTGCCGATCCACACCAGATCGAGCACCACCCACAGCAAGAGCGGCAGCAGGAAGATGGGCACCCCGCCGCTCAGCATCGACAGGATGCCCAGCATCGCCTGCGGTACCGCCGTGCGGCGGTGGCCGACGTAGAAACGGTGGGCGCCGAGCCAGCCCAGGGTGAGCGCCAGCAGACCGGTCGTCTGCACCGTGTAGGGCGAGATGCCTTCGTCGGCATCGGCCACCCCGCTCGCCACCATCGCCGGCGGCTCCTTCGGCACCCGCAGCAACGCCCGCACGCCGCTCGGCGCGTTTGGCTCCACCACCAGCTCGCCGGTGTCGCCGTAGAGCATCTTCAGCCGCTCGCGGGTGTTGGCGAGGCCGACGCCGGTACCGCCCGTCTGTGCGCCGCCGAGGCCGAGTCCGTTGTCGGCAACCAGCACTTCCACCTGCTCGCCCGCCATGCGCACCTGGATGGCGATGCTGCCGCCTTCGCGCTTCGGTTCGAGCCCATGCTTGATGGCGTTTTCGACCAGCGTGGCGATCATCGTGGGCGGGAAGCTGATGTTGTTCAGCTCGGCGGGCATGTTGATCGTGTAGTTGAGCCGATCGCCCATGCGTATCTTGAGCAGATCGAGATAGGCGCGCACCACTTCGATCTCGCGGCCGAGCGTGGACGTGGTCTCGCGCATCGTCGGCATCGCCGCGCGCAGGTACGAAATCAGCCGCTCCAGCATGGTGCTGGCCTGCGGCGGATCGATCTCCTGTAGCGCCTGCACGTGGGCCAGCGTGTTGAACAGGAAATGCGGCTCAACCTGGGCGCGCATCACCATCAGCCGCGCCTCGGCGAGCTGCCGCGCGTAGCTTTCGGAGCGCTCGCGCGACTCGGCGATTACCGCGCGCTGCTCGCCGCGGGTGGCGCGGCCGGCAAACGTCCGCGTGACCAGCATCAGCAGGAACAGCGCCGAGAGCACGATGAAGGCAATGCTGCCGAAGATCATCTTCTGCGCATCGTGGCTGACCGTCGATTGAATCAGTTCGCGCGTGTCGGGGTCGAGATCGGGCGGCTCCTGCACCCGTGCGCCGTCGAGCATGACGAACGGTTGCCCGGGGCGATTGAAGACGCTGATGGTGATCTTCTGGTCGGCGGCGGTCGCGGCGCCGGCGGC
>JAPUER010000035.1 GCA_027492485.1 Betaproteobacteria bacterium
GCCACATGCTGATGCTGGAACATCAATGGCGGGCGGCCGCCGACGCGGTGGCGCCGCCGGTTGCCTGCGCTGCGGCCGCGCTGACTGCTGGTGTGGTGGCGGTGGACGGTGTGGCTGCCGCGCTGGTGGCCGGGGCGGCCGGCGTGCCGGGCGCCACCGTCGCGCAGGACGCGAGCAGCAGCACACCGACCACAGCGCCGGTGCCCAGCAAGGCAGAAGAGTGGGTGGCGGACATATGACTCCCGAAATTACTTAACATCTTTTCACTAAAAGCCTTATCGGCAATGGGATTGGAGGCCAATATCGCCAATAGTCGACTCTTCACAAAAACGAACTTTACGCCCTTTGCAATCAAGGCTTTCGCTGAAAAGCTGCTCGCGCGATTGCTGCGTGCGTCGTCCGTGCCATTCGAATTCAGTGTAGATGCGGTTCCCGGCCGGCGGCGGCGCCTCGGCAAAACTGCGATGAATGTCCGAAAGCCGCGGCTGAAGTACGAAGCGGGCGCTGCGCGTGACGGTTCGTAGTCGGTCGGCAGTTCGCAACGCCTGGCGAACCGCACCGTCGGCGGCACTGAGCGACGACCGCTGCGGCCCCGTATTCCCGCTCCGTCAGCCGGCCACCACCATCTCGCCGCGCAGGCTATGCGGCGCCGCGTCGGTGAAGCGCACCTCGACGTAGTGCCCGATCAGCCGCTCGCCGTGGGGACCGCCGGGAAAGTTCACCACGCGGTTGTTCCCGGTGCGGCCGGCAAGTTCACTCGCGCTCTTGCGTGACAGGCTTTCCACCAGCACGCGCTCGCTGTGGCCGACCATCGCTTTCGAGTAGTCGAAGAACAGCTCATCGATACGCTTTTGCAGTTGCGACAGACGCTTCGATTTTTCTTCGGCCGGCGTATCGTCCACCAGATCGGCTGCCGGTGTGCCGGGCCGCGCGCTGTAGACAAAGCTGAAGGCGCCGTCGAAGGCGACGTCGTCGATCAGTTTCATCGTGAGGTCGTGGTCCTTCGCCGTCTCGCCGGGGAAGCCGACGATGAAATCGGAGGTCAGCGAAATATCCGGCCGCACCGCACGCAGCCGGCGCACGATGCTCTTGAACTCCAGCGCCGTGTAGCCGCGCTTCATCGCGGCGAGGATGCGGTCGGAGCCATGCTGCACCGGCAGATGCAATTGCGAGACCAGCTTGGGCACGCGGCCGTAGACGTCGATCAGCGCCTGCGTCATTTCGCGCGGATGGCTGGTCGTGTAGCGGATGCGCTCGATGCCGGGGATTTCGTCGATGTATTCGATCAGCGTGGCGAAGTCGGCCACCGTGGCCGCGTCGCCCTGACCCATACGGCCACGATAGGCGTTCACGTTTTGCCCGAGCAGCGTGATCTCCTTCACGCCCTTGATTGCCAGCTCCGCGATCTCGGTCAGCACATCCTCGAATGGCCGCGATACTTCCTCGCCGCGCGTGTACGGCACCACGCAGAAGGTGCAGTATTTGCTGCAACCTTCCATGATCGACACAAACGCGCTCGCCGCTTCCACCCGCGCCGGCGGCATGCGGTCGAACTTCTCGATCTCGGGGAAGGAAATGTCCACCTGCGAGCGACCGCTCTGGCGCCGCTTCGCGATCAGCGCCGGCAGCCGGTGCAGCGTCTGCGGGCCGAACACAACGTCGACAAACGGCGCCCGCTCAACAATCGCGGCGCCTTCCTGCGAGGCGACACAGCCGCCGACGCCGATCACCAGATTGGGGTTCAGTTTCTTCAGATCCTTGACGCGCCCAAGATCGTGAAACACTTTCTCCTGCGCCTTTTCGCGCACCGAGCAGGTGTTGAACAGGATCACATCGGCGTTGTCCGGCGTATCGGTCTTCTCGAAGCCTTCGACAGTGCCGGCATCGAGGATGTCGGCCATCTTGTCCGAGTCGTACTCGTTCATCTGACAGCCGAAAGTGCGGATGAAGAGCTTCTTTTTGGCGATTGCCGGCCGTTCACCCTGAGCTTGTCGAAGGGTTTGGCTGGAGGCAGAGGAATCAAACCCTTCGGCTTGCGCCTCAGGGCGAACGGGCGAATGTTGCATGATGCAGGGCGCGCGGCTTTATCCGGCGTTGCGGGAAAGATGCCGTATTTTATTCGCCCCGCGCGTGCCAGGCTGACGCACCGCCCGCGCGATAGTGGATGGGCGAATATGCATGCCGGGTGCCGCAAGGGCGGCGCCCGGCCACCAACGCAACGCCTAGCGGCGCGGCGCGGACACCCGACGACGCATCCAGAAGCCTGCGCCAAGCAGCATCGCCACCAGCGCCGCGAGCGGCCCGCTGCCGATGGTGGGCACCGGTGCGGCCGGCGCCGCCGCGGCCGGGCTGTTGCCGGCGACTGCGATGACGTAGTTGCCCTGCGCATCCTGCGCGCTCACGTAGAGCTTGTAGAGGCCGGACGCACCGAGCACCAGCTCGGGGTGGGCGAAGTTACTGGTGGCGGTGAAGGCAACGCCATTGAGCAGCGGCGTGCCCGCGATCAGCGGCGTGATGGTGCTCCAGCTCGCGCCATTGTTGGTGGAATTGGCGTAGTAGACCTGCTTGTTGAAGCGCGCCCCGCTCGACTGATCGGCACGCACGGTAAACGCCACGTCGAGCCCGCTGGTGCCGGTATTGATGTCGCCGTGGTTGTTGATGTAACCGCCGGAGATGCCAAGGCTGGTGAACAGCGACGATGCGTCCAACACCGACGGATAGATGGACGCTGCCACGTTCGGGGGCGTGCCATCGGTGTACGGAGAGCGGCACAGCTCCTGCCCGGTGGTACCGCACTGTCCGTACCAGTTGCCGCCGACGATGCCGAAGGCGCCGGCGGTCTGGCCGATGGTACCGCCGCCGAGCGCGCCCTGGTGCGTCACCGACGTATTGGCAACGCTGGCGCCGATATTCGACACGCTGTTGTTGTAGTCGTAGGCCGGATAGTTTCCGGCGCCACCGTTATACGTCCAGTGGATCAGCTTGTAATCGGTGCCGACTTTGGAAACCGCTTCGTAATAGATATCGGGCGCCGTGCCGGTCGCGAACGGGTTGCTTGCAAACGAGAAGGCGCCGCCCACGGTCGTGAAATTGATGCCGTCGGTCGAGGTGGCATGACGCAACTGGGCGATCGACAGGGTGCCGCCGTCGTTGCGATACCAGAGATGGTAAGTGCCGCCTTCATAGATCACGTTGAAGGCCATGCCCTGCGAAATCGTGGTGCTGCCGTCGATCAGCACGGTGACGAAGGTGTTGGGAATGGCGGGCGCTGCGCTCGCGACCACGCTGGCGAGCGCACTGCCTACGACCGCCAGCACACTGCGACGCACGAAGTGGCGCGCGTTGATTCCGATGTTCTTCACTTGCGTTCTCCTTGTGTTCCAGGATTCGGGATACGGTTTGCATTGTCAACCGGCAAGGTAGCTGGACGCTTGCGATAACGCAACTTCGCCCAGGGCTGTTCCCCGACTTTCGATGCGTTGTCGCGTTTGCGCCCATGACGTTGTCCTGGGCGTGACAAACGGCGGCTTGCGCGCCTCCAGCGGCGCATCACAATGACCGGTGGCGGGCTGTATAGCGGCACGCCTTAGCGAATACGGCAGCCCTTGTCGAGCAGCGCGCCACCGACGATTGACGGGATGTTGAGCAAGCCGCTGTCTTTGGCTGTTTCGCTGCAATCCTTGCGAATGGCGTTCTCCACCTCACGCGCAAAGCGTTCTCGCTCCGTCAACGACGGCGCCACCGACGGTGGCACCGGGTACAGCCGCCGGTCGATATCGCGCGCCGCATCGCGTGCCGCATTCGATCGCGCCTTGTACGGATCGAAGCCCCCGGGCTTGCCCGAAGGCAGGTCGAACGCAGGCAATTTTTCTTCCCGTTTTTCGGGTGGTACGGGCAACGGCAGCGGCGATGGAATCGTCACCGACGAAGGTTTGTTGTTCGGAAAAATCGAAGCGCCGAGCGAAGGCGCGCTTGCCGGGGCGCCGGCGGCCGCAGGGGCAGCGGCGGGATTGCTTGAGGACGCCGCCGCGGGTGAGGCCGACGCTGACACCGATGCTGCGCTGGATGCCGGCGTTGCCGGCGCAGCGCTCGCGGGAGAGGCCAGCGGCGCCGCTACGGGCGGAACGGCCGCCGGCGTCGCCCGCGGTGTCGCGGCAGGCGGCGCCTGCGGCACGGCAGGCGCGGCGGTCACGGTCGCCGGCACCGGCAGCGGCGGTGTCAGCGCCGGCGCGGCGACGGGCACGGTTGGCTGGATCGGCGCTGCGTCGATCGGTGTGGGTGTGCGGGCAGTCGGCGCGGCCGGCATCGCAAGCGCCGGCGCGGGGGTCACCGGCGCGGCTGGCAACGGTTCCGCGGCAACAGTCGCGGGCGCTGGCGGTGGCGCAACCGGCGGCGGTGTGATCGCCTTTGGCTCGGCAACTGCGTTCTTCACCTCGGGTCGCGGCGGCGGCGCTTCGACCGCCGGCGCGGGCCTGGCTGCGGGTGGTGGCGCCTGCGGTTCGGCCACCGTCGGCGGCGGCGACTTCTGCTCCGATTTCACCGACGTCACCAACTCGGGCGCCTGCACCGTGGGCGCGGGGGCCGGTGCGGCAGGCGAGGTTTCGACCTTGACGGCGGGCGGCGCTGGTTTGGGCTGTTCGACCACCGGCGCCGGCGCCTCCTGCCTGGCGGTCGGCGGGTCCAGCTCCTCGGCGCGCGGGATGGTCGGCGTTGCCGTCACCGTGACCGCGGTCGTTGGCGCCGGGGCAACGCCGCGCGTCGGCGTGGCAGCCGGCTGGCTTTCTGCGGGCTTAGGCGAATCTTCGGTGGCACGCTCCAGGCGGGCGTTTAGCCGGGTGGCATTCTCCTCGTGCGCGGCACCGGTCGGCGCCCGCCAGCCAAAACTGTCGCCGCCCACCTGCATGGCGGCCAGCAGCAGATGAATCGCCAGCGACAGGCCAAGCGCCCACAGCAGGCCGCGTTGCGCACGAGTCTGCATGTCGTGCGCCAGCGCCTGCGTGTCGAGCGCACGGATGTGAGTGATTGCAAGCGTGTCCATCGTCGATTTCAGGAGTGTATGCGGGCGACGCGCCACCAACCGTGTCAGGTGCTAGCCTTGAACGGCGCAAAACAGACGCAGCCAAACGCAGACAAACGCAAACGGGCGCAGCACAAGGAGTTCAGCATGGCCAACCGCGACGACGACAGCAAATTCAAACGCAGAAGCCAGCAATGGTTCGGCAAGATCGACAAGGATGGCTTTGCGCACCGATCGTGGATGAAGAACCAGGGCCACCCGAACGACCTGTTCGATGGCCGTCCGGTGATCGGCATCTGCAACACTTGGAGCGAGCTGAACCCCTGCAACGCGCACTTTCGCGAGATTGCCGATTTCGTGAAGAAAGGCGTGTGGGAAGCCGGCGGCTGGCCGCTCGAATTCCCGGTGACGTCCACCGGCGAAGTGCTGATGCGCCCCACCGCAATGCTCTACCGCAATCTGGTGAGCATGGACGTCGAGGAGAGCATCCGCGGCAACCCGATCGACGGCGTGGTGCTGTTGATGGGCTGCGACAAGACCACACCGTCGCTGGTGATGGGGGCCTCGTCCTGCGACATCCCGACCATCGGGCTCTCGGGCGGGCCGATGCTCAAGGGTCGCTACAAGACCGAGACACTGGGCAGCGGCACCGGCGTGTGGCAGATGAGCGAGAAGGTGCGCGGTGGCTTCATGAAGATCGAGGAATTCATGGACGCCGAGGCCGGCATGCACCGCAGCAAGGGCCATTGCATGACCATGGGCACGGCGAGCACGATGGCTTCGATGGTTGAGTCACTCGGCCTCTCGCTGCCCGGCAACGCTGCGATCCCGGCGGTGGACGCGCAGCGCTATCGGCTGGCGCAGCTTACCGGCCGCCGCATCGTGCAGATGGTGCATGAGGACATGCGGCTGTCGAAAATCCTGACGCGACAGGCGTTCGAGAATGCAATCAAGACGCTCGCTGCGATTGGCGGATCGACCAACGCCGTGGTGCATCTGCTTGCCATCGCCGGTCGCGTCGGCGTCAACCTGAAGCTCGACGATTTCGAGCTCGGCTCCGCCATGCCGAACATCGTGGACATCCAGCCCAGCGGCCAGTACCTGATGGAGGATTTCTACTACGCGGGTGGTCTACCCGCCGTGCTCAAAACCATCGGCGAATCGCTGCATCGCGACGCCATCACCGCGAACGGCAAGACGATCTGGGACAACGTACAGAACGCCGAGGTCTTTGACGCCAAGGTGATCCGCCCGCTCGACAACCCGTTCATGGCCAACGCCGGCATCGCCATCCTGCGCGGCAACCTGGCACCCAACGGTGCCGTCATCAAACCAAGCGCGGCAACCGCGACGCTCCTGCAACACCGCGGCAAGGCGGTCGTGTTCGAGACCATCGAAGAATTGCACGCACGCATCAACGATGAATCGCTCGACATCGACGAGAACAGCGTGATGGTGCTCAAGAACTGCGGCCCCAAGGGCTACCCCGGCATGGCTGAAGTGGGCAACATGCCGCTACCGCCGAAGGTGCTGCGCAAGGGCATCAGCGACATGGTGCGCGTCAGCGACGCCCGCATGAGCGGCACCGCGTATGGCACGGTGGTGCTGCACGCCGCGCCCGAAGCCGCCGCCGGCGGCCCGCTCGCCTTCGTGCAGACCGGCGACTGGATCACGCTCGACACCGCAGGTCGCAAGCTCTCGATGGAAGTGTCAGACGCTGATTTGGCACGTCGGCGCGAAGGTTGGACGCCACCGAAGCCACCGCTGGATCGTGGTTACTGGAAGCTCTATATCGACCACGTACTCGGTGCGGACACCGGGGCCGATCTGGACTTTCTGGTTGGGAAGTCGGGGACGCCGGTGTTGCGGGAGAGTCACTAACACATCGTGCACCCTACAATTCACTCTCAGTTGACAACATGGTGCGCCGGTGAATTTCACGCTTTCTGCGCACGCGAGCAAGCGATTGGCTCAACGTGGCATCGACATCGCCTGGATTGCGCGGGCCATCGAAACTCCGGCACGAACCGAAAATGATGAGGTCGATCCAAGCCTTGCACACGCACTATTGCCCATCCCGGAACGCGGTTTCCGCGTTCTACGAGTAATCTACAACGAGACGGTCGATCCCCTCGTTGTTGTCACAGTGTATTTCGATGAGAAGGTGAACAACCTATGAAACTCGAATTTGATCCAACTGCGGATGCCGCGTACTTTGAAATTTCAAGTGCACCCGTGGTTACCACGCGGGAGATTGAAGCGGGGGTAATGGGCGACTACGACGCGGAAGGTCATCTGGTGGGTATCGAAGTGCTATCCGTGAGTCGCCGTGGCGCAAATTTGCCGTTGAAGAGAGCCGCATAGCGTGTCGTCCGAAGGCATCGTCCGCGTCTGTTTTTCTCCGCGTCGATGAAGAACTGAGGTAACGCATACCTCGAAGTATTCCAGAGCATCCCGTGTCGCGTCGATGCAACGCAGTGAAATCCAGGGCCACCGATAGCGACCCACAAATGCCGCGATTCCGCTTCGCGGCATCGCGGCTACGCCCATCACACGGTACGCGTCGCTTGTCACGGTGGCACGCTGCTGCGAAAATGCCTCATGACTATCGCAAAAGTGGTTCGCAGAACTACGCTGCATGCAGCGAACGATGACGCGCGCGATCTGGCGTACTGGCTGTCACGCCCGGTCCATGAACGCCTTGCTGCGGTGGAAGAACTGCGTCGCCCGGTGATGGAGGCTTTGCCAATTGCTGAACAAAGACTTCAAAGAGTTTATCGGGTTACTACACTCAAACGGGGTTGAGTTCCTGATCGTCGGCGCGCATGCGCTGGCGGCGCACGGGCGCCCACGTTACACCGGCGACATCGATATCTGGGTCAAGCCGCATCCTAAGAACATCGACAAACTGATCGTCGCGCTCGATGCGTTTGGATTTGGTTCGCTCGGGATTTCGGCACAGGATTTTGCAGTGCCGCAGGCGATGGTGCAGTTGGGCTACCCGCCCGCTCGGATTGATCTCCTGACCGCAATCGATGGCGTTGTCTTTGCCGAAGCCTACGAGCACAAAAGCACGTTCGACGCCGGCGGCGTTGCGCTACCGGTGATTTCGGTTGACGACCCGATCCGCAACAAGCTTGCGACCGGTCGAAACAAGGATTTGGCTGATGTGGAAGCGCTTCGCAGCCGACATGGCCCAGATGCAACGCAGTGAAATCGTGGGTCACCGATAGCGACCCACAAATGCCTCGATTCCGCTTCGCTGCATCGCGGCTACGAATTTCACGCAACGCCACTGCTTGTCACGGGGCCGTAGTTCCGATGCGCTGAACTGAAACGCCCGCCTCTCGTGACATCGGGCGTTGATACATTGATCGCTTGTTCAGTGGAGACTCCCGATGATCCAACCGATTTCCCGCCCCGCGCTGCGTACGTTCGCGGCGCTGACCGCCTCGCTCTCGCTCGCCACCTTCGCACAGGCGCCCGCCCCTGCGGCGCCCGCCGCTCCCGCTGCGCCGCCCGCACCCAACACCACCGGCCCGCGCGGGTCGGGCGTCGACAACCTGCTGATCGCCGCCGTCGCTTGGAAGCAGACCGCCGCTGAATACCGCGCGCTCTACCACCAGGGCTACAACGTGGCGCGCATGCAGGTTGAGCTGGCGCTGGCCAGGCGCAAACCGGGTGACCGGCCGCTCGCCGTGGTGAGCGATGTCGACGACACCATTCTGCTGCCGCTGGCGTATTGGGGTCATCTGGTCAATCGCAACATGGATTTCTTCGATGACCCGATCTGGGACGAGTGGATTCCGAAGAACCAGATGGTGCTGGCGCCCGGCGCACGCGAGTTCTTCGATTTCTGCGCGGAGAAAGGCGTGGAGGTGTTCTACGTCACCTCGCGCGATCAGGGCGAGAAGACCTTCGACTACGCGATGGATCATCTGCGCATCGCCAGGCTGCCGAACGTGGATGCGAAGCACGTGACCGTGCTGCGCGACACGTCGAACAAACAGCCGCGACAGGACGAAATTGCCAAGACACACGACATCGTGGTCTTTCTCGGCGATTCGCTCAACGATTTCCGCCGCAAGTACTACAGCAAGGATGTCGACGAACGCATCAAGCTGATGGAATCGGACCGCAACGAATACGGTCGCCGCTACATCGTGTTCCCGAACCCGACCGACGGGCACTGGATGCGCGCGATCTTCGGCGACAGCGAGCCGCCGGCGAGCGACGGCAACCGCGAAACCTTCAAAAAGGCGGCCACGCGCACGGCGTGGGACGGCAAGTAGCCGCAGCATCGATGGGTGCGGGGCCGGGATTCTGCGACACTACCGGCCCCGACTTTGCATGGTTCCCGAGCGATGACTGACACTACGCGGCCTGCCCTCCCCGATCGCCTCTCGGCCGACCCGAAAAGCCCGCATCACGATGCCGAAGTTTTTCGCCACGACATCGGCATTCGCCTGAACGGCAGCGAGCGGCACGATGTCGAGGAATATTGCGTCAGCGAAGGCTGGGTGAAGGTGCCGGCGGGCAAGGCGCGCGACCGCCGGGGCAACCCGCTCACCATCAAGCTCAAGGGCACGGTCGAGCCGTACTTCCGCAGCTAAGCTCGCGGGTTACTTCGCTGCGGCCAGCTCCTTCTTGATCGCGATCTCGTCTTCCTCGCGATAGCGGCGGTTGCCGCATTGCTCGCGCCATTGGGCGACGGATTGCTTATGCGGCTCGACGCGGTCGTTGATCGAGTGGCTGCGCTGGTTGATGCCGTCGATGCCGGCATTCAGTTTTTCCACGCGGTCGCGTAGCGTTTTCTGCTCGGCGTTGAAATCGTCGAGGCCCTTTTCGAACGCCTTGTTGCGCTCGTTCAGTTTGATGCGCTCGGGCTCCAGCGCCGCCTTCTCGTCGTCCTTCTTGGCGGTCTGGATTTTGGCGTTGAGGTCGGTCACCGCGGCCGACAGCGCGTCGCGCTCGGCGGTCAGTGCGGCCATGCGCGCACGCATGGCTTCGTTGGCCTTGCCGACCTCGGCCTGCTCGGTCTTGACCGCGGCCTGGTCGCGTTTGAAGTTGTCCTGCGCCTGGGTGATTTCTTCGCCGTTCTTTTCGTTGGTCTGTTGCAGCTTCATGCAAACGCGCAACTCGTCGATCGACATGATGCGGTCGGGCTTGGCAGCGGCTACCGGTGCCGCTTTGGCGGGCGCGGGTTTGCGCGCCGGTGCGGGCGTTTGCGCCTGCGCGAGCGACGCGGCAAGCACCGACGCGGCGAGCAGGCTGAGGCGGAAAATGGAGGATGTGGTCATACGGTCGATCTCGTGGAACCGGACGCAAGGCGGCCGGTCGGATGGTTTGCAGCGCCGCGACGACCGGCAACCCGGCAAGCGGTCGAATTGCCGCGAAGGTCATGCGTGCGCGTTCAGGCGCGCAATGCTAACCTGTCGCCGACGTTGCCCGACCGCCCGCTGCCACGCCGTCGTGCCGTCCAACGCAACCCGCAACGGAGAATTGCCATGTTTCGAATCGCCGACCGATTACTGGCGCTTTGCGCCGCGACCCTGCTGCTTGCGGGCGCCGCCGCACAAACGCCGGATGTGCTCAACGTCACGCTCAATCCGCTACTGCCCGGCAAGCCGGTGGCGCTGTCGCAATACGCGGGCAAGGTGGTGCTGGTGGTGAACGTGGCGAGCAAATGCGGCTACACGCCGCAGTACGAAGGGCTGGAAGCGCTCTACAAGCGCTATCAGGGCAAGGGCCTGGTGGTGCTCGGCATTCCGGCCAACGATTTTGGCGGCCAGGAGCGCGGCTCGAACCAGGAGATTGCCGAGTTCTGCAAGGCGAACTACGGCGTCAGCTTTCCGATGTTCGAGAAGCTGGAGACTCCCATCGGCAAGCATCCGCTGTTCGCCGGGCTGATCGCCAGAACCGGCAAGGCACCGAAGTGGAATTTCCACAAGTATCTGATCGACCGCAATGGCGGCGTCACCGCTTTTGCCAGCGACGTCGAGCCGCAATCGCGGAAGCTGGTCGGCGCCGTGGAGGCCGCGCTGGCGGGCTGAGCACATGGGTTTCGCCACCGATGCCGACGAAATCGGCGGCCGAAGCAGCTTTTTCATGAAAACGCTATTGGCTTTGGGTTGGCGCCTGTTTTGATGCAAAGTCGGTTTTTCGAATTTTCGGCGCCAGTGCCCTGTTTGGATGCCGCTTTCACCAAAAAGCCATTGCCGTGAGTGTGCTGGTCTGCGTCCCCGTTTACAACGGCCACGACAGCGTCGACCGCTGCCTTGAGGCGCTGGCGGCGGCCCGCGTACAGGCGCCGTTGCGCACGCTGCTGATCGACGATGCCTCGCCCGACCAACGCATCCGACCGCTGCTCGACCGCTACGCGCTGGCGAACGCGAACACGCAGGTGCGGCACAACGCGGTCAATCGCGGCTTTACGTGGAACGTCAATCAGGCCTTCGTCGCGGCGCGGTCCGACGAGCATCTCTGCCTGCTCAACTCCGACACGCTGGTGACCGACGGCTGGCTCGACGCGATGCTCGCTTGCCTGGCGGGCGACGCGGCGATCGGCACCGTCACGCCGTTCTCCAACAACGCCACCATCTGTTCGTTCCCCGATTTCACGCGCGCCTGGCCGGTGCCCGAGCGCGCCGAGCGCGAGCGCATCGCCCGCGCGCTGCGCGAAGCGCCCGCCGCCGCCATCGACCTACCCACCGGCGTCGGTTTCTGCATGCTGATTTCGGCGGCCTGCCGCGTGGCCGTGGGGCCGTTCGACGTCGCAAGCTTTCCGCGCGGTTACGGCGAGGAGAACGATTTCTGCATGCGCGCCGCCGCAGCCGGGTTACGCAATGTGCTGTGTCCGAACGCCTACGTCGCGCACGAAGGTGGCGCGTCGTTCAGCGAGGCGACCAAGGCCCTGATGACGGCCGGCGCCGCGCGGCTGCTGGCAAAGCACCCCGGCTACGATGAGGCAGTCGCCCGCTGGATTGCCGCCGACCCGGCGCGCGCCCGGCGCGACGAAATCGCCGCCGCGCTGGCACCGGTCTGAACGGCGCTAAACCAGCGCCTCGGCGAACTCGCGCGCCACGAACGGCTGCAAGTCGTCGATACCCTCGCCGACGCCGATGAAGCGCAGCGCGATCGGCCGCTCCTTGGCGATGGCGCAGATCACGCCGCCCTTGGCGCTGCCGTCGAGCTTGGTCATGATGAGGCCGGTGAGGCCCAGCGCATCGTCGAATGCCTTGACCTGGGCGAGCGCGTTCTGGCCGGTGGTGCCGTCGAGCACCAGCAGCACCTCATGCGGCGCGCTGTCCATCGCCTTGCCGATCACGCGCTTGGCCTTTTTGAGCTCGTCCATCAGATGCAGTTGCGTCGGCAGCCGTCCCGCCGTGTCACACATCACCACATCGATGCCGCGCGCCTTGCCGGCCGTCACCGCGTCGAACATCACCGCGGCCGGATCGCCGCCGGCCTGCTGGATCACGGTGACGTTGTTGCGTTCGCCCCAGATCGCCAGCTGCTCGCGCGCCGCCGCCCGGAAGGTGTCGCCCGCCGCCAGCAGCACGCTGGCGCCCTGCTGCTGCAGATGTTTGGCGAGCTTGCCGATGCTGGTGGTCTTGCCGGCGCCGTTGACACCCGCGATCATGATCACGAAGGGCGCATCCTGCGCCACCGCAAACGGCTGTTGCAGCGGCTTCAGCAAATCGGTCAGCGCATCCACCAGCATCGCACGCGGGTCGCCCTCGCCGCCGGCCTGTTTCCAGCGCTGCCGCAAATCATTGAGCAGATGCTGCGTGGCGGCCATGCCGCAATCGGCCATCAGCAGCTGCGCTTCCAGTTGCTCCAGCGTGTCGTCGTCGAGCTTGCCGGCAAACAGCGTCTTGAGCCCCAGCTTGTCGCGGGTGACGCTGAGGCCGGACTTGAGTTTGTCGAGCCAGCCTTTGCTTGCGACCGGCGACGGGTCGGCCACCGGCGGCGGCGCAACGGCCGCGGTTGCAACGCTGGCCGGCGCAGGCACCGCGGCGGTGTCCGGCTGCGGCTTTTTCTTGAACAAGCCCCACATGGAGCGCTTTCTGACGGGATTCGAGACAATTGCATTTTAGGTGGCGGACTGTCCGGCTCATTTGCGGGCAGACTGCCAGCCGTGCGCCAACGACGTCGACACGACATGAACTACAAGAACCAGGTCCGCATCATCGGCGGCACGCACAAACGGCGCATCGTGCGCTTCCCCGACATGCAGGGCGTTGCCGGCTTCCGGCCGACGCCCGACCGGGTGCGCGAGACGCTGTTCAACTGGCTCGGGCAGGATCTGACCGGGCGCCGCTGCCTCGACGTATTCGCCGGCTCCGGCGCGCTCGCGTTCGAGGCGGCGTCGCGCGGCGCGACGCAAGTCGTGGCCATCGAATCGTCGCGGGTGGCCGCGCAGGCCATCGCACAGAACCAGAAGCTGCTCGACCTGCCGAACCTGAAGCTGGTCAGCGGCGATGCCTTTGCGTTGTTGGCGTCGACGCCGGATAAATTCGACGTCGTCTTTCTCGATCCGCCGTTCGCGCAGGACTGGTGGTCAAGGCTGGCGCCGCTGGTCCGGCGAGTGGCCGCGCCGGACGCGCTGATCTATTGCGAATTCGTCAAAGAGCTGACCGGGCGCGAGCTTCCGGGCTTCAGTCGCAGCCGTCACGATCGTGCCGGGATGGTGCACTATCATCTCTTCACGCCGGTCCCGGCCGAGACCGCAGAGTCTCGCCATGAAACGGGCGGCGGATAGTGCAGTGTTTCGCTCTTCTCGGGACATAAAAATGCGTCTTTCGACCCGACTCTTCGTTGCCAATGCTCGCAATAGCGCGCTATTGCTGCGCTTGGCGCCTCAATTCGGGCCGAAATCCATCATTTTTATTGGTCCCGATCTACGCGAAGCACTGCACTAGCACCAACGCGGAGGAATCGCCATGCTGAGATGTGTTTATCCCGGAACCTTCGACCCGATGACCAAGGGCCATGAGGATCTGGTGCGCCGGGCGTCGCGGCTGTTCGGCGAGGTGGTGGTCGGCATTGCCGACTCCAGGCGCAAAGGCCCATGGTTCACGGCCGACGAACGGGTTGCGATGGCGCGCGAAGTCACCAAAGAGCTGCCCAACGTGCGCGTCGAACGCTTCTCGTCGCTGCTGCTCGATTTTGTGCGCTCGCAGAACGCCAGCATCATCCTGCGCGGCCTGCGCGCGGTGAGCGACTTCGAATACGAATTCCAGATGGCCGGCATGAATCGCGGCATGGACCCGAGCATCGAAGTGGTATTCCTGACGCCGTCGGAGAAGTACATGTTCATCTCCGCCACCATCGTGCGCGAAGTGGCCTACTTCGGCGGTGACTTCGAGCGCTTTGTGCATCCCTTCGTCGCCGACACGCTGAAACGCAAGGTCGCCGAGCGCAAGGCCGCGGGCGACTGAGCCACTTCGCAACCGCGGAAAACTCCACTACACTCGCGGCGCGCACACCGCTTCGCGGTCCAGCGCGGTTTCGGTTTTCACGACAGACGGGAGGATTCCCATGGTGTTTATTTCCTGAACGGCTCGCGTCACGCCAGCAGTGACGCCCGGTTGACTGCCACCCGTTCACCCTGCCGTTCCGCGCTTCGTCGCAGGCGGCTTGTTGCGGGGGATGGCCGACCCTAGCCTTTGCGCTCCGGCGATCCGCTGGGTGCGAACCCATTGACTGACCGGCGGTACCCCGCGGGTCACCCCGTTTTGTCGACATGAAAAATCAAGTCCGTTGCCGCGCCGGGTGGCGCGTTTCCGTCGTTGTCTGGCTGTTGGCGTCGCAGGCGGCGCTGGCATTGCAGGCCGTTCCCGCCAGCGAAAAAATCACGCTCGATGGCAAGCTCGATGAGGCCGACTGGCAGCGCGCGCCGGTGTCGGCCAGTTTCATCGAGAACATGCCGCGCGAAAAGCAGCCGGCGCGCGACCGCACCGAGGTGCGCATGCTGTTCGATCACGATGCGCTGTACGTCGGCGTGCGCGCCTTCGACGCCGAGCCGGCACGCATCTACGCGCCGTTCGTGCGCCGCGACAAGGTGTTCGGCAATCAGGACAACTTCGTCATCTGGCTCGACCCGACCGGCGCCCGCAAGTTCGCACAGTTCTTCCGCATCAACCCGCGCGGCGTGCTGGCAGACGGCGTGTGGAACGAGGACAATCTGGAAGAAGACTTCGCGCCGGATTTCGACTTCGAAGCGGTGGCGGCACGCCTGGCCGACGGCTGGAGCGCCGAATTCCGCATTCCGTGGGCGTCGCTGCGGCTGCCGCATCCGGTACCGGAGAAGCTGAGCTTCATCGTGTTCCGCAACCAGCCGCGCGACACCCGCATCCGCACCACCAACGTGCCGCTCGGGCGCGATCCGTCCTGCTTCCTGTGCGTGGCGGAGGAACTGACCGGGTTGACCGATCTGCCGAAGACGTCGGGCCTGACCGTGACGCCGTATGGCGCAGTCAACAGCAGTCAAAGCAAAATCGGCGAGGTCACGACGCGCGAGACGAAATTCAGCGCCGGCGCCGACATCAAGTGGCGGCCGAGCCCGGAGTGGGTGCTGGACGCGACGCTGCGGCCGGATTTTTCGCAGATCGAACTGGACACGCCGCAACTGAAGGGCAACACGCGCTTCGCGCTGTCGGTGCAGGAAAAGCGGCCGTTCTTCCTCGAAGGCAGCGACCTTTACTCGCAGCCGATGGGGCTGATCTACACCCGCTCGATCACCGATCCGCTGTGGGGCGCGCGAGCGACCTATCGCAGCGAAGGCGCCGACGCCGCGGTGCTGACGGTGAAGGATCGCGGCGGCGGGTTCGTGATCCTGCCCGGCACTTACTACTCCGATATCCGCGAACAGGGCGCCTCGCAGGCAACGCTGGCGCGCGTGCGGGTGCCGTACAGCGCGGGCGGCGGCACCGGCAGTGTCGGCGCGCTGTTCTCCGATCGCAGCTACGAGGACGGCAGCAGCAACCGCACGGCGGCCATCGATGGCCAGTACAAACCGAACGACGATTCGCGGCTGCGCGCCCAGCTTTCAGCCAGCCAGACCGACGACCGCGTGCTCGGCCGCAAGGGCGACGGTCACGCCGGCTACGCCGATGCGCTGTACGACGACGGGGTCTATCACGGCTGGCTGGGCCTGACCAGCGTGTCGCCGCGGTTCCGCAGCGACAATTCGATCGTCACCCAGAACGGCTACGACGCGGCCAAGTTCGAGGCGTGGCGTTGCAGCAAGCACGAGGCTTTCTTCAATACGGTCTGCCCCGGCGTGTTCGGTGGCGCGACGCAGGCGAGCAATGGCGCCGCGCTGTCGCGCTGGATCACGCCGCAGGTGTACATGAACGGCGCCCGCAATTCGGAGTGGAGCGCGCAGCCGCGCTGGATCAACTACACGCGCAGCGCCGAGGGCGGCCAGTGGCATCACGTGCCAACCCTGTACCTGCGTGCCGAGGGCAATCCGGGCGAACGGGTGCATTACGCGTTCTTCGAGATGGAAGGCGGCCGCGGTGTCGACGTCGCCGCCGACAAGCTGGCGCGAATGCTCTATACCGGCGTCACGCTCAACACGCGCCCGCAGGAGCGCGTGGAGCTGGAGTGGAAGGCGAGCGATTACCGGTTGCACGATGTCGACGACGGCCGCTGGCGGCTACACGAACGGGTGCTGCAACTAGTCGGCGTCGGCTACGTCACGGCGCAGGACAGCCTGCGGCTGATCGCGCAGCACACGCTGTCGAAGCGCAACCCGGCGCTGTATCCGTTCGCGGTGACGCCGCGGTCGCAGACGCAGGCGATCTCGCTGGTCTACGCGCACAAGCGCGGGCTCGGCCGCGAGTTGAATCTCGGCGTCACGCAGAGCAACGCGCGGGCCACGGCGCAGCCAAAACAGGCGAGCATCGAGGTTTTTGCCAAGCTGTCGTGGGCGGTCAATCTGTGAACGGCTGATCGCGGCCATAAACGGATGCCGCCGCGCCGGCCGCCGTGGCAACCATAAAATGCCGGCATGGCGCTGCTGATCACCGATGAATGCATCAATTGCGACGTTTGCGAGCCGGAATGCCCGAACGACGCGATCAGCCTTGGCGCCGAAATCTACGAGATCGACCCTGCCAAATGCACCGAATGCGTCGGCCATTACGACACGCCGCAGTGCCGCGAGGTGTGTCCGGTCGATTGCATCCCGGTGAATCCGGCACACGTCGAGACGCGCGAACAGTTGCAGCTCAAGTACGCCGGATTGATGAAACTGAAGAAAGTGCCCATCGCATGAAAAGCAAACCCGTCCTCACGCTGGAAGACGTCAAAAAGATCGCCGCCGCCGCCGAGGCCGAAGCCGTGAAAAACCACTGGGCGGTGACCATCTCGGTGGTCGACGACGGCGGCCATCTGCTCTGGTTGCAGCGGCTGGACGGGGCGGCGCCGGTGTCGTCGTGGATCGGCCCGCAAAAGGCGGTGACCGCCGCCATCGGCCGCCGCGAGAGCGCGATCTACGAAAAGATGGTCAACGAAGGCCGCTTTTCCTTCCTCGGCGTCGACCCGGTAACGCCGCTCGAAGGCGGCGTGCCGATCATGGTCGACGGCGTCTGCGTGGGCGCCGTGGGCGTCTCCGGCGTGAAGTCCAGTGAGGACGTGCAGATCGCCAAAGCCGGCATTGCGGCGCTCGGACTGTAGCCAGCAGCTTTTTGGCGAAATGCGCATCCGTTTGGGGCGCTGATCGCGATATTCATCAAAGTCGACTTTTGGCATTTTCGACCGCTGCGCCCAGTGCCGATGGGCTTTGACGGAAATGCTGTTATCTTGCCGCTTGCCGGGAAAGTAGTTTCGCCATGACCATCGCCCTGTTCTGCATCCTGCTTGCCGCGCTGCTGCCTCTGGTTTGCGCCACACTGTCGAAGTGGCGCGGTTTTCAGGTGTCGCATCGCGACGGCGGCTACGACAACCGCAGCCCACGCGACTGGATCGCCAAGCAGGAAGGCTTTCCGCGCTGGGCGCACGCCGCGCAGGAGAACAGTTGGGAGGCGTTCCCGTTCTTCGCCGCCGCCGTCATCGTCAGCCACCTGCTCGGCGTGGTCGGCACCTTGCCGAACGCGCTGGCGGTGGCGTTCATCGTGCTGCGCGTGCTCTACGTCTGGCTCTACGTCAGCGCCCGCCAGAAGTGGCGCTCACGGGTGTGGGCGCTCGCCTGGCTGGTCAACGTGGCAATCTTTCTGCTGCCGCTGGTCCGCTAGTTCACCAACCGCTTTCAGTTTTGCCGCCACGGCAGGCCGCGATGGCGCCAGCCGCCGCGCGTGCCGCGGTGCGCCGCGGCATCGGGATCGCCCTCGAAACCTTCCACAATGTTGTAGGCGGTCAGCCCGAGTTCGGTGGCGCGTTTCGACGAGGCCACCGAGCGCACGCCGGAGCGGCACAGCATCAGCAATGGCTTGCCGCCCTGCGCCGCCGACAGCGCGACGATCCGGGCGTCGAACTCCGGGTTCGGCGCCATGCCGGGCCACTCTTTCCACGGCACTGCCGGCGCATCCGGCACAAAGCCGACCCACTCGCGCTCGGCGCTGCTGCGAATGTCCACCAGCACCGCCTTGCCGGATTGCCACCAGCGCCATGCCAGCTCGGGCGTCACGTCGCCGGCATAACCGGCAGCCGCCCGCGGCGCGGCGCTGTCGTCGGCACCGGCATGATGCTGCAAACCGAGCCAGAGATTGGCCGGCACCGCCTCGTCGATGCGGCGCGGCTTCGGCAGATGCAGCGTGTCCATCAGCGCGATGAAGTCGGCACGGCTGCGCTGCGCCAGCCGGCTGTTGTGGGCGCGTTCGTGGCCGATCGTGCTGTGGCTGCGGCCCTTGTAGTCGTGCCCCGGCCACACCGTCGTCTGCGGCGGCAGGGTGAACAGCCGCTCCGTGATGCTGCTGTAGAGCGCGGCGGCCGAACCGGACTGAAAATCGGTGCGCCCGCAGCCGTCGATCAGCAGCGTGTCGCCGGTGAAGACGTGGTCGTGCCACAAAAACGACATGCTGCCCGCCGTGTGGCCGGGAGTATGGATCGCGGTCAGGGTTTCGTCGCCAAACGCAATCGTATCGCCGTCCTGCAACTGCCGGGCGGCCGGCTGGATGCCGCAGCCGGCCGGTGTGGCGGCCTGGGCGCCGGTGTGCTCGATCAGTTGCGCCGCCGAGGTGATGTGATCGGCGTGAGCATGGGTCTCGACGATCCAGCGCAGGCGCGCGTTCTGCGCCCGAATGGCCGCGAGATCGCGGTCGAGCTGGTGATCGACCGGGTCGATGATGACCGCGTCGCCGCTGTGCGGATCGACCAGCAGGTAGGTGAAAGTGGACGACTCGGGGTCGAAAAGCTGGATCGGTAGCATCGTGGCAATCGCGTCGTGGGGGATTGCTGCAAAGCAGCGTTCAGTATGATCGTGGGCGGCGTATCCCGGCATCCGCCCGGTGCGCGGCGTGGCGCAGGATCGTTGCTCGTATCGTTGAAATCATTATGCACCCATACCTTTTCTCCCTCGCCGGCGGCCTGCTGATCGGCGCCGCCGTGTGGCTGCTGCTGGCTGCCCTTGGTCGCGTGGCGGGCATCAGCGGCATCATGGCCGCGGCTATCGCCCAGCCGCAGACGGGCGCCTGGCGCATCGCCTTTCTGGCCGGTCTGGTCGGCGGCGGCCTGCTGTTCGCCCGCCTGTTCAATGTGCCGGTGGTCACCGTGGCCTCGACGCCGCTCCTGCTGCTGGCCGGCCTGCTGGTCGGCGTCGGCACCGTGGTGAGCGGCGGTTGCACCAGCGGCCACGGCGTCTGCGGGCTGGGCCGGCGCTCCCTGCGTTCGCTGGTGGCCACGCTGACCTTCATGCTCGCCGGCGCCGCCACGGTCGCCGTCGTGAGGGCCGCGCAATGACCCGCTCGTCAACCTCGTGGCGACCGCTGCTGATCGCGGCACTGGCCGGCGCGATTTTCGCGGCGGGTCTCGCGCTGGGCGGCATGATGGACCCGCGCAAGGTGCAGGGTTTTCTCGACGTCGGCGGCATCGGCAGCGGCCGCTGGGACCCGAGCCTTGCCTTCGTGATGGGCGGTGCGCTGCTGGTTTCGCTGCTTGCCTTTGCCGGCGTTGGTGTCCGCGGGACGTCGTGGACGGGCA
This sequence comes from Betaproteobacteria bacterium, assembly GCA_027492485.1. Lineage (GTDB taxonomy): Bacteria > Pseudomonadota > Gammaproteobacteria > Burkholderiales > Casimicrobiaceae > Casimicrobium. Next base: position 20,165 of record JAPUER010000035.1, read on the forward strand.
ATCCGGTCGTGTTGCCGACGCGGCGCGACGTCGACGTCCGGCTGGTCGGCGGCGCGGCGGTATTTGGCGTGGGCTGGGGGTTGTCCGGCTATTGCCCCGGCCCGGCCATCGCGTCGTTACTGATCGGCGGACTCGACATCGCCTGTTTTGTCGGCGCGATGGCGGCAGGCATGCTGCTCGCGCGGTGGTGGCTGACGCGCGGCGCGGCCGATGGAGGGGCGCTGGAATGATGCCGCATCACATGAAAGTGGAAGCGCGCGACATCGTGATCGTGCAAAGCATGCGCAATACGATCATGGTGGCCAGCGTGCTGGCATCGGCCGCGTTGCTGGGCGTGATGGCCTTCGTCGGCGCCACCCACGGCCTGCGCCCGGACGGCAGCAACACGGCGGTACGCTTCATCGTCGGCGGCATGGCGCTGTTGGCTGTCGCCTTCTCGGTGCTGGCGCTGGTGCTGCTGTCGCATGCCAGCCGCGAATCGAACGTGCACACCATCGAACGCGACTGGCATCGCGCACATCGCTGCGTGATCATCGCCGGGATCGCCTTCGTGCTGTTCGCGTTTGGCGCGCTGTGGGTGGCGCTTTAGGTGGCGCTGCCGGCGGCGTGCCGCCCGGCTCAGCAAAAGAAGGAAAACTTCACGCCGCGCAGACGATCGGGCAACAGGTAGAGATTCCACGCCACCAGCAACAGCAGCCCCGCGCCCATCCAGCGGCGCATTGCCTTTGTCTGCAAACGGCGCACCGCGTTCTGCGACAGCATGCCCAGCGCCAGCAGCACCGGCAGCGTCGATGCGCCGAAGGCCGCCATGACCAGCGCGCCGTCCAGCGGCTGCGCAGCAAGCACGGCCAGACCCAGCGCACTGTAGATCATGCCGCAGGGCAACATGCCCCATAGCGCGCCGCGCAGAAAGTCGCCGGCCACGCCGCCGCGCGATGCGGCCCAGCCGCGTGCCCCTTCTAGCCGGCGCCAGACGCGACGCCCGAGACTCTCCACCGGCGCGTAGGCCTGCTGAAACCCCATCAGATACAGCGCCGAGAACAGCAGCAGCAGATTGGGCAACAGCAGCCAGGCCGTTTGCAGCACCTCGTTGCGCAGAAAGCTGGTGGCGGAGGCGCTGAACAGCGCGACCAGGGCGCCGAGCACGGCATAGGTCGTGATGCGCCCGCAATGCGAGGCCAACGGCTGTCGCGGCCGCTCCGGCGTGCGCGTGATCAGCGCAAGGGTGATCGGGCCGCACATAGTGGCGCAATGGCCGGCCCCCATCAGCCCCATGATGATGGCCGAGGTCAATAGCGAAAGCGTCATGCGACTATCGGGCGATTCCCGGCCGCAAGCGGACCGCGGCGTCGGGCGGCGACGCTGGAGGGGTCGGGCGCCCGATCAGGCAATACGGGAGAAGGTGATGACCTGCTCGCGCTTGATGTGTTTATAAGCATCGAAAACCATGGCAACGGCGCGCAATAGTAGCTTGCCCTGCGGCGTAACCGTGAGTCGTTGCCCATCGTTGACGACGATACCGGTACTCGCAAACCGCGCCAGTTCGGCCTGCTCGGCGGCAAAGTAAGCGACGGGGTCGATGCCATAGCGGGCACCGATGGCGGGCCAGTCGACGCCGCCCACACACATGATGGCCTCGATCACCCGGGCGCGAATCTCGTCGTCGCGGTTGAGCTTGATGCCGCGCACCGTCGCCAGTTGCCCGGTCGACACCCGTTCGCGATAGACGTCGATTTGCGGGCTGTTTTGTGCGAAGACGCCGTTGACATTGCTGATCGCCGATACGCCCAGGCCGATCAGATCGGTGCTCTGATGAGTGCTGTAACCCTGGAAGTTACGACGCAACGAACCGTCAGCATGCGCCATCGCCAGCGGGTCGCCCGGTTTGGCGAAATGGTCGAGACCGATCGATTGATAGCCGGCGTCCACCAGACGCTCGGTCGCATAGAGGAACAGCTCGGTCCGCTGTTGGATCGACGGCAAAGTCTCGGTCGGGATGCGGCGCTGTGCCTTGAAACGCTCCGGGATGTGCGCATAGTTGAACAGCGCGAGGCGGTCCGGCTCCAGCGACAGCACGCGTTCGAGCGTCGCCGCAAAGCTCTCGCGCGACTGGATCGGCAGGCCGTACACCAGATCAAACGAGATGGAATCGATGCCCGACGCCCGCGACGCCTGCACTGCCTGGGCGGTCTGCTCGAACGACTGGAAGCGATGGATCAGCGTTTGCACCCGTTCGTCGAAGTCCTGCACGCCATAGCTCACGCGGTTGAAGCCGAGGCCGGGCAAGGCGGCGATGTAGGCGGCGTCGAGATAGCGGGGATCAAGTTCGATGCCTTGCTCGCGGTCCGGCAGGAAGTCGAACTTGCTTTCGAGATCGCGAATGAGGCGCGTCAACTGCGCCACCGACAGGAAGTTCGGTGTACCGCCACCGAATGCCAGCTGCACCACCGGCAGTTGCGGGCGGGCCTGCGCGACGAGCGCCGTTTCCTGGGTCAGAACGTCGAGGTATTCGTCGGCGACCGTCGCACTCTTGCTGATGATCTTGTTACAGGCGCAGTAATAGCAAAGCGAGCGGCAGAACGGTACATGCACGTACAGCGACGCCGCCTTGCGTTGCATCGTGCGCAGCGCCTGTTCGTAGTCGGTCGGCTGGAAAGTCGGCGTAAACCGGTCCGCCGTCGGGTACGAGGTATAGCGCGGACCGTTGAGATCGAATTGCTTGAGAACTTCGGCAGGAAACACAGCGGGTTATTCCGGGCAACTGGAACGAGCCGGCAGTATCGTTGCCCGATCCACGCAGCTCTTTGACGCAAATCAGGCCCCGGTGCGACCGCCCGGGAGCGGCGGCGCCTCCGGGTCCCGCACTATGGTCGCGGGATCGTGTTGTTGTGCTTCTCGATATTGTCGCCGTGCAACCACAATGTCAGAGAACCTGCGGCGACGATGACCAGCCAGAACAGGAAGAATCCGACCGTGTAAGCCGCCGGCCGCGATATGGCCTGATAGCCAAAAACCTCGACGGTTTCCGGGTCGACCAGTGTGAAGACGATACCGTCCGCCAGCGCCGCGCCGAGAAACGCGGGCCACATGACTGCCCCAATGGTTGCTGCGTCCCACTTCATGCATCCTCCATCGCGTCGTACTCCATCGTGCTCGGTCGAAGATGATTGACCGTCTTCCGCAGGCTTAGTTGCGCGCCGGAATATACAGTGCTTCGCTACGCCAGCTTCGGGCCGGCGAATCGGCGACGATCACGCGGCGGCGTTCGCCAAGCGGCGCAGACAGCGGCACCACATAGCGGCCCGGCGCTTCCGGCGCGACCACCTGGCGGATGTCGCGGTCGGGATCGACCGGGTGCGCCAGCGTGACCTCGATGGACCCCGTCTCTTTGCCCGCCGGGAAGGAGAGCGTGACGGCACGATCGCTGGCCACGATGGTCATGCGATCCATGCCAAGCTGCTGGGCACGGTCGAGCTGCGACAACTGCGCGTTGATCGCCTTGCCCTGCTTGTAGTAGTCGCTCGCCACCAGACCGTCCGGATGCTGCAAGACGAAATACGCAGTGATGACACAGGCGATGACTACCGCCGCCGGCCCGGCGATCAACAAGCCTGGCCAAATCCAGGGGCTGACGGCTTTCGGTGTGGCAGGTGCGGTCGATGAAGCAAGAGTGGCGCTGTTCATGGCTTTACCTCGGGATCAGGAATACCGACTTCTCGTCGACGTGGATCGCGGACTCGGTTTCCGACTGGATTTTGAAGCGGATGGGATGACTGCCCGGTTTCACCGTGTCGATGGGGACGCGGACCGCGAGCACCGCCGCTGCCGTGGATGCAGGCTCCGCCACGATCTGCGCGCCGCGTGCGACGCTGATGTCAGGTAGCCCTTCAGCCGTCACCATGAATTTCTGCGTCTGCTCGGCGGTGTTCATGATGTTGAGTTTGTAGACGTTCTCGATGTAACGCCCTTCCACCTCGCGGGCAAGCACCTGACGATCGCGAATGACGTCCACCTTCAGCGGATTGCGCAGCGCCAGCGATATCAGCAAGCCGGCAACCAGCGCCACCAGAACGGCAAAGTAAATCAGGATTCTCGGCCGCAGCATATGCTGGCGGATCGCCGCCGCGTCCCAGTGCTTTTCAAGCGCGTTTTCGGTCGAGTAGCGAATCAATCCGCGCGGATAGCTCATCTTGTCCATCACAGTGTCGCAAACATCGATGCAAGCGGAGCAACCAATGCACTCGTACTGCAAGCCCTCGCGAATGTCGATGCCAGTCGGGCAGACCTGGACGCAAAGCGAGCAGTCGACGCAGGAGCCCAGGTTGAGCGCTTTGGCATCGGCGCTCTTCTTGCGTCCGCCGCGCGGTTCGCCGCGCTCCTCGTCGTAAGTGACAATCATCGTATCGCGGTCGAACATCACGCTCTGGAAACGCGCGTAGGGACACATGTACTTGCACACCTGCTCGCGCATGAACCCGGCGTTGCCCCAAGTCGCGAAACCATAGAACAGAATCCAGAAGGTTTCCCAGGGACCGGTGGTAGCGGTCAACACCTCCTGCGCCAGCGTTCGGATCGGCGTGAAGTAACCGACAAAGGTAAACCCAGTCCACAAGCCGATCAACACCCATACCAGGTGCTTGCCGCCTTTTCGCCAGATCTTGTCGAGCGACAGCGGTGCCTTGTCGAGTTTCATGCGGGCCGCCCGGTCGCCCTCGAACTTCGACTCGACCCACATGAAGATTTCGGTGTACACCGTCTGTGGGCAGGCGTAACCGCAGAAGACACGCCCGGCGATGGCCGTTACGAAGAACAGGGAGTAGGCCGAGACAATCAGGATGAATGTCAGATAAAGGACATCCTGCGGCCAGAAAATCCAGTCGAAGATGTAGAACTTGCGGGCGTCGAGATCGAACAGCACCGCCTGTCGACCGTTCCACGGCACCCAAGCCAGACCATAGAAGACTGCCTGAGTCAGAAAGACCATCAGCCAGCGCAGATTGGCGAAACGCCCGGTCACTGACTTGACGTATATCTTCTTCTGCGACTGGTAAAGCGAGACGACCTTTGCCTCGCCGGTGGTACTGCTCATTGTCAATCCGTAAGTGCGTACGGCGGATGTTACTCCGCCGAGTGTGTCGCGACCGGCGTTAACCGATCCTGATCCTATGCGCCGGAACCTGACGTTGCTGCCGGTTCCGGCGGTACCGGGCTTACTGCTTGGGCGCGGCAGCCGCCTGCTCTTGCGACTGCGCGTAAACGTAAGCCGCCAGTAGGTGAACGCGCGGTTCGCCGAGCAAGTCCTTGTGCGCCGGCATCTGACCTTGACGACCCTTGGCGATCGTTTCGGTCACCGTCGCCAGGCTGCCGCCGTAAAGCCATATGTTGTCGGTCAGGTTTGGAGCACCCAACGCCTGATTGCCCTTGCCTTCCGGCCCGTGGCAGGCAGCGCAAGTCGTCTTGAAGGTTTCTTCGCCACGCTTGGCGGCATCGGCCGCCGTAGAACGTCCCGACAACGACAGCACATACTGCGCCACGTCGGTGATCTGCTCCGGCTTGAACGCAGCGCCAAACGGCGGCATTGCACCGGTGCGGCCTTCCATGATGGTCTGCTTGATACCGTCCGGGGTGCCTGGATACAGCCAGTCGGCGTCAACCAGATTCGGGAAGCCCTTCGACCCGCGCATGTCGGTGCCGTGGCACTGCACGCAATAGGTCTGGAACAGGCGTCCGCCGATCTGCAGGGCGCCCTTGTCCGCGGCGACCGTCTTCACGTCCTGCTTGGCGTAGGCGTCGAAGATCGGGTCAAACTCGGCTTTGGCCTGTTTCACCTCGTCCTTGTAGAGCGAATCGGTACTCCAACCCAGCAGGCCGGGGAATACGACCAGACCCGGATAGAGGATCAGGTAACCCAGCGAAAAGAAGACCGTGATGTAGAACAGATTCGACCACCAGCGCGGCAACGGGTTGTCGTACTCGCGCAGGCCATCCCATTCGTTGTGACCATGCAGCTTGGGATCGCCGCCGTGCTCTTTCTTGACGCTGTTCGCCCGCAATACCCAGAGACACGCGGCGAGACTGGCGAGTGTCAGGATGGCAACGTACCAGCCCCACCCCGGTGACAGTAGATCATTCATTTTTGTGCTCCTCGGGCAACTGGCGCGATGTGCGGGTCGTGATCGTTGTCGGCGAGCAAGTCGCTGACTGCGATCTGTCCTTTTTCCTTGCTACCCGGCCGCCATGCCCACCATACGATGCCGATGAAGGTGGCGAAGGAAATCACGGTGAACGCGCTTCTGAGTTCTTCCATGATGGTCAGCCTTTCACCGTCTTCAGTTGCGTACCCATGCCCTGCAGGTAAGCAATCAGTGCATCCATTTCGGTCTTGCCCTTGATCGCTTCGCCTGCCTTGGCGATTTCTTCATCCGAGTAGGGATGACCAAGCACCTTCAGCGCTTTCATGCGTGCGGCGACGTCCGGACCACCGATCGGGCGGTCGAGGAACGCGTACGGCGGCATGTTCGACTCCGGCACCACGTCGCGAGGATTGGTCAGGTGCAGGCGATGCCAGTCGTCGCTATAGCGGCCACCGACGCGGGCGAGATCCGGGCCGGTTCGCTTGCTACCCCACTGGAACGGGCGGTCGTAGACGAACTCGCCGGCGACCGAGTACGGGCCGTAGCGCTCGGTTTCGGCGCGGAACGGACGGATCATCTGCGAGTGGCAGTTGTAGCAGCCCTCGCGAACGTAGACGTCGCGACCGACCAGACGCAGCGGTTCATAGGGTTTGAGCCCCGCGACCGGTTCGATCAGGTTCTTCTGGAAGAACAGCGGGACGATCTCGACCAGACCGCCAATGCTGACCACGAGAATGACGAGCGCAATCAGCAAACCTGTCTTGCGTTCGATGGTGTCATGTGTAAGTGCCATTATTGTTCTCCCCGATTACGCAGCGACCGCGGTGCCTGCCGCCGGCGTCGGCACCACTGCCTTCGACACCTTGGTGCCGCGCACTGTCATGTACACGTTGTAGGCCATGATGAACATGCTGCCGAGATACAGGACACCGCCAAGGAAGCGGATGAACCAGAACGGATAGCTGGATTTCACGGATTCGACGAAGCTGTATGTCAGCGTACCGTCGGCATTGACCGCGCGCCACATGAGCCCCTGCATGACGCCGGAAATCCACATCGAAGCGATGTAAAGCACGATCGCGAGCGTGGCAATCCAGAAGTGGATTTCGATCAGCTTGGTACTGTGCATCTTTTCCTTGCCGACCAGACGCGGGATCATGTAGTAGATCGCGCCGATCGACACGAACGCCACCCAGCCGAGCGCACCCGAGTGCACGTGACCAACGGTCCAGTCGGTGTAGTGCGACAGGGCGTTCACTGTCTTGATCGACATCATCGGACCTTCGAAGGTCGACATGCCATAGAACGAGAGCGAGGTGACCAGGAACTTGAGGATCGGGTCGTCGCGCAGCTTGTGCCAAGCACCCGACAGGGTCATGATGCCGTTGATCATGCCGCCCCAGGACGGCGCCAGCAGCACCAGCGAGAACAGCATGCCGATCGACTGCGTCCAGTCCGGCAACGCGGTGTAGTGCAGATGGTGCGGGCCGGCCCACATGTAGGTAAAGATCAGCGCCCAGAAGTGCACCACCGACAGGCGATACGAATACACGGGGCGCCCGGCCTGCTTCGGCACGAAGTAATACATGATGCCGAGGAAGCCCGCCGTCAGGAAGAAGCCGACGGCGTTGTGGCCGTACCACCACTGGATCATGGCATCCTGCACGCCGGCGTAGGCCGAGTAGGACTTGGTAAGGGAAACCGGCATCTCGGCGCTGTTGACGATGTGCAGGATGGCAACCGTCAGGATGAATGCGCCGAAGAACCAGTTGGCGACGTAGATATGCGACGTCTTGCGTTTTGCCATCGTGCCGAAGAACACCACTGCGTAGGAAACCCACACCACGGCGATCAGCAAGTCGATCGGCCATTCGAGTTCCGCATACTCCTTGCCGCTGGTCATTCCGAGCGGCAGCGTCACTGCCGCCAGAACGATGATCAGTTGCCAGCCCCAGAACGTGAATTCGGCCAGTTTGGGCGCGAAGAGCGGGGTGTGACAGGTTCTCTGCACCACGTAGTACGACGCCGCGAACAACGCGCAACCACCGAACGCAAAGATCACGGCATTGGTATGCAGCGGACGCAGGCGACCGTAGCTCAAGAACTCGTGAACATTGAGTTGTGGCCACACAAGCTGGGAGGCGATGATGACGCCCACCAGCATGCCAACGATGCCCCAGACCACCGTCATCAGGGCAAATTTGTATACAACGCTGTAGTTGTATACCTCTCCATCAGCGCCTAGCGCGCGCGTGTTCCCCATCATTTGACTCCATTCTCATGACGCATTACTACAGGCAGAAACAATATCCCCGGCTCGAAGTAGGGACTTTGACGGCAATCAATCGCACTGCAACAATTTTTGTCGTGCGGCTAACGATCGTCATCTTCAACAACGCTGCGACCGTGCCGCTCCAGGTCATCGAACTGACCCGAGACGGTAGACCACCAGAACGCGGCGCCGATAATCACGGCGAGGACAAGTGCCAGCGGCACCAGGATAAACAGCGACTCCATCAGCGCACCGCCACCCGCTCCGGAAACTCCGCACCCTGACCGCCAAGTCGCATGACATTCAGCAGAACGATGGCCGAGCTTCCGGCCATACCGACGCTGGCCACCAGCGGATTGACCGCACCTGCGACCGCAAAGGGGATTGCCAGCAGATTGTAGGCGACCGCCCAGCCAAAATTCCAGCGCACCACCTGCACGACGCGCCGCGCATACGCAATGGCATCGGCAATCGGCAGCAATCCGGGCCGTTCGCAAATCAGGTCGGCGCTGACCCTGGCGGCATCGGTCGCCCCGTAAACCGCAATGGCAACATCGGCGCCGGCAAAACCGATGCTGTCATTGACGCCATCGCCGATCATGACGACCGTGCGCCCCTCCCGTTGCAAGCGCTGCACTCGCGCGGCCTTGCGCTCGGGCGATGCGCTGCCCTCGGAAACCACGATACCCAACCTGCGCGCAACGGCACTGGCCCGTTCCGGATGGTCGCCGCTCAACAGTTCCACCTGTCCTCTCGCCAGCAAATACTTCACAAACACCGGCGCATCTTCGCGCAGCTGCTCCGAAAGATCAAGGGCACATATCGCGCCGTCGGCATCGGCCAGCCACAGCCGGTGATCGTTCGCGCCACCGCCCTCCAGCCCGACATAACCGGTTCGTCCAAACCGGTAAGCGCGTCCATCGATGCGACCGGAAACACCTTGCCCCGGTAGCCAGTCAGCGTCGGTGACCACGTAGTTGGACGCCTGTACAACACGAAGCGCTACGGCCAGCGGGTGGTTGGCAGCCCGCTCCAGCGCCGCGATGACGGTCAGCGCACGTTGTTGCGCGTAACCGGTACGTAATTCGGAGACTCGTGCGACGGTTGGGTCGGACAACGTGCCTGTCTTGTCCAGCAAAAATGCATTGCCACGGGCCAGACGCTCGATCGCGGACGTCCGGCGCAACACGACGCCACGGCTCAGCAATCCCGAAAACGCCCGCGCATGCGCCGCCGGCGCTGCCAATGCCAATGCGCATGGGCAACTGATGATCAGCACGGCAATGGCGCGTTCGGTCGCCGTGGCGACGCCGGTCGGCAGCAACGCAACGAAAGTACCCAGCGCCAGCAGCAGCAGCGCTGGCATGAAGAACCGGGCGACAACGTCGGCAAACGCCAGTGTCTCCGGTTTGCTGGCGCTGTCGGCAAGCAGCATTAGCCGCTGCTCGGTGCTTGCCTCGACGGTAGCCGTCGCCAGCACGGTAAATGGCGCACCAAGATTGACTGCACCCGCTACTACACGCGCACCCCGCTGATGCCGGACGCTGGCGGATTCTCCAGTGAGCAGCGACTCGTCGCACAACGCAATTTCGCTATCGAGCACGCCGTCCACCGGAATCGCTTCACCGGTCCGCACCCATACCCGGTCGCCGGACGCGAGCGCGGCGGCTGCGACCGCGATCATTTGTACGCCATCGCCAGTATCCTGCACGCGCATGACTTCTCCGCGGGCAGCGGCGCCGGCCGCCTGCTGGATCACGGCCTGATTGCGCTCGCGCTGTTCCCACTCCAGCCAGCGCACGCCAAGCAGGAGAGCGATAAACATCGCCACCGAATCGAAATACAACGCCCCGGTGCCGGCCAGCAAATGCCAGACCGAGCCGGCGAATGCCGTCACGATCCCCATGACAATTGCGCAGTCCATGCCCGGCTGCCGCAGACGCAGCTCGCGGGCGGCACCCTGATAGAACGGTCGTGCACTCCACCACATGACCGGCAACACCAACGCCAGTGCGGCCCAGTCCAGCAGCGGCGCCAGCTCCGGTTCGATGTCTGCGCCCGCGAGAAACCTCGGCAGCGTGAGCATCATCACCTGCATGGCGCAGAATGTAGCCAGGCCGAAACCCCAGATGCGGCGATGTCGTTGCCGGCGCACGATTTGCGCCCGATTTTCGCTCCCCGCGGCGTCGGCCGAATAGCCCATGCGCTCGATACTGCCAAGCAGTTTTTCCAGCGACACCTGACCCGGATCGAAACTGATCTGGGCCCGCTGGGTTGCATAATGCACCCGCGCGGAATGCACGCCCGGTTGCTCGCGCAAGGCCGCTTCGACAGTCACCGCGCATGCTGCGCAATGCATGTCGAACACATCAACCACGCAGGACGCGCGCGGCCCAGCGGCGATGCCGGATCCGTCGGATGAGGTGGTAGCTGCAACGGACTGCGCGGACTGAAGGGGGCCGGGCTCGGCGGCGCAACTTGCTGGTGAAGACATTGTAAGCAAGGCTAATATTGGCAAGGCGCGTATGTGTTGATGTCCATCAAGGCACTCCGGGGCCGGCAACGACATCATTTGCAGGCAAGGTGGAAATGATATGTCGCAGCTCGAACTCACTACAAGACAAATTGATGACCTGAAACAGTTGCTGCAGCAACGCGAACGCCAGTTGCAGGCCGCGCTCGACAGTGAGTTGCACGCCGATGATCGCTCGCATGCCTCGATTACCGGCGGTAGCGATGCCGATTGGGCCACGGCGGACGCAGAGTCGGACGATCTCCTCGCGCGCGCCGAACGCGATGCGCGAGAACAGGTTGCCACGGTTGCCGCGCTGGCAAAAATCGACGATGGCAGCTACGGCGTCTGCGAAGCCTGCGGCGAGGCGGTCGGCTACCCGCGCTTGCTGGCATACCCTGCAGCGCGGCGCTGCCTGTCCTGTCAGCAAAAGCTGGAAACCGGGTCGCCGCGCGGGCGCGGCTGAAACCGGCACAGCGGTCACGGGCACCGCGCGAGATAATGGCGCACTTGCTGCGTCAGTATTGCGCCCTCCCCGTTGAACAGTTCATCGCCGCTCCGCGTTCTTGTCGTTGACGACGACGAGGACATTCGCGATCTTGTCGCCACCTATCTGGCAGCGCAGGGCATCGTTGTGTTTGAAGCAAGCAGCGAAGCGGGTTTGCGACAACAGATCGGCGAACATGCGCCCGAGGTCATTCTCCTCGACGTCAATCTGGGCGCCGAAGACGGCTTCGCGATCGCGCGGCGCCTGCGAGCGGACTGGCATGGCGGCTTGCTGATGGTCACCGGCCGCGGCGACATGATCGACCGCGTCGTCGGACTCGAAATAGGCGCCGACGACTACGTAACCAAGCCGTTCGAGCTTCGCGAATTGCTGGCACGTATCCGTAGCGTCGGTCGCCGGTCGGTGGCAAACGCCGCCGCTGCCGCACCTGCGACGATCGCGCTCACCGACGTCGACGCCATTGCATTCGACGACTTCGTGCTCGACCGCCAGCGTCGCGAATTGCGTGCGTCTGGCGGCACGCAGATTGTCCTGACCACCGGCGAGTATCAACTGCTGTTGGTCCTGCTCGAACAAGCGGGGCATATCCTGAGCCGCGACCAACTGCTGCAGAAAACTCACCATCGGGATGCCGGGCCGTTCGACCGCACGATCGATGTACAAATCGGTCGTCTGCGCCGGAAACTGGGCGATAACGGCAAGGAACCGCGATTGATCAAATCTGTCCGTGGCGCGGGTTACGTAATGGCCGCCACACTGCAAAAGCGATGAAGCGTGCAATCCGCGCGGTGGCGCCTGCTCCCATAGACCCGTACAAGGCCTTATTCGATTTCGCGCCCGACGCCATTCTCGTGGTCGACGCCGCCGGCCGCATCCGCCTGAACAACGCGGAAGCCGAGCGGCTGCTTGATGCTGCACCGGGTGAGTTGCACGGGCTGCCAGTGGAACGCCTGATTCCAATGTCGGCCCGGAGGGCGCACGTGCCTCTGCGCGAGCAGTTTGTCGCACACAAACTGCGACGGCCGATGGGCGTTGGCCGCACGCTTCGGGCAATCAAGCTGAGTGGTCGCGAGTTTCCGGTGGAGATTTCCCTGGCGCCCACTGCCGGCGCGTCGGGCGCGGAAGTCATTGTGACGATGCGGGATGTCACCGACCGGCTGCTGGCCCGCCAGAAGGAACGCGAACTCGAGCGCGCCAGGGCGCTCACCCGCATCAGCCAACTAGCTCTCCGCGAGCGACATTTCGACGCCATCGGCGACCAGGCGATCCAACTCGCCGCCGGCCCGCTAGCCGCTGATGCAGTCCTGCTACTGCGCAATGCACCCGGTGCCAACACTGCCACCTGTGTCAGCGCCGCCGGCCCATTCGGCGCGCCACTGCTGGGTCTTTTGGTCGCCGACACCGACGCACTGTTGTGCGGCTCCATACTTCGCTCCGGCGCACCGGCGCTCGTCGGTGATGTGCAAACCAGCAATATCGACATCTGGCCTGAGCTCATCAAAGCCGGTATGCGCTCGCTCATGCTGGCGGCAATCGGCGATCGACTCGATCATCACAGCGTGCTGGTTGCGGCGTCGCGTGCGCCGCATCACTTCGCTACCGACGACATTGCATTTCTCGAAGCGATTGCCAATATCGCCTCCAATGCCCTGCAGCGCGCGGAGGTCGAAGACAAGCTGCTGATGTCGCAGCGGCTGGAGTCCCTTGGTCAGCTCACCGGCGGCGTTGCACACGACTTCAACAATCTGCTGACTGTCATCTCCGGAAACCTGCAAATCCTGGAGGACATGGCACTGACCGATCCGTTCGTCCGGCGGGCGATCGCCTCGGCGCATCGGGCGGCCCATCGTGGCGCGGAACTGACCGCCAAACTGCTCGCCTTCTCCCGACGTCAGACCTTGCTTCCGGCGCCAATTCGCATCCCCGAGTTGCTGTCGGCATTTCGCGATCTGCTCGCCCGCACACTCGGCCCCAATATCGAGATCAGCGTCACCACCGACGCCGGCCTGCCGCTGGCGCTGGCGGACAGCGGTCAGCTCGAAACTGCCCTGCTCAATCTCGCGGTCAACGCGCGCGACGCGATGCCGGCCGGGGGCAAGCTTGGCATCGAGGCCGGCGAAGTCATGCTCGACAGCGGCGAGGCCGATGATTTGCGGGCTGGCAGCTACGTGCGACTCAGCGTCTCCGACACCGGGACCGGCATGTCGCGGGAAACGCTTGCCCGTGCATTCGAACCGTTTTACACAACAAAAGCGGTGGGCAAGGGCAGCGGTCTCGGCCTCAGCATGGTCTATGGTTTCGCCAAGCAAAGCGCCGGCCACGTGACCGCATACAGCGAAGTCGGCGTGGGGACCACCATTAACCTTTTCCTGCCGGTCGCCGACGGCGCGCCCGTCCATCGCGACGCCTCGCTACGCAAGACCATCACCAGCATTGCGGGCAACGAGGCGGTCCTGGTCGTCGAAGATGACCCCGATGTCCGGGCGGTTGCCGTGCGCTTCTTGCAATCGCTGGGATACCGCGTCTTCACGGCGAGCAATCGTCGCACGGCGAGCACCCGAGTTCGCGCTCACCCCGATATCGCGATATTGTTTACCGACGTCGTATTGCAGGGCGATGAAACCGGTCCGCGGGTGGCTGCGTCGCTGCTCAAGATCAAACCCGACCTGCGTGTGCTTTACGCCTCTGGCTACGCCAGAAGTGCATTGCCGCTCCAGTTCGGGCTGGACGACGATATCGCATTCCTCCGCAAACCGTACTCGCGCGATCAGTTGGGGCGGGCGCTTCGCGCGGCCCTGGCAGACGCCACCAACGGCGAGACGTAAACGGCCCCGCTCCAGCGTCGACCGGAGCCTGCGCGACCGCGCAATCAGTGCATCGTCTGCGAATGCGCCAACGAACTGAGCGCATCCATATCAAGCAATTCGATATCGCGCCGGGTCACTTTGAGCAGGCCGAGCTTCTGGAAGCGCGAAAACACGCGACTGACCGTTTCCAGCGTCAAGCCGAGGAAGCTTCCGATTTCGGCACGGGTCATGCGCAGCATGAAGCGGCGGGCCGAGAAGCCACGCGCCGAAAAGCGTTGCGAAAGATCGAGCAGGAAGGCCGCAACCCGTTCGTCGGCGTTGAGCAGGCCGAGCGCCGCCAGCCAGCCATGCTCGTCGCGCAACGCGGCACTCATGCGGTGGTACATGAATCGCGCCACTGCCGGATTTTCTGCCGCCAGCGCTTCGATCGCCTCGAACGGGATCTCTACCACTGCGCAAAGATCGAGCGCGATGACCGTCGTGGTGTGCACACCGGCGTCAATCGCTTCCATTCCCACGATGTCGCCCGGCATTGGAAAGCCCAAAATCTGTTCGCGACCATCTTCCTGAATCAACATCCTCTTGGCGGCGCCGGATTTGACGAAAAAGATCGAGCGGAACGGGTCGCCGGCACGGTGGATCGCCGTGCCTTCGGTAACGACACGGGCGCGCCCGAGCGCGACGACCTGCTCCAGCACGGCGTCGCGGGCCGCCGTGCTGCGTACGCTGGTCATGAGCCCCGCGTTCCCGACGCGAAACTGCTGCGTAGCTGGTTGAACTTGCGACTGCATGACCGACTCCTGATTGCATACCGACTTGGCATGGCTCAACTATCTGAGCCACGTGCAAACCGATGATGAACCGTCGGTAACAGTGTGTAACAGACGCCAAGCCCGGTCGCGGGATGGCCCGCAGCGCCCGTGGCCGGCCATGATCGGCGAGGAAAGGTCCGCTCCGATTGGACGATAACGGCTAGCGGCTAACCGGCGTCCTTCGCCATCGTCGCATCGCGATACACCAGCACCGGCACCGACGAAATCGGCAGCAGACGACTGGTGACGCTGCCCATCACGAAGCGACCAACGGCACCGCGGCCATGAGTAGCAATCACGACCAGATCGCAGCCTTTTTCATGCACGGTCTTGTCGATGAGCATTTCGGGGCGCGAACTGACGGCGTGCACAGTCTCGCTGCCAACGCCGGCAGCGTCGGCAATCTTCTTGGCGTCGGCCAGCATCTTGCTGCTGCCCTCGCTGACGCTCTGTTCGAAAGCTAGCTGCGTTTTGTCGTCGACCATCGAAATTTCGGCTGCGTATGGCGCGATGTAAGGCGCCATTCCGTGCAGGAACACAACCTGGGCGCCGACTTCTTTTGCCAGTTGCACGCCAGTCGTTGCCGCGCGCAGCGAGAGATCGGAGCCGTCGACGGGGATCAGTATCTTTTTGAACATGGCCACTCCTGTTGCGATGAGTAATTACTATGAAACGTAATGTGGTCCCGCCGCGTCGGCCGGCCATTGACATAAAGCAACGATCCGCGCGGTTGGCCCGTTGTGCAGCCGCAATCTGGCGCTCACCCTGATATTGGTCAAATCTGCTCCGGCTGTGGCCCGGACGATACGCAAGGCGGCGCCCGTACACAAGTTGACGTTAACGTCAACTTGGCCCTGGTTTCTGCGACAATTCGTTCCTGCCGACAGAGCCGGACCTACGGAGGAGCGCATGTCCAATCTCGACACCAAGCATCTTGTCTACAAACCGAAGAACAAGGTGCGTTTCGTCACCGCCGCCAGCCTGTTCGACGGGCACGACGCTTCGATCAACATCATGCGCCGCATCATCCAGGGCACCGGCTGCGAGGTCATTCACCTGGGGCACAACCGCAGCGTGAAGGAAGTCGTCGACGCCGCGCTGCAGGAGGATGCGCACGGCATTGCGCTGTCGAGCTATCAGGGCGGCCACGTCGAGTACTTCAAGTACATGATCGACATGCTGCGCGAGGCGGGCGCCGGCCATATCAAGGTATTCGGCGGCGGCGGCGGCGTCATCGTGCCGGCCGAAATCAAGGACCTGCACGCTTACGGCGTGGCGCGCATCTTCTCGCCCGAGGACGGCGCCAAACTCGGTCTGCAGGGCATGATCAACGACATGATCGCGGCCTGCGACCAGAACCTTGCGGAAAAGCCGCTGACACTGGACGCGCTGAAATCCGGCGACCGCATCGCCCTCGCCCGCTGGATCACCATGCTCGAGGCAGGCACGGTCGACGCGGCAACACTGAAGGCGCTGCACGAGGCAGTTGCAGCCAAACACACGCCGACGCTCGGTATCACCGGCACCGGCGGCGCAGGCAAGTCCTCACTCACCGACGAGCTGGTGCGTCGCTTCCGCATCGACCAGAACGACGCTCTGAAGATCGCGATCATCTCGATCGACCCGTCGCGCCGCAAGTCCGGCGGCGCACTGCTTGGTGATCGCATTCGCATGAACGCGATCAACCACCCGAACATCTACATGCGCTCGCTGGCGACGCGCGATTCCGGCGGTTCGGAAATCTCGAAAGCCCTGCCGGACGCCATTGCCGCCTGCACGCTCTCCGGCTTCGATGTGATCTTCGTTGAGACTTCGGGCATCGGCCAGGGCGACGCCGCCATCGTGCCGCACGTCGACGCGTCGCTTTATGTGATGACGCCCGAGTTCGGCGCCGCGAGCCAGCTTGAGAAAATCGACATGCTTGACTTCGCCGACTTCGTGGCGATCAACAAGTTCGACCGCAAAGGCGCACAGGACGCGCTGCGCGACGTGCGCAAGCAGGTGCAGCGCAACAAGGAGGCCTGGAGCACATCTCCCGACCAGATGCCGGTGTTCGGCACGATGGCCAGCCGCTTCGCCGACGATGGCGTGACGGCGCTGTATCAGGCTATCGCACCGATGCTGGTCGAGAAGTCGAAAGATGCCCTCAAGCTCGTCCCCGGCAAGCTGGCGCCGGTGACCACGCATGCCTCCTCGCAAACGCACGCTATCGTGCCGGCCACACGTGCCCGCTATCTCGCCGAGATCGCCGACACCGTTCGCGGCTATCACCAGTGGGCGAACGGTCAGGCGCGGATTGCGCGGGAGCGGCAACAATTGACTGCCAGCAAACGCATGCTGTCCGAGTGCAAGGATGCGCTGCCGGCGGCCATCGACGCGCTGATCGAGCACAAGACGCAAGCACTCGATCTCCGCGCCAAAAAGCTCCTCGACATGTGGCCGCAGACGGTCGCGAGCTATGCCGGTGACGAATACGTCGTGAAGATTCGCGACAAGGAAATCCGCACCGGCCTCACCTACACCTCGCTCTCCGGCACCAAGATCCGCAAAGTGGTGCTGCCGCGCTACGAGGACGACGGCGAAATCCTCAAGTGGCAACTGAAAGAAAACGTACCCGGCAGCTTCCCCTTCACAGCGGGTGTGTTCGCGTTCAAACGCGAGAACGAGGACCCGACGCGCATGTTCGCCGGCGAGGGTGACGCTTTCCGCACCAACCGCCGCTTCAAGAAGGTCAGCGAGGGCATGCCCGCCAAGCGGCTGTCCACGGCGTTCGACAGCGTGACGTTGTACGGCAACGACCCGGCGATCCGCCCGGACATCTATGGCAAGGTTGGGAACTCGGGCGTTTCGATCGCCACCGTCGAGGACATGAAGGTGCTCTACGACGGCTTCGATCTCTGCGCGCCGAACACGTCCGTATCGATGACTATCAACGGCCCGGCGCCCACCATCCTCGCGTTCTTCATGAACACGGCGATAGAGCAGCAGCTCATGAAGTTCCGCGCCGACAACAAACGGGAACCGACCGACGACGAGCTGGCCAAGATCAAGGCATGGACGCTGGAGAACGTGCGTGGCACGGTGCAGGCCGACATCCTGAAGGAGGATCAGGGCCAGAACACCTGCATCTTCTCCACCGAGTTCTCGCTGAAAGTGATGGGCGACATCCAGCAGTATTTTGTGCAGAACAAGGTGCGCAATTTCTACTCGGTGTCGATCAGCGGCTATCACATCGCCGAGGCAGGCGCCAACCCGATTTCGCAGCTGGCGTTCACACTGTCAAACGGCTTCACGTTTGTCGAGGCCTATCTCGCACGCGGCATGCACATCGATGACTTCGCCCCGAATCTGTCGTTCTTCTTCTCGAACGGCATGGACCCGGAGTACACCGTGCTCGGGCGCGTAGCGCGGCGCATCTGGGCCGTGGCGATGCGCGAGAAGTATGGCGCCAACGAGCGCAGCCAGAAGCTCAAGTACCACATCCAGACCAGCGGCCGTAGCCTGCACGCGCAGGAGATTCAGTTCAACGACATCCGAACGACGCTGCAAGCGCTGATCGCGGTCTACGACAACTGCAACAGCCTGCACACCAACGCGTTCGACGAAGCGATCACCACGCCGACCGAGGAATCGGTGCGCCGCGCGATGGCGATCCAGCTCATCATCAATCGCGAATGGGGCCTCGCCAAGAACGAGAACCCGAACCAGGGCGCGTTCATCATTGACGAGCTGACCGACCTCGTCGAAGAAGCGGTGCTGCGCGAGTTCGAAGCGATCAGCGAACGCGGCGGCGTGCTCGGCGCGATGGAAACGGGCTATCAGCGCGGCAAGATTCAGGAGGAGTCGATGTTCTACGAGCACAAGAAGCACGACGGCTCGTACCCGATCATCGGCGTCAACACCTTCCGCAACCCGCACGGCGATGCGGTGCCCGAGGCACTGGAACTCGCGCGCTCGACCGACGAAGAAAAGCAGAGCCAACTCAAGCGACTCGCCGAGTTCCACGCCAAGCACGCCAGCGCCGCGCCCGCCGCACTCACCAAACTAAAACAAACCGCCATCAACGGCGGCAACGTCTTCGCCGAACTGATGGAAGCCGTGAAGGTCTGCTCACTCGGTCAGATCACCGATGCGCTATTTGAGGTGGGAGGCCAGTACCGTCGGAGTATGTAAATACGCCATCAACGAAGGTTCCGCTTTTTGTCGACTTGTTTCGCGACTACCTAGCCGAAGCGTCAACGGCGGTGCCGGCGACAGCGCCCGCTATCCGGGAGCCGGGAGCCGGTTGCGCCCAGCGGAGCGGCGGCGTGACGGTACCGCGTAGCGCATCGCACGGCGATCTTTCGGCGGGAGCAGCGACACGGTAGTCGGTAGCGCCATGTCGCCGCACCGGGTGGATGAACTATTCGGAGAGCACTTTGCTGTTGCCGTACACAGAACGTTCTTTCTCGATATGGCACTTGTCGCACCCGCCGCGCTTGCTATCCATGCGCTGGCCAATGCCGCAGGGTTGCGCCGCGGGGCAGCGCAGGTGTGCTGGACATTCGCCTGCCGGACAGGGTTTCGTGGCAAAGATCGTCGCTGGCGTCGATCTTGCCAGCGACATAAGCGGTGCCGGGTGGGCAAACGCTCAAGCGCGGCGACATCGGCCGCGAGATTGGTTGCGGCTGCCGTCATGGCGGTGCAGGACGGGCTGGCTAGTGCAACCGACAATGCAGCGGCGACGCCACCGATGATGCGCAAGCGCCCGCCGTGCCTTGCGTAGTACCGAGGCGGGTGATGTCGGCAACCCTCTGCATGACCGCCCCCGTCGGGTTGTTGACGAGTACGTCCTTGACGCTGCGGTCAAAGGTGCCGGCCGCCGACTTCAGTTTTGCGAGTACGAAGTTTGCCGTAGCACTGTCATGTGCGCTGCCGTAGCGAAATGCGGCTAGCCGCGCCGCTGCCAGCGCCCACCCGGCAGTTGTTCGACCTGGCCGGCGATTTCGAGCAGCGTGAGTTCGGTCATGACCTGATCGACCGGGAGTGCGCTGCGGGTTACCAGCGCGTCGATGTCGATCGGTGCGTGCTCGATGTGGTCCAGCAATGCCGATTCGCGGTCGCCCGTCGCGGCATCGTTTGCGCCTGCATTGAGCGCCGGGGATTGGCTGCCCAGACGCAGTTCTTCGAGCACATCCTGCGCCGTCTCGACCAGTTTGGCGCCCTGCTTGATCAGGTGGTGGCAACCCTTGTGAAAGGTGGAGTGGATCGAGCCCGGAATGGCGAACACTTCGCGCCCCTGTTCGCCGGCGAGTCGTGCCGTGATGAGCGAGCCCGATGCCATCGATGCCTCGACCACCAGCACGCCGCGCGCGAGTCCGCTGATGATGCGGTTGCGCCGCGGGAAATTTTCCGCCAGCGGCGGCGTGCCGAGCGCGTATTCCGAAAGAATCAGGCCGTGTTCGGCAATGCTGTGCGCCAGCACCTTGTTCTTCGCCGGGTAGACGCGGTCGATGCCGGTGCCCACGACGGCAATCGTCGATCCGGCGTCCGCGGCAATCGTCGATCCAGCGCCGGCGGACGATTTCGACACGGCACGCAAGGCGCCGGCATGCGCGGCGGCGTCGATGCCCTGGGCCAGGCCGGAGACGACGGTGACGCCGCTGGCCGAAAAGGCCTCGGCGAACGCCTCAGCGGTATCGGTGCCGCCCTGCGAGCAGTTGCGCGAGCCGACCATCGCCAGCGCCGGCCGTTGCAGCAATTCGAGCCGGCCCTTGGCGAACAGGATCAATGGTGCGTCGCCGCTTTCGAGCAGCAGCGCGGGAAAGGCCGGATGTGCCCAGTTCAACAGATGCTGGTCCGGCGACTCGTTCAACCACGCCAGCGCGGCATCGACCAGCGCCGCGGTGGCGCTATCCGGCGCCGCGGTCAGCGCGCGGGCCACGGCATCGCCGGCAATGCTTGCGATGCTGCCGGCGCTGGCGGCGAACAGCGTGTCGATGTCGCCCATCGCGCTCAACAGCTTGTGCGCGACGCGGGGGCTGACGCCGCGGGTGAAGGCAAGACGGAGGAAGCGGGCGTCGTCGGCGTGGGAAGTCATCGCTTGATTTTGCGCCAAATGTCGCGCAGTCTCGCTGAGTGCACAAACAACAAAGGCACCGCGCGGTGCCTTTGCAGGGTATCGCGGTGGATGGTCAGGGATTGCGTACTGCGTAGCCGGCGCGGACGTTGTCGACGCCGGAATTCATGACCATGCCGTATGACACGCCGTCGAACACCGTGAAGACGAACACCAGCGCGATGCGCTCTTCCGGAATCTGCAGGGTGGCGGGCTCCGCGCCTGTCACCTTGGGCCAGCCCGGCACCCAGTTCATCGGCGACTCCTTGTAGCGCGGGTTGGCGAATGTTTCTTCGGATTTGTAGACCGCGAGAACGTGGCCGACTTCAATGCCGTGCCGTTTGCCGACATTGAGCGTGACGACGTTGGTCTTGCCCGCTTCCGACACGCCGTTCGGCAGCGTCATCACGAAGCCTTCGATTTTTACTTCCGGTGCATGCGGCACCCAGGCCATCGTTTCCACCGGCGGCGCCGGGATCAGGTAGTCGCCTACCTGCACCTCCTGCTTCGAGGCGACGATTTCGAGCCGCGCGACATCGCCTTCGCGCAGCAGGCGGGCGTCGCCGAGGTAGGTCGCCTCGTAGCCGATGATCTGCGGATCGGGATTGGCATGATGCCAGCGATACCAGGGACGTGGCGCGATCGCCGGGTCGCGCAGTTCGCGGCCTTTGCGGAAAATCTGGAACACCTTGCCCATGGCCGGTTTGATGCCGACCGCGTAGATCGCGTCGGACTGCGAGAACGCAACGCGTTCGCCCACCGACTTCACGACCTGCGGCGCGTTGTCGAAGGTCTCGGCGCCGATGACCCGGTTGCGCAGCATGAACGGTTCGATGTCTTCCGGCCGGATCGACGGAATGGCCTGATCGGCCCGTGCCTCGGCACGGATCTGCGGCGACAGGCGGACGATGCCGCCGGGGCCGGGCTCGCCGGGCTGCTGGATGTACAGACGCGGACCGCCCGGTGCGTTGGGGTCGAACAGGATGACCTGTCCGGGATAGATCCAGTGCGGGTTCTTGATCTGATCGCGGTTCAGGCGCCAGACTTCCGGCCACCGCCAAGGGGTCTTGAGAAACTTGCCGGAGATGCCCCACAGCGTGTCGCCCTTCACCACCGTATGACTGGACGGCGCGTTTTCCTGCACCTTGACGGGACCGGAGGCCGGGGCTGCGGGCGCCTGCGCGAGGGCGACGGCGGCGAGCAGCGTGGCCACGACGCCGGCCACGGCGGCGGTACCACGGTGCGACAGCCGTGCACGGGACGAAGATGGCATAGGGTTCGTTAACATTCCGTATCCTGGCGAGTGGGTCGGGCGTGGCAAAAAAACAACGACGTTGTCATATGCTGTCATATCCTGCCGTGTCGGTGTGTACTGGCATCCCTGCGATGCACCATTGCGCGCTCTAGAGCACGACGCCGAATCAGGCAGGGGAGTCTGGAAACGCCGGAAAAGACCCCAACCTTGAGAAATTACATGAAGATTGTGCAACCAGCCATCTGATTTGGCAAGTAAATGGCGCTTTTACCCATCCTCGAATACCCCGATCCGCGGCTAAAACGCATCGCCAGCGCGGTGACCGAGTTCACCCCTGCGATCCGCAAGCTCGTCGACGACATGGCCGAGACCATGTACGAAGCCCCGGGCATTGGCCTCGCCGCGACCCAGGTCGACGTGCACAAGCGGGTGATCGTGATCGACGTGTCGCAGGACAAGAGCGATCTCAAGGTCTTCATCAACCCCGAAATCGTCGAGGCCGATGGCGAGATCGTCGGCGAGGAGGGCTGCCTGTCGGTGCCGCAGTATTACGACAACGTGCGCCGCGCTGCGCACGTCAAGGTGCGGGCGCAGGATGCCGAGGGCAAGCCGTTCGAGCTGGAGGCGACCGAGCTGCTCGCGGTCTGCATCCAGCATGAGATGGATCACCTCAAAGGCATCGTGTTCGTCGACCATCTGTCGCAACTCAAGCAGATGCGGGTCAAGAGCAAGATGATCAAGCGCCATCGCGAGGCCGCGCGCGCCTGACCGACCTCTACCTTCCCCGCAGCGCCGGAACCCAACCCGCAACCGCCTCCCGAATCGAGCTGTCATGCGTATCGTCTTTGCCGGCACTCCTGAATTTGCGGCCCGCGCATTGCGCGCGCTGCTGCACGCGGGGCCGGACCACGGCTTGCAGGTGGTTGCTGCCTATACCCAGCCCGATCGGCCCGCTGGCCGCGGCATGAAGCTGACCGCCTCCGCCGTCAAGGAGGTGGCGCTCGCCCATCAACTGCCGGTGCGGCAGCCCGCCACGCTGCGCACGCCGGAAGCCGTCGCCGAGCTGGCCGCGCTGCAGCCGGACGTGCTGGTGGTGGCGGCCTACGGGCTGATCCTGCCGCAGGCGATTCTCGATGTGCCCCGCCTGGGTTGCCTCAACATCCACGCCTCGCTGTTGCCGCGCTGGCGCGGCGCCGCGCCGATTCACCGCGCGATCCTCGCCGGCGATGCCAAAACCGGCGTCGCCATCATGCAGATGGAAGCCGGACTCGACACCGGCCCGGTGTTGCTGGAAACCTTCACCGCGATCGGTCCGCGCGAGACCACCGGCGAGCTGCACGACCGCCTCGCCACGCTTGGCGCCGAGGCCATCGTGCATGTGCTGAGCCGCCTGAGCCGTGGCGAGGAGCTCGCCGCCGCGCCGCAATCGGCGCACGGCATCACCTACGCCAACAAGGTGTCGCCGGAGGAGGCGCAGATCGACTGGTCGGCCAGCGCCGTCGAAATCGACCGCAAGGTGCGCGCATTCAATCCGGCGCCCGGCGCGTGGACGACCTGGTACGGCGAGAAACTCAAGCTCTGGGCGAGCGCGCTGGTGCCGGTGCCGTCCTGCCTCGGCTCCGCGCCGGGCACCGTGATGGCGGTAGAATGTGAGCACTTGCTCGTCTCTTGCGGTGCGTCGGTACTGGCGATCACCGAAATCCAGCGTGCCGGCGGCAAGCGCATGGCAGTCGGCGCCTGGCTGCGCGGCGGCGGCCATCCGGCCGTTGGCGAGCGATTGGGCGAGTAGCAGCTTTTTTGCTGAAAGTGCCACTGCACAGGGCACAGCGGCCATTTTCACCAGTAATCGACTTGGTAAATTTCCGGCGCGGAGCCCATACCAAGTAGCGCTTTAACCAAAAAGCCAATACTGCCCAGCTTTTGCGCCGTGTCGCGCCGGCGGACGCCACCGCCATCCCGCGCGAGCATCGACCGGCGCTGACCGCCGACCTGGCACCGTGACCGCCGGCAACCGGCAGACGACAACGAACCGGGCTGACGGGTTTCCGTCTGCGCCCCGGCGACTCAGTTCGCCGCTTTTTCCTTCTCCAGCGAATCCACTTTCGCCGTCAGCTCGTCGATCTGCGCGCGCAGTACGTTGAGCATTTCGCGCTGCACGTCGAATTCCTGCCGAGTCACCACGTCCATGCGGGCGAGGCCGGCGCTCAGCGTGGCGCGCAGGTTTTTCTGCAAGTCTTCGCCGGGGTTGCCGGCCAGCACAGCCTTGAGCTGTGCCGCAAGTTCATCGAGGGTCATGGGAAAAGTTTAGCAAACCGCCCGCTGGTGCCTTTTGGCCGCGAACGCCCCAAATCGGCGCGCGACTTGTTGCTGTGCAGCAAACGGCACCAAAACGATGCCTTCGGGCGCTCGCGCGCGGGTGCCGGCCGCGGCCGACGCTGGCACGGCGTTTGCGAAGTGCTGCCCAGTCTTGCTGCACTCGCACCTTCCTCCAGGAGATTCACGATGAAACTGAAACGTACCCTCGTCACCACCGCAGTGACCAGCCTGCTTGCCGGCCTCGCGCTCGCGCAAACGGCGCCGGCGCCGGCGCCCGCTCCGGAGCCGTCGCCGTTCTCGGTCAACATCGGCGTCGCCAGCTCCTATATCTATCGCGGCCTGAACCAGTCCGACTTCAAGCCGGCGCTGCAACTGGGTGCGGACTACACCCACCCGAGCGGTTTCTACATCGGCACCTGGGGGTCGAGCATCCGCTGGCTGAAGGACTACGGCATCAGCAGCGGCAACGCCGAAATCGATCTCTACGCCGGCTACAAGGGCGAAGCCGGCCCGGTCGCCTACGACGTCGGTGTGCTGCAATATTTCTACACCGGCTCCGTCGCGTCGGGCGCCACCAAGCCGGACACCACCGAGCTGTACGTCGCCGGCACCTTCAAGATGTTCACGCTGAAGTATTCGCACACGGTATCGAAGTCGATCTTCGGCGTCGCGAACGCGCGCAACAGCGGCTACTTCGACCTGACCGGCACCTTCCCGCTGATGGACAACCTGACGCTGACCGCCCACGTCGGCCACCAGATCGTCAAGAACACCGGCGGCGCCGGCACCTACACCGACGGCAAGGTCGAGCTGGGCTACGACTTCGGTAACGGCTTCGCGCTGTCGGGCGGCGTGACTGCCACCGATGCCGACAAGGGCTTCTACACGCCGCTCGGCAAGAAATTCACCGGCAAGACAACGCCCTACGCCTTGCTGAAGTACACCAAGTCGTTCTAATTCCACAAGGGGGAACCTGTCATGAAACTGGTTACTGCCATCATCAAACCGTTCAAGCTCGACGAGGTGCGCGAAGCCCTCGCCGGCGTGGGCGTGCAGGGCATCACCGTGACCGAGGTCAAGGGCTTCGGTCGGCAAAAAGGCCACACCGAACTGTACCGCGGTGCGGAGTACGTCGTCGACTTCCTGCCCAAGGTGAAAGTCGAAGTCGCGGTCAAGACCGAGCTCGTCGAGCGCGTGATCGAAGCGATCGAAAAGGCCGCCAACACCGGCAAGATCGGCGACGGCAAGATCTTCGTGTTCGAAGTCGAACAAGTCATCCGCATCCGCACCGGCGAGACCGGTTCGGACGCGCTCTAAGCCGGGGGTCATCGAACATGAAACTACGTCTTTTTGCTGGCGCCCTGTGTGCCGCGCTTTCACTGGGTGTCAGCCACGTCACTTTCGCGCAGGCGCCGGCGGCAACGCCGGCGCTAGCCACCGAAGCGAAACCGGCCGACGCCGCGCCGGTGGATGCGGCCAAACCCGCGGAAGCTGCCAAGCCCGCGGAAACGGCACCCGCCACCGCTGCGCCGACAGCGACCGCCGCGCCGGCTGCGCCCGCAGCCAAGGCACCGGAACCGAACAAGGGCGACACCGCCTGGATGATGGTCTCCACGCTGTTGGTGATCCTGATGACGGTGCCGGGTCTAGCGCTGTTCTACGGCGGCCTGGTGCGCTCGAAGAACGTGCTCTCGGTGCTGATGCAGGTGATGGTCACCTTCTCGCTGATCGTGGTGCTCTGGCTGATCTATGGCTACAGCTTTGCGTTCACCGAAGGCAACGCGTTCTTCGGCGGCACCTCGCGGCTGTTCGGCAAGGGCCTGTTCGACAATATTGCCGGCACCTTCGCCAACGCCGGCACCTTCAGCAAGGGCGTGGTGATCCCCGAGATCGTGTTCATGGCGTTCCAGGCGACCTTCGCTGGCATCACCTGTGCACTGATCGTCGGTGCCTTCGCCGAGCGCATGAAGTTCTCCGCCGTGCTGATCTTCATGGTCATCTGGTTTACCTTCAGCTACATCCCGATCGCGCACATGGTCTGGTTCTGGCCCGGCCCCGATGCCTACACCGATGCCAAGCTGGTTGATGGCCTCAACGCCACCGCCGGCAAGATCTGGCAATGGGGCGCGCTCGACTTCGCGGGCGGCACCGTGGTGCACATCAACGCCGGCGTTGCCGGTCTGGTTGGTGCTTACCTTGTTGGCAAGCGTGTCGGTTACGGCAAGGAGGCCTTCCCGCCGCACTCGCTGACCTTGACCATGGTGGGCGCCTCGCTGCTGTGGGTCGGCTGGTTCGGCTTCAACGCGGGCTCCGCACTGGAAGCCAACGGCACCGCTGGTCTCGCCTTCATGAACACATTCGTGGCGACCGCCGCCGCGGTGATGTCGTGGATCCTCGCCGAGTGGTTCCTCAAGGGCAAGCCCTCGATGCTGGGCGCCGCGTCGGGTGCCGTCGCCGGTCTCGTGGCGATCACCCCGGCTGCCGGCAACGTCGGCCTGATGGGCGCGCTGATCATCGGCATCCTGGTCGGTCCGCTATGCCTGTGGGGCGTGTCGGGTCTCAAGAAAATGCTCAAGGCGGACGACGCCCTCGATGTGTTCGGTGTGCATGCACTGGGCGGCATCTTCGGCGCGCTGGCGACCGGCATCTTCAACAGTCCGAACCTTGGCGGCCCAAGCTTCGTGGCCGACTGGGTGAAGATGGAAATGACCAAGCCGGCCGACTACTCGGTCATGGGCCAGCTCATCATCCAGGCCAAAGGCGTTGGCCTAACCATTGTGTGGACGGCCGTGGTTGCCTTCATCGCCTACAAGATCGCCGATCTGATCGTCGGCCTGCGCGTCAGCGATGACGAGCAGCGCGAAGGCCTCGACATCGTGGCGCACGGCGAGAGCGCGTACAACCGTTAGTCGCCGCAGCATCGAAAACCCCCGGGTTCCTCAGCCGGGGGCGGACGATAAAACCCGCTTCGGCGGGTTTTTTTGCTTTGCCCGTTGTGCCATGTTGATTCTTTCAGTAGTAGTCCATGGTGTCTTCCGTGGCTGCGCGGCGGATTTACTGAGATTTCCCAAATTCGCGACAAAACCCCCGTTCGCCTTGAGCGCAGCGAAGGGTCTGATGCCATAGGGGGAGGTCAAACCCTTCGCTACGCTCAGGGTGAACGGTAGAAGGGCGCCGCGAATTATGAAAACCTCAATAGGAAGTCATAACAGTACTAACGTACCGCGCCAGAAACAGGGGTTTGCAAACGCACAGCCACCTGCCGAACAATTCCTATAAGAAGAGATCTGTCATTTGCATCAAGCGGATCGAGAAGTGCCGCTAGCTCTCGTGCCTGTGAAGCTGCTGAGATATCTGCCACTCCGAGTAAACGAGCCATGCTCACTTCGAGCGCGGCAGCAAGGTCATGCAACCGGACGATCGAAGGCAGCACAGCGCCTGTCTCGATCCGGGAAACGGAGATTGGTTCGAGATCAACCATTTCCGCAAGTTGCGCCTGCGTAAGACCTTTTTTGCGCCGAAGTTTTGCCAACTCCTTGCCCAAACGCGAGGCTGTCAACTTGTGTGAATTGTGTTTGCGCTTCATGTTTGCGCAAATTTTGATAAATCATCATAATTCGATAAATATCGTAAAAAGATAACTAAGTTTTTATGATTACTTAGATGAAGATGAAAGCACGGTAGTTGCCTCGGCCAACAAGGCCCCGAACCTGGTGCTCAGTCCGTTGGCGACGCGGCCATCGAAGCGATCATCCAACCGCGTAACGACGTTTCTGAGTTGCCGCAGGCGGCTAAACGTCCAAGACGAGGTGCTCGCTGGTCGCCAACCAATCCGCGGCATCTCCCCGCCCCCACTTCCTGAACCGAAAGCCAGTCATGCCAAACACATCTGGAGCATCACGCATGTCAAAGCAATGCGCCGGGTTTATAGCGGCGCTAACGACATTGCTCTCGCTTGCCGGCGCCTTTGCCCAAACCGGCGGCAAGATGCCGGATTACTACAAAGAACCGGGCCTGTACCCGAACCGCGACTACACCAACCAGCACTTCGGCGAACACATCGATCCGTTCACCGGCGCGCTGCAACTGCACTACACCGACATCTTCATTCCGGGGGCGGGTGGCTTCAACCTCACCGTACAGCGCAGCTACAACAGCTCGGTGGTGGACAAGAGCCAACCGAAAGCCAACTCCATGATGGGTGTCGGCTGGGCCATGCACTACGGCCGGGTCACCAAGGCGGGCACCGGCGGCATCTGCACCAACGACGACTGGGACACCTCCACCGACAACCCGGTGATTGAGATGCCAGACGGCAGCGTGCAGCGCATGCACTTCGTGGCCAGCGGCACACCGCTGGCGCTCACCACCCGGCGCTGGAAGGTCGAATGTGCACCGGCCGCGACCCCGGGCCTGATCGTGACCAGCACGGATGGCACTCAATACCTGATGACCAAGCAAATCTCGGAGGGCGGCTTCTCCGGCACGGTCAATGCCTACTACACCACCAAAATCACCGACCGCAACGGTAACTACGCCAACGTCGCCTACAGCAACAACACGGCTGCCGCCGAAATCACCAGCATCACCGCCAACGACAGCCGCACGATCACCTTTACCTACTACGACAGCGGTACCGCCTGGCGTCGTGTCAACAGCATCGCCGGCCCCTCCGGCACCTGGTATTACAACTACACCGCTGCGCCAGGCTTGGTGAACACTTATCAACTGACCGGCGTCACCCGTCCTGTCACAGGTAACTGGGCCTACAGCTACAACGGCAACTTGCAGCCGAGTGCGGGCAGCTATCAGATGAGCTCGCTCACCATGCCGCAGGGCGGCAGCATCACCTACGGCTACACCAATGTCTCGGTGGACAGCAGTTCGGGGACGTCGGTCTCCATGATTTCCAGCAAATCGGCCGGGAGTTTGTGGAGTTGGAGTTACAGCCCGGCCACGACCATGGGGGCCAAGGATTCCACGACTGTCAGCACGCCGAGCGGCAGCATCACATACAAGCACTGGGGGCCGAACGGAATAGGCAGCGGCGATGTCTGGAAGATAGGTCTGCTGACCGACAAGGCGATCGGCTCCGTACAGAGCGAGTCCTATACCTGGGACAAGATCCTCCTCGTCGATGAGCCAAACACCCGCGAAGGAGTCTTCTCAAGCAAATCGGACGCAGATACCTATCAGCCTGTGCTGACCGGCAAGACCATCACGAGGAACGGTGCCAGCCACGTCACCACCTACAGCAGCTTCGACAGCTACGGCAACCCGGCCAGCATTTCGGAGAGTGGGCCGAATGGCGGTAGCCGCAGCACCAGCGCGACCTATTTCAACAGCATCGGCAAATGGATTATCGGCTTCATCAAGGATGAGTCGCGTACCGGTGGCCAGAACGTCAGTCGAAGCTATGACGGCAACGGAAACCCGACACAGGTCTGCCGCGACAGCGCTTGTTATGGCTATAGCTACAACAGCGATGGCACGATGTCGCGTATGACCAATCCACGCGATTTCGACACCACTTACGGCTCCTACTATCGCGGCATCCCGCAGTCCGAGTCTCGCCCTGCCGGCGTTTCCGTCTCGCGCATTGTCAGCGGCGCCGGCAATGTCACCTCAGAGTCCATTGGCGGTCAGAGTTTCGGTTACGGCTACGACGCCATCAACCGGGTCTCGTCGATCACCTATCCCGCCGGCAGCGGCGTCGCGATCGGTTACGGCTCTGCCTCGCGCACGGCCACGCGTGGCACGCTGAGCGAAGTGACCAGCTACAACGGCTATGGCTACGTCACCGGGGTGAGCTTGGGTGGCATTGCAACTGCCTATACCGTTGACGCGCTCGGCCGGCGCAAGTCGGAGAGCAATCCCGGCGGCAGCGACACCATCGACTACACCTATGACATCCTGAACCGCCTCACCAGCGTCACCAATCAGGACGGCAGTTCGCGCAGCATCGGCTACGGCAGTGCTTCGGCCACGGTCAGCGACGAGCGCAGCAATAACACCACCTATAGCTATCGCTCTTACGGTGACCCGAACTTCCAGGCGCTGGTCGGCATTTCTTCACCGTTGCAGGGCACCACCATCAATCGCAACGACCGCGATCTGATTTCCGGTGTGGTGCAAGGCAGCAAGACCCGCGGCTATGGATACAACAGCAACTATTACCTGACCTCGATCACCGAACCGGAAACCGGGACCACGACCTACGGGCGTGATTTGATGGGCAACATGACCAGTCGCAAGGTCGGCGGGTCGGGTATCACCAACTACGTCTATGACGGTCTCGACCGCATGACCAGCGTCACCTACCCCGGCGCGATCGCCATCAACAAGACCTACAACGGGCGTGGACGACTGCTCACGGTTACCGGGGCGCCGGGTGGCGACCGAACCTATACCTACGACGGCAACGACAATCTGGCCACCGAAACCCTCAGCATTGACGACAAGACACTGGTTGCTACCTATGGCTACAACGGCCTCGACCAGCTTGACAGCATCACCTACCCGAAGACCGGTCGCACCGTCACCTACTCGCCCAACAATCTCGGCCGCCCGACGCAGGCCAGCCCGTACGTGACCGCCGTCAGCTACCACAACTCCGGCCAGATCAACACGATTACCTATGCCAATGGCGCTACCACCGCGTATGGACAGAACAATCGTTTGTGGCCAAGCTCGTTTACGGCGAGCAAAAGTACCGGCTTCATCAGCAGCACCTACGGCTATGACGGCGCCGGCAACCTCACCAGCATCAACGACTCGATCGACAACGGACTCGACCGCACGCTTGGCTATGACAGCATCAATCGTCTGACCAGCGCCAGCGGCCCGTGGGGCAGCGGTAGTTTCAACTACGACGGCGCCGGGAACGTGCAAACGCGAACGCTCGGCACCTCCACGACCACCTACAGCTACGATGGCTCCAACCGCCTGAGCAGCGTCAGCGGTGGCCGGACGGCGACCATGACTTACGGCGCCTATGGTGCAGTCACGGGCGACGGCAGCAACGTCTATGAATATGACAGCGTCCCCAACATGATGTGCACCAACTGTTTGGGCGACTTTCCCGTCTACTTCAGATATGACGGCACGAACACGCGTACGTCCCGCGACAACGCCATGTTCGTGCAGCCCACTTACGAATTCACCAATGCGCGGGGTCAGTTGCTCCTGGAATACAGCCCCGCAAACAACGATCTTACGATTGAGCACATCTACCTCGGCGACAAGCGCGTCGCGCAGCGTAGCAACGACACCACGATCCCCAAGATCGCCACGACGACCACACTGACGGTCAACCCGACCAGCACCTCCTGCGGCAGCAACACCACGCTGACCGCAACCGTCAGTCCGTTGGCAGCTACCGGCACCGTGCAATTCCTCGATGCCGGCACTCCGATCGGCACGGCAACACTGAGCAACGGTGTCGCCACCCTCGCCACGCAACTCCCCCGTCCAGGCTCGCGCACCATCACCGCGCAGTATCAGGGTAGTGCTACCCATGAAAGTGGCGTCTCCAATGGCGTCGCGGCGACAGTCACTAGCGTGGCCAACAGCATCAGCTTGAGCTATAGCCCGGCGGCACCCTATAGCCCCGGCAACCCGATCACGATCACCGCTACAGTCAATGGATGCGTACAAGGGAACGGTCAGATTACCTTTCGGACCTCCGCTGCCGGCAGTATTTCCAGCATACCGACCGCCACTGTTCAACTGACCGGGCGCAGCGCGAGCACCACCTTCACCGCAGGTTATGGACGCAACTACAGTTTCCGAGCCACGCTGACCGGTGATGGCATCGCCACCAACAACATTTACGCGGACGGCAGCTTCGACGTGATCTGGAGCAGCAGCGTCACGATCACCGGTGCCAACCCCAATCCCGTCACCCAACAGCAATACACCACATTCAGTGCGATGGTCACGGGCAATCAACCCGTGGGCCAATACTCTCTGGCAGGCAATGTCAATTTCTACGCGGGCGCAACGCTTCTTGGTTCAGGATACTTTGACGGCACCAATCCCGCCACGCTCTACACCCCACTGGCATCGGCAAATCTCGGCAATATCCCGATCACCGCCGTCTATACCGGGGACGGCTATCACTACCCCTCACCGGTCAGCGCCCCATACAACCTGATCGTCGGCACGCCAACCACAACGACAGTTAGCGCAACCCCCAACTCGCTGACCTACGGGCAAACGACCGCTCTGACCGCCACCGTCACGAGTTCGGTCGGGACGCCGACCGGCACCGTGTCGTTCTATGACGGGGCGACGCTGCTTGGTAGCGCCACGCTCAGCGGCAACAGCGCGACCCTGAACAACGTGGCGCTGGTGGCGGGCACTCGCTCAATCAAGGCGGTCTACGCCGGCAGCGGCTCGATCGTCGGTAGCACCTCAACGACAATCACCGTTACGGTGGCCAAGGCAACACCGGTCGTGACGATTACATCGATCAATCCGTCACCGGGGACGGCGTTTGGCAGCATCAACGTCAGCGCGACGATCACGGCGAGCCCGACGCCGCCAACCCAGGCCGGCTTGCTGCTGATCGACGGCGGTGTGATTGACATCATGAACCCCGGTGCCGGCAGCATGACGCGCACCACGAACCGCATTCCGACCGGGGTGCATCAGGTGGTGGCCCGCTACACGGGCAACGCTAACTACAACCAGGCTGATTCCGCGCCGGTGAGCCTGAGCATGACCGGGCATGCCTGCAACCTCGATGTCAACCGCAGTACGGCATTCGACGATCCCGACGGTCGGGCCATATTGGCATGGCTGCTTGGCTTCCGCGGTACCTCGCTTTACGATGCGGCGCAATACAGCAACGGCGTCGATGCACCCGGCATCATGGCTTTCGTCAAACCGCAGGTGGATGACCTTACCCTAGACCTCGATGGTGACGGGGTGGTGCTACCGGCCACCGATGGCCTGATGCTCTTGCGCCTGTCGCTTGGGCTCTCTGGTACCGCCGTTACCCAAAACGCAATCAACCTCGCCGGTACGCGTCCCGACTGGGCGAGTGTGCGGAACTATCTCAACACCACCTGCGGCATGAGCCTGCAATAGCCGGGAGAGACACGATCATGTTCAAGACACTTCTCTCCCGCGTCTTCCCTGCTGTTGCTTCCGTGGTGACGGCGGCGAATCTGTTGTTCTGTCCGGCAACCACTCAGGCCACCGAGACCATCATCTACCTGCACAACGACATTTCGGGCTCACCGCAGGCAGCGACTGATGATTTAAGTGGCAATCTGCTCTGGAAGGAGAGCTATACCCCCTATGGGGAACGGACAGTCAACAGTCCGGCGAGCGCTGCCGGCAAGGGTACAAACCAGCTCTACTTCCACGGCAAGAAGGTGGAAGACCTGAACGGCGGGGTGCACCTGAGTTACTTCGGGGCCAGGTACTACGACCCGAGTTTGGGGCGGTTCTTGCAGATCGATCCGCAACCGTTCGATCCCAACAGCATCCACTCGTTCAATCGATACGCCTACGGGAACAACAACCCGTACAAGTTCACCGACCCGGATGGGCGGACTCCGCTATGGGTTCCGATGGCGCTGCACATTGGTGGAGGGGCTGTCTTCGGTGGAGCTTCTGCGGCTGCATTCAACGCGGTGACGCAGTACTACATGACGGGGCATGTCGAGCTTAAAGGGATTGGCGGTGTCTTCGATGCGATGGGTGAAGGTGCGCAGATCGGTGCGATCCTTGGGCCGGCGTATGCTGGGTACGCGGGGTCGGTACGGGGAGCCGCAGTAGTAGAAGGAAGCGTTAGTGCTGGAAGCCGCCTTGGAATACCAGGTGGCCCCAAGATAGGGGCATCGGGGGGGCCGGGTGCAGGAAAAGTATTCGCTGAAGACATCAAAGACGCCGCTAGGACGGAGGCTGGCAATGTGTGTGTTTTTTGCGGAACACCCACTACTCGGCAACCGGGGCCTACCCAATCTCACATTGATCACGCACAACCGAAAGTTCGGGGTGGCAACAATACCCTCGAAAACGCGCAAAATACGTGCAGAACCTGCAATTTAAGCAAAGGGACCAAAAACACAGTGGAGTTCCTTGGAGAGAGAAATTGACTGAAGTCTCTCAGACGAACCTGTTCAAGGTACGCATCATTGACGCCGAAACCATAGAGACAGTTTGGGCGTCGCGTTTGGACGATGACTGCTATCGGTTGGAAAGTCTTTTGTTTTTCGTCTACGGATACGCGCTCGGCGACATCGTGAGCGTTACAGAAACCGAAGAACAATCGCCTGTGGTGCGTGGTGTGGTGCGCCGCTCAGGACATTCTTGCTATCGCGTGTTTTTGTCAGGTAATCTGTCGTCTGTCGAGCAGACAAACACATGGCCGGCATTGACAAGACTTGGGTGCACTTATGAACGAGCCACCGAACGGTTGTTTGCAATCGACGTTCCCGCAGAGACAAATATCCATTCGGCGTATCAGTTGCTTAATACCGGGGAGAAACAAGGCGAGTGGTCGTTTGAGGAAGTCTATTGCGGTCACAACGTGATCTGAATTACGGAGGCGGTGCGT
This sequence comes from Betaproteobacteria bacterium, assembly GCA_027492485.1. Taxonomy (GTDB): domain Bacteria; phylum Pseudomonadota; class Gammaproteobacteria; order Burkholderiales; family Casimicrobiaceae; genus Casimicrobium. Next base: position 55,448 of record JAPUER010000035.1, read on the forward strand.
CCTAGAACTGGTTCGGAAGTCCCGGTCTGCCAACTTTGCGAAGCGTCGTATGGACGTGATGCTTTCCCGAAGAACACTCGATTCAGATCGGATCAATAGTTATGCAAGCGTACCCTGAAGGACTTGATTGCGTGTGGTTGGCAATCGACCGAAACCAAAACGTCGGTGCATTCATTACCGCTGGAATGGCGCCGATCCCTAAGGCAGCTCTTGGCGAAATTGGTTTGTTGCTGCCAGACGTCGAGGAAGCCCTGCACGGGCTTCCGGCCGTGACATCGGCTGAAGTCTTGGTGTTGGTCAAGCGACCCGAAAGCTTCATAGCATTAGCCGAACGTGGGGTGTACGTATTTGATTGGTGTGACATCGAGCAGGTGGCCGCAAAGCAAACAGGTCAATATGAGCCAGTTGCCGTACCCACTAACCCCATTCGAGCAGATTCGTTATCAGAGACGCTGCTACAAATTGCGAAGCAAGTTCAACTGAATGGCGTGCAATTCGCCGACCGCGTAGGCATTCGAATATGGGACCACATTGTGAGCGTGGAACCACCGACGGCATGAGCAGGCAATAGCTAGGAGAGCAGGGGTCGGAAACCAGACTTCCTTGTCCACGTATGAACAACCAAGACTTCGTCGATGCGCTAAAGACGCACGTTGTGACCGCCGCTGTCGATGACACGATCGCCAACCTTGCGCATCCGCCCGGACGGCGAGTATCAGAGGAGGAACGAACACTGTCAGACTGGTACAACCAACTTAGTCCTGGCGATGCTGCAAATGTCCGAAAGGCGCTCGCCAAAGTTTCACACCAAGCTGTTTTTGGATTGTTGGCTGTGATCGACGGAGTCCGCACCATAGATGACGGCACAGGACGATTTGAGTTGACATATCTCGCACAAGCGCGAACCGTTCTCAACAATCCAGAAGCGCCCTCACTGCATGACCTATTGAACGCGGTCGACCGCTAGTCAAAAGATTGGCTGTGCGCCTCTAGCCAGAATGACCACAATGGAACGCGAGGCGTGCGTCTGCGCTCACGTCTTTGACCGAGCGAGGTGGTTCCCGTTGGCGGCGCGTACCCATATCGTTTGTTATCGGCTGCTGTTGGCGTCGCGCGACGCTACAAACCTGTGGGGTGAGACCATGAAATTTCTGCTGTTGTTCGTCGCCTGGTGCGTCCTGTTTGTGCTGAGCTGGCCGATTGCGTTGCTGGCGCTGCTGCTGTGGCCACTCTTCTGGCTGCTGAGCCTGCCGTTTCGCCTGATTGGCATCACCTTCGACGCGCTGTTCGCGCTGCTCAAGGCCATCCTCATGTTGCCCGCGAGGTTATTCGGCTACCGCGTCAAACCATAGAACCCACGCCTGCCGCCAGCGCCAGGTGGCCGCCAGTTGATCTGGTCGCTCGCAAACGGCGCCGATTGTTGCTATAAACCGGCAAATGTTTTTTACGCTTGGGTGGGGGTGTTGACAATGAAGAGCAGTTTGATCGGGCGTCGCCTGTCGGCGCCGCTGCGAGCGGCTGGAATGGCGGCCGCTCTCGCGTCCGCCGTGTTTGCCGGCAACGGACTGGCGGCTAATCTGTATGTAGCGACCACCGGCAGCAACGCCGGCAACTGCCAGAGCGCTGGTTCGCCCTGTCTCACCATCGCCTACGCGCTATCGCAGGCCGCCGCCAGCGGCGACACCATCAACGTCGGCAGCGGCACTTTCACCGAAGAATTGACCATCAGCAAAAGCGTCGTGTTGAACGGCGCCGGCGTAGCCAGCACCATCATCAAGGCACCGACCGCGCTGACCACCAATCCCGTGGTGCCGGGCGGCAGTCCGGGTCAGCAAACGACCATCGTCTTCGTCACCGGCGCGACGACGGTCGCCACGATCCAGAACCTGCAGGTGCAGGGCCCCGGTTCCAGCGCCTGCGGCTCCATCGGCTACGGCATCTTCGCCGGTGGCGGTGCAACGCTGACCCTCAGCAACAACCACATATTGATGGTGCGCGACACCTACCCGCCACTGAGCGGCTGCCAGAACGGCTCCGCCATCCGCTATGGGGCACCGAGTACTTTGCAGTCTGCCAGCGGCAGCATCAGCGGCAATGTGATCGACACTTACCAGAAGAACGGCATCATCGTCTCCAACGCCAGTACGGTGGTTACGGTGAGCAGCAATAGCGTGACCGGCGAACTGCCGGCGCCAAACATCGCGCAGAACGGCATCCAGATCAGCAGCGGTGCGGTCGCCACCGTCAGCAATAACGTCGTCCGCAACAATCAGTGCGGAGCCGCGAGCTGCGGCCCGGGTGTCAACGACGTCTGGGCCACCGGCATCCTGCTCTTCGATGCCGGCGCCGGAACCGCCGTCAACAACAACACCGTCTCCGGCAACGACGGCGGACTGGTGGCCGTTGCAACCACGGCCGGCCAGAGTTTTTCCGTCAGCGGCAACACCTTCTCGGCGAATCGCTACGCCAACATTCTGGCCAGCGCGCTGACACTAAATCTGGCCGGCAACACGATCAGCGGCAGCAACTGGGGCGTCGTCGCCCAGGCGTCGAGCCCCGCCGCTACCGTCGTCAACATGAACGGCGGCAACATCGTCAGTCAGGCGGCAACGGCCGGTTTGACCGTGTTCGACGACGATCTGACCGATGCCTTTGCGGCCACCATCCAGGGCAGCGGCAACCAGTTCGTCAACAACGCCGTCGGTGCCGCCAATACGCCCAGTCAGGGCATCGTGAGTCTCGCCTGCAATTGGTGGGGAAGCCCGTATGGCCCGATCAACGCGACCAATCCGCTCGGGAAGGGCAACTCGGCGACGGCGAACACGACGTTTACCAACTGGGCCGTCGACAACACCACTTTCGCCTGCACCGGAAACTCGGCGAACAACATCTTGCTGGCGTCGCCGCAGATATCGGTGCCGACCCTGCAGCCTGCGCTGCTGGCCGCCTTGAGTGCAATGCTGTTTGTGTTGGCTGGCCGCCGGCCACGACGGCCGCGCTGAGTAACCCGATAGACTAAGGTAACCTCCCGCCAGAACCACCATGTCGCCTTCAGTGAACAGCCTGCTCTGGAACGCCCGCCTGCTGCTCGTCGAGCGTGCCACCGACGACGCGCTTGCCTGTGCCGAATGGTATTCGCAGTTGCTTGGCGATCCGGTCACGCAAGTCGCCGACGATGTCTGGCAGGTGCGGGGCGCCGACCGCTGGATGCTGTTTCGGACCGGCACGCCGAAGACGGCGCCGCTGGTGGTCTTTGCCTTCCCCGACATCGAGCAATGGACGGCCTATCGCGCCCAGTTGCAGACCATGGCGCTGGAACTGCACCCCGTTGCCGCCGGCCTCGCCGCGATCGTCGGGGCCAATGCGTTTGGTCTGCGCGATCCCGACCGGCGCATGATTGTGTTCTGCGTTGCGCCGGCGGCCGCCGCGGCGCCGTCGGACGTTGCCGAGTATCTGCCGGGCCGCTTGCAGCATTTTGTCGTGGCATCGACGCAGACCGGGACGATGCTCGAGTTCTATCGCGACGCGCTGGGTTTCATTGAATCCGATCGCGTAGTCGACAACGATGGCGACCTGTCGTCCGCTTTCCTGCGCTCGGACGCCGAGCATCACAGCTTCGCGGTATTCCGCGCACCGCAGCAGGGGCCCGATCATCACGCCTACGACGTGCCGAACTGGAACGCCATCCGCGACTGGGCGGATCACTGCGGCGATCTGGAAATTCCGATCTGGTGGGGGCCGGGACGACACGGCGTGGGCAACAACCTGTTCTTCATGATCGAAGATCCGGATGGTTACAAGATTGAATTCTCTGCCGAACTGGAGCAGATGACGGCGGAACAGCCTTATCGCGAATGGCCGCACGGGCCGCGCGCGCTCAACCTCTGGGGCAACGCCTGGATGCGCAGTTGACGGCGGAGCGCCGGTCGCGTCGCGTTGAACTTCGCCGCTCCGGAACGGTCCACCTGCACGTTTGTGTCATTGCGCCGGTAACGCCGGCGCCGCCGTCATGTTCCGCCACTCCCTCGCTGCTGTCGCCGCGCTGACAGTCATCAACGGCTTTGCCGATACCGCCGCCAGTGCCCAGCCCGTGACCGTCGACGCGCGTTTCGACGAGGTGGTGGTCAAGAGCCCGAAGCACGCGGCGATGATGCCCTACGACGACGTCTACGTGCGCCTGAAGCGGATGCAGGACTCGAAGCTCGACCGCGTGCGCATGCAGATCAAGGTGGTGCCGAAGGACGAGTCGGTCAAGCTCGCCGATGTGCGGGTGGCGATCGTCAATGACAGTACCAGCCTGCCGATTCGTCTCGGCAGTGACGGCACGGTCACACTGCCGTTGCGCGCGGAGCTGTACAAGACCGATGCCGAGATTCGCAGCAACCAGCCGAAAGGCAGCTTGACCGCCTCGCTGTCGCTGGCCATCGCGTGGTCGGGCGGGCAGGAGATTCCGTACTACGAAATCGAAGAGACGGTGCGGCAATTGCAGACGGCCGGCAAGGACCTGCTCGGCTGGTTTGGCTACATGCTGTTCTTCCCTTCCATGGGCAACGTGGAAGTGCCGCTGCAGTACCCCGAGCCGCGCGGGCAGACGATGCGGGTGGTGAAGGACGGCAGCACGCTGGAAACCTACACGGCGGACGACAAGGGACTGCTCAAGTTCCGGCTGAAGCCCGGCTGGGCACAGTTGCAGCCGACGCTGGTGTTCAGCGAAACGCCGCCAAACCCCTGACGTGTGTTGCGTCGTGCTCGAATTACTGGGGCCGCGCCGCCGCCCACGCCTGTGCATCGTCGCTGCGGGCGATCAGCGCCAAACCGTAGGCAATCGACTCCAGCTGGTCGCCGGTTTCGATGGTGCTTGGGTCGAAGCGCTGGTCGAATATCGCCCGTACCGCCGGCACGAATGAGGTGCCGCCGGTGAGGAATACGCGATCGATATCCCCGGCGTCCAGCCGCGCCTCGCCGAGTGCCTCGTCCACCGCGTCTTCGATTTTTTGCAGGTCGTTTTCGATCCACTGCCCGAAAGCCACGCGCTCGATGTTGGCGTCGAGCGCCAGGTCGTAACCCAGGCCCGACGCGCGAAACGCCAGCGTGGCCGTCGGTGCGCCCGACAGCGCCGCTTTCGCATCGGCCACGGCCTTGTACAGCGGATAGCCGAGATCGTTTTCGATCAGCGTGATGAATCTGGCGAGGCCGTCGCGCTCGATGGCGAAACGCAGGTATTCGCGCAGTTCGCGCAGCACCGCAGGCGACTTCATCAGCGCAAGCTGGTTCCATTGGGCAAAACGGTGATGGAAGTGCGTCGGCACTTCCAGAATCTTGTCGATGCTTTTGTACTTTGCGCGATGACCGAGCTGCGGCAGGATCGCGTGTTCGAGGATGCGGTAGTCGAACACATCGCCCGCCACCGCCACGCCGGAATGCGCCAGCGGGATGGACTTCAGCGCGCCGTCGCGTCCGCTGCCGGGCTCGAAGCGGATGATCGAAAAGTCGCTGGTGCCGCCGCCGAAATCGGCCACCAGCACGGTCGCTGCCTGCGTCAGCCGCTGCGCGAAGAAGTACGCGGCCGCCACCGGCTCGTACACGTAGAGAATTTCGCCAAAACCGACGCGCCGGAACGCGCGTTCGTAGCGCTCCAGCGCCAGCGCCTCGTTCGGGTTGACGCCGGCGAAAGCGACCGGCCGGCCGGCGACCAGTCGTGGCGGCAGATCGTCGAGGGCACCGCCGGCATGCGCACGCATCTTTTCGATGAACGCCGTCAGCAAATCCTCGAAGGTGAATTTGCGGCCGTGGATGTGCGTCTCGGTGAACGAGCGGCTGGCGGCGAAGGTCTTGAACGATTGCAGGAAACGGCAATCGGTCGGGTCGTCGATGAAACGCTCGATGGCCCACGGGCCGGCCTCGTAACGCAGGTCGTGCGCGGCGCCCGTCTCTTCGTCCCAGAAACACATTGCCGAACGGAAGGTCGCATGCGTCTCGCTCGCCAACGTGAACGGCAGCGTGCGCGCGACACCGGCTTGCGTGGATGCGGCGATCACCGTGTTGGTGGTGCCGAAGTCGAGGCCCAGGGCCAGCGGAGCGAGTGGGGACGGAGCGGCGTTGGCCATGAAAAGCAAATGCGCCACCCCTCGTCGGCGCGGTTGCGCGACGAGATGGGCGGCGTCGGGAAGCGAAGGCGGGCAGCGATTCTATGCGAAGCGATTGCGTTTGGTCGCGAGCCGGTGCGCCTACACTTGCGGCGTGAACACGCCCGCTGCTCCGCAACCCACCGCCACCGTCACCCCCATCGGCACCGGTCGCCCGTGGCTCGCGCGCCTGCCGCCGGGGCTGTTCGCCATTCCATTCGGCCTGCTCGGGCTGGCCGGCGCATGGCGGCGGATGGCGGTGTTCAAGTGGGAACTCGCCGATGCAATGGCCGGCATGCTGCTGAATGTCGCCACCGGGCTGCTCGAACTATTGCTGCTGTTGTGGGCGGTGCGCATGATTCGCTATCGCGCCGACGTTGCCCGCGATTTCAACCACCCGGTACAGGGCGCGATGCTGTCGCTGGCGCCACTGAGCGTGATGGTGGCCGTGGCGCTGTGGGCCGCGCCCGGCAGCGCGATGACGGCCGGCGGCTGGGGCGCGCCGATCGTCGCGCTGGCGCTGGCGGTGCAGGCGGTGATCGCGGCGCGCGTGGTGTCGCAGGTCGCGACCGGCGCCATCGCGGGCGACACCATGACGCCGGCGCTCTATCTGCCGCCAGTCGGTGGCGGGCTGATCGGTGCCATGGCGCTGGCCGCGCTCGGTCACCACGGCTGGGCGGTGCTGCTGTTCGGCATGGCGCTCGGCGGCTGGGCACTGCTCGAAGTGCGGGTGTTGAACCGGCTGTTTGCCGGCCCGCTGCCGCCGCCGCTGCGGCCAACGCTGGGCGTGGAGATCGCGCCGGCGCCGGTGGCGACGCTGGTGGCGTCGATTCTGTGGCCGGCGCTGCCGGCGGACATCCTGCTGATCGGTCTCGGCGTCGCCTGCGGGCCGATTCTCGCGGTGCTGGCGCGCTGGCGCTGGTGGTCGGGCGTGCCGTTCTCGGCCGGGTTCTGGTCGTTCTCGTTCCCGGCCGCGGCGTTTGCCGCGGCGATTGTCGAAACCGTGCGCCGCGGTGGCTGGCCGCCGCCGGTGGCTTACGCCGCGGTGCTGGTCGCCACCGCGCTGATCCTCTTTCTGGCGCTGCGGACCTTGCTCCTGCTGCTGCGTGGCCGGCTGATTCCGCCGGGTTGAACCGGGGCCGGACAGATCAGCTTTTTTGTTAAAGCGCCATTCCAACTGGGCTGAATGCGTATTTTGACCTGAAGTCGACTTTTGCTATTTTATGGTGCTGAGCCCCATGCATAAGCCATTCTTGCGATATTGCTGTTGCTGCAGCCGTGGTTCTTCATCATCGCTGGTTGGACAGGCCGCGAATGGCAACGGGTCGCCTTGCACGGATGGCCCGACCTCACATTGCCGGTACGCCCACGGCGCACCGCGAACTCGGCAGCGAACCATCATCTGACCCGGCGGAGACCCGCGAATGAATCTCGAACTCGACGACAAGCACGTGCTCATCACCGGCGGCAGCAAGGGCATTGGCGCCGCCTGCGCCGCAGCCTTCATCGTCGAAGGCGCGCGGGTGACGCTGGTGTCGCGCAGCGAAGCGCATCTGCAGCAGATGCAGGCGTTGCTGGCGGTCGCCCGGCATGGCGCCATCATCAACACCATCGCTGCCGACTTGCGCGACGCCACTGCGGCCGAGCAGATGGTGGACGCGGTCGAGCGCGACTTCGGCGCCGTCGACGTGCTGGTGAACAGCGCGGGCGCCGCCAAACGCACGCCCGCCGCCGAGCTCACTGCCGCCGCGTGGCACGACGCCATGCAGGCCAAATTTTTCACCTACATCCACGTCACCAATCCGCTGATCAAGCGCATGGGCGAACGCGGTCGCGGCGCCGTGGTCAACGTGATCGGTTCCGGCGGCAAGGTCGCCGCGGTGACGCACCTGGCGGGCGGCGCCGCCAACGCCGCACTGATGCTCGCCAGCGCCGGCCTCGCCGCCGCCTACGCCGGCAAGGGCGTGCGCGTGAATGCCGTCAACCCCGGCCGCACCTTCACCGAGCGCCTCGCCGAAGGGATGGCGGCGGAGGCAAGGCAGCAGGGGGTCAGCGTTCATGAGGCCGTTGCCAAAGCCACCCGGAGCCTGCCGCTCGGCCGCTTCGCCAGACCGGAAGAAATCGCCGACGCCGTCGTCTACCTCGCCTCGGCGCGCGCCAGCTACGTCAACGGTGCACTGCTCGCGATGGATGGTGCATTGACGCCGATGGTGGTGTAGGCGCGCAGGTCGCGGCGCTCGCGGTCCCGACGGTCGCCTATTGAGTTTTTCATAATTCGCGACACCCTTCTACCGTTCACCCTGAGCGTAGCGAAGGGTTTGACCCCCTATAGCATCAGACCCTTCGCTACGCTCAGGGCGAACGGGGGTTTTGTCGCGAATTTGGGAAAGCTCAATAATGTCCGATCCCGCGTGCCACCAGCGCCGCGCAGACCATCACGCCGGACAGCGCGTGCAGCTCCCACACCACCAGCTTGCGCGTGGTCAGCCACTCGGCCGCGTCCGGCAGCGCGCCGCCGGCTTTCAGCGCCCGCGACCAGCGGATGAAGCGGATGGTCGGTGCAATCGACAGCAAACCGGCCAGCGCGAACAGCGCGATCTTCAGCCAGAACACCGGATTGCCGGTGTAGAACGCATAGCCCTTGACGCCGTGGACCACGCGCAGCCCGCCAATGACCAGCAGCGCCGCAGCGGAGACGCCATACGCGACGTCGACCTTGGCGATGCGTGGCAAGACGTCGGCCGATGGCGCCCCCCGCAGGATCGCCCACTCCGCCATGATCAGGCCAACCAGGCCAAAGGCGAACAGGTGGTGGAGGATGGCGAGCAGGGTGTCGGTGGTCATGGTGTCTCTTCTTGCTTGTACCAAATTGAGCGCAAGTCTTTCAGGTCGAGAACTGTACGTGTCATAAGTTTCTCGGACGCGCGCTGCAATTTCAAGGACTTGATCGATCAAGTCGCTGCCGATGCCGACGCTGCGGTCGTCGCGCGGCGCGATGAACCGCACGTTCCGCGCTGCGCAACGCAGCGTGCACGCGCCACCTGCGCGATTCAGGCCGCCGCACCGCACCGATCGTCACTTTCGACCGAGGCTTCCGCAAGCTGCATCAGGGCGGGAAACGATTCGCGTGGACGAAGACGGCGGCCGACATGCGGCAACGATGCCGATGCCGGTGGATCAACAACTGCGTGCCGGCGACCGCGAAGCGTTCGCTCAGGCCGCGCGCATATCCCTGGCGACGCTACCGCCGTTGAGCACGATCACCCGCTGCGCCGCATTAATCGTCTCCTGTCGGTGCGCGATGGTGATGCGGGTGAGCGGCAGCGTCTTCACTGCTTGGTTGACTTGCCGCTCATTTTCCGCATCGAGACTGCTGGTTGCCTCATCCAGCGCCAGAATCATCGGCTGCTTGTACAACGCCCGCGCCAGCAGAATGCGCTGCCGCTGGCCGCCGGAGAGCGTGCTGCCCATATCGCCCACCAGCGTCTGGTAACCCATCGGCATGGCGACAATCTCTTCGTGAATCTGCGCCAGCGTCGCCATTGTCTCAACACGTTCCTGATCCAGCACCGGGTCAAAGCAGGCGATGTTCTCCGCCAGCGAACCCGCCATCAGCGCATCGTTCTGCATCACCGTGCCGATCAGTGCGCGGTATTGCGACGGCCCCAGTTGTTTCAGGCTTACACCACCGATGCGGATATCCCCCTCGTCCGGCTTCAGCAGCCCAAGCATCAGCTTGAGCAGGGTGCTCTTGCCGCAACCGCTCGGACCGCAAATCGCCACGTGCTCACCGGGTTCGATGGTCAGGGTGCAGTCGCGCAGCACCCAGGGCTCACCCTCGGCATAACGAAAACTCACGTTACGCACTTCCACCCGTGGCGCCAGGCGGGCGGTATCGGTTTCGCGGCTGCGGTCATCCTCGGGCGGCTCCAGCGCGATATCCGCCAGCCGTTCGGCATGCAATCCGAGCATCTTCACCTGCATCACCAGATTAATCAGCGACGACGCCCGCCCGGCGAACTGTCCCTTGTACGCCATGAAGGCGAGCAACATCCCAAGCGTCATGCTGCGCTCCAGCACCGCCGTGCCGCCGAGGTAAAGGATCAACATACCCTCCACCCCGAAGATCAGCGTATTGGCCGAGCTGAACCATAAATCCATCTTCTGGGTCGTCAGGTCCCGGTTCTGCACGTCGACCATCAGGTTCTGCCAGCGCGCCAGCCGCTCCGGTGTGCGGTTGAAGAGCTTTAGCGGCTGTACCGCCCGGATCGTTTCCAGAAAGTAACTCTGCTCTTTGGCAGAGAGCACGATGCGCTCTTCGTTGGCGGAGCGAAACGCCGAAAAGCTGGCCCAGCGCAGCGCCAGATAAAGCCCCAACGCCACCAGCACCACCACAGAGAGCTTCGGACTGTAGAGCAGCATCATGCCCAGCGTCACCACCGCCATCACGCCGTCCAGCGCGGCCGACACGCTGCTTTGCGTCAGCACCGAGCGGATGGCGCCGAGTGACCCAAAGCGCGACGTGATGTCGCCAACATGCCGCTTCTCGAAGAACGCCAGCGGCAGGCGTAACAAATGTGCGAAAAGGTTCGCCGTGAACTGGATCGCCAGTTGCTGGTTCATGCGCAGCGATATCCAGCCCCGCGCCATCGAGAGCAGAAACTGCACGATCATTAGCAATCCGCCACCGAGCACGGTGAGCAGCAGCAGGTCCCGGTCGCCACTCACCAACGCACCGTCCACCACCCATTGCGTGACCAGCGGTGACACCAGCGCTACAGCTTCCAGGCCCACGGCGAGCAGGATGATGTTGACCAGTGCACGCTTGAGCCCGAAGATCTTGCCGACCAGATCGCGCAGCCGCACTTTGCGGCGCTGGTCGGCCGGTTTGAACTCGGGCGTGGGCGTCACTTCCAGCGCGACGCCGGTGAAATGCGTGCTCACCTCGTTCATCGGCAGCACGCGCTTGCCGACAGCGGGGTCGAGGATGGTGATCTTGCCTCCACCCGTGCCACGTCCAGCGGAAACCTTGGTGAGCACCACGAAGTGATTCAAGTCCCAATGCAACACGCAGGGCAGTTGCAACTGGTTCATCTCGTCGAGTTCAAGGCGAAGCGGACGCGTGGCAAAGCCCAGCGCCTCGGCGTGGCGGATCAATTGCGCTAAGTTGGCGCCTTTCAGCGAGATGGAGAAGCGCTGGCGCAATTCGGCCAGATCGATGCGCAGGCCGTGTGCGCTTGACAGCATCGCGAGGCAGGCCAAACCGCATTCGGCGGCTTCGCTTTGAAGTTGCGTGCGAAAGTTCATCGTAGTATTCGGCGTGACCAACGCTTGTTGCCCGGATGACCAGCCGTGCGGCTACAAACTAATTTGCGGCGAAAGGTACTAACGTCTTACGCGTTAGATTGTCAGGCATTTAGTACGGCTACGCACGTCAATTTTTGTTGTATGTTCTCGACTAGGGGTCACGTGAATCGCCGATTCTGCTGCGTTCATGCTCATCGAACGTCCACAATGCCGAGTGACATTGCTGTGACGCCGTCTAACGCTCTGCATCGATGTGGGTTTGAGTGCGCTTTCTCGTCACAGTACCGGACGGAGTCTTTCTCGTCTGTACCATCCTGCCCAAAGATAAATAAAACGCCGGTCCTAGGATTGGTTGACGCTCTTATCATTTCCCTGACTTCGCCTCGTAGACGATATCCCGAATACATATCCAATCGTTTCAATAACGAATCAGGGTTGCGAGTTGGTTCACCATTAGGGGTATGAGCATTGTGTAGCCCGATCAGAGCCGCATCCATTTTGGTGTCTACCGTTCGATTTCGGCCCGCGATGAACGCGAGCGCACAACCGGAAGTACACTGCTTCTTTGCGACCGTCGAAATTTTGTTGGTATCGACTAGTATCGCCAACATTGTGGACGGTCCCACTTGGCCACCATGACAATCTTCGAAAACTAGACGGTAGGCGTGCGCGGAGCGCGCCTTCACAAGACCGCTGACTTCTTGAACAACTGCCGAGTCTATGAAACCGGAGATCACTATGTCGCCTTCGGAATTGACTAAGACAGTAGCGATTGCGGGCGAGGTAATAGCTGTTCCCATGAAGAACAACATCATGGACAATAGTTGACGTAAGTGCATTGTTTGCCGCGTCACAAGTAGTGAGCGAGTACCTTTCGAAGAAAGTATGGTGGATTCGTTGATTTGACTGTATAGCATGAGGTGCATTCGCGGTTGCACGTCTCGTTTGTGTCGCTACGGCGCGACGCAAATTTGGCCGGCTTTGTTGCCATCGCCGGCCGTTCGGTGCAGGTTATCGACCTCGCCAACCGTTGATGACCCAATCGATCAAATTCGCGAAGTCTTCGGCTTCCTGTTGAGTCATAACGCCACGTGTTTGACGGCCGTAGTCGGCGACGGACTCGCTATCGAACCAGTGTCCATCGGTATCATATCCACCGATAACATTGCCATTGCCGTCGAATGAAACGTAAGAACCGTCATCCCATTTGTAGCTAAAACCGCCGTAGTCGTTGTCACTACCCATTCCGGTCTGCCCGACCTCAATTAGCGGTCCGGGTGGCGCCCCGATGACACCTCCCGATACGGCGCCGACTTCGATTTCTGCAATTTGTCTCATTGTGGATTCTCCAAAAAAGACCTCGCAACATGACGGGCGAGGCGTCCGTCTTCCCACGTGCAATACATTGCGCGCGGTAAACCAGTCAATCAATGCAGTCCCGCCGGCTTGGGGCGGCGTTTGACGCCTGTTAAGCGCTTGGGCTTTGATCATTTAATCCGTTGAAGTCATCGACATCGGGATTACCGGGAGCGAGCCGATTGGCATCGAAACGGATGAAGCGATGAAAGAGGGCGCCGCCGCTGCTGCCGTCGGCGTTCACCCCGAGACCGACGGATGCTGGTAGCGGCGAACGCGTCGTGTCTGCTGCGTTGACCAGGACTGCGGTGGTGACAGGGGCGAACTCTGTCACACCTTTTCCGCCGGTGGATCGAGCGCTGGTCGTCGCCGCCGTTGTGTGCGGCTCTCGCGCGATACCGCCACTAACCTGCTGCGTTTGTTCGGGCAGAAGTGTTTTCATCATGTATTTCCTGGCTGGGTGATTTCGGATTCGGACAAGCGTTCATGGTTCGATGCTTCGTCGGCGCTCAGCATCACCACGAACGGATTGGATGAATGTTCATGGTTCGACAGGCTCACCGCGAACGGCTGCGCAGGACGATCGCCATTGAGCGCCAGCACCTTCCCGCTAACGCTAAACAGCGGCTCCAGCGCCCACTCCCAGAGTTTGCGGGTGTCCTGCACGATGTCGGCCTCGGCCAGCATGCCGGGCTTGAGGGCGTGCTGGGTGCCATAGGCATTGATGCGCTGATCCTTCAGCTTCACCGTCACCCGATACACCGGGTCGCCCGCCTGGGCGAGCGTTTGCATGGTGGCCGCCACATGGGTCGGCAGCTCCTGCACGGCGTAGGGGCTTTTGCTCACCTCGGTGACTTCGCCCTCACCCATGCCGAACTTCTGGTATGGATACGCCGCATAGCGGATCAGTACCGTCTGCCCCTTCTCGACGAACCCCGCCTGCCGGGTGGAGGCGAAGAACTGCGCCTCCAGTGGCAGCGGTTCTCCCTTGGCGCCCTTACCACCCTCCGTGCCCGCACTGGCATGCGGGATCAGCGTGGCGAGCAGGCCACCGGCGGGCACCACTTGTCCGTTCTGTACCGCCAGGCCGGTGACGGTGCCGCTGGTGGGAGCGGTGACGACCAGCCGCGTTCTGGCCTGGTTCTCGGTGGTCTCCTGCGCCAGCAAGGCACTGGCCTTTTCCAGTTCGCTGGCTTCGGTTTGTTGCTGCTGGCGCACCTCGTCGATCTGCGCCGTCAACGCGATGCGCTCGCGCTCCAGCGCCGCCTTGTTGCGGCTCAGTTGCTGTTGTTGTGCCTGCAGGCCCAGCAGCGTCTCGCGCTGGGTATCGGTCTGCGCGCTGGACATGAAGCCGGTGCTGGCCAGTTGCTCGAAGCGCGTCAGGCCATCGCGGGCGATGCGCTCGCGCGCAGCGTATAGCTCGGCGTCGCGCGTGAAACTGGCGATTTCGCCGTCGATCGCACGAACTCGGTCGGTGAGGCTACGAACACGTTCATCGGCTCGCGACCGGGAAAGCAAGGCATCGCGTCCGGCGATGTCGGCCCGGCGTTTCAGCTCGCGGGCGATCAGTGCCTGCGTTTCGCCCATCTCGCTGATCCGCTCGCCGCTGACGACAAAGAGAACGTCGCCGGCAGCCACCCGCGCGCCTTCGCTAACACGCGTCTCCGCCAGCGTGCCGCCACTGACCGCGGTAAGACGCAGTGCACCGGCGCCCGGCGCGAGCAGCCCCGGCACCGTAGCTTTCTTCGTATACGTGCCGAAGGCGGCGAACAAGCCGATGCCGACCGCGACTGCCAGGCCAACCCCGGCGGTCAGTCCGTAGCCGATCGGCTGCGTGAGTCGCACGCTGCCCAGCCACTGCGTCTGGCGCGCAGCAAGGGCTTCGGGACGAAAGAGGGTGGACATGGGGGCGGGGTTGGATTCCGGATTCGCCGCAAATTGCGTGCGGACGAAATCTAGAGGCAATGCGCTCCCTCGTGGTGTCCGTTTTGTGCCGTTTCGGTGTCCGTTTTCAGACAACGTTACTGTCTGTTATCGGACAGATGAGTTGGTTGATAACTCCGTACTGCGCGCTCATCAGGAATCGCCGACTACCGCGCTGGCGTTGGTGAGCTTGCCGTCACCTCTGTCGCGCGCAGGCAAGTCCGAGGTGAGCACCACGAAGTGATTCAAGTCCGAATGCAACATGCAGGGCAGTTGCAACTGGTTCATCTCGTCGAGTTCAAGGCGAAGCGGTCGCGTGGCAAAGCCCAGCGCCTCGGCGTGGCGGATCAATTGCGCTAAGTTGGCGCCTTTCAGCGAGATGGAGAAGCGCTGGCGCAATTCGGCCAGATCGATGCGCAGGCCGTGTGCGCTTGACAGCATCGCGAGGCAGGCCAAGCCGCATTCGGCGGCTTCGCTTTGGAGTTGGGGGTGGAGGGTCATGGATTGCCTCCTGGCCCTGCCGGAGAGGGTCTGAGTGGGGGAAAGCGCCTCTGCACCGCCGTCATTCCCGCGAAGGCGGGAATCCAACGACTTGCCGGCGCGAAACCCCGTTTCTCGCTCCTCGGAACAAGGACTTTACTGTCGGCAGAGCGAAGATTACAATGTGCTTGCAAAATGCAATCGTTCACTTACTTTGCTGTCCGAAAGAAAACCATGCCCACTCTGCTCATCCGGGATTTGCCGCCCGACCTGCACCAATGGCTGCGCGAGGACGCAGAAGCCCACCACCGCTCTGCCAATCGCCACACCATTGCGTTGCTCGAATCCATTCGGGCGCGCGGCACCGATAACGCTCTCGCTCGCGATGCTGCCGCGCATCGCGATGCTGCGCTCGCCCAGGTTGCTGTGATCCAGCGGAAAATTGCGATCGCCCGCGACAAAGGCAAACCTGAGATCACCAATGAAACCGCCCTTGGATACGATGCAAACGGTCTGCCCGCATAATGGTGACGCTGCCCTGCGTGGTGGACACCTCGGCGCTGATCGCAATCGCGTTGGCCGAGCCCGGGGCCACAGCGCTCTGTGATCGGCTGCTGACTGCCGATGCACGGTTTATCGGTGCGCCGTCGGTTCTGGAAGCGGAAATCGTGCTCGCGCAACGCGTACCAAATGCCCCGATGAGCGCTATCGCCGATCTGCTCGCCGCATTGGATATCGAAGAGATTCCGCTCACGCCTGTCATGCGCCAACATGCCTTTGCTGCATGGCTCGCGTTTGGTAAGGGGCGACACGCCGCCGGCCTCAACTATGGCGACTGTCTGAGCTACGGCGTGGCGGGCGCGCTGGCCTTGCCTTTGCTGTTTGTAGGCAATGACTTTTCGCGAACCGATGTACGCGTCGCGTTGTGACGCTACATCGCGACAGCTATAGAGGTGCATCATTGCTCTTAAACACAACGACTTCGACCCCGCAAAATACTTGACGAACGATGAAGACATCGCGGCGTACCTCACTGACACCATCGAAGCAGGAAACCCTTCGCTTCTCGCCGCCGCGCTCGGCGACGTGGCCCGCGCGCGCGGCATGACCGAAATTGCCAGCGCCGCCGGCATCACTCGCGAGGCACTATACAAAGCCCTGCGCCCCGACGCCGAACCCCGCTTCGACACCATTGCGCGGGTGTGCACGGCCTTGGGATTGAAATTGAATGTCACGGTGGCGGCGCCTTGACGAAGTGCGTGTTGCCGGCCGCTCGCGAAAGGGAACACGCATGACCCCTGTAGTAAAAGCGGCGCCCGCCTCGATCGCCATCCGCGCCTCCGCCTTCATTCCCGCAGAACCGCCCCGTACTGGGACACCAGGGCTGGAATCCAGCGCGCACCTCCCGCGAAGTGCAAAGCCGGATAGCCAAATGACGCGAGTCAGCTTTTATGCACCAGCGACCGCAAGATGGTCGTTTACGCTTGATTTTTTATTGTCGACAATGAGGTGAAAATGGCTGAGATGACCCTTGATCTGTCGGCTGATGGGTGAAGCGGATAAATGAAGCTGTCGCCTTATCGCCTTATCACCTATCTTTCGGGGTTCACTGTCTTGACGAGTGGGGCCACTTCTGTGCCGTTTCGGTGTCTGTTTTCAGACAACGTTAGTTGTGATTTGCTAACTGCCCGATTATTTCGTCGCGCGGTTAGCCGAAGAAGCAGCACGCTTCGTCACGATCAACGATTGCGGCGAACTCGTCGATGGTCTTGACCGTCGGGGCGAGGTCGTAGCGATGCCACTTGAGGTCGCTGCGCATCCAGAAGATGCGCCACTCGCGCACCGTGCGGACGTACGTGGTTTTAGCCACCGGGTGTTCAAGGGTCACGCCGGGATCATCCCACGCGGGTCGAACCTCGAAGATTTCCACGCTCTGGCCGGTGATGCGGTAGATCACGTCGAGCTGATGCCGAATTTCCGGACGCGGCCGACGCTTGGTGAGAAATGCTTCCATCGCGCGTTTGATGCGGGCCGTCTCTAGGTCGTTGAAGCTCATGCTCGGATACCGTCCATTCACGCGAGGCTGTACCAAACGCCACGGCCTGCGCCGTGACGCATCAAGTGGCCCGCATCATGCAATTTTTGCAGGTGAAGTTTCGCGGTGCTTCGGTTGGCTCCGGTCAGTTCGACCGTGTTCTGAAGGGTCATGCGACCGCGATCACGGGTGAGTTCAAGAATTTTGAGAGACAGGTCAGGCAGCGCCGCGAGCACAATTTTTTCGTGTTCGACTTTTTTCGTAAGGTGCCTGACCTGAGCGTGAAGCGAGCGCAGAAAGAACAGTAACCACGGTTGCCAGTCCTGCGTTTCTTTCCAGATAGTGATCTGTGTTTGCCGAAGGGTGATGTAGTAGCTGCCCTTGTTCTGCTCAATGACGGACTCGAGCGAGCTGTAGGGCACATAGGCGTAACCCGCCTGCAGGAGAAGCAAGGTGGTCAGTACGCGGGAAAGTCGGCCGTTGCCGTCTTCGAACGGATGGATGGCGAGAAAGGTCACGACAAATACGGCAATGGCGAGGAGCGGGTGAAGTGTTTTGCTGCCCTTTTCTGCGCGGTACCAACTCACCAGCTCGGCCATGAGGCGTGGCGTGTCAAACGGGGTGGCCGTTTCAAAGACGACGCCGATGACTTGTCCGGTCGCGTCCCGCGCGACGACCTTGTTTTCGTGGGTCTTGTATTTGCCGCGATGCGTCGTGTCCTTGTCGACGTAGGAGAGCAAGTCGCGGTGCAGTTGCTGGATGTGGTTCTCGTTGAATGGGATGTACTCCCACGACGTGAACACGAGCTCCATCACCTTGGCGTAGCCTGCCACCTCCTGCTCATCCCGCGACTCAAACGAGGTGCTCTGGAGCCCGGCCATGAGTTTCTCAACGTCGCGATCCGACAGTTTGCTGCCTTCGATGCGCGTCGATGAGCCAATGCTTTCAATGGTGGCTACGTGCCTGAGGGCGTCGAGTCGCTCCGGCGAAATCGTGCCAAAGGCGCGCCAGGCGCCTTTGAACTCGTCGATACTGGCAATGAGTGACAGGATTTCGGACGATATGTGCGGCGGTTGTACAGTGAACATGTCCGCAAATATATCCATTTATGTCCGTTTATCAAGGGAATTGCTTAATTTCTGAGCACTTCCGTTTCTGTCCGTTTCCGCTTCGACCACGTGGCGCGGCTATTCAAGCTGCACGCGCCACGTCTCATACCGATCCTGCAAGTGCGGATCGTCGAATCGCAGGGACGAGTCGAGACTGTTGGCGAAGATTTCGTAGTCGCTCGTGACGTACTAGATGATGAGGCCACCGGCGCTTTCGAGGAAACGCTCGGCGATGAGCTGCCTGCTGTTTTTCGTTTTCCAAGGGACGATGGTTAGCATCAAGACTTGACGGACGAGAAGTGAAGAAGATACCGGAGCAGGAGTACACGGTCGAGTTCAAGGAACGGGCTGTCAAGCGGGCGCAGGAGGTTGGCATCGGGGTTGCAGCGCGTGTGCTGGGCCTGGTCGAGCAGACGCTGGGGACTATCCGGGACTATCCGAATTTTTGTGTACGAAGCGGGTAGAGAGTTATCCACGGTGCACGCGAAAAGTGCTCAATACAGCGAGCTTTCGTGCGCCCTGTGGATAACGCTACGCCTTCAACCATCCCTGCCGAGTGCCACTTATCTTTCGGGGTTTGTTGTCTTGACGAGTGGGGCCACTTCTACCCGTATCCACAACAGACGTCTAACACCGCGTTGACTCGCGAAGCGACAAATTGGAGGTCGGGACAAACACTAGCCGTCTCCACAAGACCAGGCTTAGATAACCTGTAACAAGCGCGATCGCGATTAGCACCCACGGTTTATGAATGTGAACAAGCGGCCAGACGGTTGGCGAATACGCCGACGGACCCGACGAAACTAGCGTCAACGCGTTCCACAGCGAATGAACAACCATCGGTAGCAGTAGAACGTTCGAACGAACGTAAACATTTGCTAACACTACCCCGAGCGCGATTAACTGACTCAAGTAGACGCCCCATGCAAACGTCGAAACGTGGAGCTGAATCAGCAATGGGATATGGTAAGCGGCAAAGAGCAGCGCGGAGGCTATAACTGCCAGCGTTTCGCGGGAGCCGATTCGTTCAATGAGAATTTTCCGTAGAACGAACCAACGAAATATTACTTCCTCAACGGCGACCGCGAGAACGGTCTTTTCGACTATTTCGATCAAAGAAGTCGCGGTCATTGTCCGTGCGGACACCGTGCAACCTGAACTCCAGCACCAATAAATTTGTCCCACGTGCATGAGCGCGCTACACGCAGTAAACATCGCGATAACGAACGCAGGCGCAGTAAGCCAGCGTATCTTGATTGCAATCATGCGGACAACACAGGGAAGTAAGCAGGCTCAATGCGCCCCGCTATTGAGCTTTCCCAAGTTCGCGACAAAACCCCCGTTTGTCCTGAGCGACATGGGAGCCTGACGCCTTATCGCTTGGCCCCTTACCGCTACACCATCTAATAGCGCCGATCAATAATTCCAAGCGTGACAGCATCAGCGCCGACAATCAGGTCGCACGCCATGATGTCAAGCTTAGATTCGTTTGTACAAAACCGCACATGATCTTCAAAGGAGGCGGCACTCCCGTCTTGGCGAAAGACGAAAAAAAGTCCGGTAGTTGCCGAACCGGTTTGCATTACCAAGTCCCGATGCTTGCCTCTTAGTTTGCGGGAAGTGAACACGTCGAGCATGCGGAGGAAGAATGCGGGGTTTTCTGTAGCTGCCCCATCGAACGAGTATGGCATGTGTAACCCGATTAGTACGGGATCAGAAGTAGTGTCAACCGACTTGGTCGCGCCCGCGAGAAATGCCAATGCACATCCAGAACTGCACTGACGACGCGCGACAGTCTCTAGTCGATGCTGTCGTACAACGCGTGCCAAGTCCGTAGAGGGCCCCATCGTGCCACCAAGGCAGTGATCGAACACGAGCCTCTTCACGCTGCTCGGCGATGACGCGAGCAGTCGTTTCACCCTTAGCACGGTTTCTGTGGTTATTCGCCCGCTAACAACGACGTCACCATGCGTGCCAATGTGAACGCGAACCGGGCTGTCTTGTTCGGCGGCAGTGGCGCTCATCGCCACTGCTGAGAGAAGCAGAACGGCTACCGCCACCTGGCGCAAGGTTCGATTGTGCAAGCAAACATCTCCTGTCTGTCTCGGGGAGCAAAATCACTATTGATTCGGCCAACAAATACTATCAACGTTTAGCACAACGTTGCTTCGCAAAGTAGCCAGTGAATTCATACTATTTGCCGGTCGAGGCAATTAGCATCTGATCCACCAGTTGACCCGAACCGCCGGACTCCAATCCTCGCAACCCCATCAATCTGTGACCGCTAGCCGGGGCCTTGACGCGTTGCGTTTTTGCCACAGCAATAAGGTCGACTACGAAGTATGTCGTTGACGACGGATGTTGCCATGACTACTTGAGCTTTGGAAGGTGGTCAACGTCCTGAGGTCGTCACCGATTCACATCAATCTTTAAAAGCGATACTGGTAATTTGGGTTCGTCACTTGCCGCCAAACCTCAACCCCATCAACGCATCCATGGTCTCGATGAATTGCTCGGCCTCGAAATTTGTCATTCGCCCGAGAGCGAAGTTTGTGTCATTCCGAATGTCATCTGGCGTGAGCCAGTTGCCCGCCGGATCGGTACAACCCAGCACGTTGCCGTTTCCATCAAAGGTAATCGATGACCCATCGTCAAAGCCTTGGGAGTATCCGCCGTAGCTGCCGTTGTCGCCCATTCCAGTCTGACCAACCTCGCAAAGGAAGCTGCCTGATGGCGCCCCGATCATGCCGCCGCTAACCGAGCCGTACTCCGCAATTTGCATTGCTCGCATTTTCTGTACCTCCTTGAATTGCCTCGCAAAGGTGACGGGTGAGGCGACCGTCGTAAAGTGATCTGTCTTACATCAGTACGAATGGAGCCAGTCACGCGCGACGGCGCAAGCGGCCGCGGCTTGCGGACGTATCGCTCTGTCTGGCATGTACGTCGCGGCTTGCACCGCCATCGCCACCGATTCCGGCACCGAACGCACCGACGCCGCAGCGCAACGAGTGTAGGAGCCAAAAGTCACAGGCAGCTCGGTGCCGACCGCGACTGTCAGACCAACCCCGGCGGTCAGTCCGTAGCCGATCGGCTGCGTGAGCCGCACGCTGCCCAGCCTCTGCGTCTGGCGCGCGGCAAGTGCTTCGGGACGAAAGAGGGGGGACATGGGGGCGGGACTGGATTTCCTGATTCGCCGCAAAATGCGTGCAGACGAAATCTAGAGGCAATGCGCTCCCTCGTGGTGTCCGTTTTGTGCCGTTTCAGCGTCTGTTTTCAGACAACCCGCTCGTCCGCTATCGGACAGTCGAGTTGGTTCATGAAGCCGCACTGCGCGTTCATCAGGAATCGCCGGCTACCGCGCCGAGATTGGTGGTCTTGCCGTCCCCTCCGTCGCGGGCAGGCGAGTCCGTGGCTAGTTGTCAACGATCCCCAGTTCGCGCGCGGTCACTCCTGACAGTCGACGACAAGCTGAGATGTCGCCAGCAGAAGCATCAGGGCATTCCCGGACTTCTTCATCGGCGTCGCCGCGTCGGCCACCAAAGAAAATGACGAAGAGGCCGCTGGTTCGTGAAGCGGCGTTTCTAACCATTGTTCGATACGGTTCCGCGAGTTTCCCAGACGTGTACTTGTCCAAGTACTTCAACACAAGATCCGGCTTGCTGGTCGCTTCCCCCTTAGGCGTTCGTGCGTTGTGCAATGCGATGATGACCGGCTCTTCGCGGGCGTCGACACTGCGATGTCGACCCGCGAGAAAAGCGATTGCACACGCCGATGAACATTGCCTGCGAGCGACAGTTGCAAATCCACGTGCTCTTATCAGCTCGGCCATATCAACGGCGGCACCAAGTGTTCCGCCGAGGCAATGTTCGAACACTACACTTCCTCGGAAGTGAGGTTCAGACAGTTTTTGGCGTGCATCCGCAACGACTTCTGGGCTAAGCCATCCCACTACTACTAAATCGTTGCCGCGAAGCAACGCGCTGCCAGCGATCGCCGCGGCGAATTGAGAATGGAGGCCCGCCAATGTGGCGGCTAGCAGGAATCGAACGGCTGAATTAGTACGCATGGCATTCCACGCTCTTGACCGTGGTTCGCATGATTCTCCGCGAACGGCGGTCATTTTTTGAACTTACTTACCTCCGGCGCAAACCCAACGCGAAGTCGATTATGTCCACTAAGTTCTCCGCGTCTGTCTGGGACAGTGTTTCGCCTTGTTCACGGCCATGACCTTCATTACCGTAGTCCACCCCCCCCCGTTGCCGGGGCTTCCGTAATACCCTGGGTACCCGCCCTGCTCGTCGTCTTCACTGCCACCACCACCGACGATACCCCACTCCATTTGATGCAATTGACACATATCGTGTCCTCTTGAAATCGGCTGCTTTGTCGAGTGCAGCCAAGCTCGCCCAAGTGGATGTCCAACCTCGTCAGACAGTCCTACGTTGATCGTTGAATACATTGAAGTCATCGAGACCGGGGCCGTCTGGCGCAAGCCTATTAGCATAAAAGCTGGGGCTACGACGTCGAAGTGGCATCCTCTGTCACCGGTCTCCGCATTCACGTTCGGCGTGACGGATACTGGTGGAATAAACGTGTCGCATCCGACGCATCAGCGGAATCGGTTGAACCGGGTGTGCCATCCGCTGAACATTTGTGCCGAACTGCCGCCGACCGTTGGTTGCCGCACACGAGCCGCGACCGATGTCGCCGCGCACTTGTTCGGTCTTGTCGGGGTGTAGAGCTTTCATCAACTGTTTCAGGACTCGCCGCAAATTGCGTGCAGACGCAATCTAGAGGCAATGCGCTCCTTCGTGGTGTCCGTTTTGTGCCGTTTCGGCGTCCGTTTTCAGACAACGTGCCTGTCCGTTATCGGACAGGCGGGACGGTTGACAATTCAGCACAATGCGTCGCTCGACAATTGCCGTGATTGCGCCGACATGGCAATCTGGCCGCGCCTCGGCCGTGAACACACCAGTCAATAGCTGGCACCGTACGGCGCAAGATGCATACCCTTCGCTATGGTTTTGGGCGCCATGATTCCTTCATCTGTACCTTGTTTGCGGGCGTCCCGAAAAATGCCGCCACCGGGAAATCGTTCCTGAGTGCGGGCTCGACTGTCACTGCCGGACGTGTTAGTACAGAAAAGGCACACACTTGCGCAAGGGTGTTGCAAGATGCAAGCATGCCTGACTCCCAGACAATTTTTCGGAGAATTACGATCGTCCGCAACGATTCATTGAACAACACGAAGTAGTTGGATGCCCGAAAGCGACTTATGTGCTGAAAGATCTGGGTCGTGCCTTCTCTTTCATGTTTTCCATCCCATGTGACTAACAAGCGGGGCTGGTCGCCGTATTCGGCGGAAGTGGTCAGGCCACTCGCAACGGACTTTCTGGCGCTGATTGCCTTGAAATCACCCGTCGCCGAGTCGTTCGCATCCGGCAGCGGACCAGCGACGGCCGCCGTTGTAGTGCCGCTACTGTACTCGGTACTTTCCCGGCGAGATAACACGAACTGCGCAAAACCAATCTCCCACCCAGGCATCGCCGCCGTGCACTTGACTGCGCCGCGTAGTTTCAGCGACGGCAGGAACAACCCGACTGTGCGACGGGTACCAGTCTGAAAATCCGCATACCCATCCCCCAAGTCAGCTTGCGCGAGATGTTTTTCAACGACACAACCATCGGGCAGTAGCTCGGTAACCTGAACACTCGGCGCAGAGACTTCCGAAGCGGTACATTGAGGCGCCACGATGAGGGCGACGGCACAGGCAAGCCCACTCATCCAATGCCAATGCATCGGACCGAATGTCATTGCCAATGGCGTACGTCTCATTTCGTTCATTGGGTAAAGTGCAAGGCAATCGTACCGGCGTAAAGTTGCCGCCTGCGCGCGGTTCGCATGCTCGCAAGCGAGCCCCGAGTGGTAAGTATCCCCCGGCAAAGCCGGGGGCTTTAGGTTGTGAGCCGCTCGAAGCG
>JAPUER010000036.1 GCA_027492485.1 Betaproteobacteria bacterium
CGTGAAGGCGGTCGTACCGTCGGCGCCGGCGTCGTGTCCAAAATTATCAAGTAACACCAGCGCGGCGCCGGGCGCCGCGTCACTGTTTTTAGGGGCGTAGCTTAGTGGTAAAGCTACGGTTTCCAAAACCGTCGATGGGGGTTCGATTCCCTCCGCCCCTGCCACCTTCGGTGGTACTCGTGAACAGGCTAGTCATCAGGCATGAGCGAAACGACTAAAAACTGGGCCATCTTCCTCGCTGCCGGCGTTTGCGTCGCGGCAGGCGTGTACGGCTTCTATCACTTCGCAGAATCGGCGATGGCGTTGCGCATGCTGATGGTGCTCGCCGGCTTGCTGGCGGGTGCGGGCGTTGCCTACGCCTCGGCGCCGGGCAAGGACTTCGTGCAGTTCGCCCGCGAGTCGATCGACGAAGGCAAGAAGGTCGCGTGGCCGACCCGCAAGGAAACCGTGCAAATGACGTTGATCGTATTTGCCTTTGCCGTGGTGATGGCGATCTTCCTGTTCGCGGTTGACACCTCCATCGGCTACATCATTCAGTGGTTGACCAAGCGGGGCTGATCGCCTCGCGCAACCATCACCCAGGAATCACATGGAAAACGCAGCGACTGTCGATGCCGTGAACGCCAAGCCCAAGCGTTGGTATGTCGTGCACGCTTTTTCCGGCTTCGAAAAGAGCGTGCAGAAGGCGCTGGTCGAACGTATCGCGCGGTCCGAAGTGGCCGACCAGTTCGGTCAGGTGCTGGTGCCCGTTGAAGAAGTGGTCGAGATCAAGAACGGGCAGAAGTCAACCTCCGAGCGCAAGTTCTTTCCCGGCTATGTGCTGGTCGAGATGGACATGACCGACGAGAGCTGGCACCTCGTCAAGAGCACGCCCAAGGTCACCGGCTTCATCGGTGGCACGGCAACGCGCCCGGCCCCGATTTCGCAGAAGGAAGTCGACAACATCCTCAACCAGGTGCAGACGGGCGGCGAGAAACCGAAGCCTAAGGTTCTGTTTGAAGTGGGTGAGGCGGTGCGCGTCAAGGATGGCCCGTTCACCGACTTCATGGGCAACGTGGAAGACGTGCACTACGAAAAGTCGAAGTTGCATGTCTCGGTCATGATTTTTGGCCGCTCCACACCGGTCGAGCTCGACTTCGGGCAAGTCGAAAAAGCATAGTTTTGAAGTGACTGGCGACGTGGTCGCCGGTCGTTTTTAACGGGGAGAGCGTCGTAACCAGCCGGCGTTCGCAATCACCCAAAACCAGGAGCCATCATGGCAAAGAAAATAGTCGGCTTTATCAAGCTGCAAGTCCCGGCGGGAAAGGCGAATCCGTCGCCCCCGATCGGCCCGGCGCTCGGTCAGCGCGGTCTCAACATCATGGAGTTCTGCAAGGCGTTCAACGCGCAGACCCAGGGCATGGAGCCCGGCATGCCGATCCCGGTGACCATCACCGCGTTCGCCGACAAGAGCTTTACCTTCATCATGGGTACGCCGCCGGCGACCTATCTGATCAAGAAGGAATCGAAGGTGCAAAAGGGTTCGGCCAAGCCGCATACCGACAAGGTTGGCAAACTGACCCGCGCCCAGGCTGAAGCCATCGCCAAGGTCAAGATGCCGAACCTGACGGCCGCCGACATGGATGCCGCGGTTCGCACCATCGCCGGCAGCGCCCGCTCGATGGGCATCACCGTCGAAGGAGTGAAGTAATCATGGCAAAACTCTCGAAGCGTGCGAAGGCCCTCGAAGGCAAGGTCGATCGCAACAAGTTCTACGCCGTAGCCGACGCGCTCGCGCTGGCGAAATCCACTGCCACCGCCAAGTTCAATGAATCGATCGACGTCGCGGTCAACCTCGGCATCGACGCCAAGAAGTCGGACCAGACGGTTCGTGGTTCGGTGGTCATGCCAGCCGGTACCGGCAAGACCGTCCGTGTGGCCGTATTTGCGCAAGGCGCCAAGGCTGACGAAGCCAAGGCTGCCGGCGCCGATGTCGTCGGCTTCGACGACCTCGCCGAGCGCGTCAAGGGCGGCTTCATGGAGTTCGACGTCGTGATCGCCTCGCCGGATGCGATGCGCGTGGTCGGTACCCTCGGTCAAGTGCTCGGCCCGCGTGGCCTGATGCCGAACCCGAAGGTCGGCACCGTGAGTGCCGACGTCGCTGGCGCCGTGAAGAACGCCAAGGCGGGTCAGGTGCAGTACCGCACCGACAAGGCCGGTATCGTGCACGCCACGATCGGTCGCGCCTCGTTCGAAGTGCCGGCTCTGGAGACGAATCTGCGCGCGCTGATGGAAGCGCTGCAGAAGGCCAAACCGGCCTCGTCGAAGGGCGTGTATTTGAAGAAAGTCAGCGTGTCCAGCACGATGGGTTCCGGTGTCCGCGTCGACACCGGTGCCTTCGCCGTGGGCGCGCAGGCTGCGCAGTAGCGCGGCCAAACGATTGGTGGGTCGCTGAGACTCTGCCGCCTGGCAGGTCAGCGAGCTATCCAAGACCGTTGGCGGGGTGCGTCGTTCTTTCTTGCGACGCACCGCTTAATCGGGACGAATCTCCGGAAACGTTCTGGCCAACGCAGATGGCGGTCCCGCTGTACGAGATTTGTGTGTTGAGTCGATAGGTCGCAGGAGACGATGGACGCAACGCAGGGATTTGGGTGCGGCAAGGTCGCTGAAACCCGCCCGTGACGGCGCAATGCCGGCATGGGTATACAGGAGATTAACTTGAGTCTGAATCGCACTGAAAAGGCCGCGGTCATCGACGAAGTCAAAGCGCAGGTTGTCAACGCGCAGACACTCGTCGTGGCCGAATATCGCGGCACCAAGGTTGCGGAAATGACCAAGCTGCGCAAGAGCGCGCGTGAGCAGGGTGTTTACCTGCATGTGTTGAAAAACACGCTCGCACGCCGCGCCGTAGCTGGTACGCCGTTTGAGGTGGTAGCGGGCGAAATGTCCGGGCCGCTGATTTACGGTTTTTCCGTGGACGCCATTGCCGCCGCCAAGGTGGTCAGCGAGTTCGCCAAGACCAACGACAAACTGGTCGTCAAGGCTGGCGCATTCGATGGCAAATTGCTCGACAAGGCCGGCGTCGCATCGCTCGCCTCGATCCCGGGCAAGCCGGTACTGCTGGCACAACTGGCTGGTTTACTGAACTCGCCGGTCGCCCGTTTCGCGCGTGTGCTCGCCGCCGTGGCCGAAAAGAAAGAAGCGCCCGCTGCAGAAGCTGCCGCGGCCTAACCCATACCTCAATATTCAAAGTTTCAGGAGCCAATCATGGCATTCAATAAAGACGACTTCCTCGCTGCACTCGACACCATGTCGGTGATGGACCTCAACGACCTGGTCAAGGCTATCGAAGAGAAATTTGGCGTATCCGCCGCTGCGATGGCTGCTCCGGCTGCCGGTGGTGCTGGCGGTGCTGCCGCCCCGGCCGCCGAAGAGAAGACCGAGTTCGACGTCGTGCTCAAGGAAACCGGCGCCAACAAGGTAGGCGTGATCAAGGCGGTCCGCGAAATCACGGGCCTGGGCCTCAAGGAAGCCAAGGACCTCGTCGACGGCGCACCGAAGACGGTCAAGGAAGCGATGCCGAAGGCCGATGCCGAAGCCGCCAAGAAGAAGCTCGAAGACGCTGGTGCCAAGGCCGAAATCAAGTAATTTCGGACCGGTGCCGAGGGCTGGTGAGGCTGCAAAGCCTCTCCGGCCCTTCGCCGTTTCTAGAGACTGCTGTCGCCTGATCCGCTCGCGTACGCGTCGAGCGTTCACCCGAGAGCCCTCTCCAGCTCCCGCAACCACCCTTAGCCCCTATCAAGCTTTGCCTGGTCGCGATTCCCGCTTCCACAGTTGAGGAACACATGACGTACGCCTTTGCCGAAAAGAAACGCATCCGCAAGAGCTTCGGTTCGCGCGCCCCGGTCCTGCCGGTGCCCTACCTGCTCGAAACCCAGCTTGTCTCCTACAACGACTTTTTGCAAGTGGGCGTCAAGACGCAGGATCGCAAGAACGTCGGCCTTGAATCCGCATTTACGTCGATCTTTCCGATTGCAAGCCACAACGGCTTCGCGAAACTCGAATACGTTCACTACACGCTGGGCACGCCGCCGTTCGACGTCGTCGAATGCCAGCAACGCGGCCTGACCTTTGCCGCGCCGGTGCGCGCCAAGGTTCGTTTGATCATTTACGATCGCGAAGCCGCAAAAGACACGGTCAAGGAAGTCAAGGAGTCCGAGGTCTACATGGGCGAAATTCCGCTCATGACGGAAAACGGTTCGTTCGTCATCAACGGCACCGAGCGCGTGATCGTTTCGCAGCTGCACCGCTCGCCTGGCGTGTTCTTCGAACATGACAAGGGCAAGACCCATAGCTCCGGCAAGCTGCTGTTCTCGGCGCGCGTCATTCCGTATCGCGGTTCCTGGCTGGACTTCGAGTTCGATCCGAAAGACTATCTCTACTTCCGTATCGATCGTCGCCGCAAGATGCCGGTCACGATTTTGCTCAAGGCGCTGGGACTGTCCGACGAGGAGATCCTTGCACGCTATTTCAAGTTCGACGACATCTACTTCACGCCAAAGGGCAACGAGCTGGCGTTTGTGCCGGAACGCCTGAAGGGGGAAGTCGCGCGCTTCGATATCACGGCGTCGGACGGCACCATCGTGGTTGCCAAAGACAAGCGCGTCACTGCGAAACATGTGCGCGACCTGCAGAACGCGAAGGTCGAGCGTCTGGGGCTGCCCACCGAGGAGGTGCTGGGCCGCATCGTCGCTGCCAATGTCATCGACAAGGAAACCGGCGAAGTTCTCGTCAAAGCAAATGAAGAGCTTACCGAAGAATCGTTGAAGAAACTGATCGAAGCCGGCGTTGACCATATCCGCACGCTCTACATCAACGAGCTGGATGAAGGCCCGTGGATTTCGATGACGCTCAAGACGGACGACGTGCCGGACAAGACGACGGCGCGTGTTGCTATCTACCGCATGATGCGTCCCGGTGAGCCGCCGACAGCAGAAGCGGTGGAGGCGCTTTTCCAGCGCCTGTTCTTCAATGAGGATACCTACGATTTGTCGCGCGTCGGTCGCATGAAGTTCAACCGGCGCGTTGGTCGCGATACGATCGAAGGCCCGATGGTGCTCACGCACGCCGACATCCTCGATACCGTCAAGATCATTTGCGATTTGCGCAACGGTCGTGGGCAGGTTGACGACATCGACCATCTCGGCAATCGCCGCGTGCGCAGCGTCGGCGAACTGGCCGAGAACCAGTTTCGCAGCGGCCTTGCCCGCGTCGAACGCGCGGTAAAGGAACGCCTCGGTCAGGCCGAGAGCGAAAACTTGATGCCGCACGACTTGATCAACGCGAAACCGATTTCGGCCGCGATCAAGGAGTTCTTCGGATCCAGCCAGCTGTCGCAGTTCATGGATCAGACCAACCCGCTGTCGGAGATTACACACAAGCGCCGTGTATCGGCGCTGGGCCCTGGCGGTCTGACGCGCGAGCGTGCCGGCTTTGAAGTGCGCGACGTGCATCCGACACACTACGGCCGCGTCTGTCCGATCGAAACGCCGGAAGGCCCGAACATTGGCCTGATCAACTCACTGGCCCTGTTCGCGCGCGTGAACGACTACGGCTTCATCGAGACGCCGTATCGCAAAGTGGTCGACAGCAAGGTGACTGACGAGATCGCCTACCTCTCCGCGATCGA
This sequence comes from Betaproteobacteria bacterium, assembly GCA_027492485.1. Taxonomy (GTDB): domain Bacteria; phylum Pseudomonadota; class Gammaproteobacteria; order Burkholderiales; family Casimicrobiaceae; genus Casimicrobium. Next base: position 5,669 of record JAPUER010000036.1, read on the forward strand.
AGAGAGCAACTATGTGATCGCGCAGGCGAACGCACCGCTTGATGCGAGTGGTCATCTGACCGGTGAATTCGTCGCCTGCCGGATCAAGGGCGAGTCGACCCTGATGCCGCCGTCCGAAGTCACCTACATGGACGTTGCGCCGTCGCAGATTGTGTCGGTGGCGGCATCGCTCATCCCGTTCCTTGAGCACGATGATGCCAACCGCGCGCTGATGGGTTCCAACATGCAACGTCAGGCGGTTCCCTGCCTGCGTCCGGAAAAGCCGTTCGTCGGCACCGGTGTGGAACGCACGGCGGCGATCGACTCTGGCACGGTAGTTACTGCCCGTCGTGGCGGCAAGGTCGACTATGTCGACGCGTCACGCGTCGTGATTCGCGTCAACGATGCGGAAGCGGCTGCCGGCGACGTTGGCGTGGACATCTACAACCTGGTCAAGTACACCCGCTCCAACCAGAACACTAATATCAACCAGCGGCCGCTGGTGAAGATTGGCGACAAGATTGGCAAGGGCGACGTGATCGCCGACGGGGCTTCGACCGACAAGGGTGAACTGGCGCTCGGTCAGAACATGCTGGTCGCCTTCATGCCCTGGAACGGCTACAACTACGAAGACTCGATTCTCATCTCCGAGCGCGTCGTTGCGCAGGACCGCTATACCTCGATCCACATCGAGGAATTGACCGTGGTCGCCCGCGACACCAAGCTCGGCCCTGAAGAAATCACTCGCGATATCTCCAGCCTGGGCGAAGCGCAGCTTACGCGCCTAGACGAGTCGGGCATCGTCTACATCGGCGCTGAAGTGGAAGCCGGCGACGTGCTCGTCGGCAAAGTCACCCCGAAAGGCGAAACGACGCTGACGCCGGAAGAAAAGCTGCTCCGCGCCATCTTCGGTGAGAAGGCCAGCGATGTGAAAGACACGTCACTGCGTGTGCAATCGGGTATCGCCGGCACTGTGATTGACGTCAAAGTGTTTACCCGCGAGGGCATCGAGCGCGACAAGCGTGCCCAGCTCATCATCGACGAAGAGTTGCGCGGCTACAAGAAGGATCTCGCCGACCAGTTGCGCATCGTTGAGAACGATGCGTTTGAACGGCTCGAGCGCATGCTGATCGGCAAGGTCGCCAGTGGCGGCCCAAAGAAGCTGGCGAAAGGCACCAAGCTTGACAAGGAGTACCTGGCTTCGCTCGGGCGTTACGATTGGTTCGACCTCCGCATGGCGGACGATGACGTTGCCCGTCAACTCGAAGGCGTGCGCGACAGCCTGACTGCGACGCGCCACAACTTCGACGCCGCCTTCGAGCAGAAAAAACGCAAACTGACCCAGGGCGACGAGTTGCCAGCCGGCGTGCTGAAGATGGTGAAGGTCTACGTCGCCGTCAAGCGTCGTTTGCAGCCTGGTGACAAGATGGCCGGTCGCCACGGCAACAAGGGCGTGGTGTCGAAGATCGTGCCGGTCGAAGACATGCCGCACATGGAAGACGGCACGACAGTGGATGTCGTGCTCAACCCGCTGGGCGTGCCGTCACGGATGAACGTGGGCCAGATTCTGGAAGTCCATCTGGGCTGGGCTGCACGCGGAGTCGGCAACAAGATCGACGCCATGCTGCGCCAGCAGGCGAACGTCAAGGAGATTCGTGGCTTCGTCGAAGGCATCTATCACGACGTCGGAACCAAACAACCGGTCGATGCGTTCAGCGACAGCGAAGTGCAGGAACTGGCTGAAAACCTTCGTCATGGCGTCCCGTTCGCGACACCGGTGTTCGACGGCGCCACTGAGGGTGAGATCAAGAGCATGCTGAAGCTGGCGGGCCTGCCGGCGTCCGGTCAGATCACGCTGTACGACGGTCGTACCGGTGAAGCCTTTGATCGTCCGGTGACCGTGGGTTACATGCACGTTCTGAAGCTGCACCATCTGGTCGATGACAAGATGCACGCCCGTTCGACCGGGCCGTATAGCCTCGTCACGCAACAACCGCTGGGCGGCAAGGCCCAGTTCGGCGGCCAGCGTTTCGGCGAAATGGAAGTGTGGGCACTCGAGGCGTATGGCGCGGCCTACACACTGCAGGAGATGCTGACCGTCAAGTCCGACGACGTGACGGGGCGCACCAAGGTCTACGAAAACATCGTCAAGGGCGAGCACAAGATCGAGGCCGGTATGCCGGAATCGTTCAACGTGCTGGTCAAGGAAATCAGGTCGCTCGGCATCGATGTCGACCTTGAGCGCAAATAAGTCGGGCACATTCGGAAGTCAAAGGGATATCCATGAACGCACTGCTGGACCTGTTCAAACAGACGACCCCGAACGAGGAGTTCGACGCGATCAAGATCGGCCTCGCCTCGCCCGAGCGCATTCGCTCGTGGTCGTTCGGCGAAGTCAAGAAGCCGGAAACGATCAACTACCGTACCTTCAAGCCTGAACGCGACGGCTTGTTCTGCGCCAAAATCTTCGGGCCGATCAAGGACTACGAATGCCTTTGCGGCAAGTACAAGCGCCTGAAGCATCGCGGCGTCATCTGCGAAAAGTGTGGCGTCGAAGTCACGCTGACCAAGGTGCGTCGCGAGCGCATGGGCCACATCGAGCTCGCCTCGCCGGTCGCTCACATCTGGTTCCTGAAGTCGCTGCCGAGCCGCCTCGGCATGGTGCTCGACATGACGCTGCGCGACATCGAGCGCGTGCTGTACTTCGAAGCCTTCGTGGTGGTCGATCCGGGCCTGACGCCGCTGCAACGCGGCCAATTGCTTACCGAGGATGACTACATCGCGAAGACCGAGGAATTCGGCGACGACTTCAAGGCGCTGATGGGTGCCGAAGCCGTTCGCGAACTGCTGTCGTCGATCCACGTCGCGGAAGACGCGGAGCGCCTGCGCACCGAGCTCGGCGCGACCTCGTCCGAAGCGAAGATCAAGAAAATCTCGAAACGCCTCAAGGTGCTCGAAGCTTTCCAGAAGTCCGGTATCAAACCCGACTGGATGGTGCTCGAAGTGCTGCCGGTGCTGCCGCCCGAACTGCGCCCGCTGGTGCCGCTGGATGGCGGCCGTTTCGCCACGTCGGATCTCAACGATCTGTACCGTCGCGTCATCAACCGCAACAACCGCCTGAAGCGTCTGCTCGAACTGAAGGCGCCGGACATTATCGTGCGCAACGAAAAGCGCATGCTGCAGGAGTCGGTTGATTCGCTGCTCGACAATGGCCGTCGCGGCAAGGCCATGACCGGTGCCAACAAGCGTCCGCTCAAGTCGCTCGCCGACATGATCAAGGGCAAGTCGGGCCGCTTCCGTCAGAATCTGCTCGGCAAGCGCGTCGACTACTCGGGCCGTTCGGTGATCGTGGTCGGCCCGCAGCTCAAACTGCATCAGTGCGGTTTGCCGAAGAAGATGGCGCTGGAACTGTTCAAGCCGTTCATCTTCAATCGCCTGGAACAGATGGGCGAAGCGAAGACGATCAAGGAAGCCAAGCGTCGCGTCGAAAGCGAAGAGCCGCTGGTTTGGGATTTGCTCGAGGAAGTGATCCGCGAGCATCCGGTGCTGCTGAACCGCGCGCCGACCTTGCATCGCCTGGGCATTCAGGCGTTCGAGCCGGTACTGATCGAAGGCAAGGCGATCCAGTTGCACCCGCTCGTCTGTACCGCGTTCAACGCCGACTTCGACGGCGACCAGATGGCGGTCCATGTGCCGTTGTCGCTTGAGGCGCAGGCCGAAGCCCGCACGCTGATGCTGGCGTCGAACAACGTGCTGCTGCCGTCCAACGGCGACCCCTGTATCGTGCCGTCGCAGGACATCGTGCTGGGGCTTTACTACGCCACTCGCGAGAAGATCAACGCACGCGGCGAGGGCATGGTATTCGCCGATGTACTCGAAGTTTCGCGAGCCTATGAAACGCGCATGGTCGAATTGCACGCCAAGGTAAAGGTGCGCATTCGCCAGGTGACTTTTGGCCCGAACGGCGAGAAGATCGACCAGATCAAACGCGAAGATACAACCGTTGGTCGCGCGCTGCTGTCGGACATCCTGCCCGAAGGGCTGCCATTCTCGGTGATTAACAAACCGTTGAAGAAGAAGGAAATTTCGAAGCTCATCAATGCCAGCTTCCGGCGCTGCGGCTTGCGCGCCACCGTCGTGTTCGCCGACAAGCTGATGCAGTCGGGTTTCCGTCTCGCGACTCGTGCCGGTTTCTCGTTTGCGGCCGACGACATGCTGGTGCCCAATGAGAAGCACGGCATCATCGCGAACGCCGAAGCGCAGGTGAAGGAGATCCAGCAGCAGTACGCATCGGGGCTTGTGACCTCGGGCGAACGCTATAACAAAGTCGTCGACATCTGGGGCGCTGCTGGCGACGAAATCGCCCGTGCCATGATGGCGCAGCTTGGCTCGCAAATGGTCACAGACCGTGAAGGCAAGCAGGTTCGCCAGGACTCGTTCAATTCGATCTTCATGATGGCGGACTCTGGCGCGCGTGGTTCGGCGGCCCAGATTCGCCAGCTCGCCGGCATGCGCGGCCTGATGGCGAAGCCGGACGGCTCGATCATCGAGACGCCGATCACCGCGAACTTCCGCGAAGGACTGAACGTGCTTCAGTACTTCATCTCGACGCACGGTGCCCGCAAGGGCCTGGCTGACACGGCGCTCAAGACCGCCAACTCGGGTTACCTGACGCGCCGTCTGGTCGACGTTACGCAGGATCTTGTTGTCACCGAGGACGACTGCGGGACGACCGAAGGCCTCGTCATGAAGGCCGTTGTCTCCGGTGGCGAAGTCATCGAATCGCTGCGCGACCGAATTCTTGGCCGCACCGTGGTTGCAGATGTCGTGCATCCGGAAACCGGCAAGGTCATCATTGCCAACGGCACGCTGCTCGCGGAGGACGACGTCGATCTCGTCGAGAGCCTTGGCATCGACGAAGTGAAGACCCGCTCACCGCTTACCTGTGCCACCCGCTATGGCCTGTGCGCGAAGTGCTACGGTCGCGACCTCGGCCGCGGCCAATTGGTCAATGCCGGTGAGGCCGTCGGCGTGATCGCCGCGCAGTCGATTGGCGAGCCGGGCACTCAGCTCACGATGCGCACCTTCCACATCGGCGGCGCTGCGTCGCGTACAGCCGCGGCGAGCACGGTCGAAACGAAGTCCGCCGGTACCGCGAACTTCGCGGGCGCGATGCGCTACGTCAAGAACGCCGCTGGCGACAAGATCGTCATTGCGCGCTCGGCTGAGGTAGTCATCTCTGACGGCAACCGCGAGCGCGAGCGTCACAAGGTGCCTTACGGCGCGAAGTTGCTGGTTGACGACGGCAAGACGGTGAAGGCCGGCCAGGTTCTTGCGGAGTGGGATGCAACATCGCGCCCGATCCTGACCGAGTTCCAGGGACGCGTGAAATTCGAAAATGTCCAGGAAGGCGTTACGGTTGCCAAACAGACCGACGACGTGACGGGCATCTCGACCCTCGTGGTGATCGACGCCAAGCGCCGCGCCGGCTCGCAGTCCAAAGGCGTGCGCCCGCAGCTGAAACTGGTTGATGCCAAGGGCAACGAAATCAAGCCGGCCGGCTCGGATACGGCGCTGACGATTACCTTCCAGATTGGCTCCATCATCCTGGTGAAGGACGGTCAGGAAGTCGCCCCCGGCGACATGCTGGCGCGTATGCCGATGGAGACGTCGAAGACGCGCGATATTACGGGCGGCTTGCCGCGCGTAGCCGAACTGTTCGAAGCTCGTTCACCGAAAGATGCCGGCATGCTGGCGGAAGTGACGGGTACCGTGTCGTTCGGCAAGGACACCAAGGGCAAGCAACGTCTGGTCATCAAGGACATGGACGGTGTGTCGCATGAATACCTGATCCCGAAGGAAAAGGCGGTCATGGCGATCGACGGTCAGGTCGTCAACAAGGGCGAGCCGATCGTTGACGGTCCGGCCGATCCGCATGACATTCTTCGCCTGCTGGGTGTGGAAGCGCTCACCAAGTACGTGATCGACGAAGTGCAGGAGGTCTATCGCCTGCAAGGCGTGAAGATCAACGACAAGCACATCGAGGTGATCGTTCGCCAGATGTTGCGTCGCGTGGCGATCACCCAGCCGGGCGACACCAAATTCATTACCGGTGAACAAGTCGAGCGCGCCGAGTTGCTGGCCGAGAACGATCGCGTCAAGACGGACGGTAAGGCGCCGGCTCAGTTCGAACACATGCTGCTGGGCATCACCAAAGCGTCGCTGTCGACCGATTCCTTCATTTCCGCCGCATCGTTCCAGGAAACCACGCGGGTGCTGACGGAAGCGGCAATCATGGGCAAGAAGGACGATCTGCGCGGGCTGAAAGAAAACGTCATCGTTGGCCGTCTGATTCCGGCGGGTACCGGCCTGGCGCACCACCGTTTGCGCAAAGCCAACCTGGCTGCCGATCTGATCGATACGTCGGCTTTGGCTGAGGCGAGCGATGAAGCGGAGGCCAGCGAAAGCGCCGCCTGACGGATTTCATCCTTCAGGCGGAGAGATTCCGCGCCACTGAGGTGGCCGCCAGAACGCTTGAGCGGCCACTCTATTGACGAAAAATTCGACTGCGGTCTATAATCGCAGTCTTTTCCAAGCTTGGCTGCCAACAGTAGCGGCCAAGTTCAACAAAAAACCAAGGCTAAATATGCCAACCATTAATCAGCTCGTGCGCCAGGGGCGCACCCCGGTCGTTGCCAAGAGCAAGAGCCCGGCGCTCGAAAAAGGCCCGCAGAAGCGCGGCGTGTGTACCCGCGTGTACACCACGACTCCGAAGAAGCCGAACTCCGCGCTGCGTAAAGTCGCGAAAGTGCGCTTGACCAACGGTTTCGAGGTCATTTCGTACATCGGCGGTGAAGGGCACAACCTGCAGGAACACTCGGTGGTTCTGATCCGCGGCGGTCGTGTCAAGGACTTGCCGGGCGTGCGTTACCACATGGTTCGTGGCTCGCTGGATACTGCTGGCGTCAAAGACCGCAAGCAATCGCGCTCGAAGTACGGCGCAAAAGCCCCGAAAAAAGCCTAGTTTCAGCCCGGTTGTGCCGGTTTCAAGCGCCCGGGAGCCGCGGCGCTTCATTCATTTTTAGGATGGTTTAAATGCCCCGCCGTCGTGAAGTACCCAAACGCGACATCCTGCCGGATCCGAAGTTTGGCAATGTCGAAATTTCCAAGTTCATGAACGTCATCATGACCGCCGGCAAGAAGGCCGTTGCGGAACGCATCGTGTATGGCGCGCTGGACATCATCAGCAAGAAGGGCGGCAAGGATCCGCTGGAAGTCTTCTCGACTGCACTTGGCAACGCCAAGCCGATGGTCGAGGTGAAGAGCCGCCGCGTCGGCGGCGCCAACTTCCAGGTTCCGGTCGAAGTTCGTCCTTCACGTCGTTCCGCGCTCTCGATGCGCTGGATCCGCGACGCAGCGCGCAAGCGCGGTGAAAAATCGATGGGCGCACGCCTGGCGAATGAACTGCTGGAGGCCTCGGAAGGCCGCGGCGGCGCCGTGAAAAAGCGCGAAGAAGTGCATCGCATGGCCGAGGCCAACAAGGCGTTTTCGCACTTCCGTTTCTAGTCTTTACTCCTCGGTGCCGTCACAAGCGGCGTCCGAACTTTGGTGACCGTTATGCCACGTACTACCCCCATCGAACGCTATCGCAATATTGGTATTTCTGCGCACATCGACGCAGGCAAGACCACGACTACCGAGCGCATCCTGTTCTATACGGGCGTTTCGCACAAGATCGGCGAGGTGCATGATGGCGCCGCAACGATGGACTGGATGGAGCAGGAGCGCGAGCGCGGCATCACCATTACGTCCGCCGCGACGACCTGCTTCTGGAAGGGGATGGACAAGAACTTCCCCGAGCATCGCATCAACATCATCGACACCCCGGGGCACGTCGACTTCACGATCGAAGTCGAACGCTCGATGCGCGTGCTCGATGGTGCCTGCATGGTTTATTGCGCCGTGGGTGGTGTGCAGCCGCAGTCGGAAACGGTTTGGCGTCAAGCCAACAAGTACAAGGTGCCGCGTCTTGCTTTCGTCAACAAGATGGATCGCACCGGCGCCGACTTCTTCAAGGTCTACGACCAGATGAAGGCCCGTCTGAAGGCCAACCCGGTGCCGATGCAGGTACCGATCGGCGCGGAAGAAAACTTCCAGGGTGTGATCGACCTCGTTCGCATGAAGGCGATCTTCTGGGACGAGGCTTCGCAGGGCATGAAGTACGAAGCCCGCGACATTCCGGCCGATCTCCAGGCCAAGGCTGATGAGTGGCGTTCGAAGATGGTCGAGAGCGCGGCCGAAGCCAACGAAGAGCTGATGAACAAGTACCTCGAAACCGGGGATCTTGACGAAGCCGATATCAAAGCTGGCATCCGCATGCGTACCATCGGCAGCGAAATCGTCCCGATGTTCTGCGGTTCCGCGTTCAAGAATAAGGGCGTGCAGGCCATGCTTGACGCCGTGATCGAATACATGCCCGCTCCGACGGACATTCCGCCGGTCTCGGGCACTGACGATGACGAAAAGCCTGCGGAGCGCCGCGCGGCCGATGACGAGAAGTTCTCGGCGCTCGCGTTCAAGATCATGACTGATCCCTACGTCGGCCAATTGATCTTCTTCCGCGTCTACTCCGGCGTGGTGCAATCGGGCGACACGATTTACAACCCGGTCAAGGGCAAGCGCGAACGTATCGGCCGCCTGCTGCAGATGCACGCCAACGAGCGTGAAGAAATCAAGGAAGTCCGCGCCGGCGACATCGCCGCCGCGGTCGGCCTCAAGGAAGCAACGACCGGTGACACGCTGTGTGACCCGTCGTCGATCATCACGCTCGAACGCATGGTGTTCCCGGAACCCGTGATCTCGCAGGCGGTGGAGCCGAAGACCAAGGCCGATCAGGAAAAGATGGGTATCGCCCTGAGCCGTCTGGCGCAGGAAGATCCGTCGTTCCGTGTTCGCACGGACGAAGAATCGGGTCAGACCATCATCGCCGGTATGGGCGAGCTGCACCTCGAAATCATCGTCGACCGCATGAAGCGCGAATTCGGTGTCGAGGCCAGTGTCGGCAAGCCGCAGGTGGCCTACCGCGAAACGATCCGCAAGGGTTCGGAAATCGAAGGCAAGTTCGTCAAGCAGTCGGGTGGTCGCGGTCAGTATGGCCACGTCTGGCTCAAGCTGGAACCGAACGAGGCAGGCAAAGGCTTCGAATTCGTCGATGCCATCAAGGGCGGTGTGGTCCCCCGTGAATACATCCCGGCCGTCAACAAGGGCGTCGTCGAAACGCTGACGAGCGGTGTGGTCGCAGGCTTCCCGGTGGTGGACGTCAAGGTCACGCTGTTCGACGGTTCGTACCACGAAGTGGACTCGAACGAAAACGCCTTCAAGATGGCGGCTTCGATCGCATTCAAGGACGGCATGCGCAAGGCCAACCCGGTCCTGCTCGAGCCGATGATGGCGGTCGAAGTCGAAACACCGGAAGACTATGCCGGTACCGTGATGGGCGATCTGTCGTCCCGTCGCGGCATGGTGCAAGGCATGGACGACGTGCTCGGCGGCAAGATCATCAAGGCAGAGGTTCCGCTGTCCGAGATGTTCGGCTACTCCACCACGTTGCGTTCGGCGACCCAGGGTCGCGCGACGTATTCGATGGAATTCAAGCACTACTCTGAAGCGCCGAAGAACGTTGCCGAAGCCGTTACCAAGGCCAAGGCAGGTTAATTTGTAACCCGATGGCCACCGAACGTAGTGGCCGTTTTGAACAGTAAATTAAGGAAACAAGATCATGGCAAAAGGCAAGTTTGAGCGTACGAAGCCGCACGTGAATGTGGGCACG
>JAPUER010000037.1 GCA_027492485.1 Betaproteobacteria bacterium
CCCCACACCAACCTACGCCCCACCTCATACGTGGGGCGTTTGTTTATGTGTAATGTCATCGCATTGCACAACATTGTTACAATCACTAATTCGGCCAAGTAGCTCAGTTGGTAGAGCAGCGGATTGAAAATCCGCGTGTCGGTGGTTCGATTCCGCCCTTGGCCACCACTTCCCCGCGCGGGGAAGCGCTTGCTGTTTCCGCATGCGCATTTTTCGCCGGTGTATTCATGGAAATGGGCTTAGGCCCATTTTTTTTTGGTGACGACGCAAGCACACACACTGATCGCTGAAGTCCTGACGGCCAATGGGTACGAGCTCATTGAGGCGGAGCACGTGACTGCGCGTCAACTGTACCGGGTTTTCATCGATCGCCCGGATAGTCGCCGCGGCGTTGACCGGATCGCTGTGGATGATTGCGCCAAAGCGTCCGATCTGATTCAGGATGTGCTTATCGCGGCGAACGTGCCTTATGAGCATCTCGAAGTTTCGTCGCCAGGGATTGATCGCGCCCTGACACAGCCAAGTCATTTCGAGCGGTTCGCCGGCGAAACAGTGAAACTTACGATAGCGCCCGCTGTTGACGGGTTGAGAAAACTTTCCGGTGTGCTCACGGGCTTCGCCGACGGTCATGTGATCGTCGATGTCGAAGGCATTGCGCATCGAATTCCTTATGCAAATGTCGCGCGTGCCCGCGTTGTGCCGCAGTACTAGCTGGAGAAAACTATGAATCGCGAAATCCTGGTTCTTGCCGATGCGCTGGCCCGCGAAAAGAGCGTGCCGAAGGAAATCATTTTTCAGGCATTGGAGCAGGCGCTGGCTTCCGCTACCAAGCGCCTGAACAAGGAACGCATCGAGGCGCGAGTCGAGATCGACCGCGAGACGGGCGACTACAAATCTTTCCGGCGCTGGCTGATCGTTCCCGAAGAAGAATTCGTCGATCCCGACAATCAGATGATGCTGCGTGAAGCGCACGAATTCGACACCAGCAAGCAGATGGGCGAGTACGTCGAGGAGTCGCTCGAACCGATCCCGTTCGGCCGCATCGGCGCGCAGGCCGCCAAGCAGGTCATCCTGCAGAAAGTTCGCGATGCCGAGCGCGAGCAGGTGCTGGAAGAATTCCTTTCCCGCAACGACCAGCTGATCAACGGTACCGTCCGGCGAATTGACCGCGGCAATGTAATTGTCGAATCCGGTCGTGTCGAAGGCGTCATTCCCCGCGATCAATTGATCTCCAAGGAAAACTTCCGTGTTGGCGATCGCGTGCGCGCTTACGTGCTGCGGGTGGACCGGCAGGCGCGCGGGCCGCAGCTGATTCTCTCGCGCACGGCACCACAGTTCGTCGCCGCGCTTTTCGAGCTTGAAGTGCCGGAGATCGAAGAAGGCGTCATCGAAATCAAGGCAGTAGCGCGCGACCCCGGTCTGCGTGCCAAGATCGCCGTCAAGTCGAACGATCCTCGCCTCGACCCGCAAGGCACCTGTATCGGCATGCGCGGATCGCGCGTCAACTCGGTGACCAACGAATTGGCCGGCGAACGCATCGACATCATTCTGTACGCCGAGGACACTGCGCAGTTTGTCATCAACGCCCTGGCGCCGGCGCAGATCACCAGCATCGTGGTTGACGAAGAGCGCCACGCCATGGACGTCGTGGTGAACGAGGACAATCTGGCGCTCGCGATTGGCAAGGGTGGCCAGAACGTGCGGCTGGCGTCGGAGCTCACCGGTTGGCAACTCAATCTGATGAGCGAAGAACAATCGGCCAACAAGGCGGAAGCCGAGGCGGTCCGGCTGCGCAATGCCTTCATGGAAAAGCTGGACGTCGACGAAGAAGTTGCGCAGATTCTCGTCGACGAAGGCTTCTCGACCGTCGAGGAAGTCGCTTACGTGCCGCTTGGCGAGCTGCAGGCGATTGAGGCCTTCGACGAAGACACGGTTCAGGAGCTGCGTACCCGTGCGCGTAACGCGGCGCTGACCGACGAGATTGCCAAGGAAGAAGTGCTCGAGAACGCGGCCGACGATCTGAAGACGCTGGAAGGTGTCGACACTGAACTGCTGATGAAGCTGTCGCGCTTCGGCATCACCACCCGCGACGCGCTGGCTGATCTGGCCGCCGATGAATTGTGCGCCATTCGCGTACTGCCGGAAGAGCGTGCGCGTGCCTTGATCGACAACGATTTCTCCGACTTGACGGATGAAGAGCGCCAGCAGATGAGCCGCTCCGACGCCAAGGCAGCAACACAACTGATAGCTCGTGCCCGCGAATCCTGGTTCGCGGCTGCGCAGTAGAAACCGGGGGCCGCTTGAGTATCACCAAGACCACTGTTACTGAGTTTGCAACCGAGCTCAACCTGAGCCCGGCGGCACTGCTGAAGCAGCTCGCGGCAGCAGGCGTCGCCGCCACCGGTGCCGATGCGCCGCTGTCGGCAGGCGACAAGGGAAAGCTGCTTGACTACCTGCGCAAGCAGCATGGCGCTGCCGATGACGGCGCCGGCAAGCGCATTACATTGACGCGCAAATCGACCACCGAATTGCGCACGGCCGACGCGTCGGGCAAGTCGCGCACGGTGCAGGTTGAGGTTCGCAAGAAGCGCGTGCTGGTCACGCGCGCGGCCGAGGTGCCCGCGCCTGCGGCTGCCGTGCAACCGCCCAAGCCGGTGCTGTCTGCTGATGAGATCGCATCGCGCGAAGCCGAGGCGGCGCGCGACGCAGCGCTGCGCGAGGCACAGGAACGCAGCCAGCTTGAGAAGCAAGCTCGCGAAGCTGCCCGTTCGCTGCCGAAAGAATCGAAGGACACCGTTGCAGCGCCCGAGGGCACACCAGCGGCGGTTACTGCGGTCGGCACAGAAGCCATTCAGGCGGCTGCCGAGGCGGGGGCGGCACCGGTCGTCGGCGAAGCGGTGGCGCAGGGCGTCGTTGCCAAAGCGGACAAGACAGAAAAAGCTGCAAGCGCCGAGAAGGTTGCTGAAGCTCCCGTCAAGGCAGTTGTCGCCACACCGGCCGCACCTGCTGCGGCACCGGCCGCGTCGGCCGAAGCGCCGCGGCCGCGGATCGGCGAACGCGTCGATCTGACGCCGCTGCCGCCGAAACCGAAGTCAACCGAGAACACGTTGCACCGGCCGACCAAGCCGACCACCGCGAAGCCGGGCGCCAAAGACGCGCCCGCCGCCGGAGGCGCACGTCCCGGCAGCAAGTCGGGCGACAAGAAATCGCCGGCGTGGCAGGAAGACGCCGCGCGCAAGAAAGTCATGAAAGGTCGCGATGCAGCACCGGAAGCGGGTGCTGCCGACGGCTGGAAGTCCGGCGCCCGCGGCAGAACCCACGGCGGCAAGCGGTCTGCCGATAGCGGTCGTCAGCAGATGATCGAGCAGCCCGATGCGACGCCCAAGGAAATCGTGGTGCCGGAGACGATTACCGTCGCCGAACTCGCGCACAAGATGTCGATCAAGGCCGCGGAGCTCATCAAGAACATGATGAAGATGGGCCAGATGGTCACCATCAATCAAGTGCTGGACCGCGATACCGCGATGATCCTGGTCGAAGAAATGGGCCGCACGGCGATCGCCGCCAAGGATGACGATCCCGATGCCGCACTGACCGAACACGTCGGCGACAGCGACGCCAAGCTCGAAGTACGGCCACCAGTGGTTACCATCATGGGCCACGTCGATCACGGCAAGACCTCGCTGCTCGACAAGATCCGCAGCGCGCGTGTTGCCAGTGGCGAAGCCGGCGGCATCACGCAGCACATCGGTGCCTACCACGTGACGACGCCGAAGGGCGTGATCACCTTCCTCGACACGCCGGGCCACGAGGCGTTCACCGCCATGCGTGCGCGCGGCGCCAAGGTAACCGACATCGTGATCCTGGTGGTGGCGGCCGACGACGGCGTCATGCCGCAGACCAAGGAGGCGATCTCGCATGCCAAGGCGGCCAACGTGCCGATGATCGTTGCCATCAACAAGATCGACAAACCGGGGGCCAATCCCGACCGCGTCAAGCAGGAGCTGGTGACCGAAGGCGTCGTGCCCGAAGAGTACGGCGGCGAGGCGATCTTCGTTCCGGTGTCGGCGCTGACCGGCCAGGGTATCGATTCGCTGCTGGAAACCATCCTGCTGCAGGCCGAGGTGCTCGAACTGCGTGCACCGGTCGACGCGCCGGCGCGCGGTCTGGTTATCGAAGCGCGTCTCGACAAGGGCCGTGGCCCGGTGGCAACGGTGCTGGTCACCAGCGGCACTCTCAAGCGCGGTGACATGGTGCTCGCCGGCTCGGTGTTTGGCCGCGTGCGCGCGATGAACGACGAGGATGGCAAGAACACCACGTCGGCGGGCCCTGCGATTCCGGTCGAAATCCAGGGGCTGTCGGACGTGCCGTCCGCCGGTGACGACATCCTGGTGCTTGGCGACGAGCGCAAGGCGCGCGAGATCGCGCTGTTCCGCCAGGGCAAGTTCCGTGACGTCAAACTGGCCAAGCAGCAGGCCGCCAAGCTCGAAAACGCGTTCGCCAACATGGGCGAGACGGCGGCGAAATCGCTGCCCTTGATCATCAAATCGGACGTGCAGGGTTCGTATGAAGGCCTGGCGCATGCGCTGGGCAAGCTCTCGACTGACGAAGTCCGCGTGCAGGTGGTACACAGCGCGGTCGGCGCCATCACCGAGAGCGACGTCAACCTTGCCGTCGCGTCGAAGGCCATCGTCATCGGCTTCAACGTGCGGGCCGATGCCGCGGCGCGCAAGCTGTCCGAGGCCGAGGGCGTGCAGATCCGCTACTACGACATCATTTACGAAGCCGTCGATGACGTAAAAAACGCGCTGTCCGGCATGCTCGCGCCCGAGCAGAAGGAAAGCACGCTGGGCCTGGTCGAAATCCGGCAGGTGTTCCGCATCTCGAAGGTCGGCGCCGTGGCCGGCTGCTACGTGCTCGAAGGTGTCGTCAAGCGCGGTGCGTTGGTGCGCCTGCTGCGCGACAACGTGGTGGTGTGGAGCGGCGAGCTCGATTCGCTCAAGCGCTTCAAGGATGACGTGAAGGAAGTGAAGGAAGGCTACGAATGCGGCCTTTCGCTCAAGAACTACAACGAAATCCAGGAAGGCGATCGCCTCGAAATCTACGAAATCGTTGAAGTGTCGCGCACGCTGTAAGTGCCATGAAACAGGGCTTTTCAGCGCGCGCCGATTTCACGAACGCGCGGACTTGTTGATATGAAGCAGGGCTTTTCTCCCCGCGCGTTGCGGGTGTCCGAACAGATCCAGCGCGAGCTCGCCCAGATGCTCGCGCTCGAAGTGAAAGACCCGCGCGTGAAGGGCGTCACCATCACCCAGGTGGAGGTGACGTCTGACCTGTCGCACGCGATGGTGCGCTATGTGTGTCACGCGGGCTATGCCGGCCAGGCGGAGGCGGACGCCGGCTTCCGCAGCGTCAACGGTTTTCTCCGCCACGGCATCGCCGAGCGGTTGTCGATCTTCAAGGCGCCGCAATTGCGCTTTGAATACGACAAGACCTTTGAGGAAGGCACCCGGCTTTCGGCGTTGATCGATCAGGCGCGTGCCGACGATGCCCGCGTGATTGCGTCTGATGCGCCGGACGCACCGGACACAACGGATAGTCCGGCCGCGCCCGACAAACAGTAATCCGCCATGACACCGCACGGCGTCGCGCTGGTCGACAAGCCTGCGGGCATGTCCTCATTCTCGGTCGTGTCGCGCCTGCGGCGCGTATTCCGGGCGCTCGGCGTCGGCAAGGTGGGGCACACCGGCACGCTGGACCCGCTGGCGACCGGATTGCTGCCGATCTGCATCGGCGAGGCCACCAAGTTTGCGCAACGATTGCTCGATTCGGACAAGGGCTACCTTGCGACCGTGCAGTTCGGGGCGGCCACCACGACCGGCGACACCGAAGGCGAAGTGACGCAACGCAGCGACCGCGTGTTGACGGCCAGCGACGTCGCGGTGGCGCTGGCGCGCTTTCGGGGACGCATCCGGCAGACACCGCCGGCGTTCTCGGCGCTCAAGATTGCCGGCAAACCAGCCTACGAATACGCGCGGGCTGGTCAAGCCGTCGAAATCGCCTCACGCGAGGTCACGATTCACGCGATCACGTTGCTGGCATTCGATCCGGCGACGCAGCGCGCCGATATCGACGTGCTGTGCAGCAAGGGCACCTACATCCGCTCGCTGGCCGTGGATCTGGCGGCGGCGCTGGGTTCCGCCGGGCATCTCGCGTCGCTGCGGCGCACGCGCACCGGCGGCTTCGCGCTGGCAGATGCGCGCCCGCTCGACGCCTGGATGGACGCGAGCGGCGAACAGCGCAAAGACTGGCTGCTGCCGACTGATTCGCTGCTCGGCGATCTGCCGCGCATCGACCTTGACGATGCCGAGGCAACCGCGCTCTGCAACGGCAAAATCGTTGCCGTTCACCCGGCGGCGGCAAATGCCACGACCGCCGTGCCGGCAGCAAGCGACGAGGCGACGCTCTATCGCCTCTATGCCGCCGGTGCCGGCGACCGCTTCATCGGCCTCGGACGTTGCGACGCTGATCGTTGTCTGCGTGTCGAACGCTTGCTATCGACGCAGCAGCTTTTCGCCGAATAGCGTACTGCATATGGGCGACGCGCTTAAAAATCCAATAGTCGACTTTCAAACTTTCTTTCGCCTGAGCCCCTATCAGAAGCCGTTTTCTCCAAAAAGCTGATCGCACCGCATGACGTCGGCGACGTGCCCGCCGTCGGTTCAGCGCAAAAAGTTCAGCACGTGCGCGCGCATCGCCGGCGTCTCCTGATGGCCGCAGTCGAAGGCGAGCTGGTGCCAGTGCTGCGCAGCGTCGAACGACGCGTAGGCCGGTCGCAGCGCGTTGTCGATCGCCGCCGTCCCGGCCGGTGGCGTCAGCGGATCGTCGCGACCGAAGCACGACAGATGCGGCCGCGGGGCGATCAGGGCGTTGATCTCGGCCGCCGTGAAATCGGCATGCAGGCCGGGGACAAAAAAATACTCGCCGTGCAGATCGAAGTTACCGGTGGCGAGCAGCGCGTCGTACTCGGCAAGGCAGCAGAGATCGACACATTGCGCAATGCGTTCGTCGAGCGCCGCGCACCAGATAGCCATCGTGCTGCCCATCGACAGGCCGAGCGCGGTCACCGGCAGGCCGCCGAGTTCCGGCCGTGCGCCGGCCCAGTCGAGCGCGGCGAGACTGTCGTGAACGCGGTAGCCCCACAGTGTCTGCCCTTCCCACAGCAGACGTTTGACCAGCGCGCGTTCGCTGTTGCCGCGGCGCTCGCCGAAGCACCAGTGGTCGATGGCAAGCACGGCATAACCCATGGCCGGAAGCAGTGCGCCATAGGGCGGCGAAGACAGCGCCGGCCGGCCGAGCAGCAGTTCGTCCTTGCCCATCTCGAAGCGGTTGCCATGCGCATGGCAATAGAGCACCAGGCCGCGCGGCGGCATGTCGAGTGGATGCAGCAACAGCGCCGGCACCGGCTCGGCGCTGTTGAGCATCAGCGTCCAGTGCTCGATGCGGGCGCTGGCCGATACTTCGCTGCGTGTGAGCACGCCATGCGGCTTGCCCTGCAACGACGGACGCCGCCCGAGCAGCCGCCACAGGTCGGCCCGTCGTTGCGACGTCGCCTGCGGGTCGCCGAGCCACGGCCAGCGTTGCACGTGCTAGCGCACCAACGCCACAGCCGAGGAGTGCAGGCGCAACGGGCGCCGTTCGTTGTCCGGCAACAGCACACGAATGCGGTCGTAGGGCAATGGCCAATGCCCGGATTGGGTCAGCGCAATGGCGAGCCGATCCTTGCCGGCGGTTGCCCGCAGACGATGCAGCACATGGCGATCCGGCGCGTGGCTGGTCTGCCGGCCGTCATCCTCGAACAGGATGGTTTCGGTGGCGGCCTCGGTACCGTCGCTGGCGTCGACGGGCAGCGGCCAGTAGTGCAGCGCCCGCGACGGCTCCTCGGTTTTGGCCAGATCGTTCACCGCATCGGTCATCGGGATCAGCGCCCCGGCACGCACGAACAGCGGCAGGCGATCGAGCGGCGCGTCGACGCTGATCGTCTGGCCACCGGCGTGATACTGCCGCGTCCAGTAGTTGAACCAGCCTTCGGCATGGCGGCCGCGCGGCAGATACAAGGTGCGGCTGCGCGCATCCGGCTCGAACACCGGGGCGAGCAGCAGATCGCCGCCAACCATCATTTCGTCGTTGTCGGCCCAGCAATTGGCATCGTCGCCGAAATCGAAGAACGTCGGTCGCAGCACGGGGCGATGCGCCGTGCTCGCCTGCCACATCAGCGTATAGAGGTAGGGCAGCAGCCGCAGCCGCAGCCCGATCGCGGCGCGGATGGCCGCCGTGGCGCCTGGGTGCAGCCACGGCGAATTCACGCTGCCGTCGGCCTTCCACGAGTTCATGATCATGCGCGGAACGAGGCAGCAGGCCTGCGTCCAGCGGATCAGCATCTCCGGGCCCGGCACCGGGCCGGCGAAGCCGCCGATGTCGTGACCGGTGTTGAACATGCCGGAAAGGCTCATGGTCAGCGCCATCCGCTGGTTCCAGCGCATCGTGTGCCAGCTCGTCGTGTTGTCGCCGCTCCAGGTCTGCGCGTAGCACTGGATGCCGGGTGGGCCGGCGCGGGTGACGGTGTAGACACGCTCGTCGGGGTGCGTTTCGGCCTGCGCCTCGGCGGTCGCCTGCGTCATCAAGAGCGCGTGCAGTGCGCGCGAACGATGGATCGGAATCGGCGTACCGCCGCCATTGGATTGCCCGCCTTCGCTCCAGATTTCGTATTCGTTGTTGTCGTTCCACGCGGTGTCGATGCCGAAGCCGAGCACCTGCTGCCTGACGCCGTTCTGCCACCACTTGCGGTCGGCAGCACGGGTGAAATCGAGATGCGCGCCCCAGCCATCCCAGAACTGGTCGAGGCAGGGCTTGCCGGTGGCGCTGTCGCGCACGAAACCGCCGTCTGCCTCGATGGCGGCATAGGCCGGGTGATCGTTGAGCAGGCAGGGCTTCAGGTTCGCCATCGTGCGCACGCCGGCGGCCTTGAAGTCGGCCAGCAAGCCGCGCGCATCGGGGAATTTGCCGGTGTTCCAGGTGAACACGTAGCGTTGCTTGCCGCGGCTGGTGTAGCCCGATCCGAAGTGAAAGCTCGACAGCGGAAAGCGGTCGCGCTCCGCAAAGCCGAGGAATTCGCGGATCTTCTGCTGCGCGTCAGGAAAGTCTGCCAGCGCCATCGCGGTGTTGGCGAACCCGAGGCTCCAGCGCGGCGGCAGCGCGGTGCCGCCGATCAGCGCGACGAAGCGCGCCAGCGCCGCTGCTACGTCCGGGCCGGCCAGCACGTAGTAATCGAGGTCACCGTCGGCGATTTCGGTCAGGCGATAGAAGTCGTGATAGTTGTCGTACTCCTGCCCGAAGTCGAAGGTGCATTCGGCCAGCGTGTCGTAGTAGATGCCGTAAGCGCTGCCGGTATCGGCGCGACGGCCGAGGAAGAACGGCCAGTGCTTGTATAGCGGGTCGCTCGATTCGCCGTTGTAGCCTAGCGCGTCGAGCTGGCGGGTGCGCAGGCGGCGGCCGGCTTTGTCGAGCGGGCCGGTTTTGTCGCCAAGGCCGAAATACTGGTCGTGCGCGTCGCGCGCCTGCCAGTGCGTGAGCGTGCCCGAGCGCGCCGCGCTGCCGTAAGCGTAACTCGGGCGATCGCGGCAGCAGACTTGCCACTGCTCGCCGATCTTCTGTTCCCAGTCGATGGCGAACGGCGTCAGCCGGATCGTGGCACGCAGCGTGGAGGATTCGAGCATGACGCCGGGATCGGTTGCTGTTGCCTGGGCGAAAGACTGGGAGAAGATCGTGGTACGGTTTTTCTCCCCTCCCGCCGGGGGGGGGGGGGGGGGGGGGGGGGGGGGGGGGGGGGGGGGGGGGGCGGGGCCGCGGGCCCGTTCCGCGCGGCCGCCCCCCCCCGCCCCCCCCCCCCCCCCCCCCCGCGGGGGGAGGGGAGAGCGCCCACGTTCGCGGCTCGCGCAGGCCGCCTGGCGGCGTGAACAGTACACGGCCCAGTCCTTTGGCGACGATGCCCACGCGGCAGCGCCAGCCGCCGTCGAATTCAACCTCGACCCATCCGTCGCGCGCCGACAGCAGGCGCGCGACCCGTAGCGGCGTCATCAGCGCACCGCCTGTTCGTTGCCGTCGCCGGCAAACAGCCGGCAATGTCCGGGGGGCGCGTACACCGTCGCGCTATCGCCGATTTTGGTTGCGACCTGGCCGGCCACCTGTGCGGTGATGCGCGGTCCCTCCGCACCGGAGGCACCGCTGGGCAGGGTGCCATAAAGCAGCGAATGCCCGCCAAGCTGCTCAACGCCGCTGATGGTGATCGGCAGCGCCAGTGCCCCTTCGCTGCGCGCGAGGCTCAGATGTTCCGGGCGCACGCCGAGCGTCAGCGCGGTGCCGGAGGCGGGGCGTGCCTCGGTCTTCATGATGAAGGTTTCGTTGTGCGCCGTGACGATGCTGTCGCCGTGGCCGGCATGCACCGGGATGAAGTTCATTTGCGGTGAGCCGATGAAGCCGGCGACGAATTTGTTGGCCGGGTGGTTGTAGAGATCGAGCGGCGAGCCGACCTGCTCGATCTTGCCGCCGCGCAGCACCACGATCTTGTCGGCCATCGTCATCGCTTCCACCTGGTCGTGCGTCACGTAGATCATGGTGGCGCCGAGGCGACGGTGCAGCCCGGTGATCTCGCTGCGCATCGACACGCGCAGTTCGGCATCGAGGTTGGACAGCGGCTCATCGAACAGGAAGATCCGCGGTTCGCGCACGATGGCGCGGCCGATCGCCACCCGTTGCCGCTGGCCGCCGGAGAGCTGCGTCGGCTTGCGTTGCAGCAGGGTGTCGAGCCGCAGCAGCTTCGCCGCGTCGCCCACCTTGCGTTCGATCTCGGCTTTCGGCGTGCCGATGTTTTCCAGCCCGAACGCCATGTTTTGATAGACGGTCATGTGCGGATACAGCGCATAGCTCTGGAACACCATCGCCAGGCCGCGATCGGCGGCGCGCTTGTCGTTGACGCGTTCGTTGTCGAGCAGGATGTCGCCGGCGGTGGCGTCCTCGAGGCCGCAGATCAGGCGCAGCAGCGTCGATTTGCCGCAACCCGACGGGCCGACGAAGACGACGAACTCGCCATGCTCCACCTTGAGGTCGACACCGTGGATTACGCGCACCAGCGAGTCGCCGCTGCCGAATTCCTTGACCAGTTGTTTGAGTTCGAGGGAGGCCACAATATTTCCTCTGAGTTGACGCAATGAGGCTCTTGCGTCAACGGGTCACTTTGACGCAGATTTGCGCAGATTTCACACGGATTACCGCAGATTTTTTCGGTGGTTTGATGGCTTGAAAATCTGCGCTCATCTGCGTGAAATCTGCGTTAATCTGCGTCGAAAAGGGCTTGCTTGCATACCAGAACACGCCACTACTTGACACCCGCAGATGCGATGCCCTGCGTGATGTATTTCTGCAGGAAGGCGAACACCAGCGTGATGGGCAGCAGCGTGATCACCGTCATCGCGAGCAGGTAGTTCCACTGCGTCACGAGGTCGCCCTGGAATGCATTGAGCGCCAGTTGCAGCGTGAAGTGCTCGTTCTTCGACAGCACGATCAACGGCCACAGGAAATCGTTCCAGCGCCACATCACCGAAAAGATCGCCAGCACCGCCAACGCCGGCATCGCCAGCGGCAGCACGATGCGCCAGTAGATCTTCCATTCGCTGGCGTTGTCCATGCGCGCGGCTTCCAGCAGTTCGTCGGGAATGGTCAGCATGTATTGCCGCAGCAGGAAGACGCCGGTCGGCGTCGCCACCGCCGGCCAGATCACGCCCCACAAACTGTTCAGCAGCCCGAGCTCGGACACCACCAGGAAGTTCGGCACCAGCACGATGGCGGGCGGCACCATCAGCGTGGAGAGGATCAGCAGGAACACGCCCTTGCGGCCGGCGAACTTGTACTTCGACAGCGCGAAGGCGGCCATCGAGTTGAACAGCAGCGTCAGGAGGGTCGCCACCACCGTGATGAAGACCGAGTTCCACAGATAGGTGCCGAACTTGAGCTTGCCGGCGAGGTCGGTGTAGTTCTCGGTCGCGAGGCGGAATTCGCGCACCGGCTCGCGGTCGTTGACGTTGACGCGGATGAATTCGTCGGGCCGCGCCGGGTCGACGTGGGTTGCCATCAGGCCGATGCGCCTCACCTCGGGCAATTCCTTGACGGTGCCGTCGGGCAGTTTGACGCGGTAGACCGGCTTCGGCTTGTCCTCGCCCGGCACCGCCACCGATTTCTGGCCGTAGGGCAGCAGGCTCGGCGGAAACTCGGTGAGTGCCGCTTCCGTCTTGAACGACGAGCCGACCAGCCACAGCACCGGCCCGAACATCAGGAACAGACCGACGACCAGATAGGCGTAGGACAGCCAGTCGGTCCAGTCGAGCGAGCGGCCGTTGCGGGTGCCGGTGAGGAATTTGATCGGGCTCATGTTGGGTGCGCTCCCACAAGCACTGACAGGCAGCTACCGGTTTTCTTTTGACGCAGATTTCCGCAGATTTCACGCCGATGACCGCAGACTACTTTCCGGTTGAACGCACTACAAAAGAAATCTGCGCCAATCCGCGTGAAATCAGCGCGAATCTGCGTCAAAGGTCCGTTTTGGCTCATCGCGCACGCTCCCCGGCCTCTTCGGCTCGGCTGATTTTCAGTTGCAGCAGGGTCAGCGCGACCAGCGCCAGCGCCAGCAGCAGCGAGCCCGCGGCGGCGAGGCCGTATAGCCGTACCTGTTCCTGGAAGCCGGTCTGATAGATGAACTGCACGATGAAGGTGGTTGCCGAGCCCGGTCCGCCGCCGGTCAGCACGAAGACCTCATCGAAGGTCTGCACCGCCTTGATCGCCGCCAGCACCAGCACTACCAGCAGATTCGGCAGCAGCATCGGCAGCGTGATGCGGGTGAGCGTGCGCCACGGGCTGGCGCGGTCCATCTGCGCAGCCTCGTACAGATCGGCCGGGATCGCCTGCAGGCCGGCGAGCAGGATCAGCGTGTAGAAGCCCATGTGCGCCCAGATACTCACGAAGATCACCCAGAACATCGCCCAGCCGGGTTCGGCGAGCCACAGCGTCTGCGGCACGCCCACCGCGACGCCGACCGCATTGAGCAAACCTTCGCGCTGCAGGATCCACTTCCAGATCAGCGCCACGACCACCGGCGACAGCAGCACCGGATAGAAATAGACGCCGCGCCAGAAGCCGCGGCCGACGATCTTGCGGTTGAGCACGATCGCCGTGACCAGGCTGAACAGCACCATCAGCGTCACCTGGAACAGCGAGAACTGCGCGGTGTTCCAGACGGCACGCCAGAACAAATCCTTGCGGCAACTCGACGGATCGAGATAGCTGCCGCAGTCGAGCAGGGTGGCGAGGTTCTCCATGCCGACGAACGGCCGGTCCTTCGGATAAAGCTGCACGCCGCCGGTGAAGGCGTAGTACAGATTGATCGCGATCGGCAGGAAGGTGAAGACGCCGAAAATCACCAGATTCGGCGTCAGGAAGAACCACGGCGTGCGGGCTTTCTGGTTCATCGGGTGATTCCGGCGAGGTTATGGCTTTGCGCGGAAAGCCGCATTCAAACTGGGCTCAGAGGACGAAAATGGCATAAGTTGACTTTTGCCAATTTCGCGTGCCGAGCCCAATTCAGATGCCGCTCAGCACGAAAAGTTGATAGTCGACGACAGCGCGCCGGACTATTTGCTGGCAGCGGCGACCTGCTCGGCGATATCGGCGGTCAGACGCTTGATGGCGTCGTCGGCCGACATCTCACCCGCGACCGCCTGACCCAGCCGCTGCGCGGTGGGCAGGAAGATCGCGCGGTTGAAGCGGTAGCCCTGCAACTGGTAGTTCGGCTTGGCAATCTTGGCGACGTCGGCGACGAAGCTGTTCAGCGCGGCCTTGGCGCCGGGCGAGACGTTGTACGTCACGCCGGCCTTGGCGACGGCAAGGTGCGCCGGGATGTTCTCGGTGCGCGACATCAGCTCCTTGTAGTTGGCGTCGGTGGCAAGGAAGTCGAGGAACTTCGCCACCAGCGCCGGCTGCTTGGTGCGCTTGAGGCCGACGAACGCCGCGCCGCCGGGCATCGCCGTGCAAGCCGCCGGGCCGCAGGGCGCGGGCGCCACCGCCCAGTCGAACGCCTTGGTCACCTGGGTGTCCATGCGCTTCACCTGCCAGGAGCCGGAGTAGTACATCACGACTCGCCCGTTGGCGAATTCCTCAAAGGCATCGCGATACTGCGAGCCGCCGACGCCGCCCCACACTTCTTTCGGCATCAGACCGGCCTTGTGCCAGTCGACGAACTTCTTCACCGCCGTCTGGTAGCCGACGTCGACCACCGGAGCACCCTTGTCGTCGAAAATTTTGGCGCCGTAAGCCACGGCGAGCGGCGCGAAGCGGTGGCCGCTGCGGTCCATCGCCGCGGCGAACGGCGTCTTGGTCGCGTCCGCGACCTTCTTGGCCGCGGCCATCCAGTCGTCCCAGGTCGCGGTGGCCGGCGGCATCGGCACTTTGGCCTGTTCGAACAGCGTCTTGTTGACGAAGGCGCCGGTGACGGTGAGCTGCGACATCAGGCCGTAGATGCCTTTGTCGGCCGCGTTGGCGCGGAACCAGTCCAGCGTCGAGGAGAAGTTGTCCTGCCAGTATTTCGCCCGTGCCGCGCCGAGATGCGGCGCGAGGTCGAGGTAATACTTGTTGAGGCCGCCGAGATCGGTCACCCGCGCCACGTCCGGGCCTTCGCCGGCCGCCAGTTGCACCGGCAACTGTTCGACCACGGCCTTGTACGGCACCTTGTCGATGACGATCTTGACCCCGGCATTCGCTGCCTCGAAGCGCTTGGCGATGTCGCCCGTCACCTCGCATTCGTTGCCGTCGGAATAGCACTGCACGCGCAGTTCCTGCGCGCCCGCCTGCATCGCCGCCAGCGCAACACCCGCCGCGATTGCGGCATACACACCTGAAAGCTTGAATTTCACGATCCGATCCTCCTTGTTGATCCGACAGACGCCTGGTCCCGTTTGCCACCACTCTATCCAAGTTTGCTTTCGCACGCCAATAACCCGAATGCTAACTCATATAGATGATATAGATGACTTCTGATTGACGATTTGGCTTGGCAGCGGCGCGCTACGTGTCGCACTGGCCAATTGGGGCCAATTGGTGGCTCCCGCCCGCTCGCCGGGGAGGTATCAATGCGGCTCGCTTAACCTGTAGACGCGGGTTTGACCGCGCGGGGTCGCCACCGGAGCGCGGTCAAGCCCGCGCCTACAACGGGATGTAGGCGACGGCTTGACGTCGCTTGTGTCGGGCGGCATCGGGAAGAGCGCGGTC
>JAPUER010000038.1 GCA_027492485.1 Betaproteobacteria bacterium
TTCGCCGGCCTTCTTCGGGTTGACGCCGGCGACGAAGCAGTTCTTGCCGTTGGCGTAGGCTGCGCAGCCGTGGGTGTGGAACTGGCCGGTCTTGCCGGTGATGCCCTGGGTGATGACTTTGGTGTCTTTATTGATGAGGATGCTCATTGCGA
This sequence comes from Betaproteobacteria bacterium, assembly GCA_027492485.1. GTDB lineage: Bacteria > Pseudomonadota > Gammaproteobacteria > Burkholderiales > Casimicrobiaceae > Casimicrobium. The sequence continues at coordinate 153 of JAPUER010000038.1, forward strand.
TTTCTCCAGGGGACTAGGCGGCAACGTCGGCGGCGGCAACACCGGCGCCTGACCGCTTTTCTTCAATCTTCGGGGCGTCGGTCTTCGGCGCGTCCGCCTTCGGGGCCTCGGCCGGCTTGGCGGCGTCGCCCTTCGGCGGCTCGCCGGCCGGTGCGGTAGCGCTGGCGGGCGCGGCAGCAGGCGCCGGCGCGGCGTCCGCTTTCGGCGCCTCGGCGGGCTTGGGCGCATCGGCTTTCGGCGCTTCGATGGCAGGTTTGGCCGGTTCGGCGGCCTTTGGTGCTTCCTTCGGTGCGTTGAAGGTGCGCAGCCACAGCGCCACCAGGATCACGGCGACGATGATGGCGAGCCAGCGCATCCAGCCGGCGGCCGGTGCCGAGGGCTCCAGCGGCGCGGTGCCGGCGGCAGCGGGCGCCGCCACCGGCGTGGCCGCAGCTGGTGCCGCCGGTGCCGGCTTGGCTGCATCGGTCTTGTAGCCGCGGGCGGCGGCGACCACTTTCTCGGCGGCTTCGCCCATGTTGTTCGCAGTGATGATCGGCAGGCCGCTCTTGGCCAGGATTTCCTTGCCGAGATCTTCGTTGGTGCCCTTCATGCGTACCACCAGCGGCACCTTCAGGCTGACCGCCTTCGACGCCGCGACTACGCCCTCGGCGATGGTGTCGCACTTCATGATGCCGCCGAAGATGTTGACCAGAATCGCTTTCAGATTCGGGTTCTTCAGCATGATCTTGAACGCTTCGGTCACTTTCTCGGTGGTGGCACCGCCGCCGACGTCGAGGAAGTTGGCCGGCTCACCGCCGTAGAGCTTGATGGTGTCCATCGTGCTCATCGCGAGGCCGGCGCCGTTGACCAGGCAGCCGATGTCGCCGTCGAGCGAGATGTAGGCGAGGTCGAACTTGCTGGCTTCGATTTCGGCCGGGTCTTCCTCGTCGAGGTCGCGCATGGCCACGATATCGGGGTGGCGGAACAGCGCGTTGCTGTCGAAGTTGAACTTGGCGTCGAGCGCGACCACCTTGCCGTCGCCGGTGACGATCAGCGGATTGATCTCGGCCAGCGAAGCGTCCTTGTCCATGAAGGCGCTGTAGAGGCCCTTCAGGCACTTGCGCGCTTCGCCGAACGAGCTTGCCGGAATGCCGATGCCGCCCGCCACTTCGTCGCATTGCGCGTCGGTCAGGCCAGCGGCCGGGTCGATGAACACCTTCTTGATGGCGTCGGGGTTCCGGTGCGCCACTTCCTCGATGTCCATGCCGCCTTCGCTGGAGGCCAGCAGCGCCACGCGTTGTGTCGCGCGGTCGACCACCATCGACACGTATAGCTCCTTCTTGATGTCGGCGCCGTCTTCGATGAACAGGCGGCGCACCTTCTGGCCTTGCGGGCCGGTCTGATGGGTGACCAGTTGCATGCCGAGGATGGCTGCGGCCTTTTCGCGCACTTCCTCGATCGATTTGGCGACTTTCACGCCGCCGCCCTTGCCGCGGCCGCCGGCGTGAATCTGCGCCTTGACGACCCAGACCGGTCCGCCCAGCTCCTGGGCTGCCTTCACCGCCTCGTCGACGGTGAACGCCGGAATGCCGCGCGGCACCGGAACGCCGAACTCGCGCAGGATTTGTTTGCCTTGGTACTCGTGAATCTTCACGCTAACCCCTTCTTGTTTTCAAAATCAAAAGTGTCTGTACTGCAGGCGAGCGCGGCGTTGCCGCCTCACCGGAATTGCTACGCCGCTGCCACCGGCTCGCCCACGTACCACTTCGGGTAGTAGACGCGCACCGTTTCGGTATCGGTCGCCAGCGCGTGGCAGGAATCGAGCTGGAATGGCTTCCTGCCGTCCGGCGAGTCCGTCTCCCGGCGCTCGCCGGCGAAGGTCTGCACCGCCGCCGTCGGCAGGTACCCGAGCAGCTCGGAAATGTGCGTGCAACCGTTTACCCCGCCCATTTTTTCAGCAATCACCTTGCGGAAACCTTTCAAAAGGTTGCTTCCGACCAACTTTTTGTAGTCGGGGGTGATCTGGTTGCAGGCGCCGGGATAGGGCATCTGCTCGGTGCTGGCCTCGATGTCGATGACCTGGAAGCCGCGGTCGATGGTGACCCGCACCAGCATGTCGTGCACCGGGATGTCCTTGCTGCGGGTGCCGGCGGCGAGCTTGTAGTCGCGATCCTTGCTGTCGGTCAGCCGCGCTTCGATGTCATACAAGCCATCGGCGCGGCGGTAGCCTTCGTAACTCACACGGCGCACATGCAGGCGCTCGCGGGCGGCGGGGGAAGACAGCGGCATGGAACGCAAGTCGCCCGCTCAAAAGACGCGCGGGGACGCTGTAGACTGTGTTGGGACAATGATTCTAGCGCGCCGCAGCCGCTTCGGTTGTGCGGTGCAGCGAGGCAGCGGGAGGACTTGTAAATGACAAAAGACTCGTCGCCGGCAGGGTCGGCACGGTTCGTATTGGCGCTCGACCAGGGTACGACGAGTTCGCGCGCCATTCTGTTCGACCATGCCGGCACGCCGGTTGCCTCCGCACAGCGCGAGTTCCGGCAGCATTTCCCGCAACCCGGCTGGGTAGAACACGACGCCGGCGAAATCTGGACGACGCAGCAGGCGGTGCTGGCACAGGCGATGCACCGCGCTGGTGCGGAGCCGCGGGACATCGCCGCCATCGGCATCACCAACCAGCGCGAAACCACCGTGCTCTGGGACCGCGCTACCGGCCAGCCGGTCGCCCACGCCATCGTCTGGCAGGACCGCCGCACCGCCGGGCTCTGCGACCGTCTGAAGGCCGAGGGCAAAGCAGAGCTGATTCAGCAAAAGACCGGGCTGGTGCTCGATGCCTATTTTTCGGGCACCAAACTCAAATGGCTGCTGGACAACGTCGCCGGGGCACGCCGCCGCGCCGAAAACGGCGAGCTGGCCTTCGGCACCATCGACGCCTGGCTGATCTGGAAGCTGACCGGCGGCAAGGTGCACGCCACCGACCCGTCGAATGCCAGTCGCACGCTGCTGTTCGACATCCACCGCAACGACTGGGACGACCAGTTGCTGCAACTGCTCGACATCCCGCGCGCGGTGCTGCCCGAAGTGCGGCCCTCGTCCGGCGCCTTCGGCTCCACCATGCTCGACGGTGTGGCCGTCGCCATCGCCGGCAACGCGGGCGACCAGCAGGCCGCCCTGTTCGGCCAGGCCTGTCACTCGCCCGGCATGGCCAAGAACACCTACGGCACCGGCTGCTTCCTGCTGCTCAACACCGGCGCCGAAGCGGTGGCATCGAACAACAACCTGCTCACCACAACGGCGTGGCAACTCAGCGCCCCCCTCTCCCTTGAGGGGAGAGGGGCAGGGGGAGAGGGTGGCGGTCGAGATACAAAACCCGTTGACAACATGCCGCCAACCCCCTCTCCCCCGGAGCCTGAAGGCGACAAGCGTGCCGCGCCTCCCCCACGCGGGGGGAGGGGAATTTCCTACGCCCTCGAAGGCTCCGTGTTCATCGGCGGTGCCGTCGTGCAGTGGCTGCGCGACGGGCTGCGTGCGATCAAAACCGCCGCCGATGTCGAAGCATTGGCCGCCGAGGTGCCCGATTCCGGCGGCGTCTATCTGGTGCCCGCGTTCGCCGGTCTCGGCGCGCCGCACTGGGACCAGTACGCACGCGGCGCCATGTTCGGGCTTACGCGCGGCAGCAACATCGCGCACATCGCCCGCGCGGCGCTGGAGTCGATCGCCTTCCAGTCGGCCGAAGTGCTCGCCGCGATGGAAAAGGACGCCGGCCTCAAGCTCACCGAGCTGCGCGTCGACGGCGGCGCCACCGCCAACAACCTGTTGATGCAGATCCAGGCCGATCTGCTGGGCGTGCCGGTGGTGCGACCGAAAGTGCTGGAGACGACCGCGCTCGGCGCCGCCTATCTCGCCGGCCTCGCGGTTGGCTTCTGGAAAGACACTGGCGACATCCGCCGCAACTGGCAGGTCGACCGCGTGTTCGAGCCGACATTGTCGCGTGAGCGGGCCGGTGACATGATGGCCGGGTGGAGCAAAGCGGTCGCACGCAGCAAGTCATGGACGAACTGAAACGTTGCCTCCGGCGCGCAATGGTTGCCGGCGCTTGCGTCGCGGCGACCATCCTTGCAACGGGCAGCAACGCCGCGGGCCCGTTGCCTGTCTTCGACGCCCACATGCACTACAACATCGAGGCGCGCGAGCCGTATCCGCCGGCGAAAGTGCTCGAAATCTTTCGCCGGAACAACGTGCGCGGCATTCTCGGCAACTCGCGGCCGAACGAGGGCACCGAGTTGCTGATGAAAGCGGCGTCGCCCGCGCTGACCGTGGTGCCGTTCATCCGCGTCTACCGCGACCGCGCCGACTACGGCACGTGGCATCGCAACCCCGAAATCGTGGCGATGATTGAGCGCGAGTTCACGCAGGGCAACATGGCCGGCAAGGTGCGCGGCATCGGCGAGTTCCATCTCTACGGCGACGAGGCGAAGTCGAAAGAGTTCGCGCAGATCGTCGCCTTCGCGCAGAAGCACGATCTGTGGCTGCACGCGCACAGCGACGAAGCGGCGCTGTTGCACATCTTCACGCTGCACCCGAAGGCGAAGGTGATCTGGGCGCACACCGGCTTCTCGGTGGCAACCGAGCGCGTCGCCGCGCTGATGCAGCAGCACGCCGGCCTGATGGGCGAGCTGAGCTACCGCAACGACATCACCGACGGCGGCAAGCTGTCGAAGCCGTGGCGCGCGCTGTTCACCGCCTATCCCGACCGCTTCCTGCTCGGCTCCGACTGCTGGGTGACCGAGCGCTGGGCGCAGTACGGCGAGATCATGGACTACTACCAGCGCTGGCTGGCCGAATTGCCGGGCGAGGTTGCGGTGAAGATCGCGTATGGCAATGGCGAGCACATCTTCGGCATCAAGCTGGCTGCGAACTATTGAGACAACGTTGATCTCCGTTCGCCCTGAGCGGGGACCGTAGCTCCCTCCCCGCTCGCCGGGGAGGGCTGGGGTGGGGTATGAAGGCCGATGTTGCAACTACCCGGGCTCTCCGGCGAGACTGCTTACCCACTCCCGCCTCCCCCGGCAGGCGGGGGAGGTGCCTGCTCGCGTTCGCCGACATCTCATTGCCGAGCCATCTTGCTAGATCGACATCGTCAGCAACTCCGAATCCCTCCTGACACAATGCTGTCAGGAGCGGGCGCAAACAATCCCTTCCGTGTTCCACAACCCCTGTCACAAAGGAGACGATCATGGTTGGCAATGCAGTCTGGTTCGAGATTCCGTCCAGCAATTTCGAGCGCGCGGTGAAGTTCTACGAAGCCGTGTTTCAGGTCACGCTACGGCGCGAAAAAATCGGCGGCGATCTGGCGGTGTTCCCCGGTGGCGACGACGCCGTCAACGGCGCCGTGGTGAGCGAAGACGGTTACGTGCCGGCGGCCAACGGCGCCGTGATTTATCTGAACACCGGCGACGACCTCAGGCCTTATCTCGAACGCGTCGTGGCCAATGGCGGCAAGGTGATCACGGCGAAGACGGCGCTGCCGCCGGGCATGGGTCACTACGCGCACTTCGGCGACAGCGAAGGCAATCGCGTCGGCCTGTTCTCGCAGAACTGAGCGCCGCACGCCGCATGCGCCGCGCCGACCGCCTGTTCCGCATCGTGCAGTATCTGCGCGGCCGGCGGCTGACCACGGCGCAGCAGCTCGCCAAATGGCTGCAGGTCAGCGAACGCACGGTGTATCGCGACATCCGCGATCTTTCGTTGACCGGGACGCCGATCGAGGGCGAGGCCGGCGTCGGCTACCGGCTGCGCGGCGGATTTGAACTGCCGCCGCTGATGTTTGAGCTTGAGGAGATCGAGGCGCTGACGCTCGGCGCCCGCATGGTCGAGGCGTGGAGCAGCCCGCAGCTCGGCGCCGCGGCGCTGGCCGCCATCGCCAAAATTGCCACCGCGCTGCCGCCGGAGCGCCGGCAATGGCTGGAAGCGAGCCGCACCTACGTGCCGCAGTTTCACATCCCGAAGCAACTGGGCGAGCGCTTCGAGCTGCTGCGCGGCGCCATTCGCGATCGCCGCAAGGCGCATTTCGTCTACGCCGACGCCGAGAAGAAATTGAGCGAACGCCGTGTGCGGCCGCTGTCGCTGTACTTCTGGGGCGAGCACTGGACGCTGGCGGCGTGGTGCGAGGTGCGCGACGACTTCCGCAGTTTTCGCATCGACCGCGTGATCCGGCTGCAAGTCACCGACGAGGTGTTCCGCGACGAATCCGGCAAGCGCCTCGCCGACTACGTGCGCGCGCAACAGGCGCACGGCGTCGCCGGCGTGTCCGGGTTGTGATGAATACAGCTTTTTGCTGAAAGCGGTATTCAAACAGGGCACAAAGCTGGTTTGTGCCTGAAGTCGACTTTTGCACTTATTACGCGGTGAGCCCAGATCGATAGCCGTTTGACGCGAAAAGCCATTGCCCAGGAAAAGCCCGGCGCAAGCGTCAACGGCAGCGTCGCCCGCCGCCCCCTACAACTGAAATCCCGCCCACAGCACCGCGCCTTCGGCCAGATCGCGCAGGATGCCGGGGCGGTGCGCGACGTAGCGCACGCTGCTGCCACGCTCGGCGTCGAACCAGCGCGCGAACGCCGTCACTTCGCCGGCATCGTGAAAGGCGAACATCAATTCATAGTTCAGAAACAGGCTGCGGCTGTCGAGATTGGCCGATCCGGCCAGCGCCAGCGTGTCGTCGATCACTGCCAGCTTGGCGTGCAGCATCTGCGGCGCCAGCCACACGCGGGCACCGGCGGCGGCCAGTGCGCGCAGCGCACGATGCCGCGCCACGTCGGACATGGCGTGGTTGGACCGCGCCGGCAGCAGCAGATCGACCTGCACGCCGCGCCGCGCCGCCAGGCAGAGCGCCAGCAGCAACGCCGAATCGGGCACGAAGTACGGCGTCACCAGCGCAATGCGCGAGCGGGCGCGATACGCCGCCATCACCAAGAGCGAATACACGGTGTCGTCGGCCTGGTCGGGGCCGGAGGCGATCAGTTGTGCGCGGACGCCTCCCGCTGCGCCTTCGGGCGCGGCGGCGGGCGCTGCCGTCGCCGCTGGCCGGTAACGCCGGCCGCGGGCAAAGGCCCAGTCGTGCTCGAACAGCGCCTGCGCCTGGCGCACCAGATCGCCGCGCAGGTCGAAACTGAGATCGTGCCACGGCGCAACACTGGCATCGCCGCAGAAATATTCGGTGGCCAGATTGCGGCCGCCGCACCACAGTCGCCGCGTGTCGTGCGCGGCGTCGACCACCAGCAGCTTGCGATGGTCGCGCAGGTTGCTGCGGCTGCCGAGCGGCGCCGACAGCGGCGGCACGAACAATTGAAACTCGCCGCCGCAATCGGTCAGCGCCTTCAGTCGCGGCCGCCCCGCCATCAGACTGCCCACGCCATCGAGCAGCAGGCGCACGCGCACCCCGGCGCTCGCCTTGGCGCACAGCCGCGCGATCACCTCGCGGCCCACCTCGTCGCGGCCGAGGATGAAGGTGCAGATATCGATCGAATGCTGCGCCCGGTCGAGCGTGTCCCATAGCGCCGCGAGCGCCACCGCGCCGTCGCCATGCAACGCGAAATCGTGAAACGAGGCCGGGTCCGGCTGCCCGAGCGCCCGCGCGAGCTGCAACGGCCAGTCGGCGTCGGCAGTCGCCGTCGCCGCCTCCGCCACGCGCGGCAGTCGCGTCACCCGTTTGCGCGAGCCGAACAGCAGGAACGCAGGCAACGCCAGATAAGGCAGCAGCAGGATGAAGAGCACCCAGGCAATCGCCGCCGTCGGGTGCCGGCGCTGGCTCATCACATGCGAGGTCACGATGTAAACCAGCAGCGCGAGCGCGCACACGATGCCATGCAACGTGAGCCAGTGGATGGAGGAGAGACTTTGCAGCAAGGGGGGTAGGAAAGGTTTGTCGCGCGGTTGCTGGGCAGTCATCATTATGACCGCGTGTCGCCAGCAGGCAGAATGCGCATGCGATCTGCTTGCAACCAGGGAAATCCAATGAATGGCGCTCAGAGTCTCGTCGCAACGCTGCTGAAGTCCGGCGTCGATACCTGCTTCGCCAACCCCGGCACCAGCGAGATGCACTTCGTTGCCGCGCTCGACCACAGCGCTGGCATGCGCTGCGTGCTCGGTCTGCAGGAGAACGTCGTCACCGGCATGGCGGACGGTTACTGGCGCATCGCCGGCAAACCGGCCTGCACGCTGCTGCACTGCGGGCCGGGGCTGGCCAACGGCCTCGCCAACTTGCACAATGCGCGCCGCGCCAGGAGCGGCATCGTCAACATCGTCGGCGATCAGGCCACCTATCACCGTCCGCTCGATGCGCCGCTGACCGCCGACACTGACAGCCTCGCGCGCAGCGTGTCGGCGTGGCTACGCACCAGCGCACAGGCGGGCGAGGTTGGCCGCGACGCGGCCGCGGCGGTGCAGGCCGCGCGCGGCGCATCGTCACCCGCGGCACCTGGCGCGGCGGGCCGCATCGCCACGCTGATCCTGCCGTCGGACGCCTCGTGGGACGACGGTGGCGTGGTGGCCGAGCCGCTGCCCGTGTTGCCGGCGCCGGCCATTGATCCGCACGCCGTGCAACAAGTGGCGCGCGCTTTGCGAGGCGGCAGCGGCGGCAAGACGCTGTTACTGCTCGCGGGCAGCGGCACCAGTGTTGCCGGGCAAGCGTCGGCCTGGCGCGTCGCGCAGGCGACCGGCGCCACGCTGATGGCGGACTACGTGACCGCGCAAATCGCCCGTGGGCGCGGCCGCCTGCCGCTCGTGCGCGTGCCCTACGCGACGGACGCCGCCGTGCAGGCGCTGCGCGACTTCGAGCACATCGTGCTGGTCGGCGCCAAGGCGCCGGTCGGCTTCTTCGCCTATCCCGGCAAACCGTCAAGGCAGTATCCCGCGACGGCGCAGATTCACGTGCTGGCGCGCGAAGATCAGGACGCCGTGGCGGCGCTGGAAGCGTTGGTGAATGAGCTTGCGGCACCGCCGGCCGTATTGCCGGACGCGGGCGCGGCGCCGGTCGCTGCGACCGGTGCATCAACGCCGGAAGGCCTGGCGCAGACGCTGGCGGCGGTGCTGCCGGAGCAGGCCATCGTGGTCGACGAAAGCGTGTCCTATGGTCGCGGTTTCTATCCGCGCACGTTTAACGCCGCGCCGCACGACTGGCTGCATCTGGTCGGCGGCGCCATCGGCGGCGGCTTGCCGATGGCCACCGGCGCTGCGCTCGCCGGCAACGGCCGGCGCACGATCGCGCTGCAAGCCGACGGCTCCGCGATGTACACGTTACAGGCGCTGTGGACGCAGGCGCGCGAACGGCTGCCGGTCACCACCATCCTGCTCAGCAACCGCAAATACAACATCCTGATCGGCGAATACAAAAACGTAGGCGCCACGCCCGGCCCGACGGCCATGAGCATGCTCGACCTCGGCAACCCCAACCTCGACTGGGTCAAGCTCGCAGGCGGTATGGGCGTGGAGGCGGCGCGGGCAACCACGCTCGAAGCCTGCGCGGATTTGATGCGGCAAAGCTTTCGGCTGGAGGGGCCGTTTTTGGTTGAGCTGCTGGTGTAAACCGTTTCCAACCAAGCAAAGTCCGCGCAATCGTTGGTTGTTCGACATGCCGTCTAACCGATAGGGGTTGAGCGCGACAGCCTGTAAGACTTGAAAAGGCAACTGGACGAATCAACAGGTATCATCGGGCCTAATCTCTGACTACGTCTCTGGATCGTTCGCCCGACTCGCTTGAACATGAATTCATTGGTTGTCGATTCCCTGCGGCACGAGGCTAACGCCAAATTAGACCCCCAGCGCAAGAGCGCGCTCGGTCAGTTCATGACGCCGTACCGGGTCGCGCAGTTCATGGCAAGTCTCTTCACGCGACGTGACGACGCTGTACTGCTCGACGCGGGTGCGGGCATCGGTTCGTTGACACTCGCCGCGAGCGAAATACTAAATATCGCTCGTGCGGAAGCGTGGGAACTCGACCCCGTCATGACTGGCTATCTGGAGTCGAATCTGGAAGGCTTGGGCGTACCCTATCAAGTGCACGATAAGGATTTCGTGCTCGACTCGGTAGATCGAATTCAGTTCATGACGGGCACACGATTCACGCACTCCATCTTGAATCCGCCGTACAAAAAGATTGGCACGCAGTCGTCACATCGTTTTGCCTGTCGACAGGTGGGACTGGAGACAGTCAATCTGTACACGGCCTTCGTCGCGCTGGCTATTTTGCAGATGCAGAAATTAGGTGAAATTGTCGTCATCATTCCTCGATCGTTTTGCAATGGCCCGTACTACAAACCGTTTCGCGAGCTGATGCTGTCCGAGTGCGCCATCGATGCAATTCACGTATTCGATTCGCGCGACAGTGCATTCAAAGACGATGAGGTGCTTCAGGAAAACGTGATCCTCAAGCTCACGCGTGGCGCAGCGCAAGGGAGGGTCACGCTGTCGAGCTCGCACGATGACAGTTTTGCCGATCTGCGTCAGCGTGACATCGATTTCCGCGACGTAGTGCAATCGGATGATCGAGAGAAGTTCATCCGCATTCCGCTCGACGATCGGGCGAATGATCGGCATGAATTGTTCACGCACACACTTGCGGAACTCGGCGTTGAAGTGCGCACCGGACCGGCGGTGGATTTCCGCTTGAAGGAATGGTGGAGCCAAAACCCGCAGATCGGTACCGTGCCATGCATTTACCCGCATCACCTGACAGCGGACGGCTTTGAGTGGCCCAAAGAGCACAAGAAGCCAAACGCACTGTTTCGTTCGCCTGAAGTCGACAAGTGGCTGATGCGTCAAGGCACCTACGTGCTCGTCCGACGATTTTCGGCGAAAGAAGAGCGTCGTCGCGTCGTCGCGCACCTGATAACCCCAGAGGACACCCGAAGCGAATGGGTCGCGTTCGAGAATCACTGGAATGTGTTGCACGTCGACAAGCATGGACTACCGTTTGATCTCGCCAACGGCCTGACCGGGTTCCTGAACAGCACGCCCCTGGATGACTATTTTCGCGTGTTCTCTGGCCATACTCAGGTTAACGCAACCGACCTGCGAAACATGCACTATCCGAGCATCGCAAAGCTTCTGCGCATCGGACGCGCGTATCGCCGGGACTTGAGTCAGGACGCAGTCGATGAACTGGTGCGAAGCGCGTGAGCAAAAAGAAGCGTCTGCGCGAAGCGCTGCAAATGCTCGAAGATTTGGGCATGCCGGAAGCGCAACTCAATGAGCGGTCTGCGCTTTGCCTGCTCGCCCTGCTCGACGTAAGGCCATCAACTTCCTGGTCGGCATGCAAAGACCCGCTCATTGGCATTACGCCGATCATGGATTGGGCGAAAGCGCACTACAGCGTCGACTATGCGCCGAACACGCGGGAAACGTTCCGACGTCAATCGATGCATCAGTTTGTCGAGGCCGCGATTTGTCGCTACAACCCCGACAAACCGGATCGACCGGTTAACAGCCCAAAGGCTGTCTATCAAATCGAACCTTCGCTGCTCGGTGTTATTCGGGCTTTTGGCAGCGATGCTTACGCCGAGAAACTCGCGCTGTTTTTGAGCGAACGGCAGAGTCTGGTCGAGCGCTACGCGAAGGCGCGGGAGATGGCCACGATTCCTCTCACCGTTAAGGATGGCGCGACAATTTCGCTCTCGCCGGGCGCGCATTCGCAACTGATTGCCGATATCGTTAACGAGTTCGGGGCGCGCTACGCGCCGCATGGTGAACTCGTTTACGTGGGTGACACGGGGGACAAATATGGCTTTCTCGACGCTGATTTGCTGCGTGAACTCGGATTGGTGCTCGACACGCACGGCAAGATGCCCGACGTAGTGATCTACATGCGATCAAAGAATTGGTTGCTGTTGATTGAATCCGTTACCAGCCACGGCCCGGTTGATTCGAAACGGCAAATTGAGTTGAATCGTCTCTTCGACAACAGCAGCGCCGGTTTGATTTTTGTTTCCGCATTTCCGAATCGCCGTACTTTTCTCAAGTACCTTGACGTCATCGCGTGGGAATCCGAGGTCTGGATTGCTGACGCGCCGACCCATTTGATTCACTTCAACGGCACGCGCTTTCTCGGACCATACTGAGTGGCTTTTCCGTCAAAGCCTTTCTATATGGGGCATAGCGCGCGAATCGCCTAGAAGTCGACTTTCGTACAAAACGAGGCTCAAGCCCATAGCAAATGGCGCATTGACCGAAAAGCTGTTTCCCGACAACTGACTGAGCGGATGCATCGGCGTGCTGTCGTCTCCGCACTTCGTTGGGCTGAGCGTAGACCCCCCGTGCACTGCCGCGACAGTTCACCAGCGGTCTGGATTCCCGCCTTCGCGGGAATGACGCCAATTTTTTTTGCGCCTCTGAGGCAACTTGCCAATCAGTTGTGGCCCGATTGGACAGACGCCTCCGCGACCCCGCCCCGGCGCACCGCCACCGATTCCCAGGCCGCCACCACGATCATCACCGCCGTCGTCAACGCCGACAACATCAGCGCCGAGACCAGATGCGCGAGCGCCACCGGCAGCAGTAACGCCAGCAACGCCAGCCCGACCATGTGCGACAGCGGCGGGTACTTGCGGTCGTTCATCGTCCATTTGAAGCCGGCCGTGCCGATGAGGTAGATCGCCGGGCCGCCGATGATGGCGGCGATGCCGGCGTTGCTCAGATGGTCGGGGTGGGCGAGCACGATTTCGTCGGCGACGGCGCAGACGATGATGCCGATGATGATCGGCAGGTGCAGATAGGTGTAGGCCGCGCGGGCGTGGCTGCCGGGATCGTTGGACGCCGCCATGCGGTGGTGCGCGCGTTCGGCGCCGGTGTCGAAGTAAATCCACCACAGCGCAATGCTGCCGAGCACGCCGACGGCGAAGCCGGCCACCGTAACGCCGTTCCACGCGGTGCCGGCGAAGGTGGCGCCGGTGACCAGGATCGATTCGCCGAGCGCGATGATGACGAACAGCGCGCAGCGCTCGGCGATGTGGTTGGCGTCGACGTCCCAGTCGGTGGTCGCCGAGCGGCCGAGCCCCGGCACCCACATGAAGGCGATGGGCGAGATGAATTCGGTGGTCAGCGCGGCGCACCACCACGCAATGCGTGCGTCGCCCTCGCTAAACGCGCCTGCGATCCAGAACACGCCCGATAGCGTGAGCCAGACCAGAATGCGCTGGAAGTTGCGTACCAGACTCGCGTTCGCGCCGCGAATCGCCCACAGCATGAACAGCGTGCGCCCCACTTGCAGCGACACGAAGGCGATGGCGAAGGCGACGCTGCGATCGGCAAACGCCTTCGGGATGGCGGCGGAGATGACCAGACCGACCAGCATCAGCGCAAACATCATCAAGCGCACCGGCAGCCGCTCCGGGTCCAGCCAGTTGGTCACCCACGAGGTGTAGATCCAGCCCCACCAGATGGCGGTGGTGAGGAAGGCGGCCTTGGCCGCACCAGCGAACGTGAGATCGGCCAGCAGCGCGTGCGACAGCTGCGTGATGGCGAATACGAACACGAGGTCGAAGAACAACTCGACCATCGCGACCTTGCCGCTGTCGTGTTGGCCGCGTTGGCGGAGGAGGGATTTCATCTGTGCGTCCGAACGGTTATGCGGGGCGAAAAGCGATTTTGTCGACGGCGTCGGTGATGACCGTGTCGACGCCCCAGCTCCATAACTTCTCGGCTTCCGCCGGATCGTTGCAGGTGTAGCAGGCGACGCGCAGGCCGTGGTCGTGGGCGTCGGCGACGATCTCGCGCGTCAGCGAACGCCAGTTGCTATCGATCGCGATGCAGCCGGCGGCGCGCGCTCGCGCCAGCCAGTCGGCGGGCAGCGGATGCTCGAACAGATGGGCGCGGTCGAACTCGGGCGCGGCGTCGCGGGCGGCGATCAGCGACTCGGTCGCGAACGACGACAGCAACGGTTTCAGGCGGGCATGCTCGGGCGCCGAGTAGAGCGCCTGCGTTTCCAGCGCTACCGCGGCACCGGTCTCGCGCTCGCGGCCGATGCAGGGCTTGATCTCGGTGTTGAGTTGCACACCGTTGGCGATGCAGTATTTGGCGACGCGCCAGTAGGTCGGGATCGGCTCGCCGGCATAGGCTGGCGAATGCCACGATCCGGCATCGAGCAGCGCGAGCTGGTGCCAGGTCTTGGCTGCGACACGGCCGCGGCCATCGGAGCAGCGGTTGGTGGTGTCGTCGTGCATCAAGAGCAGCGTGCCGTCGCCCGAGAGTTTGACGTCGATCTCGGTGGCGCGATAGCCGAACGACACGCCATGACGGATCGCCGCCAGCGTGTTCTCCGGCGCCAGCTTGCCGGCGCCGCGATGGGCGATGGTTTTGGGGTAGGACCAGACGGGGAGTTCCATGGCACGAGTTTAGCCACACAGGAACGGCAGGACAGCGACAGATTCACTTGCGGTTCCCTCCCCCAGCGGGGGAGGGTTAGGGAGGGGGATGGCAGCCCCCCAACTCAGTTTGTCGCTCAAGTCGCCTGCCCCCACCCCCGCCCTCCCCCGCTGGGGGAGGGAGTCAGCGAATGCTTCGCGCCAGCGGTAGTTTGCGGCTGTCGGTCGCGCGGCGCTTGTTGGCCTGCCACGCACCCGTCCCCTCCCCCCGCGGGGGAGGGTTAGGGAGGGGGAAGGCAGCCACCTCAATCCGGTTCG
>JAPUER010000039.1 GCA_027492485.1 Betaproteobacteria bacterium
AGTGGTTGCTGGGCCCGCGCAGCGTGCCTGCGAACCTGGCCAGTGCCAGCGGCACCGTGCTCGACATCGGTGCCGCCGATCGTTGGATCCAGGCCCACTTGCCTCCTGAGGTGCACTACGTCGCGCTCGATTACCCCTCCACGGGCCGTGACCTCTACCACGCGCGCCCGGATGTGTTTGGGGACGCTGCCCGATTGCCGCTACTGGACGAATCCTGCGACGGCGTCATTTGTCTCGAAGTGCTGGAGCACGTGCGCGACCCCGCAGCAGTCACGCGGGAGATTTCACGCGTGCTCAGGCCGGGCGCACGCGTGTGGTTGTCGATGCCGTTTTTGTACCCAGTGCACGATGCGCCTTTCGACTTCCAGCGCTATACGGAGCATGGCCTGCGTCGTGATCTCGAAGCGGCGGGCCTCACCGTGCTCAGTTTGAAAAAGTACGGTCACGCGTTGCGGGTGGCTGGCTTGCTTGTAGTACTGGCCATCGCGGGTGGCATCGCCGGGCGCCACGGATCCTTTCGATGGCTATTGCTGCCAATTGGTGGTCTCCTCATCCTTGTGATCAATCTGCTCGCATGGACTGCAGGGTTGATATGGCCGGACTGGAATCACATTGCAGCCGGCTACATGATCGAGGCCGCCAAGCCGTGATCACTCGTCTCCGCACGCGATGGACGAATGGAAAACGTGCGTGGATCGAGCCATTTGTCCTCAACAACCGCGTCGCGTGGTTGCGGAATCCCCATGCTGAGTGCCGTGATGGACTTGGCCGCCAGGCAGTGGTGTGCACGCGCGGGCGTGGTCAGTGGTGATCGAAAAAAGGCCCATCATCGCGCAATGGCGGCGTCGATTGCGGCCATTGTTTCTTGTCGTCGCACTGGGTGCGTTGGCGTGGACGATATGGCTGCTGCGAGATGCGCTGCCTACGCTGCTCAATGTCTTGCCCAGCATGTCGTGGAGCTGGCTGGTCATCGCGCTGCTTGCCAACGCCACGTCGGCGTATCTTGCATTCGAAGCGTTCTTCGCACTGTTTGGGAGGGTCTGTCCGATAGGGTATCGGCGCCCGCAGTTGGCACACCTGTATTTCACGGGGCAAGTCATGAAGCATTTGCCCGGCCGAGTATGGGGGCTCGCCTATCAAGCCTCTGTGGGTGGCAATGCGGGGTGGTCAGAATGGTTGAGTACAACAGTGGCGTTTTCGTTACTGAACGCCGCATTCGCGTGTTGGCTCGGTGCTGTCGTGATCGGCTTTCGTTCGCACTGGTACTTCGGCGTCTTGGCATTGTTTGTGGGTATTTTTGCCTACGCAGTTGGCTGGAGCCCGCGATGGGTCGCCGTGGTTGGCGGAGTAATCAGGAAGCTCTCGCTGCGATCCGCCGCACCGTTTCTCGATGCCATCGAGCAGCTTTCCGGGGTCACCACAAGGTTCAAGTGGGTTGTTTGGTGTCTGTTTGCCGCGAGCTGGCTGGTCTATTTGCTCGCATGGGTCGGTTACGCCGCCGCGTGGCCCGGTATCACCAGCATGGACGGTGTCTGGCTGTGTGCTTTGTACACTGTTGCGTGGCTTGCTGGATATCTGTCATTGGTGACGCCTTCTGGCCTCGGCGTACGTGAACTGACATTCGCATGGCTGGCGAAGGATTTTCCTGACGACGCCGTTCTCCTGATGGCCATCGTTGGTCGTGTTGCCCTGCTGTTCGTGGATCTGGCATTGGGCCTGGTGTTCGCGCCGTTTGTGCCGCATCGGGGCAAGTCATCGTGAATCATCGTGCGGCGGAATGCGACATCGGAAAAAAAGGTGCGAAGGCGCGATGCGCATGCCGATCCACGGGATGAGGGCAAGCAACGGTGAAATGGCTGTGCACGGCGCTGCGATCCAACGTAATGGTGCGGGTGTCGCTCGAATCTTTTGGTTGACGATGCGAGCAAGTTTCGATACCACCTGATTGTATCGAAGTGCACCGGTCCGACTGATCGTGATATCGACGAACCCGGCGCGCTGCAGCAAGCGAGCAAGCGCGGCGCTGGAAAACCAAAGAAAGTGATGCGGGGGTAGATCGCCATCGCTGAGTTTGCGGTCGAGGCGTGCCAAGAAGCGTTGACGGTTTGGGACGCTGCCGGCAACAGTCGCGCCCGGTTCGCACAGGCGGTATACCTGCGCAAGAAACTCCCGTGGGGCGTCTTGGTGCTCCAACACCTCAAAAAACGTAACCAGATCAAAACGCTTGCCCAGTTTGCTGGCGAGTTCGTGATACGCGTCCAGCGTTGTCGCGCTGACATGAGTCAGCCCGAATTTCTTGCGCGCGATCGCTACGCTCTTTTCGTCCAAGTCCAGCCCGTTTGGTTCAAATCCTGCAGCGAGTAAACGGTCGAGTACCGCGCCGTCGCCGCAGCCAATATCGAGCGCCCGACCGGGTGAAGGCGGTAAAGCGCTGAACAGCGGCTCCGCCCAGCGCGGGAAAGGCCGCTTGCCGGCGTGGTAGTCGACATACGCATCGAACCCTTCTCCTGAGTAGACGCTCGGATCTGCCTGCAGTGGTGTCCAGAATTGCAGGTCACACGCGGTGCATTCGTGGAGGGTGTAGTCACGACGGTTATGACTGCCATGATGCGTCGTCGTGCTTGGATGAACCCGTGATGGGGCGTCACAGATCGGACAGGTGAATGGTGAGTTGTCAACGTTCGATTGATTGATCATCGTGTGCGCAACCATTGCCAAGTGTTCGCGAGGCCGTCGTCGAGGGGTGTTGTAGCGATCCAGCCGCAACAGGCGCGAATCGCCGTGCAGTCGAGGACGATTCGGCCCACATCGATGCCGCGCGTGGGCTCATGCGTGATGGCGAGGCTCCGCTCTGTGACGCGTTCGATGAGATGCGCAAGCTCGTTCAGGCTGTGACCAATCCCCGCGCCCACGTTGAAGGTGCCGCAGGGCGCACCATGGCCGGTGAAGCCTGCCACGGCGGAGACCAGGTCATCGATATAGATGAAATCGCGCACGATCGAGCCGTCGCCCCAAATGGTCATCGGCGTATTGTCCAGGGCGTGTTGCAACATCGTGCGGACCACGCCGAAACCCTGGTATCGGGGTTGGCCCGGTCCATAGACGTTGGATGGGCGCAGGATGACGAGCGGATTGCCGCAGCGCTCGTGGAAGCAGCGCAGGAACACTTCCACGGCGATCTTGCCCGCTCCGTAATACGACAGCGCCTGCAGCGGACTCGACTCGCTGGCCGCCCCATCGCCGGGGTCGCCGTACACCGTTCCGCCAGATGAGACATAGATCAGGCGCACGTGCGGATGTGCGGACAATTGCTCGATGAGCCCGAGCGCGGGGGCAATGTTCAGGTTCGCCTCGAGCGATGGCGTGGCTGCCGACAATCCAGGGTTGGTCGCCGACGCCAGATGCACGACCGCTGCCATGCGCGGCAGCAGCTTGCGCAGCAGTTCGATGTTCTCCAGTCCGCCGGTATGCACGGTACAGTCGGCGCTGCCATCGAGAGTCGTGCCGCGCAGCAGGACATGCACATCGAAGCCGAGCCTAGCCAGGCGCGCGCTCAGCGCTCGCCCGATGAAGCCGGCGCCGCCGATGAGCAGGATGGATTCGGACTTGGTCACGGTCACCGCCCCAACAGATCCCGGTAAATCGCCGCATAGCGCTCGGCGCAATCGTCCCACGTCCCGATCTGCGTGCGCACCTGCGCGCGGGCGCGTTGCCCGGTCTGCATAGCGGCATCGGGCGACTCGCCCTGGTGCAGCGCATCGAGCAGGCCGGGTTCGTCGTTGCACAACCAGCCGGTGCGGCCGTGTTCGAGCAAGTCCTCATGGGCCGGAATCCGCGACGCGACGATCGGTAGACCCGCCGCCATCGCTTCGAGCAGAACCTGTGGCCGGCCTTCGGCATGGCGGCTCAGGGAGATGAATCCGCTGGCCGCGGGGAACCATTCATTGCGCAGCGCATCGGGGTTGGTGGCGCCGTGGTAGTGCACCCAATCCGGAATCTGCACCTGCTGCTGCATCGGCCCGAACAGGTGCAGTTCGCGCTCGCCGCGTGCGAAGGCTGCCGCGCCCCATTCGAACAGCGGCCCGATCTTCGCTGCCGTCACGCGGGACACGCACACCCAGCGTGCAGGCCGCGCGGGGCCGCGTTGCACCTCGAACCAGCGAGGGTCGATACCGAACGGCACGCACCGGATCGTCGCAATGTCGCCAAAGCGCGCCGCGAGTTCTGTGCACATCCAGTCCGCGTTCGGGCAGATGGCCACGCGCCGGCGGCGAAGCGCGCGCCGCAGTAATGCCGTCATTCCGGGCAGTCGCAGCATGGCGAGGTCACTGCCGAGCACGGTGACGAGCGCGGGGCAGCCAGCGCGCGGCAACGGCAGCGCATTCTGTAGCCAATTGATGTGCAGCAAGTCCGCATCGGACTGGCGCCGGTACAGCGCCCGCAATGAACGCAATAACTGCCAGGGCCGCGCGAGCGCGCGCGGGCTGCGGCTGCGCAGGGCAGCGGCAATGCCGCCCTCGCGCATGAGTTGGGCGAGCCATGCCTGCTCGCAAGCCGTGGCCACGTAGCGCGCATTGGCTGGCAATTCGCCGGGTGGGCACCACAGCCGCAGGCTGATATCGGCGCGACGCGCCAGCGCATCGGTGAGGTGGCGGATGAACAGTCCGCGCCAATCGGCAAGATCGGCCGGGTACGAGGTGCTGACCATCACCACGGTGCGCAATGTGTTGGGCATGGCGCAATCCTCGCATGAACTCAAAAGCAGGGTCAGAGAACATATCCGCTTGAACCGCGACAGGCATCGGGTCTTGCGGTCATTGTGCCCGCACCGGGCGCGGCGCGGGTGGCCTTCAGCGCGATTTCACGCCTGTCCCGACGGCATCGACGCGGGGTGCGCGACTCTACCGACAGCTTGATCGGCAGGTTCATTTGCCCCGTCACCTTTCCTCGGAAGTGTGAGTCGTTGATTGGCCCTGCGTTGCGATCAAGCATGCCGTTGGTGCGAATGACCTGGTTGTCGGCTGATTCGCGTCGTCGATCAGGAAAGCCCCGGTACGGGCCCGTGCCGGATCAGCTTGCCGCTGAATTGTCTGAAATCATCCAGGTGGTTGTCGAGGGTGGCGTGCAGAACCGGCATGCTCAGGTCTTGGTATTGTTGAACGGTGATGTTGCGAAATCCGACCATGGCGCGCATGTGCATGGCGATGTCGGCGTTGATGATCGCGGCCTGCTCCAGCAGGTTGAATGCATCGCGCGAGTCTTGCCGCAGACGGGGGCGCTGCCTGCAGATGGCATGCATGGCCAGGTGGATGGATGCTTTGCAGGCGATCTGCAGGTTCAGGATGATCGAGTCCTCCTGCCCGCCGCCGTCAGCGGTCAAGGGCCGAGGGCGTCTTCGAGAGTTTCCAGTTCGGCACGGTGTTGGTCCAGGGTGTCGATGCGGCGCGCTCTGGCCAGATGCTCGCGCGCCAGCTCGTGCTCGCCGATGGCGAGCGCCATCTTGGCGAGGTTGAGCTCGAAATAGGCATTGCGTGGGTCGATCGCTGCGGCGCTGCGCGTGAGCTGCATGCCGCCTTCATGGTCGGCCGCGATATTGAAGCGGTAGGCGCCATAGTCGTTGTACATCATCGCGCGCACCTGTGGCCGCCAGCGAGGGTTCTGCACGGCAGCGTCGAAAAGCGTCGCAACGTCGTCGGCCGACAGCGCGAGCTTGCCATTGGATGCGGTCACAAGCAGTTCGAGGAACGGATTGGCCTGTTCATTGGACTGGGCACCGCGCAGGCGCTGCGCCAGTTCCTCGATGTCGGCGCGCGGTGTCGCTTGCTCCTGGCCACGCAGCAGGATCTGCGCCACACCCGGAAATACCTGCAGCGGGTCGAGCCGCGCCGCCTCCTGCATGTACACGATTGCGCGCGCGCGCACGGCCGCAAACTGGCCGCGGCGGGCGCCATCGGCCGCGATGGCACGCCCGGCTTCGTACTGCGATCGCGACGACCGTGGATGGTGGTCCACGTCCGCCAGTGCCAACGCCAGCGCGTTGCGCCAGTCGTATGCCCGCAGTGCGGTCGTTGTCGCCAGGGCGACCAGCACGGCCAGCGCCAACCGGTTGGCGAGTCGTGGCTGCCGCGCAAGCGCAGCGCTGGCCATGCACAGTGCGGCCAGCAGCGGCCCGACCATCGGCAGGTAGTTGCGATGCTCGAACACGAGTTCGAGCGGAAAGATGGTCGATTCCAGCGAATGTCCGACGAAGAACCAGGCCACGCCGAGTGCCAATGCAGGCTGGCGCGCGCGGTAGCGCCACGCCAGCGCGACGAGGCCGGCCAGGAACGCGATGGACAGCAGCGTCGTGGGTGGCGCCAGCAGGCCGCCCGATACCGCAATGTCGTCGTGATACATGCCCATGAATGCAGGCAGCGGCAGCACGATCCATAAAAGGTAGTCGCACACCACGCGCGCCTGTGACAGCAGCCGCGTGTAGAGCGTGAAGCCGTTGCGCGTGTAGGCGAGCATCTCCGGGTGCATGGCCAGGTAGGCAATGAACAGTGCGCAGGGCAAACCCACCGTCGCGAGGAAGAACCCGACCAGGCGGCGCCGCTGCGCCGGTGGCGCTGCGAAGCGCAATCCGAACCACTCGATCGCGAGCGCATAGGGAAAGATCAGCGCGCCATTTTCCTTACACAGCACCGCCAGCAGGCCGAACACGCACAGGCCGCTCAGCGCCACCAGCAGGCCGCGTTCGCCGCGCAGCATGCGCACGCGACCCTCGACATAGCACAGCAGTCCGATCAGCACGAACATCGCCGCGAGCAGGTTCATGCGCTGCACGATGTACAGCACGCTGCTCACGTGCAGCGGGTGCAGCAGCCACACCGCGCTGGCGAGCAGCGCCACGCCGGTGGCGCTTGCGCTGCGCGTGGCCGGCAGCAGGAAGGGCAGCAGCCGCCGCAGCAGCGCGAACAGCCACAGCCCGTTGGCGAGGTGGATGGCGACGTTGACGATCTTGAACGCGGCTGCGTTCATGCCGAACGCATGCGCATTGAGGCCGAACGAGAGCATGCTCAGCGGTCGGCGCAGTTGGCCCGAGCCGGTCATGAACGCGATCGCGAACCAGTCGGGCTGGCCATTGGCCGCATCGCGCAGCGGCGGGTTCTGCACGATGTTGGGAAAATCGTCGAACAGGAAGTCGCCATGGATGCCGGCGGCATAGGCCAGCAGGCACAGCAGGCAGGCCGCGGCCATCATCACGAGCGAGCGGAAGCGGAACGCGGATTTGCCCATGCGTCTCCCCTGCGGCACGGTGGCCTTGGCCGCGTCCATGGTCGCGGCCGGGGCGATGTTCGCACAAAAAAAGACGCCGCCCGCAGGCGGCGTCGGTGCAACGGGAATCAGCCTGCGATCAGCGGCAGATCGACGGCACGTACTTGGCCGGGATCGTGGTGCCGGCAGCCGCGTTGCAGGTCCACTCGAGGACGTCGCTCGAACCCGAGCTCGCCGCGGACTTCAGCACATAGGCCTTGCTGCCCGCGCCGTACAGGTCGGCCGCGCCCGTGGTCGTGATCGTGATCGTGGCAGCGCTGCCGCTGCCGCCGACTACGGTGCTGGTGATGTACTTGGTCTTGTTGTTGTTGCAGCCCGCGCTCGAGATGTTCGCCGGCACATGGCCCTGGCCTTCGAAGAACTCGACGACCGAGTTCTTGCAGGCATCACCGGCCACGACCACTTCGCTGAGCTTGGCGCGCACCATGTAATCCTGGTATGCCGGCAGCGCGATGGCGGCAAGGATGGCGATGATCGCGACCACGATCATCAGCTCGATGAGCGTAAAGCCCTTCTGGATCTTGTTCATGATGAATCCTCTGGTGAAAGTAACGGTATGCCCCTTGAGCCGCCGACCTTGCCAGGCGGACCCACGTGTCGTGGTCACTGCAACCGGTGACCAACGGCGCGCAGTATAGACAAAGCAGCTTCCGTGCCAAGTCCTCGGGCGCGGCTTTGCCACGCTTTGTTGCGATCGCGTGCAGTCAATGAGACGTCGATCGCGGTTCAAGTGACGAACGCGGCAAGAAATGTACGAATGTGACAAATATCGGCGCGCTGCGCGGCTTCATGGTGTCGCGCCCGACCCCACCGCGCGCGCCTCGGCCAGCGCGAGCATCCAGGCGCGGTAGGCCAGCGTGCGCGTGTTGCCGGTCACGTGGCGGCCGAGTTCGTCGTCGATGCGCTTGACCGCGCCATCGTCGCCCTGCGCGAGTGCGCCGAGCAGCGCGGCGCGCAGCAGCCAGTCCTTCGCGGTGAGCGACCAGACGCGGGCATCGCCCGCGAGCAGTGCGCCGGCACCGTGTTCGACCGCGTACCAGTCCGCCCGCGCCAGCGCCGCGACCACGTCGATGAGCGCGCGCAGCGCCGGGTCCTGGCGGTCGCAGGCGATCCAGGCAGGGCCGTCCCAGGTGCGCCGCGCCTCGTCGTCGGCGAGGTAGGGGATCGTTCTCGCGGCGAGCTCGATCACGGCATCGGCGAGCGCGGGGCTCATCGCGGCGTCGGCCGCGCAGTTGCCCACGCCTTGCCGCACGAGCATGACCGCGGCCAGCGCGCCGGCATCGCCCGGTGGCGCGGCCAGCGTGCCCTCGCGCAGGGTGGCGGCGATGCGCCTGGAGCGGTGCGCCGCGAGGCTCGGGGCGAAATCCGGGTTTTCGCTGATGTCGCGCGGGGCCGCGAGCCCAACGATCGCGCTGCGATAGGGCAGGTCGGCGCCCGGCAGGTGCAGGATCGCCTGCGCGACGCGATCGGCGAAGCGCGCGCGCGGTGCCTCCAGCGACAGGATCGGGAAGAAATCCGAAGTGCGGCGCGCGGACAGCGCCGCGAACAGCGGTTGCAGCGTGGCGCGGTCGCCGAGCTGGTGGGCGAGGACGTCCTGCGCGGTGGCGATACCGACGTGTTCGAGCTCGGGCCGCAGTGCCGGCGTGGCCAGCACGCTGGCATCGAGCTCGCCGATCGACCCGTCCGCGCGCGCGACGATGAGCATGTCGGTGTTGTTGGACAGGTATACGCGATAGTCGGTGAATGCCGATGCCAAGGTGTTGGCGACCGCGGCCACGAGCTCATCGTCGATCTCGTAGAGCTGTATCCATTGCACGAACAGGCCGCCCGGCTGCAGGTGGCGCGGCACGAAGCGGTAGAACTCGGCGCTGAACAGGCTGGCGACGCCCGACACCCACGGATTGGACGGTTCGGCGACGATGATGTCGTAGCGTTTGCGGTTGGCCGCGAACCAGGTCTTGGCGTCCTCGATGTGCAGGTGCGAGCGCGGGTCGTCGAAGGCGCGCCCGACGCGCTGGCCGAACAGGCGCGCGCCCTCGATCATCGCCGGCTCGATCTCGATGGTGTCGACGGCCTGCAGGCGCGGATCGCCGAGCAGGGTGTGCGTGGTCAGGCCCGAGCCGAAGCCGATCACGGCAGCACTGCGCGCGGCGGGGTTGTGCGCCAGCGGCAACACGCCGGCAAGGATCATCGTGATTTCGTCGGCTGTCGGCGCGTGGCCGGCGGCGAGATTGATCCCTGCGTCGGGCTTGCCATTGGTCGTGATCGCGACCGTGCCGTCGCGAGTGGCGCGCATCGCCACGCTCGCGGTCTTGCCGTCGCGGTAGTACAGCACCTTGACCGCATCGGCGGGGCGGCGGGCGATGCCGCTGCGATAGACGCCCTCGCTCATCGTGGCAAGGTCGAAGCGCGCAAACAGCAGCGTGAGCGCGAGCGCGGCACCGCAGCCGGCCAGCGCGCCCAGGTAGCGCCAGTCGGCCTGACGCGCCGCCGTGCTGGTATGGCGCAGCAGCACGAGGCCGAGCACGAGGTCGCCGCCGGCGGCGATGATCATCGCCAGCTTCAGGCCGAGCACGGGCACGAGCAAGTGCACGGCCGCGAACACGCCGACGATGGCACCGACCGTATTGGCCGCATAGATGCGCCCGACCGCCGCCTCGCCACCACCATGGCGGATCAGCGCATGGGTGAACAGCGGCAGGGTCATGCCGGCGAAGAACGCCGCCGGCGCCATCATGAGGATCGAGACGCTCGCGGTCACCGCGTTGTACAGGGTGTAACCGCCATCGCTGCGCGACAGCGCGCGCATGAACCAGGCCACCCAGTCGAACGAGCGGTCGTACAGCATGAGGCTCGCCAGCGCGGCCACGCCCATCGCGATCTGCACCCAGCCACCGACGCGGATCGGCAGGGCATAGCCGTCGATGCGCTTGCGGATCCACCAGCCGCCGCAGGCGAGGCCGCCGATGAACGCGGCGAGCATGAGTTCGAACGCATGCACGGTGCTGCCGAAGGCCAGGCTCAGCATGCGCACCCAGCCGATCTCGTACACGAACGAGGTGGCGCCGGTGATGAAGGCCGCGCCGAGCAGCAGGCGCGCAATGCCCAGGCGCTGCTGCGGCGTTTCGTTGCTGCCGATCGCCAACGGCTGCTCGCTGGCGCGGCCGAGCAGCCAGGCCGCGACGGCGACGACGAGGTTGAGCGCGGCGCCGAAGCGCATGGCGCCGGGCAGGCCGACCGCCGGCAGCAGCACGAAGGTGGCGACGAGGGCGCCGATCGCCGCCCCCATGCTGTTGGTGAAGTACAGGCCGCCGAGGATGGCGCCATCGCCCGTGCGCAGGCGGCGCATCAGCCCGTTGCTCATCAGCGGGAAGGTGGTGCCGAGCAGGATCGACTGCGGCAGGATCAGCAGCGCGCCGCTGCCCCACTTGAACGCCTGCACGCCCCAGCCGGCCGGCAACGACGCGAACGCGCTGTCGTAGGCGAAGCCGGTGACGCCGAGGTAGATGGGATGGAACAGCGCGGCGGCGAGGCCGATCACGAGTTCGATGATCGCGTAGGCACGCAGCAGGTTGCGCCAGCGCAGGCTGCGCCGGCTCGCCCACCAGGCGCCGATCGCCATGCCGCCCATGAAGATCGCGAGCACGAGGCTCTGCGCATAGGCGGCGTGGCCCAGGTACAGGCCCAGGTACTGCGACCAGATCGATTGGTAGATGAGCCCGGCCGCGCCCGACAGCGCAAAGATGACAAACGCGGCCAGTTGCAGCCAGCGCGGTTGCGGTTGCTCGGTCATGCCACGTGCTCCCCGTCCAAGAGCGGGCGAGGATACATGAGCGTCGCCGAATCAGGCGCCCGCGGCTGGCTGGTACGGCGGCCGTGTCGGTGCCGGGCCTCTCACGGCGTCGCGCGCGCCGCGGCCAGCGCGAGCATCCAGGCGCGGTAGGCCAGCGTGCGCGTGTTGCCAGGAATGCTCCGGCCGGGCCCGTCGTCGAGGTGCCTGACCGCGTCATCGTCGCCCTGCGCGAGCGCGCCGAGCATGGCGGCGCGCAGCAGCCAGTCGCGTGTCGCCGGCGACCACGCCCGTGCCGCACCGTCTAGGAGTTGCGTGGCGCCGGTCGTGAGCGCCGGCCAGTCGGAACGCGCCAATGCCGCAATCACGTCGAGCAGGGCGCGCAGTTCCTGCGGCGGCCGGTCGCAGCCGATCCAGGCCGGTGCGTCCCAGGCCCGCCGCGCCGCCGCCGCGGGCAGATAGGGAACCGTCAGGGCGGCGAGGGCGACCAGATCGTCGGCGAGCGCCGGTTCGAGCGCGCTGTTGGCGTCGCACGACCCAAGCAGCGAGCGCGCCACCACCGCGCGCGCGATGGCCGGTGCGTCTTCGGCCAGTGCCGCGGCGGCGTCGCCTTCGAGGGCGGCGGCGATGCGCCACGCGCGTGCGGCCTCGACGCTAAACTCGTAGAGCGGATTCGCGCCGGTTGCGGTGGGCGCGGGCAGCTTGCCGAGGGCGCTGCGGTAGGGCAGGTCGGCTCTGGGCAGGCGACTCACGGTGTCGGCAAACGAGCGCTCGAAACGCAGGCGCGGCGCCTCCAGCGAGAGTCGTGGATGGAAGTCCGAGGTGGTGTGCTGCGACAGCGTGGCGAACAGCGCCGTCAGCGTCGCGCGATCGCCCAGCCGGTGGTTCGCGAGCTGGTCGGCATCGCCGATTCCGATGCGCGCGAGCTCGGTGGCCAGCGCCGGCGTGGCGAGTACCTGCGCGTGCACGTCGTCGAGCGTGCCGTCGGCGCGGGCCACGATGAGCAGGTCGGCGTCGTTGGACAGGTAGGCGCGGTAGTCGGCGAACGAGCCGGCCAGCGTGTTGACGATCGAGGCCACGAGCTCGTCGTCGATCTCGTAGAGCTGTATCCATTGCACGAACAGGCCGCCCGGCTGCAGGTGGCGCGGCACGAAGCGGTAGAACTCGGCGCTGAACAGGCTGGCGACGCCCGACACCCACGGATTGGACGGTTCGGCGACGATGATGTCGTAGCGTTTGCGGTTGGCCGCGAACCAGGTCTTGGCGTCCTCGATGTGCAGGTGCGAGCGCGGGTCGTCGAAGGCGCGCCCGACGCGCTGGCCGAACAGGCGCGCGCCCTCGATCATCGCCGGCTCGATCTCGATGGTGTCGACGGCCTGCAGGCGCGGATCGCCGAGCAGGGTGTGCGTGGTCAGGCCCGAGCCGAAGCCGATCACGGCAGCACTGCGCGCGGCGGGGTTGTGCGCCAGCGGCAACACGCCGGCAAGGATCATCGTGATTTCGTCGGCTGTCGGCGCGTGGCCGGCGGCGAGATTGATCCCTGCGTCGGGCTTGCCATTGGTCGTGATCGCGACCGTGCCGTCGCGAGTGGCGCGCATCGCCACGCTCGCGGTCTTGCCGTCGCGGTAGTACAGCACCTTGACCGCATCGGCGGGGCGGCGGGCGATGCCGCTGCGATAGACGCCCTCGCTCATCGTGGCAAGGTCGAAGCGCGCAAACAGCAGCGTGAGCGCGAGCGCGGCACCGCAGCCGGCCAGCGCGCCCAGGTAGCGCCAGTCGGCCTGACGCGCCGCCGTGCTGGTATGGCGCAGCAGCACGAGGCCGAGCACGAGGTCGCCGCCGGCGGCGATGATCATCGCCAGCTTCAGGCCGAGCACGGGCACGAGCAAGTGCACGGCCGCGAACACGCCGACGATGGCACCGACCGTATTGGCCGCATAGATGCGCCCGACCGCCGCCTCGCCACCACCATGGCGGATCAGCGCATGGGTGAACAGCGGCAGGGTCATGCCGGCGAAGAACGCCGCCGGCGCCATCATGAGGATCGAGACGCTCGCGGTCACCGCGTTGTACAGGGTGTAACCGCCATCGCTGCGCGACAGCGCGCGCATGAACCAGGCCACCCAGTCGAACGAGCGGTCGTACAGCATGAGGCTCGCCAGCGCGGCCACGCCCATCGCGATCTGCACCCAGCCACCGACGCGGATCGGCAGGGCATAGCCGTCGATGCGCTTGCGGATCCACCAGCCGCCGCAGGCGAGGCCGCCGATGAACGCGGCGAGCATGAGTTCGAACGCATGCACGGTGCTGCCGAAGGCCAGGCTCAGCATGCGCACCCAGCCGATCTCGTACACGAACGAGGTGGCGCCGGTGATGAAGGCCGCGCCGAGCAGCAGGCGCGCAATGCCCAGGCGCTGCTGCGGCGTTTCGTTGCTGCCGATCGCCAACGGCTGCTCGCTGGCGCGGCCGAGCAGCCAGGCCGCGACGGCGACGACGAGGTTGAGCGCGGCGCCGAAGCGCATGGCGCCGGGCAGGCCGACCGCCGGCAGCAGCACGAAGGTGGCGACGAGGGCGCCGATCGCCGCCCCCATGCTGTTGGTGAAGTACAGGCCGCCGAGGATGGCGCCATCGCCCGTGCGCAGGCGGCGCATCAGCCCGTTGCTCATCAGCGGGAAGGTGGTGCCGAGCAGGATCGACTGCGGCAGGATCAGCAGCGCGCCGCTGCCCCACTTGAACGCCTGCACGCCCCAGCCGGCCGGCAACGACGCGAACGCGCTGTCGTAGGCGAAGCCGGTGACGCCGAGGTAGATGGGATGGAACAGCGCGGCGGCGAGGCCGATCACGAGTTCGATGATCGCGTAGGCACGCAGCAGGTTGCGCCAGCGCAGGCTGCGCCGGCTCGCCCACCAGGCGCCGATCGCCATGCCGCCCATGAAGATCGCGAGCACGAGGCTCTGCGCATAGGCGGCGTGGCCCAGGTACAGGCCCAGGTACTGCGACCAGATCGATTGGTAGATGAGCCCGGCCGCGCCCGACAGCGCAAAGATGACAAACGCGGCCAGTTGCAGCCAGCGCGGTTGCGGTTGCTCGGTCATGCCGCGTGCTCCCCGTCCAAGAGCGGGCGAGGATACACGGGCATCGCGCGACCGGGCGCCATCGCGGCGGCGATCGGCGCTGTTACCACGGGTCGATCGCGAGCACGTCGAGCAGTGCGCCGCTGCGGCTGTCGAGCATCGCGGTCAGCGCGCCGCTGCGGCCGACCAACGGCACGCAGCGCACTTGGTCGGCGCTGAGTTGCTGCCCGCGCAGCCAGTCATCGACCACGCGCGCCTGATCGGCGTGGGCCTTGACCAGCGCATCGACGCTCTTGGCGTGGGC
>JAPUER010000040.1:0-60281 GCA_027492485.1 Betaproteobacteria bacterium
AAATATGCGCACCCAATGGGTTTTAGCCCGTTCGCGCGCGAGGCGTGAACGTCACTGCGGATTGTAGGAGCACGCGCGGGTGCAGGTCGCCGAAGCAAATGCGGGCGCTCTGGCGTAGGCCGTTGTTACAAATGCGACGAATCGTGGAAACGGCAGGATTATTCAATTTAATCAATAAGTTGTCGCGATTTATCGTTGTGTAACACCGGCGACGAGTGCTGGCAGCGAGGCCAGTCGCCGTGCTTGCGTGTCACTATAGCTTTTCATGCTTAACGAATATGCAGAAACGATTTCATCGTGTTTTTGCAATAAGTCGACTATCAATAAAAACGTGCTGCAAGCTATATTTTAAAGCCGTTTATTATGGAAAGCTGTAACTGTGCGCGCCACAGTTGCACGACCGGATACCGGCCGTGGTTGGTCCGGTACGAATCGCGCGTAGCCAGCCATCCGGCACCAAAAAGAATTGGCGCACTCCTGATTAGCAATGTGGCTCCGCAACGGGGTGGTGTGTGTCGCGCTGGCCGAGTCGCGGCTCCCTCCCCGCTCGCCGGGGAGGGTTGGGGTGGGGTATGAAGGCGGCGGTCACTCTCAAGCGGACTCTCCGGCGAAAGGGCTTAACCCCTCCCAATCTCCCCCGGCGAGCGGGGGAGGGACACTGCCTGATCCTTCCGCGCTCGTTGGCTGAGGCAGCTTGCCAATCAGGGTGCACCCTTCGTGGTTCGACTATTGAGGTTTTCATAATTCGCGACACTCCTCTACCGTTCGCCCTGAGCGTAGCGAAGGGTTTGACTCCCTCTAATCAGACCCTTCGCTACGCTCAGGGCGAACGGGGGTTTTGTCGCCAACTTGGGAAATATCAATAGATCACCACGAACGGAGAGTGTGGCGAGCGATGCGTCGAGGCGGGGCCGGCGCGTCGTGTGGCCGCTAAACGATGTGATAGCCCGCGTGCAAGACGCGGCGAGCGCTGCCTTCATAGGCGATGTCAGCGTAGTCGTTGCCGCAGATGCGATAGTAGCGAACACGGTCCTCATGTGTGTCGATGAGGTCGCGCATGGCGGTTTGCAATGCCTCAAGCTGGCCGTGGCGCAGGCGCAGCTCGAAAACGCTCTTCTGCACGCGCACGCCATAGGCTTCGCAGAGTTTGGCGACCCGACGCAGCCTGCGTGCGTCGGTGATGTCGTAAATCAGCACGACGATTTCGTCGACTTCGGTGAGCGCGTCTGCGGTGCCATTCAAGCCGGTGGTCATGGCGTCAGACGATCCAGTAGAGCGCGCTGCCGGGCGTGTCGCCACCGCCGTGCCAGCGCACGCGGTTAATGCAGCGGCCACAGAGCGGGTAGAGGCGCAGCGAGTCTTCGCCAGGTTCGATCAGGGTTTGCAGCTCGCGACGCAGCGTGGCGATGCGGCTGCGGTCGGCCCAGATTTCAAATGCACTCCACTGCACGCGTTCGCCTTGCGTTTCGAGTGCTTCGGCCACGCGCGCGAGGCGCCGTGGATCGGCGATGTCGTAGGTGATGAGCCAGAGGCGGGCCATGGTGTGTTGCGCTTCAGTGTGTGGTTGAGTCCGTGCTATGAGGTCTCGGATTCTGTTCGTGGCGAGTTTGTCGAGTCATGCACACCGACTCAGCGTCCGATGAAGGGCGTGTAGGGGTCGCTGTCGTCGCGCAGCGCTCGAGCGAGATCGCGAATCTGGCGCAGCATGAGGTGGCGGGGTGAGATCGGGTCGCGGTTGGAGACGACGCCGTCAACACTGCTTTGCGTGCGTACGCCGATGGGGGCTTGCATACGCTCCTCGAAGGCGTGGATGAAGCGGCGCGTGGCAGCGGCGGACAGGCGGGCCCGGCCTGCGACGAGCGAAAAGTCATCGGCGTGCACTTCGCGGCGGCTGATGAAGCTCCAGACCAGGGCGTCAACGATGAGCGCGCGAAATTCTTCCATCAGGTCGCTGGCGAGCGCTGCGTGGCCGTCGCTGTCGCGGTGGTAGAGGCCGACTTGCGGGTTGAGGCCGTGCGCGTTGAGCATGGCGACGATGTTGGCGCGCAGCAGACTGTAGCCGAACGAGAGCATGGCGTTGACCGGATCAGGGGCGTGGCGTTCAATGCGCGCCGGAAAGTCCCAGCCCGTCGGCAGTATCGCGCGCAGGGCCTTCCAGTAGGCCGCTGCGGCAGC
Source organism: Betaproteobacteria bacterium (assembly GCA_027492485.1). Taxonomy (GTDB): domain Bacteria; phylum Pseudomonadota; class Gammaproteobacteria; order Burkholderiales; family Casimicrobiaceae; genus Casimicrobium. The sequence continues at coordinate 2,176 of JAPUER010000040.1, forward strand.
TCCCTCGATGCCGCGTAGCGTGCCGTCATCGGCAGCAGTTTTGGTGCGCCAGGTGGCCTCTCGCAGCGTTTGCGCCGTGGCGGTGATGAGCTCGGTGTGTTCATCGCGGCGCCGCCCGAGGCGCTGGACGAGGGTGCGGCTGTTGGCGAGCTTGGCGCGCACGAAGGCGCGCGCGAATTCGACTCGCTTGACGTCGAAACTGGCCGCCAGCACCTGATCGCGCAGCACTCGCGCATGCTGGCGATCGCCCGGCTGCAGGCTGCCATAGTGAGAGCCGGTGCGTGACAAGAAACTGACTGGAATGCCCTGCCGCATGGCCGCTTGCAGAGCGGGTGTGGACAAGCCGACGTTGCCGAACACGAGCACCATTTCGATGTGTGCGAGTCCGAGATCGAGCAGAACCTCACCTTCATGCGAAACAACCCAGCGGTCGGCTTCGAGGCGAACCGTCGCCCCTTGTTCCATCAAGTACAACGTGCGCAGCACGGGCAGCGGGCGCAGCGTGGCAGGCGCACCGTCCGTGGTCTCGGTGGGTGAGTTTCGGGTCGGCGCGTCGCGTGTTTGCTGCACGCCCTCAATCGACGCGCCCTCCGTCTGCGGCGATTCTCCGTTGGGCTCAGGCGCAAACGCTGCACTCATCACACTTTGCGTTCGTGGTGAGATCTTCGCAGCATGAACACTACTGGCCGCGTCTTGTGGCTGTTCCTGCTCGTCGTTGTTGACGGCGAGTTCCTGCCCCGTCGGGTTCGGTGAAGGGGTGATGGCGTCGCCCGGTGGGGCCGCGTCACTTGGCCACGCGGTGTGCAGGGCGCCGCTTTCGCGCAATTCGGCCTGCAAGGCTGTCTCGGGCCCCGGGTCAGACCAAGCAGGGCGACGCGCTGCGCGTTCGAGATCGACTGCATCGTTTTGCGCGCTCGGCGCGGGAAGCGCGATGGCACCACGATCCTCGATGCTCGCGGGCTGTGCGCTGGCCAGCCGACCGCGAGAGCGGGCGTCTACCGGGCTGCGCAACGGTGTGCGTGGCACTGCGAGCGTGCGCACGAAGGTCACTCCGAGAAAACGAAATCCGGTGTTGAAGTCGACGATACGGGTTTTTTCGGTGTTGAGTCGCAGTTGCAGGGTGTCAAGCACGTCGCGGGTGAGATCCAATGCCGCCTCGGCGTCGCTGCGTGTTTTGCAGAGTACGAGAAAGTCGTCGGCAAAGCGGACGATGCGGTGATCGGCGTCGATCATGGCGTCGTCCAGCGTGTCGAGGTAGAGATTGGCGAGCAGCGGTGACAGCGGAGAGCCTTGCGGCGCACCGACACCGCGCGTTTGCAGCACGCCAGCAACCGTGAGCAATGGCGCCCGAAGCCATTCGCGCATGAGCATGAACAGCCGCCACTCGGCCAGCGAGAGTTGATCGGTGATGCCCGCCGAAACGGCCGCATCGCCATGCAGGACGCGCAGAAGCTGGTTGATGAGCGGGCCGTGCGCAATGGTGTCAAAAAATTGCTCGATGTCGGCGTCGACCACCCAGCGATAGCCAGCGTCGCGCAGTTGCGCGATGCGCGCGACCGCCTGCTGCACACTGCGGCCACGACGGTACGCAAAACTCACGTCTTCAAAATGCGACTCAAGGATGGGTGTCAACACCAGCGCGAGCGCGGTTTGCAGCCAGCGATCCGCCACTGTGGGAATGGCCAGCCGACGCGTGCCGACCGTGGCACCGTGATCGTCAAGCTTGGGAATCAGGCACTCGCGCAACGCGGACGGTGCGTATCGCCCGGCCAATACGCTGGCCGGATAAGCCCGGAAATGCAATGCGAGGTCACGGGAAAACGTCTCGACCGTGATGCCATCCACACCCGGCGCTCCCCCGTTCGCCTCCACCCGCCGCCAAGCCTCACGCAGATTGCGCTGCGTGAGGGCCTGGTGGAGGAGGGGGGTGGGCATGCTGGCGACGGTACGGACAGACCTATCACTTCTTCGCTGCTTTCGCTGGCAGCTTCTGCGGCGGGCGTTCCTGAGCCGCGTCGCCTTTCCGTGGCTTGTTTTCGTCTTTTCGCAATCGTCGGAGTAGCGGTAGTTCGTCGGTCCTGTCATCAATCGGCGTCAAGCACTGCCGATCCTCGTCTTTCATATCTTTGTTTTCACGGCTGTTTTCGACGAACCACTCGTAGGTGTTGACTTCAATGTCGGTGTCGATCAATTGCGGTGTAAGCACCGGGGCACGAACGCGCGCCGGGTCGCCAAGTACCTCCAGCGCGTGAGCGGCCACTTTGTTGCATGCGGCTGACTCACGGTATCTGGCCGCCAGCGAATTGGCGTTCAGCGCGTTGAGCCTTTGGGTGGCCCTTGTAGAGGCGGCCAGGCACGCCGACTGCTCGCGATATCGCGCCTCACGGTCAACTAAATCAATGCCTTCGATGTCGATGCGTACTGTGCCCAAGCCAATTGATTTGCCCATGCCGAGCTTGTGGCGGAACGACGCGCTGGGTCGCAATGCGAAGCAGACAAGCTCTAGCTCGGTCTGTGTCAGGTCGTCAAAGTCAACGTCAAACACAAATTCACTTTTAGCATTCACTGGTTGAACGTAGGCTCGCTGCTTGGGCTGTTCTGTGCGGTGATTGGAAACCCAGGGTGCCTGCGAAGAGCTAGTGTCGCTAGGCAATCCGCTGGTGTTCAACTTTGCAGGCGTCGCATCGCCGCCGCTACGGCGTAGCGCGTGCAAGTACGTTTTGCGCCCTTGAATGTGGTGCTTACCTGGTTGAAGCTCGTGTTTGTGAATGTAGGAATTGGTACGCGACGCATGCTTGAAGTAGAGCGCTGGCGAAGGCGGCTTAGGTTTGTCGAGAACTTTTAGTGGTATTTCCTCTCCCAATGCTGCGTTGCTAGCCAACGCATCCGAAAAGCGCAGCCTGCCGGCAAACGTTAGCGCTTGCGGACGATCAGCGCGCTGTTCCCCTTCCTTGGACTTCTTGCCACTGATCTCGACGAACCCAAGAAGTAGTTCCGCCGGTGAAATCTTCTTTCTGCCTTCGTTCATTGGGCGCAGTTCCGGGTCTGGCAAGAAATCCTGAATCGAAGCGCTGCTGCCATCAGCCCTGCTGACAAGACCCCTCCAGACGGACGAATAGGCGATCTCCAGTGTGCGATCTGAGTAACCTCTGAAGTACACCACGTCACCGCCGCGCGGCACGAGGCGGAGTGCTTCGAAGCTACCCTTGTCCGCCACCTGTTCGTCATTTCGCTTGTCTGCGATGCATTTGCGTGACTTGTTCTTGTCTCCACTCGCAACGTAACGTACGCCGTGGTAGGGCAAAGCGCGGAGATACGTTCGATCATTCACATCCTCCGGTTTAAGCTTGGCAACGAATGCGCTGGTGCGCTCGTCGGCCAACAGCTGAAAGCGTGCGATCGCGCTGGTTGCGTCGTATGTCTGCGCGCGGCTAGCCGCGATTTTGTTCACGATCAAATCATGAGTGCGGGCGATGCCGGCATCGTACCGCCCCGCCCAATTCATTCGTACCAGTTCCTCGTTCGCTACAGGGTCCTGGTCATATGTGGCCCTCCGAACCGTTGCACTCGGTGGACCTCTATATGTCGGGAGCGCGCCGAGCGAATACAGAACGAGCTTGCCGGTTGTGTCGGGCTTTAGGTAGCCCACGTGCTTCATCGCGTGCGCAGTCTGGTAGCGGTAGGTAAGCAGGTAGCTGGAGTCGAGCACGCGGAGCGCAGAGCCGCTGGCCGCCTCGACGATGGAACCGATCAGGCCCTTCAACGTACTGGCCGGAACGGCCAAGCATTCGCCAACACGGTAAGCCTCCACGTTTTGACTGCCATTTCCATCGGGCCGCAGGCGCCGCGCCGCTCCGACCACAAAAGGCGATTCTGCGGTGAGTTTGCAGCGAATGTGCCCACTGAAGCGCGAAAAACCGTCCGCACTGCGTGAATGCGCGTGACTGTGCTGCCAGAGCGCGCCGCCGGGAGCCCATGCCTTCGTGTCGCTGGCAAAGTGCTCACGTGCTACCCATTGCGGCATTGACGCCGTATTGATCGGCACGAAGTGGTAACTGTTGTGAAAGCGATCCGGTGGCACAGCCACATGCTGCCGCGTCACTCTGACTTCGGACTTATCAGCATGGGTAAGGTTCACCGTTGAACGGTACCAAACGGGAGGCGCCAAGGCGCGGAGCGTTGATAGAGGAACAGCGTCGTCAGGTAGCTCCAGGGCACGCAGCGCTCGTTGCGCGAGTGAATGTTGCTCCGGGCCGTCGGCAGTAACCGTGCATGCTCCATACCCCTTGCGTTTACCCCACCCCATCGGGATGTCGCCCTCTGCGAGGTCGCGCAGCGTCAGAAGTAGCAAACCGCTCGCGGCGTCGGAGAGATTGCTCGGGACGTCAAGCGATATTTTGAATCGCGGCCGATAGTGCGACTCTGCGTCAAATTTGGCCCCGTCAAGGCCGCCGCCGGTAAAGCGGTCGATCGCGATGAAGTCTTGCACATGCTTGCTGCCCGCGTCCACGCACTTGGGTGGGTGCGGCTGGCGAATACCCGAGGCGCGGGCTACGCTCCCGAAGAGCTCCTCGATCAACTTGTCCCCGACGTTCTTCTTGGGGTCAAATTCGATGCCGCCAGCACCGCCGGTGGCGATGCCCATCGTTCGCAGGACTTTCTCGGCCTGACTGCGCAGCGCGCCGTGCACGGTGCGCGCGGGTAGGGTCGGATTGCCGTCGGCATCGAGTCGCGGCGTGTGCGCATGCCGCCCCTGCTCGCGTTTGCCTGCGCGCGCAGGTTCGTTGACCAGATATTTGCCGGTGAACTGCAGTTCGAATTCGATGCGTTTGTGCTTCGCTGGCGCTGGATTGATAGTGCCGCAGGGTTGGGTAGATAGCGAATGCGTGCAGTCCGCCGCAAATTTCGCCCAAGGTTGGTCGGGGCTGCGCAGCCACGCCTTCAGTTCGGCAGGCCCGAAGTGTCGAATCGCCGATACCTTGACCTCGACCCGACCGTTGCCGCGACCTGTGTCGCTGCCTAGCGCGAGGCCAACGGGCGCTTTGGCCGAATCGATGCGTGCGAGCAGCGACCGGATGTTTGCCTCACCCCCGGTCTGGGTGGTGGCCTGAACAAAAATGGTGCCGCAAAAGCGTGTTTTGGGCGGCACCAGTTCGTCTGTAAAAAGCAAACGATCCACCACGGTGCCGCGATCCCGGTCAATACTCGTGCTGGTTTCGAGGTAGGTGCCGCGCTTGCTGTCGAAGTTGGCAAGCACTTGGTCTAGACCATGTTCCGCTATTGATGCGGGTCCCGGGCCCATGAATAAATCGTGGACATCGATGCAGCCCGGCGTTCGCAAATCGCCAGTCATACCGAAAAGTTCAGCGGCATCGTCTTCGCTGAGCGCGCGAAGTGCCCCCTTGAGTCCCGTGGCAGGGATATAGGCCTGGCCCATGCAATCGCGGGCGACCGCATTGACGTGCGTAACTCTTTCTTCGTCCTCGCTCAGGGTTGGCTGCCGGGTTGGGTCATCGCGTCCATCGCCGATACTGAGCGGTGTGAGTACGGTGGCGGTGATGTCAATGATCCACCGATGCGGCATGCGGGTGCGGGGAGACTCGTAGTGCTGCTTTTGTGCTGTGACGGTGTTCATTGCGAGTCCTCCAGGTTGGTGAACTCTTCAAAGTCGATCTTAAGCATGGAAGGAGACCACGCGCCATGCTCGGCGTAGTTAATCTGGACTTCCCCGAAACCGTTTTGTGGCACGTAGGGGTTGGTCTTCCAGCACCGATACTTTTCGTCCCAATCGGCGGGGATCGACAATCCACGAGCCAGCCACTGATTGAGGTGCACCTTGGCCCCTGCTGCGTCGTTTTTGACGCGCAGCACGAACACCGACCCTGCAACGGTGAGGAGTTCCGGGGCGTAAGCGTCAGGCACACCAAAACGCTTGTGCTGATAGCCGCCGCCGCGCAGCACTTGCTGGGCGTAGAAGTGAGCGAGTTTGAGTGTGCCGTCACTGAGCGACTGAAAGGTCGATTGGTACGCGTTGTGCAGGGCCTGACGGTCGGCGCCCATCCCGATGCTTCCTGGCTTGGTCATCAGCGCCGGGGTTTGCAGCACGAGATAGAGCAGTCGGCCTTCGCTGAGCTGACCTGCGTCTGGCGCCGCAGTGTTCGTTGCGCACGCCGCTACTTTCACGTTGGCCTTGGTTTTGCCCAGTCCGATCAGGCCGTGGCGCAGGACTGTTTGCAAGGCTGCACGGGCGTGAGGGAGGTTCTCGTCGCCGACCTCGGACAGATCAATCACGCAGCGCCATTTGTGTGGGTGCCATTCCTCCTGGCCCTCGGTCTCTTTCATGTACTCGTGCAGCACGCATTGATAGCCGAAGAGTTTGTTTTCGGCCGCCGCTCGGGTGGCCGATTCAATCGCCGTCCTCACGCGCAGCACTGTGCCCGGTGTGCCCCATCCGAAATACTGTCGCAGCGCCAAACCGTTGGCCAACGCGCAAGCCCGTTCGTAGTCTTTCCAATCGGGTGCGAATGTGGGCGCGATGAATCCTGCGTCTCCGTCCTTAGGCGGTGGATTCACGACCACCGCGCCCTTGTGCGTTGCCACGTCCAGCAATTGGTCGCGCGCAAACGCGAGCGATAGCGGCTGCATTCGTGGCCGCTGTTCGCCGTTGGCGCAAAAGGCATGCCTGAACGCCGCCTTGTCGAACCATTCACCGAGCGCAACGCCCATCGCCATCGCGGTGTCGGCGAACACGCCTTTGAGCGCATTGCCGGGAATGATGTCGGTTCCCGTAAAGAGGTTCTCGGCCGGGTTGGGTTCGGCAATCAAGAACGGGCGATCAAGTGTGAGTGCGAGATTGATTCGCTTTGCTGCACCCGTGATGCTGATCTTGTCATTTGATGCTGTATCTGTCACGCCAGATGCCACGGTCACGCTTTCGATCCGACCATAGCCCACGCTGCGCTCCCCACCAATTTGCGGAATCAGTGCCAACGCAGCCTGCAAATTTCTTTGCAGCTTCTGGGCGTCGGCCGGCGCGCAGAATGCGCATGCGGAACCTTTAAAGGTCAAGCGTTTCCCTGCGCGTGCGACGGTTTCGATCACCTGGAGCATTTCGGGTTCTACCGTGCCGTTGGCTCCCTTCGCGATGCGCGTTTGCACTTCGGATGACTTCTGGCCGTCGCGCTCCAGCCGGAAGTCCGAAAAGGTGATGGCTTTTCGCGCAGGCGCGTTCTTGTCGCCAGCCTTTTGCCCAAGGCGTGCCATGAGATCACCAAACAAACGATCCTTGTCTTCTGATCCGGCCCAATTGTGTAACTCCTCAACCAAACGTCCATGAACCAACGTACCCGGCAATGCGATGCAGCCTTGATGGTCGCGCCACACGGGTGTGTCGATACCCCAATGCCCCGGTTCGCTGGCCGCGGTGTTGAAGGGCGCAAGAATGTTCAACGTGATTTTGAAAGTGTGGCAGATGGTCATGCTGCGGCTCCTTCACGCGTGAGAGATTCGGTAGTCAAGACCGCGGGTAGGTCTTCTGCGTCGACGTAGTCCCAAAGTTCGGTGAGTAGCATCCATTCAGCGTTGTTGGTCTTGCTCACCAGATCCTCAATGTCGCCAACCAAATCGTGCGTGAGTCGCTGCGATGCGGCAGCGTCGACGGATTTCCCCTGTCGTTCGGCGTCGAGTACATCTCGCAGATAGGCGTAGAGCCGCGAACGGGGCAGGCCGTCCGGGGCTTTGATTTGTTGCAATCGTTCAACTAGCTGCGTGAACACGTCATCCCGGAGTACGCGCATTTCGGCGTTGATAGTGTTCGCCGAAATCCTGGCCAGATACGCGTCCCAATCCAAGCCGGTGTGATCGAACGACTCCAGCACCACGCAGTTGATGCTGTTGACGTCGCGGCCGGCTTTGCTCTTACCGATGTCACCCAACCGTCTGGCGAGTGCCTGAATCGGTTGAATGGGCGCATTGTGATGGCAGAAGACAAGGCCCACAGCGTGCGTCAGGCGTTTCCCGTTGTGCTCCCAGTCCTTCGACTTCGTCGTTTCGAAAAATATTTCGGCGAACTCGATTCCTTTCCACGCCGGCAGCACAAAGATCAACTCATCGCCGCCCCAGAGGAGGGTTTCGATGCGTATGCGGGTGTCGTCGTCAGTCGGGTGAACCACGTCGAGCAAGCGTGCGAGCAAGGTGCCGCGCAGGTGCTTGATCTTGACGTCCCACGCTTCGAGAGCAGTCGCTGACTCTACGCGGTTGAAGCGGCTGAAGCTGTTCCCGTCGGCGTAGAAAACCGCAATCTTGTCGCCTAGATTGCCGCGGATCTCTTTCCGATCATTGGAAATCTGGTGAAAATCTCCGGCGAATGGCAGATTGTGTTTTTCGTAGTACGTCAATACCTGTGCTGCCTTGGCGTCTGCCGCCGCGACTTTGCGCAGAATGTCGACGTACGTGGCTTGCTTGCGCTCGCGTCCGGCGGTACGTCTGGCATTGACGGAATGAGACTGCTCATGCGCTTTATCTTTTTCTGCTGCCCCACCCGACGCGGGCCGGATACGATCCAGCTTGCATACCCCGTTGCCCGGCGCGGGCACCTGCATGGCCGGCATCGCTAGCTGCTGCCTGCGATTGAGCGCGAGCACCCGTTCGCAATCCAGGCGAAAAGTGTTGCTCGTTGTCGCCACGACATCGACAACAAACGTGGCGTGCTGAAACTCGGTGTGCCTGTTCAACTCGTCGCGAACGTGCTTTGCTGTGGCACCCGCTTGCGCGTTGCTTGACGCCACCAATCCGAACAGCCCGACGGAGGCACCTGAGCTGATGGTTTTGCCGCCCTTCTGTTCGATCAACTTCGCTACGCGGGTTATCGCTTCGAGAAGCAGCAGGCCGCCACCACGCGCGGTCGACAGGTCGTTGACATCAAAGATGAAATGCCCGAAGTTGACCGCTTCAATCCGCAGCAGGTGGGAGTACGTTGTCTCTGACATGAATGCTCCTCATTGAAGAAAATGGATCGCCCGACGGCGGCGTTTCGGTTCGCAAAAGCGCTACGTCTCGGGTGAATAGGAAAACCGGATACGCCCGAGGCCGAGGCCAGTCTTGCGACCGACACCGCACCATTCGGCAAGTGTCAGCAGGATCGCGAGCGACGGCAGCGCCTCGCGCGGTACGCGATACTGCACGTGACCAAGCAACCCGCCGATCGGATGTCGTTCGTGTGCTTTTCCCGATAGGCGCTTGGCGTCGAATGGGTAGAGCGCGACGGAGGAGGGTTGAAAATTGGCGCGGTGCGTGGTCAGAGTTTCCAGCAGACGAGTTAGCCACGGATGCCATTCATCCTGCGGTCCGAGCGGAAGCCGCATCAGGCGATTCACGGCGCGTTCAGCGAGAAACTCAAGCTTTGGCACCATGTGTTCGCCACGCGCAAGCGCCGCGAACGCTTCATCGAGTTGAGGGCCGTCGCCGAGGCGCAGCATGGTCTCCAGTTCGATGCCAATCTGCGCGAGAGGTGTTTCGACCACGCTGGCGAGCCGCCACACTTCGTCGAGTTGGCGTAGCGTCACCGGGGCGTGACGAATAGTCTCAATACGAAATCGACCGACAAATCCGGCGGCCGCACTGTAGGGACTATCAGCGACCCCGGATCGCGCGACTGCGTCTTGTACCTGTTGCAGCGCCTTCGCATCGCGCGAACCCTCTCCTGCGACATATAGCCACAAGGGGAACTGATACCCGATTTCATAGGAATGTCGCAAGAACGGGCCGTGCGGTGCGTCTGTCCGATCAGCAGGCGTTTCTAACCAATAGAGCGACTTGTTTTCGGAGCGCTGGAAGGCTGATGCCAGGTAGCTGTCGCGACGGAATGCGTTGTCGATACGACCGTGCCAAGCGCTTCCCTTGAACCCGGCATCCTCCGGTGGGAAGTGACAAGCATCGGTCGCGACACACGAAAACAACTCGCGGGTCAACCAAAGCGATCGTGGCGGATCGTCTCCAGCTGCCATGGTGGTGGAGTTTTATTTGGTTAATGTAACGAGGACTTTGCCAAATGTAGCGCTTTACTGATGCTGCTGTCATTGCGGGGCGGTTCCGGATCAAAAAAAGCGCCTGACAACCGACACTGACGCATTCGTGACGGATACGGACTCCCTGCGCCCCTTTCCCCAGCGAACCCGCTACTGTGCGCATCGTGCGCTGACGACGACTTCGCGCCTGCTGAAATGCGCTACATTGCCGGACGTTTTTTGGATCGACTCTAACCATGCGCATCGCCATCGGCGGCTTTCAGCACGAGACCAATACCTTCGCGCCCTCGCGCGCAACCTACGAGCGTTTCGTGCAGGGTGGCGGCTGGCCGCCGGTGTCGATTGGCGACGAGATTTTCGAGCGCTTCCAGAATCAAAACATCCCGATCTCGGGTTTCATGAAAGAAATGGGCGCCGCGCACACGCTGATCCCGACCGCCTGGGCCGCCGCGAGCCCGAGCGCGCAGGTGAGCGACGATGCCTTCGAGCGCATCGCCGGTGTCATCTGCGACGGCATCCGCGGCGCCAACGCCGACATGGTTTATCTCGATCTGCACGGGGCGATGGTCACCGATTCGCATGCCGACGGCGAAGGCGAATTGCTGCGCCGCGTGCGGGCGATCGTCGGGCCCGGGGTGCCGGTCGCGGTGAGCCTGGACCTGCATTCGAATACGACCCCGGCGATGTTCGCCAACAGCGAATTGCTGGTCGCCTATCGCACCTATCCGCACGTCGACATGGCCGAGACCGGTGCCCGCGCGGCGTTCTACCTCAAGCAGCGGCTCGATGGCATGGCGGCACCGAAAGTGGCGTGGCGCGTGCTGCCGTACCTGATCCCGATCACCGCGCAATGCACCGACCTGTTCCCCGGCAACGACATTTACCGGCTGCTTGACCAGATCGAATCGCGCGAGGTGCCGAGTGCGTCCTTCACGCCCGGTTTTCCGGCGGCGGACTTCGACGGCTGCGCGCCCGTGGTCTGGGCCTATGGCAGCAATGATGCGGCGGCGGCCGCTGCCGCCGGCACGCTGGAGCGCCGCGTGCTGGCGGCCGAGGGCGAATGGGATGCGCGCGTGCTCGGTGCGGTCGAGGCGGTGCGCGAGGCGCAGCAGATCGCGGCGACGGCGCGCAAGCCGGTGGTCATCGCCGACACCCAGGACAACCCCGGCGCCGGCGGTGACAGCGACACCATGGGCATGGTGCGTGCGCTGCTCGAATGCCGCGCCGAGCGCGCCGCGACCGGCCTGATCGTCGACGGCGCGGCGGCGAAGGCGGCACACGAGGTCGGCGTCGGCAAAACGATCAACATCGCACTCGGCGGCAAGAGCGGCATTGCGGGCGACTCGCCGCTGGCGCTGCCGTGGCTGGTGGAGGCGCTGCACGAGGGCAACTTCGCGGCGACCGGACCGTTCTATCGCGGCATGAAGATGCGACTCGGCCCGTCGGCCTGCCTGCGCTATCAGGGCGTGCGCATCGTGGTCGCCACCTACAAGACGCAGCTTGCCGACCAGGCGATGTACCGCTACGTCGGCATCGAGCCGACCGAACAGGCGATCCTGGTCAACAAAAGCTCGGTGCACTTCCGTGCCGACTTCACGCCCATCGCGGAGAAGATTCTGGTCGCCAAGGCACCGGGGCCGATGGCGGCAGACCCGGCCGATTTGCCTTGGCGGCAACTGCGCCGCGGCATACGCCTGCATCCGTTCGGCAAAGCCTTCACTTGATTCCATGCCCAGTTCAATACGATAGGTCGTTGCTCCTGCTTGCCGTGCTAACGCGCTGTCTGCGTCGTCGCACCTAGTCTCCTGTTGAACCGGACTTGGAATGAAACGGCTGGGCAGCGCCCGGCGTTGATGCGTATCAGCCGGCGCCGTCGCCGGCCCGCTTAGACTTCAGTGTCCGACCCGCTTTTGTTTTTCTGTACTGGAGGATCGCCATGAAAGTTCTGCTCGCCGTCGACGGTAGCGACGACACCAAGAAAATGCTCGCCTATCTGGCCACGCATGAAGATCTGCTTGGCAAGGCGCCGCAGTACGTGGTGCTGAACGTGCAACCGGCCATCCCGGCGCGCGCCGCCAAGGCCGTCGGCAAGGAGACCGTGCAGGAGTATCACCAGGCCGAGGCCGACGCCGTGCTCGGCCCGGTCGGCAAATTTCTCGATCGCCATCAGGCGGCCTACACCGCAAGCTTCAAGGTGGGCCATGCCGCCGAGGAAATCCTGCGCGCTGCCAATAAGGTCAAGGCGGATCTGATCGTCATGGGCTCGCGCGGCCGTGGCGGCATCGGTTCGCTGCTGCTCGGCTCGGTCGCGCAATCGGTGCTGGCGGCGAGCGAGTGCCCGGTGATGGTGGTGCGTTGACGCTACGCGGTGCGTGATGGGCGTGTAGGCCCGATCAAGCCCGCGCCTACGGTTTTTGGCTGTTTGCGTTGTTCAATAAGGGCTAGCAGCGCGATTTCCTAAAAGTCGATAAACGACAAAATTGACCGTCAACCCATACGGAATAAGCGTTCGAGCCAAAAAGCTGTTAGCCCGCCGAAGCGTTCGCCGCCCGCGCATACGCCCGCCGCACCAGCGTCCACGCCGACAGCGCGATCAGCGTGCCGCCTATGGCATTGCTGAGCACCAGCGGCCACGCGCTGACGCCGAGAAACGGTGCGATCGCCTGACCGACGATGAAGGCGGCCAGCATCATCACGAAACCTGAAATCGCTGCCGCCCGCCCGGCGTGCTGCGGAAAGCCCGCCACCGCGCCGGCCTGGCCACAGGGCTGGTTGACGCCGTGGCCGATCGCGATCAGGTACTGCCCGACGATCATCGCCCACGCCTGCGGGGCGCCGCTGGCTAGCGCCACGGCCAGCATCAGCAGGCCGCCGGCGATCGAGAAGCGTGAACTCACGGCAACCGCCCGATCCGGCGTCAGCCGCGTCAGCAGGCGCCGGCACCAGTAGGTTCCGGCGATGTAGGAGAGACTGTTGCCGGCCAGCACCAGTCCGCAGACCAGCGGCGAAAAGCCGAACACCTTGATGTAGACGAAGCCGGACGACAGCAGGAAACAGAACAGCGTGGTGTAGCTGGTCGCGAGCACGGCCGTCCACGCGCGAAAGCGGGGGTCGGCCAGCACCGCGCGGGTGGCGCTCGGGTCGTCGTCGGCGGTCGTTGCCGGCAACGTTTTTGGCGGCAGCGATTCGGCGAAGAACAGCCAGACCCACGCGAAGGCCGCCACGCCGAAAATGCCGAGCGCGACGAACGCTGCATGCCACGAAAAATGCGCCACCACCAGCGCGCCGACCAGCGGCGCCGACAGCGCGAAGAGCCCGAGCCCGGTCAGGCCGCGCGACAGCGCGCGGGCGCCCTCCAGTGGCGAATAAAGATCGCGCACCGACGCCCGCGCGCAGACGACCAGCGCCGCCATCGCCGCGCCCTGCAGGCAGCGGCAGACCACCAGTGCCGCCAGCGTCGTCACCCAGGCCCCGGCGAACGACGACAGGGCATAGGCCGCGCAGCCGGCCAGCAGCACCGGCCGGCGCCCGAAGCGGTCCGACAGCGGACCGAGGATCAGTTGCGCGGCGCCGAACGCCAGCGTGAGCCCGGTCAGCGTCAGCGCCGGGTTGCCCAGTTCGGCGGCGATCGCCGGTAGCGCCGGCAGGTAGAGATCGGTGGCGACCGGCTGGCTGCCCAAGAGCAGCGCCAGCAGGACGATGTAGCGCGGCTCGGAGAATTTGCGTGACGACGCGCCGGCGGCGGCCTCCGTCGATGGGGCGGCGCTCAACTGTGGAACCACTCGGGCTGCGGCAAATCCTGGAACACCTGCCGCAAACCCAGTCCCCACGCCTTGCGAATGCCCTGGAAGTAAGCGTCATCTTCGGTCACGCGATAGCGCATCGAGAGCTTGAGATGATCGCGCTTGAGGATCGCCACATCGATCGGCAGGCCGACCGAGAGGTTCGACTTCATCGTCGAATCGAACGACACCAGCGCCGACTTCAGCGCCTCGCCGATGCCGGTCTCCGGGCGCACCACGCGGTCGATGATCGGCTTGCCGTATTTGCTTTCGCCGATCTGGAAGTATGGCGTGTCGCTGGTCGCCTCGATGAAATTGCCCTGCGGATAGATCAGGAACAGCCGCGGCGCCTCGTCGCGAATCTGGCCGCCGACCAGGAAGGTGCAACTGAAGTCCACGCTCGACTGCGAGAGCTGGTTTTCCTCGGCGTGCGAGATCGCCTTCTTGATGGTCTGCCCGAACAGTTCGGCGACGTCGAACATCGAGGGCAGATTGAGGATGTGCGACTCCTCGCTCACCGCCTGCCGGCGCAACTGGCTGATGACGCCCTGCGTGGTAGCGAGATTGCCGGCGTTGACGGCGACGATGCAGCGCTGGTTGGCGCCGTCAGGCACCTCGAACACCGTCATCTTGGAGAACGTGGAGACGTTGTCGACGCCGGCATTGGTGCGGGAGTCGGACGCAAAGAGCATCCCTTCGTGCAGGGACATGGCGACGCAATAGGTCATGGTGGAGTGCCCCGCGGCAAACGCGCGGCGGCAGCGGCATCAGGGTTGTCGATTATAGAAACCGCGGCGGTTGCGGCGCTGCCTGCCGCGCGGCGGCGCGTAGCGATCAAAATCGCAAATAATGAAACGCCAAGTATCTAAATTGCCGACCCAGAGCAAATCCATCCCGCCTTTGCGGTTACCCTGAACCGCTACGTTGCCACGCGCGATCCGCAGTGCGCAACGGCACAAGGAGGAATCACAAACAATGAGCGAGAAATTTGCGGAGCCGGCCAGTCCGGCTCGTCGTCAACTGGTGGGCGGTCTGGCGGCGGGCACCGTGGCCATGTCGGTGGGGCTGCCCGGTGTCGCCAGCGCGCAGGGCGGCGGCAGCACTGCCTGGGGCTGGCCGCAGCCGTATCAGAAGGTGTCCGACAAATCCGTCGCCTGGCTGAAGGAGAAAGGCTGGTGGCCGCTGGGTCTCGGCTGGCAGCCGCCGTGGTCGGGGCAGAACGCCGTGATGGCGGTGATGGACAAGCAGGGCTTCCTCGCCCAGCGCGGGCTGGAATCCAAGCTCACGGCGTTCACCTCCGGCCCGGCGCTGAACGAAGTGTTCATCTCCACCCGTATTCAGGTAGGCGTGGGCGGCAACTTTCCGCTCAACTCGCTGGTGGACAACAAGATTCCGCTGAAGGTGATCTCCATCATCTGCCCGAACCTGCGCCACCACGTGATCGTGCCGCCGGATTCGCCGCTGAAGAACGTGAAGGACTTCAAGGGCGGCAAGAATGGTGAGCCCTATGTAATCGGCATCGCGACGGGCTCCTCGTCCGAGTTCTACTTCCAGATGATGGCCGGCCTCAACGGCATCAACATCGGCAAGGATGTGGTGCTCAAGAACATGCCGCCGCCCGAGCAGTTGTTGATGCCGAAAGGCATCGACGCCGTGGTGCCGTGGGATTACACCTGCTCGCTGATGCTCAACGAGCGCAAGAACGGCCGCAGCATCGACGTCAGCTATGCCTACAACATCTATCAGGGTTCGATCTACGTGCGCCAGGAGCTGGTCGACAACGTGCCCGACGTGGTGCAGGCGATCACCGATGCCATCGTCGAGGCCACGCTCTGGCTGCGCCTCAACGTCGAGCCCGCCGTCAACGCGATGATGGAGGACGCCAACCTCAAGAACGCGCCGCGCACGCTGCTGACGCAGCAACTGGTTGAGTACAACAACTGGTACAAGCCGACCTACCTGTATCCAATTGCAGACTTCTGGGCGAAAGAGAACGAGCGCATCGCCAAGTGGCTGTTCGACAACAAGCGGCTGAAAACGGCGTTCACGCAGAAGGATTTCGCCAGTGTGTTCGCGCCGCAGTTCATGAAGAACACCTTCGACCGGCTGGGCTGGAAGATTCCGTCGGTGCCTCCCACCGTGCCTGCCGGCTGGGCCGGCAAACTTGGCGAATTGCCGTACCCGGCCTACGACACCATTCTCACCATGAAAGGCCCGCAAGCCTTTCCGGAGAAAGGCGATCTCACCAAGCCGTTTACGTTTAACGGTCAAACGGTCACACCGGCCTGATGGCGGGGGCGACTGGCGCATCGCGTGTGGCGCGCTTTGCCTGGCTCACGCGCTGGGCGACGCTGGCGGTGCTGTTCGTGGTGTGGGAGTTCGTTGCCGGCGTCTGGCTGCCGAAAGGCCGGCCGGAACTGGCGACGCTGCTGCCGCCGCCGTCCGCCATCGCGAAGGCCGCGGTGGAGATGATCGCATCCGGCGAATTGCTGATGCATCTGTGGGAATCGCTCAAGCGCGAGCTGATCGCCTTCTTGTTCGCGCTGTTCGCCGTGCCGCTCGGCATCGCGATGGGCTGGTGGCGCTGGGTGCACGAGCAGGTCGACCCGATCGTCGAAATCCTGCGCCCGATTCCGCCGATTGCGTGGATTCCGCTGTCGATCCTGTGGCTCGGCATCGGCAACGCGCAGAACCAGTTCATCATCTTTCTTGGCATCTTCTTCCCGCTGTTGATCAATACGATCCAGGGTGTGAAGAACGTGGAGCCGAACCTCGTGCGCGCGGCGCGCTGCCTGGGCGCCAGCGAGTGGCAAATCCTCAAGCGCGTGGTGCTGCCCGCCGCGCTGCCGCAAATCCTCACCGGCATTCGCATCGGCTTCGGCGTTGGCTGGATGGCGCTGGTCGCGGCGGAGCTGGTCGGCGCCAGTTCGGGCCTGGGTTTTCTGATCAACGATGCACGCAGCCTGCTGAAAACCGACGTGGTGATTCTCGGCATGTTGACCATCGGCGTCGTCGGTCTGCTGCTCGATCTGCTGATCCGGCGTATCGCGAAACGCGCGTTGCCGTGGTCATTGGCCGCGCAGAAATGATGGGTGCGTTAACCAACCCGTTCACCCTGAGCGTAGCGAAGGGTTTGATTCAAGCCATCAAACGCTTCGGCTTCGCCTCAGCGCGAACGGAGGTGTACAAGTTCCGTCGGGATGACAGGCAATGGCACGATTGATCGTCGACAACGTCAGCAAGGTCTACCCGGCGCTGCAAAAGGGGCACGACGACGTGCTGGCGCTACGCGATGTGAATTTCACGGTGGAGGACCACGAGTTCTGTTGCCTGCTCGGCCACTCCGGCTGCGGCAAGACCACCTTGCTCAACATCATGGCCGGTTTCGAAGCGCCTACCGCCGGCAGGATCACGCTCGACGGCGCGGCGATCGGCCCGCCGCACTGGTCACGCACGATGGTGTTTCAGGATTACGCGCTGTTCCCCTGGCTCACCATCGAGCGCAACGTCGCCTTCGGCCTGGAGGTGAAAGGCGTGCCGGATGCAGATCGGGCGCGCATCGTCGCCGAGCACGTCAAACTGGTCGGCCTGAGTGGTTTTGAAACGCGCTTGCCGCACCAGCTCTCCGGCGGCATGAAGCAACGCGTCGCCATCGCCCGTGCGTTGGCCGTCGATCCGCAGGTCGCGTTGTTAGACGAACCCTTCGCCGCGCTCGACGCGCAGAACCGTTCGCTGCTGCAGGATGAGCTGGTGCGCATCGCACAGGCCACGCGCAAGACGATGGTGCTGATCACCCACTCCATCGACGAAGCGATCAAACTCTCCGACCGCATCATCGTCATGACCAAACGGCCAGGGACGGTGAAGGCCAATCTGAAAATCGACATCCCGCGGCCACGCGCAGAGGACGACCCGCAGGTGATCGCACTCAAGAAGCAGTTGCGGGCGTTGATTGCGGATGAGAGGGAAGTGGAGTTGGCGTAGATCGTGCCCCTCTCCCAGCGGGAGAGGGTTGGGGTGAGGGTCGATCGCATTCCGCACGCGGTTGCGTGTGCCACCCGCGCGCTCTATGGCCGCGCGGGGTCAGTCCCTTTCTTTGCTTCGCCAAAGAAAGGAACCAAAGAAAGGCGACCCAGGGATTCGCTGTTTCCCTGCGGTGCTCGCAACGCGCGGGACCCGCACAAATCGCCCGAAAGTTGCGCTGACGCGCAACCGGTGGGCTCATGGTGCGGGTCGACGACCGCGCGTTGCTCCGCTCCTCGGGGCGAATCCATGGGGACCCGTTCAAACCGGTGCTTGATCGCTTCGCGATGAGGACTACGAGAACGCGGGCGAGAAGGTGACACGGTTGTACACAGCACAGTGACGCCGAAGTTACCATGACACTCGAACAGTTTTTGCGCCCGTTGCAGTAAAGGTCGCGACGAGCGTTTCGGTCCACTTGCCTATCGAATAGGGCAAAACAATGCGTACCCAGTTTCCTTTTAACGAATTCATCAATGTCGGATCTTCGACAGTATCTGGTGCATTAAATAGAAAACCGGACGGAGACGGTGCCGTCCGGTGCATTTGAAGTGAGTATTGTGCTCGTTCGCCAGGGGCGACACACAGTGTCGAAAGCTCAATCACTCGCCCATACGAAACACTTGGCGTGACGCTAACTCGATTGCCCGCAACCACTCTTTGAACTGTCACGGGCAATGGCGCGGCTTCCGGCCGGAAATTTGTTGAAAGTCTTGCATCACGCAAATTCACGCAAAATGATTCAGCGCCGTAGTTACCTATTTCGCCGCTGATCCCACTCCCCGCCAAGATTAGCCACACGACTTTTTTCGTTTCTCTGGCGACGCTGAACGTGTTTTCGTCTATCGACGCACGAGTTTTTACGACCAACTCGCTCGGCGATGCACCAACCTGACCCGCTGGGCGAGTGATCGCGAAGTCAGTCTCATAATCGACGACCGCGACCAAACTTGAGCATCCAGCCACAGTGCATATGGTCAATGCAAAACCGAGTGCCTTGCAGTGGAGCTTGACGGATCGCGTGGCCAGACCGAGAAAGTTCATATTGCCTTCGCTTCGCATCGCACTTTAGTTAAACCCGTCAAAGTCCTTGAATGAGTCCCATGGACCGTCGCAGTAAATCGCTAAGCAAAAGTTCCCACTTAGCTCAGTTCCACCGAATATCGCTTCAAGAACGCTCGTGAGTGCATCCTTAAGGAGAAGTGAAAGTACTGTCGGCGTGACTATAAGCGCATACGCAATAGTCGTGTTTCCAGCAGCGTAGCCCGGATGCTCGCATCCGGGTTTCGTTTATTCATCGCGAAGCGATCAAGCATCGGTTCGAAGGGGTGCCCATGGATTCGCCCCGAGGAGCGCAGCGGCAGGCGGTCCAAGCGGCGCAGCATGAGCCCACTGGTTGCGCGTGAGCGCAACTTTCGGGCGATTTCTGCGACGCCCGCCTGACGCGAGCACCGCAGGGAAACAGCGAATCCCTGGGGTCGCCTTCTTTTGGTTACTTTTCTTGGCGAAGCAAGAAAAGTGACTGGCCCCGCGCGGCCAAGGAGCGCGCTGGTAGCAAGGACAAGTCTTCATTTCAGCGCCACCCTCTCCCTAGCCCTCTCCCCTCAAGGGAGAGGGGACAGTTGGCGTTCATGGTTCGACAAGCTCACCACGAACGGGGCCGTGGTTGCGCCCCCCGCCGGGTAGCATCCGGCAATCACCGCGACTTCTCATCCACCATCATGTGGTCCTCTTTCCTCGACACCCTGCAAACCCAACTGCAAAACCAGGTGGTCGCGGGCGGCATTGCGCTTGGGCTGGCGGGCATTCTGGTGGCGGCGTTGCGCAAGGTGCCGGGCATGCTGTGGGCGCAGATGCAGCGGCTGTTTGTGGCGACCGCCGTCATCGATAGCCGCAACGACATCTTCAATGCCTATGTGGCGTGGTTGAACGATCTGCCGTTCGGGCGCAAGAGTCGGCTATTCACCGTGGTGCAGGCGCCGCCCGATCCGGGGGAGACGGTGGGCACGCTGCCGCGCCTGTTGTTCAGCCCGGCGCCGGGGATGCATGTGTTCTGGCATGACGGTCACGTGATGTGGATCGAGCGCACTATCGCGATGAATCTGCAGGTGGTGGAGACGATCCGCGTAAGCATGCTGTTCGCGCGACGGGCGCGGCTGGAGGCGATGCTGGCGGACGTGATCGCGCGGGCCGACGCGCGCTTAGCCGGGCGCACGCAACTGTTCACCGTCGATCAATGGGGCACCGGCTGGCGCCTGGCCGACGCCAAGCCGCGGCGACGGCTTGATTCGGTGGTGCTGGAGGGCGACATCCGCGAACGGCTGGTGGCGGACATCACGCAGTTCTTCGACCGCCGGCAGTGGTATGCCGACATGGGCATTCCGTGGCGACGCGGTTATCTGTTCTTCGGGCCGCCCGGCACTGGCAAAACCAGCCTCGCGTTTGCGCTGGCGGGCGAGTTGCAGCTTTCGCTGTGCACACTATCGCTGACCAATCCGAAGCTCGATGACCAGAGCATTGGCGATCTCTTGCAGCGCACGCCCGCGAAGTCGCTGATCCTGATTGAGGACGTCGATGCCTTCTTCGTTGCCCGCGACAAACAGGATCAGCGCATCGAGGTGAGCTTCTCCGGTCTGCTCAACGCGCTCGATGGCGTGGCCGCGCAGGAGGGACGCATCGTGGTGCTGACCACCAATCACCGCGATTCGCTCGATGCCGCACTGATCCGCCCCGGCCGCATCGACCTCGCGCTCGAGATTGGGCTCGCCGGACCGCAGCAGGTGCGGGCGCTGTTCCTGCGCTTTCATCCCGACGCGACGGCACTGGCCGACGAACTTGCCGCGACGCTCGGTGAGCGCCGCCTGTCGCCGGCGTCGGTGCAGCAGGTGCTGCTGGCGCATCCGGATGCGCGTGAGGCTTCCGCGGCGTTGCGCCGCATCGGATAATCGACGCTCGCCACCCAATTCGCACGAACGCATATGTCGCTCCTCGCCTTTACTATCGCCGCCGTCGTCCTCGCCATTACCCCCGGCCCCGGCATTGCCTACGTCGTTGCCCGCACGGTCGCGGGCGGACGCTCCGAGGGGCTCGCGTCGTGCCTCGGCACCGGCGTCGGCGGCATGCTGCACGTGCTGGCGGCTGCGCTCGGACTATCGCTGATCGTCGCGCAGTCGGCGCTGGCGTTCAATCTGGTCAAGTACGTCGGTGCGGCCTATCTGATCTATCTTGGCATTCGCCTCTTGCTGCGCAAGGATGAGGCGCTGGCGATCGACTCGGTCGGCGTGACGTCGCAGGGCGCGCGCAAGGCCTTCCTTGAAGGCATCGCCGTCGAGGCGCTGAACGTGAAGACGGCACTGTTTTTCCTCGCCTTCCTGCCGCAGTTCGTTGCCCCGGAGCAGCCGCTGGTGCCGCAACTGGTGCTGCTGGGTACGATTTGCGTGGTGCTCAATACGCTGGTCGACGTGGTCGCGGTGTTCGCCGCCGCCCGCCTGCTCAAGTCCAGCGCTGCCCGGGCCGCGCGGGCGCGGCTGATGACCAAGGCGTCGGGCCTGACCATGCTGGGCCTGGGCGCGTATCTGGCGCTGGCCCGCCGCGAGGGGTAGCGCGCAGGTGCTGTGGGAGCGGGCTTGCCCGCGATGACCGTGCACCGGCGGGGAGATCGCGGGCAAGCCTGCTCCTGCAGCCGGGCGAATGCGATGTCGCTGGCGATGCAATCCTGCCGTTCGCGACGGCAGGTAACGGTTCGTCGCACACCCGGTCCATGGCCCGAGGTTGCCGCCTAGACTGCCGCCAACGTCACTACTGGCGATCGCGCCCGAGACCATGCTCTCCGCCACCCAACTCAACAAATCCTATGCCGGCCGCGCCGTCGTCTCCGACGTCTCGCTGCGTCTCGAACCCGGCCGTGTGCTGGGCCTGCTTGGCCCGAACGGCGCCGGCAAGTCAACCTCGGTGTCGATGCTTTGCGGTTTGCTGCGGCCGGATGCCGGCTCGGTCGCTTTCGACGATGGCGCCTCGCCGTCAAACGGCCGTGCCGACGAATTCAAGCGCCGCATCGGGCTGGTGCCGCAGGACATTGCGCTCTATGAAGAACTGCCGGCGCGGCAGAACCTGGCGCTGTTCGGCGCGTTGTACGGTCTGACCGGCGCCACGCTCGCCCGCTGCGTCGACGAATCGCTTGAGTTGGTCGGGCTTGCCGACCGCGCGGGCGACAAGCCGTCCACCTTCAGCGGCGGCATGAAGCGGCGGCTCAACATCGCCTGCGCGCTGGTGCACGACCCGGACGTGCTGGTGTTCGACGAGCCCACGGTGGGCGTCGATCCGCAGAGCCGCAACGCGATCTTCGACAACCTTGAAGTGCTGCGCGATCGCGGCAAGGCCTTGATGTACACGACGCACTACATGGAAGAGGCCGAGCGGCTGTGCGACCGCATCGTGATCGTCGACCACGGCCGTGTGGTAGCCAACGACGAACTGACGGCGCTGCTGCGTCACGTGCCGTCGGGCGAGCGACTTGAGATCGACGTCGGAGTGACCGTGGATTGCGCGGCGCTGACGGCGGTTCCGGGCGTGATCGAAGTAGCGGAGGCCAACGGCGTGCTCACCGTCAAACTGAAATCGCTGGCGAACGACACGGCGCAGGTGCTGGCGTGGTGCAACGCGCAGGGGCTAACGATTCGCCACATCAATTCGACGCGTGCCAATCTGGAGGATGTATTCCTTGCGCTGACCGGCCGCCAACTAAGGGATCACGCATGAGCACGTTGACATCCAATATTCCCGCGTTCAAGGCGCTCGTCCTTGCCGAGCTGCGGCTCTACTTTTCATCGCGACGCACGCTGGTGATGAATATCGTGGCGCCGGTGCTGATCGGGGCATTCTTCGGCTATGTGACCAATCCGAAAGACCAGATGGCGCCGCACGTACCGGTGGCGGTGGTCGATCGCGACGGCAGCGCAATGACGAAAGCGATCATCGATGCGATGAGCAAGGATGCCTCGCTCGACATCACGCGCAGCGATGAGGCGCAGGCACGAAAGCTGGTGAGCGAAGGCAAGCTGCGCGCCGCAATCATCCTGCCGGAACGCTTTGGGGCCACCGCAGCGACTGCGTTGTTTGCGCCCGGCGATCGGCCGACCATCACTATCGTCGAAGATCCGAGCAAGGCGATGGAGGTGTCGCTGGTGCAGGGGCTGCTGACCCAGCATGTGATGCAGAACGTCGCGGCGCAGGCGTTCTCGCCGTCGAGCCTCAGCGCAGACACCATCGCGGGGTGGCGCAAGGGGTTGACCGATGCCGGCAGCGGTGTATCCGCCGATGAAAGGTCGGCGCTGGATGGTTTGTTCGACAGTCTCGATCGTCTGCGCGTCGACCAGCGGAAGGTTGCAGCTACCACAGCTACCGCATCGGGTGTGACTGCGACCGCAGGTACGACGCAAACGGCGGGCGGCATGCAGCAACCGTTCAGCATAGATAAACAGTCCGCTGCCGGCACCCGCGATTCGCAGTACAACGGCTACGCACATTCCTTCGCGGGCATGAGCGTGCAGTTCATCCTGTTTCTCGGCATCGATCTCGGCGTGGCGCTGCTGCTGGCGCGGCGCATGGGGCTGTGGAAGCGGTTGCGTGCGGCACCGCTATCGCGCGCCACGCTGATTGCAAGCCGCATGACCAGCGGCGCGGTGGTTGCCACGGTGTTGATGCTTGCCATCTTCGCCGCAGCCATTGCGATCTTCGGCGTGCGCATTCGCGACAGCGTCGCCGGGTTTGCGCTGATTACCTTGACGTTTGCCATCATGACCGCGAGTTTCGGGCTGTTCATCGCGGCGGTCGGCAAGACGCCCGAGGCGACGCGCGGCCTCGCCATCGTCGCCACGCTGATCATGGTGATGCTCGGCGGCGCCTGGGTGCCCAGCTTCGTCTTTCCGCAATGGTTGCAAACGGCATCGCTCGCGGTGCCGACACGCTGGGCGGTGGACGGTCTCGACGCGATGACCTGGCGCGGCCTGGGCTTCGATGCGGCACTGGCGCCGAGTGCAGTGCTGCTGGGCTTTGCGCTGTTGTTCGCCTTGCTGGCGCTGTGGAGGTTCCGCTGGGATGAGTAGTTGCAAAGCAGGCGAACGGCGACATCAAGCGGTCGCAGGGTGAATGGTTCGGCTCGGATTGGATTATGACTTTCCGGACGTGGCGTGGCGGAACGCCATCTTGTAGTCGACGTTGGTGTCGTTCTGCCAGCGGCAGGCACGCACGGCGAACTTTTCCATCGAGGCCAGCACCTTCTTGAACATCGGGTTCTCGGCCGACTTTTTCTTGGTGATGTCGTCCCACGTCTTGAGCTGCGCCTGCAGGATGGCGTCGGGCGTTTTATAGAACTTGACCCCCATCTTTTGCAACTCGATGTAATCCTGCGAGTAACGGTCGATTGCCTTCC
Organism: Betaproteobacteria bacterium; assembly: GCA_027492485.1. Taxonomy (GTDB): domain Bacteria; phylum Pseudomonadota; class Gammaproteobacteria; order Burkholderiales; family Casimicrobiaceae; genus Casimicrobium. Next base: position 26,436 of record JAPUER010000040.1, read on the forward strand.
AGCTCATTTCGGCGGAGGCTGCCTGCACGGCATTGGCGATCACGGCTTTCAGATCGGCCGGCAGTGCGTTGTATTTGGTCTTGTTGAACAGGATCTCGAACTGTTCGCTGCATTGGTGAAAAGACTGCAGCATGCAGACTTTCGATACATCGGGGAAGCCAAGCACCTTGTCGGAGCTGGTGTTGTTGAATTCGGCGGCATCGAGCAGGCCGCGATCCATCGCAGCAACGATTTCGCCGCCGGGTAACGCGTTGACGACTGCGCCGAGCGCCGTGAAGATGTCGATCGAGAGGCCGACGGTGCGGTATTTGAGCCCTTTGAAATCTTCAACTTTGGCGATCGGTTTCTTGAACCAGCCGAGTGGCTGTGTCGGCATCGGACCGCAAACGAAGGACTGCACGTTGAGGTTGAGTCCCTGGTAAATTTCGTCGAGCAAGGCGCGACCGCCGCCGTATTCGTGCCAGGCGAGCACCATGTTGGCATCCATGCCGAATGCCGGACCGGAACCCCACAGTGCCATTGCCGAATTCTTGCCGTACCAGTAGGCGAGTACGCCGTGACCGCCATCCAGGATGCCTTTGGACACCGCGTCGATCAGGTCGAACGCCTTGACCACGGCACCGGACGGCAGCACTTCGATCCGCAGTCGGTTGCCGGACATGTCGTTGACCTTTTTGGCATAGTCGAGCGCGTATTCATGAAAGATGTCTTTTGCGGGCCACGTCGATTGCCAGCGGAACGTGATCGGGGATTTGGCAACGGCGACCATCGGCGCGGCGCCCGCCACGGCGCCGCCTATGATGGTGGCGGACTTCAGAAATCTGCGGCGGCTCGCTGTTGCTGCATCGGACATGGGGTCTACCTTGTAGGCGGAATTGGTGGTTGTGCGCTGCGTTGGTCGGGTCAATTGTCGTTGTTCGTCGGGCAACGTGCGCGACGGCGGTGGCGTGGTGCGAAGCGGCGTACAACGTGATTCTGAAACCGGCGTGCAGCCGGCATTTGAGGGCTTACCCGCGACGGGGCGGAAGCTGACATTTCTTTTGTGCATGCGTCAACGTATGTTCAGCCGATCAGTGAAAGTCGTGCGACGCCACGGCAAGATCGGCAAGCAGATGCGACGCGTCTTCCATGTGCGCCGCAACAAGATGGGTAATTGGCCCCTGATGTTCAAGCTTGCCATGCACGATCATCAGTCGCGATGTAATCAGCGCGCGTCGCTCTTTCTCGGCCAGATCGCGCCAGACGACGACGTTGGTGTTGCCGGTTTCGTCTTCCAGGGTGACGAAGGTAACGCCACTCGCCGTGCCTGGTCGTTGCCGGCAGGTGACCAGCCCGGCAACGCGGATGTTGCGGCCGGAAGGGAGGCTGCGGAGCTTTTCAGCCTGCTGCGTGCCCGCAAGCAAACCGCGCAGCAATTTCAGCGGATGCACGCGAAGCGTGAGGCCGGTGCTGCGGAAGTCGGCGATGACTTCCTGCCCCAGGGTGAGCGGTTTGAGCGGAGCGGGCGTATCGTCGATGGTGGTCGGCGCCAATGGCAGATCCGCAGTGCGTGACGCCGCCGCCATCCAGAGCGACTGGATGCGATTACCGCTCAGGCTGCGGAAGGCGTCGGCATCGGCGAGCGCCTTGAGGGCTTTGGTATCAATTTGTGTCCGCTGCACGACGTCACGGATATCGACGAATGGGTGAGTCGCCCGCGCAGCAACAATTTGCCCTGCGCTCGTATCGCTGATCCCGGAAACAAGACGAAACCCCAATCGCAGCCAGGTGTTGCGACGCGTTCGTTTCTGGTTTTCGACATTGTCATAGACGAGGGCGCAATCCCAAGCGCTGCGATTGATGTCGACGGGCAGGACATGGACGCCGTTTTTCACTGCATCCTGGATCAACTGCGATGGCGAGTAAAAGCCCATCGGCTGGCTGTTAAGCAGGGCGCAGCAGAAGGCTGCCGGAAAGTGGTGTTTTAGCCAGGCAGACTTATAAGCGAGCAGGGCAAAGCTTGCAGCATGGGATTCGGGAAATCCATAGCTGCCAAAGCCCTTGATCTGCTCGTAAATCGCATCGATGAACTCCTGCTTGTAGCCATTCTTGAGCATGCCTTCGGTCAGTCTTTGCCTTAGGTGACCGAGTCCGCCTTTGCGCTTCCATGCGGCCATCGAGCGGCGCAGTTCATCGGCCTCGTCCGCCGTGAAACCGGCGGCAACCATTGACAATTCCATGACCTGCTCCTGAAAGATCGGAATACCTTTCGTCCGTTCGAGTACTTTTTTTACCGCGTCCGACGGATAGGTGACCGCTTCCAGGCCCTGCCGTCGCTTCAGGTAAGGGTGCACCATGCCGCCCTGGATGGGGCCTGGACGAACAATCGCAACCTGCACGACCAGATCGAAGAATTTCCTGGGCTTCAGCCTTGGCAGCATGTTCATCTGCGCACGCGATTCGACCTGAAAGACGCCGGTGCTTTCTCCGCGGCAAAGCATGCGATAAACAGCGCGATCGTCGTTGCCGATGTTCTGCATCGCAAAAGGTTTTTGCAATTGCCTTGCCACCAGCTCAAGTGCACGCCGGATGCAGGACAGCATGCCGAGGCCAAGAATGTCGACCTTCATCAGACCAAGGGCTTCGATGTCGTCCTTGTCCCATTGAATGACGGTGCGGTCCGGCATGGCGGCATTTTCGATCGGCGCCAGATGATCGAGGCGGCCGCGTGCAATGACGAAACCACCGGGATGCTGGGAAAGGTGACGCGGAAAACCGTACAGCATTTGCGCGTACTTGATCAGCTGTTGCACCCGGACCGCGGCGGGATCGAATCCGATTTCGGTCAGGCGTTCTTTCAGTTCGGAGCGCTTGTCCCACCAGCTCAGGTTTTTGGTGAGACGGTCCATCTGGTCGACGGAAAAGCCCAGCGCCTTGCCGACGTCGCGGATCGCGCCTTTGGTCCGGTACGCGGAAACAGTCGCGCATAGTGCGGCCCGTTCGCGGCCGTACTTCCGGTAGATGTACTGGATAACTTCTTCACGGCGTTCGTGTTCGAAGTCGACATCGATATCCGGTGGTTCGTCGCGCTCACGCGAGACGAAGCGTTCGAAGAGAACATTGATCTGATCGGGGTCCAGTTCAGTGATGCCCAGGCAGTAACAAACGGCCGAGTTTGCCGCCGAGCCTCGTCCCTGGCACAGTATGCCGCGTCTGCGCGCTTCGGTGACGATGTCGTATACGGTGAGGAAATAGGCTTCGTACGCTATTTCGGCAATGAGTTTGAGTTCTTTTTCGATCAGGGCTCGTACCTTCACCGGAATGCATTCACCGTAGCGCCGGTGCGCGCCCAGATAGGTTTGTTCGCGCAGATAGGTGGTGGAGCTGTGGCCTTGCGGCACTACTTCTTCCGGGTACTCGTATTGCAACTCATCCAGCGTGAAAAGGCAGCAGGATGCGATGTGTGCGCTTTCGAGCAGCAATTCCTTGGGGTAGAGATGGGCCAGTGCATTGATCGGCCTGATGACACGTTCGGCATTCTGCTCGGCGATCTGGCCAAGCTCGTCAACGGTGGTTTTGTGGCGGACCGCGGAGAGAATGTCCTGCAGTGGCTGACGTGATTTATCGTGAATGAGGACGCCACCGCAAGCGGTGATCGGTATCGCGTACCGCCGGGACAAGGTAAAAGCGGTTTGAAAGCGCAAACCATCGCTTGCCGTCAGCAGTCTTGAATAGCCAATGGCACGTGGCAAGTGTGCGGTGGCGAGAACAATTTTTTGCTGTGCATTCGAAAGCGCTGCATTGACCTCATCGGCAGCATCCGTCGCCGGAACGATGATTGCGTAGCACTCGCGCACGCAACCGAGATCGCCGATATCGAACTGATACCGACCTTTGCTGTGTATGCGTTGTCGCGCCTTGCTGATCAACGCGGCCAACGTGCCATAGCCGGTGCGTGTTTGCGCCAGCAGCACAAGTGTGTTGCCTTCGATGTCGAAGCACGATCCGGTGATCAGCCGGAAATCAGGCCGCGAAACCCGGCCTTTCTTGATGTTGCAAAGTTCGCGCCATTTGATATGTGCCCGCACCGAGCCTGCCAGCGAACATTCGTCGGTGATGGCTAGCGCCTGATAGCAGGAAACGTAGGCAGCCTGTACCAGCTCCTCAGGAGAGGATGCACCCATCTGGAAGCTGAAGTTGCTAAGGCAATAAAGTTCTGCGTAGACGGGAATCATGCAACGCTTTGAATACTGGATGGGCGGTGCTCAGCTGAACACGCCCTGCAGGAACCAGGTGTTGCTGGGTTTGTCCCGAAAAACCCACAGGGCCTTGTGGTCGGCAGTTCTGGCAACGTAGTAGTCGCGCAGCACTTGCGATTTGCCGTTGGCGTGCGACCAGTTCTCGGCAATACGTTCTGGATGTTCCGGCGCGAGGCTTGGGGCGAGGTTCGCCATTTCGCGTTCGCTCAGTTGGCGCGGCGGATCGATCAGCCAGACAGGGCGTACACCCTGTGGATGGTTGTGTGGCTGTACCGTCGCTGACACTTCTGGCAGAGAACAGCCGTTGTTGCGTGGCGCGAGCAATGCGCCATCGCCCAGGCGCGTGCTGAGCAGACCGTAGAGCGATTTCCATTCTCGTTCGCGTTCGCTGGAGCGGTCAAAAAAATCCATCTCCGAAAAATGCATCGGCGCCGTGCGTTTGCACAACAGATCGATACGGGATATTTCGTGCAAAACCGGATGACGTTCGATTCGTGCACTGAACAAACGTAACCAGTCTTTGGCCAAATGAATTCCCTGTGCGGCATTCAGTTCGAGGAGCGTTTGTCGTTGGCTTCCCTGTTGAAAAAGAAAGCTGATGGTCGTGGTGGTGGACGCGCGGCGATAGAGAAATTCCTGCAACTGTTGCAGCAGTGATTCAATGCCTGGCATCCAGTGATTGATGTCGACGGCGAGATCGAGAAATTCCACTTTTTCATGAAAACGCGCTGCAGGCTGCCAGTAAGACAGGGTTTCGGTTGTCTCGCCATAGGCTTGCGAAAGTTGCAGGCCCAAAGCAGCGCCGAAGCGCAAACCGAGATCTCTGGCGGGCAGCTTGCGCAGATCCGCCAGACTGTGCAGATTGATGGCTTTCAGATCATCGATCAACGTTGACGGGAAATCGGTGTTGTCAAAGCCAAGATCGTCCAGCCAGGCAGGCAGTTCATCCGTCACGATCAACTGCCGATGTGCCCGCGCCAGCCAGCGAGCCCCGCTGGCGCTGGACGCCAGTACAACGTGCGCACGGATTCGCTGCGCGTCCAGCAGGGCATTGACCCGTTCAACCAGTGCATGTGTGCCGCCAAACAGCAGAAACGAAGCGGATACATCGAGCTGCAGACCATAAGATTCGCTCAAATGGATATTGGGTGTCAGGCAACCGACTGCGGTGGCAAGGCGTATCAGCAAGGCCGTCTCGCGCAGTGGTTCACGCGGCAGTGCGATGAGTCGATCGCACAGGGCATTGGCCTCAACCGGAGAGCTGTGCAGACTGACCCCTGAGCGCGCCGCTTTCTGGTTACGGGCGACGATGCGCTGTCTGCGTGCCTCCTGCTCGAAAACAACGATTGGCGCTGTTTCGATGTGGTTATGCGAAAAGGCTTGTAGTGGTAGCGCCGGAATGTAAATAGCGAGCCACATGGTCAGCCTGGTGTGACATCGGGCTAGTGTGCAGCACGGTTTGCAGATTGCGAGACAGCATTACCGGTCTCGACAAGGTCGCGATGGTTCAGCGAATCGAGCAAGCGAACGTAGGCAGGGTCGAGGGAAGTTGAATAGCCGGGTGAGGCTGCAACGTGGTTCCGAGCTGGATCGGTCAACGGCATGAGCCCATTGCAAATTGCCTCATCGAATTGGCGGGTAGCCTCGATCTGCTCGTATAACCTTGCTTGCAATGCCGCCCGATCGAGGGTAATCAGCGGTCGCGTCAGCTCGCGCCCCCGGCATTTGACTATTTGCAGGCGAATATGTGTGTCATCCGCCGCATAGCCAAAGCGCAACCAGGCCGGCGAGGGCTGCGACATGGAAGATGCGCCACGAAAATGAATCAGCATCGTGCGCGATGCCGAGGTTAGGCCGTTGCCGGTATTTGCCCTGACCGCCAGATGCAGACGCCGCAAAATTTCCGGTGCCAGTGTGGCGCGCGTCGGGCTCCAGAGCACCACCATACCGGGAAGTCCAGTTCGCAAGGCTTGCTCGGTTGACCACAGGTTCTCCTGAAGTTGTTTGGATGAAGACGAGGCAGGATGGATTTGGGTGACGTAATTCGGGTCAATGCCGGCTTGCAGCAGTGCTGGAGCGAACAATTCATGCGGCGCACCAACGCAGAGAATGGGGCGCTTTTGTCGCGTCAATCGCGCCATCGCTGGTAACAGCAGCGACAACTCACCGCAACCGGAGATATCGGTCATGATTTCGGTCATGGCGCCTGTCGGCCAGCCTTGCCAGGGCAAAAAGGCGTCGAGCACGGCAAAGCTGCTGGCGACGCCCGTGTTACAGGTGCCGTTGCATGAGCTGCTGTCGTTACCATCGTCAGCGGCAACGATCGTGCCAGTCCCCTGGCGCACATGATCGCGCAATACAGGGTGGCTGGCAGCGAGTTGTGCAAAAAACTGCGCTTTCATTGCTGTAAGTTTATACAGTATTTGGCCGACCTGCAATTCCGGTGTATCCGCCGGAACTTTCGGCAGTCACTGCATGCCTGACCACGATCGGTGCCGATCAGGCCCTGGTCATAGTCGTTGCTGCCAGTACCGAACAGTCTTGTCCGGTCGCCGTCATGTCGGTCACTGTGGATGATCTAATGCTGCGCTCGCTGCCTTTTTTCCGTTACACCGTATGTTGTTAGCAGGTTCCGTGTTTGTCCTGTTTCCTGTGCACTACCGCTGGCGCCGGATCGCGCTGGCATGTGTCGGCGCTTTGCTCTTTGACATGACCGCACTGGCTCAGACGCCATCGGGGCCGGCGACTCCGTCTGGTTCGCCGGCTACGGCCACTACCGGAGCGAGCAAGACTGCCCCTAACGAGCAGGCACCGCAGGTCGTCGACAAGGTGGAAGTCAAGGCTTCGTCCAGTGACTATGACGAGCGGCGCGAGGACACTGCTACCAAGATCGTTGTTACGTCGGAAGAAATCACCAAGTTTGGCGACACCCAGATTCTCGATGTGATGAAGCGTTTGCCCGGTGTGACGGTGCAGAACAACGCCATCCGTCTGCGCGGACTTGGCAACGGCTACACGCAGATCCTGATCGACGGCGAGCGTCCGCCGCCCGGTTTTTCGATCGACAATCTGTCGCCGGAACTGGTCGAACGGATCGAAATCATCCGCGCCGCGACGGCCGAGCACAGTACGCAAGCGGTTGCCGGCACTGTCAACATCGTCATGAAGAAAAAGTTCAGCGTCTCCAGGCGGGAGATCAACGCCGGCTGGTACAGCGGCACCGGCTACACCTCGCAGAACCTGAGCTTCAATATCGCCGACAGCGCCGGCGCACTGGCCTACTCGCTCGGCGGCTACGCCGGGCGTGGCAGCTTTGGCTATGACGGTACCGGGTACACGATTGGCACCGATAGCACGGGCATACCGAATCTCGAACGTCGGACCACCAGCTCGAATCGCGGCAACAGCCAATACGCCGGTCTGTATTCCACCCTCGCGTGGACGCTTGCTGGCGGCGATTCGTTGACGATGAACCCGTCGTTCAACTTCTATCGCTATCGCTCGCGTTACAACTCCATCACCGACTATCTGCTCGGCGAGACTACGCCCTATCCAGTTTCGGACGGCAACAGCGAGGGCGATGGCTGGAACGTGGGCAATACCGTGAACTGGATCAAGAAGCTTGGCGAGGGCGCAAAACTCGATGTCAAGCTCATCGCCAGCATCGGTGGGCGTAACAACGATTCATACGGCCGCTCGCTTGACTACGACAACACGCGCACGCTCGAACGTACGACGCTGGTGCCGAATCGCGATTCCCGCATGTCGTTTACGGGCAAATATTCGACGCCTATTGTCGAAGGCCATTCGCTGGTTGCCGGTTGGGACGTCGGCCTCAACCGCCAGACATCGTCCAATCGCGTGACTGAGTGGAACATCGCGGCGCCCGCCATCGACACGCTGGAGGACTACCGCGCCAGCGTGCGCAAGATGGCCTTCTTCGCGCAGGACGAATGGAACGTCACGCCGAACTGGTCGGTCTACGCAGGCTTTCGATGGGAAGGCATCGAGACGGAGACCAGCGGCGATGGCCTTGCAACCACCAGCAACCGCTCCGGCGTGGCGAGCCCGCTGTTCCAGACCTTGTGGAAGTTTCCGGACAAATCGGGCCGACAACTGCGTCTCGCGCTGACGCGTACCTACAAGGCGCCCGATACCTCAAGCCTCGTGCCGCGCATTTCGCGCAGTACGGTAAACACGCCGACCGCGCCGGACTACCAGATGGGCAACCCGGCGCTGAGACCGGAACTGGCAACCGGGGTGGACATCGCTTACGAGCATTTCTTTGCCAAGGGCGCATCGATGAGTCTGAGCGGCAGCATGCGCGCGCTGACCGACTACAACACACGGGGCATATTTTTCGTCGACGGGCGCTGGCTTAACCGGCCGTTCAACAACGGCAATGCGGTGACGCGCAGCATCGAATTCGATGCGAAGTTCCCGCTGCAGACCGTGATCGCGGCTGCACCCCCGATCGATTTTCGTTTCAATATCGCACGCAATTTTTCGCATGTCGACGAAGTGCCGGGGCCGAACAACCGGCTCGATCAGCAAGTACCGGTCAGCGGAACCGTCGGGCTCGACTATCGCATGCGCGGCGGCATGGTCACCGCTGGAGCGAGCTACAGCTTCAAGAGTGGCGGCGATGTGCGCCTGACAGCCAACCAGATCAACTACAGCACACCCAAGCGCGAGCTTGAGATGTATGTGCTTTACAAGTACACGCCGAAGCTGCAGTTCCGGGCGCGGCTCGCCAATGTGCTGCGTCAGGATCAGTTCAACTCGACTTACTATTTCGACAGTACCGGTGGCACGCGAACGGTCAGCATCCGGCCGACGCAGATGAACATTGGCGCCAGCGTCAAGCTGGATTTCTGAGCGCAGAAGCGCGTACCGACCTTGCCCAACCTTGCCATTGCGCGTTGCCAGCGCTAATGTCTGTGCATGATGAACATCGTCGATGTGCGCACCTTTGCGCTGTCGTTACCCGAGGCGACGGAAGCGCCGCACTTCCATTACGCATCGTTTCGCGTTCGCGGCAAGATCTTTGTGACCGTACCGCCGGAGGAGACGCGCATTCACGTATTCCTGCCCGATCCCGAGCGCGAGATTGCGCTGACACTGTATGCGGCGTTCGTCGAGAAACTGTTGTGGGGCGGCAAGGTGGTAGGCGTACGCGTCAGGTTGAATGACGCAGAACCCGATGCCGTGCAGCAACTGATCCGGCAGGCGTGGATCGCAAAGGCGCCGAAGCAACTGGCCGCTCAGACCTGATCGACCGGCCACCAGTGCTCGACAATCAACTCCAGCCGCTGCGTGCCCTGATACTCCGATAGCGAGACGCGGTACGCCGCCCGCATCGGCTGTGGCGGTGGCTCGGTGGTGCCGAAGCGGATGGCGTCGAAGATGCGGCCGCCGCGTTTGAGGCGCAGCTTGGTGTGCTTGAGGCCAACGACGCGCGAGTCCATGACAGTGAACTCGTCGTCGAACAGCGGCGCCGGGAAAGCCTGACCCCAGACGTGGCGGTGCAGGGCTTCAGCGGTGTCGAAATCAAACTCCGCGAGATCGAACGAGCCGTCGCTGTCGACGCGCTGATCGAGCTGTTCGGGCGTCAGCAATTCGGCCGCGACATGCTCGAAGGCATCCGCGAACAGCGCAAAGTTCTCCGCGGCGATGGTCAGGCCTGCGGCCATTGCGTGGCCGCCGAAGCGGCGCATGGCGGAAGGCTCGCGCTTGGAGACCAGATCGAGCGCGTCGCGCAGATGAAAACCCGGGATCGAGCGGCCGGAGCCTTTCAGCTCGCCGGCGTCGCCCGGCGCGAAGACGATCGTTGGCCGGTGATGTTTTTCGCGCAGGCGTCCGGCCACGATGCCGACAACGCCCTGATGCCAGGTCGGGTCAGTTACCACGATGCTCTTGCGTTCGGCCGCGACGGTCGCCGGCAGCATGCGCTCGGCCTCGTCGCGCATGCCGGCTTCGATGCCCTTGCGTTCGCGGTTCAGACGGTCGAGGTCGACCGCGATCCCGGCGGCGCGCAGCGTGTCGTCGGTGGTGAGGCATTCGATGCCCAGCGAGATATCGTCGAGCCGGCCCGCCGCATTGATGCGCGGCCCCAGCATGAAACCGAGATCGTACGCCGTCGCCTTGGTCACGTCGCGCTTGGCGACCTCGAACAGCGCGTTGATACCGGCGCAGGCTTTGCCCTCGCGCATGCGGCGCAATCCGGCTTCGACCAGTCGCCGGTTCACGGTGTCGAGCGGCACCACGTCGGCGACGGTGCCCAGCGCCACCAGATCGAGCAGCGTGTTGAGATCGGGCTGGGTCGCGCTGTCGAACACGCCCGCCTCGCGCAGCCGTGCGCGCAGCGCGAGCAGTACGTAGAACATCACCGCGACGCCGGCGATCGCCTTGCTCGGGAAGCTGCAGCCCGGCTGGTTCGGGTTGACGATGGTTGGCGTGTCGGGCAGCGTGTCGCCGGGCAGGTGGTGATCGGTCACCACGACGTCGATACCGAGCGCGCGCGCTGCTGCGACGCCCTCAACGCTCGCGATGCCGTTGTCGACGGTCAGGACCACGCGCGGCGATTCCTTCGCGGCCAGCGCGACGATCTCCGGCGTCAGGCCGTAGCCGTACTCGAAGCGGTTGGGCACGATGTAGCCGATCTCGGCCCCCATCGCGCGCAGACCGCGTAACGCCAGGGCACAGGCCGTCGCGCCATCGGCGTCATAGTCGGCGACGATCAGGATGCGCTCGCGTGCCGAGATCGCCCGTTGCAGCCGCTCACACACTGCGTCGATGCCCTTGAGCAACGAGGGCGAAGGCAGTTGCGAGAGCTTCCATTCGATGTCGCTTGCGTGCGCGATGCCGCGCGCCGCATACAGGCGCGAGAACAGCGGCGAGATGCCGCTCGCTCGCAGCGCGCGCTCGGCATCGGCGTCGACGGGGCGCCGGCGCAGGGCGGGGAGCGCCATCAGGCCACGCTCGTTGCGCGCGACTGAAGCTGGGCAAGCACCGCGCCGAGGGGAGGCGGTTTGCGGAACTTCGCGAGCAGCGCGGCGAACGCGCCTGGCGCGCGCGCACGCAGCCGCCAGCGCGGGTGGCTGTCGCCGATGATCAACTCACTGGCCGCGAGAATCTCGCGCTCGCGGGTCGCCCAGGCCGCCTGCCAGGCGCCCGGATCGCCGTTGCGCAGCGCGCTCATGTGCAACGAATCGTTGTGCGACCCTGATGCAGACGCTGCGTCGGTGCCAAAGCCCCAGAGCCACACGATGTTGACCGGCGCCAGCGCGCGGTCTTCGCGAGCGATGTTGACGGGATGGGTGTAGAGCAGCATCTGCAGCTCGTTCATCCAGCGTTCGACGAGCCGGGCGTCGGCACCGCGCGGCAGGTTGGGCCGCAGCATCTCGCCGACCAGCCAGCGCGGCGATTCCGAAAGCACGTGCAGCGCGCGCCCGGCGCAGAGCAGCCAGCGCGATGCTTCGATGTAGATGAGACGCAATCCTTCCGCGGCGAGATGCGCGTCGCAGGCCTCGCACAGCGCGCGCGAATCATCCCCGGTCAGTTGCAGCGTGTCGGGATCGAGCACCGTGAGATCGGACAGTCCAAGCGCCGCCGACAGCGGGCTTGCGACGGCAAACTGCGTACCCGTGCCGCGCGTTTCGACGGGCAGCGACGCCGCGAGCACCAACCCGGCCGGCAGATCGCCGACGGAGCCGAGCGCGACACGCTCGGCGTCGCTCCAGCTGCCTGCGAAGGGCTCCACGTCGGCCGCCGCCAGCCTCGCGGCAACGCCGGCATGCACCGGCAGGTCCTCGCAAAGGGCCGCGAGCGTGGCGCGGTCACGCGGTAGCGCGCCGGGAAGCAGGCAGATCGACATCAGAGCGCCTCCCGACGGTATCGGGCTTAACTAGGCCGCGCCAACGGCCTCGATCGCCCGCGTCAGTCGCTCGCGTTCGCCGAGCGTGATCTTCGCGCCGGTCGCGTTGAAGGCGCCGAGCAGCGTGCGGATCGCGGTGATTTTGGCATCCGGTGCGGTCGGCAACTGGCGGCGTTCCGACAGCCAGCGCAGTTGCTGCATGCGGCGCGCGGTGGCGATCTCGGCCGGCGAGTCGATGCCGGCGATGAGCTCGGCGTCGATCACCAGTGCGGCGGCGGTCTTGTCGACCGCTTCGGTCGCGGCGATCGCGCCCAGCGTGGTCTTCATCGCCTCGATCACAGTGCCGCGCGAGAGCACGGTCGCACGTTTCTTGGCAGCGGCCAGCGCGTCGTCGAACTTGCGGTCGAGGTCACGCGCCTTCTCGCGCTCGACGAAGGGCAACGCACGCCACTTGCTGCGCGTGCTCGCGATGCCGGCGTCGATGGCCCTGGCGTCATCGCCGTTGACCAGCGCTTTCACCTCGTCGATCACCGCGTAGCGTGCCTTGGTCGCCTCGCTGAACTGCGCCTTGACCTGATCACGCTGGACGTCGCGCGCCTTGAATACGGCGTCGGTGTGCTTCTTGAACTCGTCCCATAGTTTCTGCTCGTCCTTGCGGCGCAGGTGCGGCAGGTTGTGCGGCCGCTCGGCTGCCCAGCGGCGCTGCACGGCGATCGCACGGTCGGTGATCTCGCGCGCGGGCGTCGCCTTGGCGAGCTCCTCGGCCTCGGCGATCAGGCGCTTGCGGCGCGCGATCTCGGGCTCACGAGCGGCGTCGAGCGCGCCATCGAGCTTCCTGAGCGCGACGTCGAATTTCTCGTCGAGCGCTTTCCACGCGGCATTGGCGACGCCGCCACCCTTCTTCCACTGGTCGAACAGGCCGGCCTTGCGCTTTTCGAGATCGTTCCAGTCGCGCGTCTGCCCTTCGGCGAGTGGCGTTGCCGCCTCGTCGCCGAGCGCGGCCATCGCTTCGATGATCTTTTCGCGGCCGGAGGCATTCTCGTTGCGCTGCTTGCGCAGTGAGTCAAAGTACGCCTTGGCCGGTGCGTAGGCCTCCTTGCAGACGGCGTTGAATTTGTCCCACTTGGGTTTCGGCGCGCCGCCGTTCTTCTTGTCGAGCGCCTTCCACTCGTCCTGGATGGCGCGGATTTCCTTGGCCAGCGCATCGGGCGGCAGCGGCGAGCCCTTGAGCGCCTCTGCCTTCGCCATCAGCGCGTCGCGCGCCTGTCCGTCGCTCCACTTGAGCCAGCTCTCCAGGCGTTTGACCTCGCCGTCGAGCTCGTTCAGGCGCTGTTCTTCCAGCTTCGGGAAACGCTTGGCCGTGAACTGCTGATAAAGCCTCGTTGCGGCATGGCGCGAGCCGCGCACGTCGCCGGCCGCGATCAGTTCGGCGAGTTTGGTCAGCGCTTCGTTCGCAGCGGCGAGATCGGCATCGTCGGCGCGTGCGATGCTGACACGCTCCGGCCGCGGCGCGGTAGCCGGCCGCTCGATTGCCTGCAGACGTTTCTCGAAATGTTCGCGTGTCGTGGTGTCGACTGTTTCGATCCACGCCATCCATTTCGCCTGCCATTCGGTGTGCGCGGCGTCGTAGGCGGTTTTCGCCTCGGCGTAAGCGGCATCGTCGGCAGGCGATGCCGCAACAGCGGCAACAGGATCCGTCACCGCAACGGTGTCGGCAGCTACCTCGGCGGCCGTCTCCGGCACGGCGACCGGTGCGGCTGTTTCTACCGCTGCTTCTACAGCCGGTTCCCCGACAGGGGCGGCCGGCTCCGTCGCAACTGCGTCCGGCGCAGCGGTTTCGGCGACGGCAGTTGACTCGGCGTCGGCAGCGACCGGAATGCCGGCGTCGGGCGCAATGGTGTCGGCGCTCACCGGTGCCGGGGCCGCATCGGTCGCTGCCGGTTCGGCGCTGTCAGCCGTCGCCGGCGGCAGCGGCTGCGCGGCGGTCCTGGCTTTGCGCGCCGCGGCGGGTTTCTCGGCACGCTTCGCGGGTTGCGGCGGACGTTGTGGCAGCGCGGCGAGCAAGGCCTCGCCAGCGGCATTGCGTTCGCGCAGCTGCTGCTCGGTCGCCACTGCCGCATGCACCTGCTGCAATTGCTGGGCGAGGCCGGCATCGAGCACCGGCGAGCCCTGTGCATGCGTCGCCTCGGCGGCCAGCGCGGCCAGCTCGTCGTTGCCGAGTTCGGCGGCCTTCTTGCTCTTGAGCGAGAGGCCGGCCACCTGCATTGCGAGTGCCTCGTGCATGCGACGCGCCACGGATTCGTTCTGCATCTTGCGCTGCAGGTCGGTCAGCAGCGCATCGAAACGTGTCTTGCGGTCGAGGTCGACGGTCAGCTTTGCCCACGCACGCTGGGTGTCGACCAGCCGCGTCAGCGGCACCTCGTCGGACTCCGACCAGCTTTGCATCTGGGCGAGCAGGACATCAGCCTCCTGCGCTGCCTTGTCCTGCGATTGCAGGGCCACCAGGCGGTCATGCGCGGCTTTGCCGAGCCGTTTGTCGTGATCGCGCCAGTACAGGTGCAGTTTGTCGAGCAGGGCGAGATCGGTGGCGGCATTGATGGCGTCGAGCTTGCTGCCCGGCGGGGCGTTCGACGCCAGCCAGGCCGTGAGGTCGCCCGCCGCGGCACGCGCCGCCGCCGCTTTCCACTCGGCCGACGAATCGTCGCGCAAGGCAGCGGCAATCACCGCGAGAGGCAGATCGTCGTTCGGTGCCTCGCCGGCGGCGAGATGGCCCCAGCGCGACGCCGCAGCTGCACGAACCGCAAGGTCGGCATCGTTGTGCGCAATTTTCAGCGCGGCAACGTCGACGGTGCGGCCGACGGCGGCGGTGCGCACACGGGCATCGGCGTCCGTGGCGATCAGGGTTGCAAGCGCGGGATCATCTGCTGCGAGTTCGGCAACAGCGGTCAGCCGTTCGTCGGCGTTCGGGCTCTGCCATTTCGGCGTACCCGAGAAAAGCGATTTCAGCACGAGAGTGTTCGTTGGATTTTCAGTGGAACCTGTGATTTTAGGCGCCCGCCGTGTTTCGCCGCGACCTGCCGGGCGCGCCAGCGCCAGACCTTCGCTGCTGGCCCGTTGCCGGCGCGGCCGCCACCTACAATCGACGCGTGATTTCCGAACTCGAACGCATCCTTGGCCCCGACGGCCAGTTGGCGCTGGCTTTGCCCAATTTCCGTGCACGGCCGCAGCAGGTGGAGCTGGCGCAGGCGATCGCGGCGGCCATCGCCGACAACAGCCAACTGCTTGCCGAGGCCGGCACCGGCACCGGCAAAACGTTCGCCTATCTGGTGCCGGCGCTGCTCTCCGGCGGCAAGGTGATCATCGCCACCGGCACCAAGACGCTGCAGGATCAGCTCTTCGACCGCGATCTGCCGCGCGTGCGCGACGCACTGAAGCTGCCGGTCGAAAGCGCGTTGCTCAAGGGGCGCAGCAACTACGTCTGCCACTATCACCTGGCGCGCACCCGCAGCGAGGGCCGCTTTACGGCGCGCGAGCACATCATGCATGTGCAGCGGGTGGCAGCGTTTGCCGAACGCAGCACGACCGGCGATCGTGCTGATTGCGAGACGGTGCCCGAGAGTTCGCCGGTGTGGCCGCTGGTGACCTCCACGCGCGACAACTGCCTCGGCAGCGAATGCGGGCACTACAAGGAATGCTTCGTGATGAAGGCGCGCAAGGAGGCGCTGACCGCCGATGTGGTGGTGGTCAACCATCATCTGCTGTTCGCCGACATTGCGCTCAAGGACGATGGCCTGGGCGAATTGCTGCCGGCCTGCAACACGGTGATCATCGACGAAGCGCACCGCGCGCCGGACGTGGCGACGGTTTTTTTCGGCGAGTCGACCAGCATGCTGCAACTGACCGAGCTGGCGCGCGACGCCGAGCTCGAGCAGCGGCGCAAGGCGAACGACGCCAAAGCGCTGCTGGATGCGGCGATGGCGGTGGGCATGGCGGCGCGTGCGGTGCGCCTGGGTTTCGATGCCGGCAGCGGCAAATATTTGCGCAACGACGCTCTGGCGCGGCGCGAATTCCTCGATGCGCTCGATCGCCTGATCGAGGAGACCAGTACGCTCGCCGACGAGATCGAGGCGCAGCGCGATCGCAGCGAGGAAATGCCGGCGCTGCACAAGCGGGCCATCGCGATGGCCGATCGCCTGTCGGCGTGGCGTGACGATTCGCGTGGCGACCTGATCCGCTGGGCGGACGTCAGCGCCAATGGCTGGCAACTGCACGCGACGCCGCTGTCGGTCGCCGAGGTTTTCCGCAAGGAGACGGAGTCGACTGCGCGGAGCTGGATTTTCACCAGCGCCACGCTGTCGGTCGCCGGCGATTTCTCGCTGTTTGCGCGCCAGCTTGGGCTGGAGGCGGCGCGCTCGCAAAGCTGGGCGAGCCCGTTCGATTACGCCAGCGCCGGCCGCATCTACGTGCCGCGCAATTTGCCGCCGCCGAATTCGGCGGAGCACACCAAAGCGGTGATCGACGAAGCGCTCGAGCTGGTGACGCTTTCCGGCGGCCGCGCCTTCCTGCTGTTCACCAGCCTGCGCGCGCTGCGGCAGTGCGCCGAAGCGCTGCCGCGCCTCTTGCGCGAGCGCGATCTCGATTTTCCGGTGCTGACCCAGAACGAGGCGCCGAAGGGCGAACTGCTGCGTCGCTTCCGCACGCTGGGCAACGCCGTGCTGATCGGCTCGCAGAGCTTCTGGGAGGGCGTCGACGTGGCCGGTGACGCGCTGTCGCTGGTGGTGATCGACAAATTGCCGTTTGCGCCGCCGGACGACCCGGTGCTGGCCGCGCGCATGAAGCATCTGGAGGAGCAGGGCGGCAGCCCGTTCATGGACTGGCAGGTGCCGCAGGCCGCCATCTCGCTCAAGCAGGGCGCCGGGCGGCTGATCCGCTCCGAGACCGACCGCGGCGTGCTGGCGATCTGCGACGACCGGCTGGTGAGCAAAGGCTACGGCCGCACGCTGCGCAGCAGCTTGCCGCCGATGCCGTTCACCCGCGAGCGTGAGGACGTGGCGGCGTTTTTCGATGTCCGTCGCGCGCGGCAGACACAGGATGGTTGAGCGCGCTGTAGCCCTGGGTATTCGGTCAACAGCTTTGTTGTGAAACCCGTATGCAAACAGGGAAAAAGCCAATATTGGCGGGTAAATCGAGTTTTATAGAAATTGACCTTGCAGCCCATACATAATGGGGCTTCTGAAGAAAAGTCATAGGCCGGACGCGACGGTTTTGACCATCGCCTGACAGCGAGCAAAATGGCGGCGGCCGGACACCGCCGAAAATAGTTGTCCGGCCACGCGATGCCGCATCGGCAGGTTCGACCAAGGGAGATCGATGTGCTCAAGACCTATCAGGGGAGCTGCCACTGCGGCGCGGTGCGTTTCGAGGCCGACCTCGATCTGACCCAGAGCACCTATCGCTGCAATTGCTCGATCTGCCGCCGCACGCGCTTCTGGGCTGCGGTTGCGCGCGAGGACGGCGTCCGGCTGCTGGCGGGCGAGTCCGAGCTGACGCAGTATCTTTTCAACAGCCGCAAGAACCAGCACTACTTCTGCCGCCACTGCGGCGTGCGGCCGTTCGGTATCGGCACCGAGACACCGATCGGCCGCATGTACGGGGTCAATCTCGGCTGCCTGGACGGCGTCAGCGAGGCGGAGCTGGCGCGGTTATCGATCACCTGTGTCGATGGCCTGCATGACCGTTGGCAGAATGCACCGGAGCACGTTGCGCATTTGTAGCGACGGCGACCGCGGGAGGGTCACACCATGCCACTACTGGGCCAGGCGGCGATGCTGCTCAACTTCGATATCGTGCCCGACGCCGTCGCCGAGCACGACGACTGGCACACCCACGAGCATTTGCCGGAGCGGCTCGCGATCCCCGGTTTTCTGCGCGGCACGCGCTGGGCGGCCATCGGCGACGGACCGGCTTACTGCGTGCTCTATGAGGTGGAGCGCCTCGACACCCTGGCCTCCGCGGCGTACCTGACGCGACTGAACAATCCTTCGCCGTGGACGCAGAAGATGATGCCGCACTATCGCGGCATGTCGCGCGGGCTTTGCCGGGTGGTTCGCAGTTGCGGGCTCGGCATGGGGCACTACGCCTTGCAGTTGCGTTTCAAACCGGCGGCCGGGGCCGACGCGGCCCTGCTGCACTGGCTGGGCGACGAGTTGATGCCCGCGCTATGCCTGCGGCCGGGCTTGGGCAGCGTGCATCTGCTGCAAAGCGGCCTGACGGCGGCGATGACCTCGGAGCAGCGCATTCGCGGCGCCGATGCCGGCGTCGACTGGGCGCTGCTGGCGACCGGTTATCAGGAGGCGGCGGTGGCCGGTCTGGCCGGTCGCGAATTTGCGCCCGACGCGCTGCAACGTCGCGGCGCGACGCAAGTGACGGCTACGATTTATCGCTCGGCCTATACGCTGACCGCGCAGGAGGTGAACGGCGGCAGTGGCGGCAGGTAGCGCCGGGCGGCTACCAGAATTTCCACCACGGGCTGTCGTTGGCGTTCGATGCCCGCGCGAACGTGGCCTTGTAGATGCGTTCGGTATCGGCCGCGAGTTGCGCGTTGCCAATCGCCGTATAGCTCTGCACCATGATGCGCAGCGCTTCTTCGTTGGCCGGCGTATTCGGGTAGTTGGTGATGCAGGCTTGGGCGCGGTTGATCGCGGCCTGATAGGCGCCACGGTTGTAGTAGTAGCGCGCGACGTGGGCTTCGTTCAGCGACAGCGCATTGACCAGGTAGCGCATGCGCAGCAGCGAATCGGCGTTGTAGCGGCTCTGCGGGAACTTCTCGGCCAGCGTCTTGAAGGTGACGTAGGCCTCGCGCGCCGATTTCTGGTCGCGCTCGGAGAGATCCTGACTGGCGAATATCGACAACAGGCCTAGGTCTTCGATGAAGTTGGCCAGCCCCTTGACGTAATAGGCGTAGTCGACGTTTTCGTGATTCGGGTAAAGCTTGATGAAACGGTCCGCCGCCGCAATGGCCTGTGCGCGTTCGCCGAGCTTGTATTGCGCGTAGGCAGTGTCGAGAATCGCCTGCTGCGACTGCACGCCATAGGGGAAGCGCGATTCCAGCGTCTCGTAGAGCTTGATGGCCTCGGCGTAGTTGCCGGCCTGCAGGGCATCCTTGGCGCGCCGATACAATCCCTCGACGGCCATCTTCTGCGGATCTTCGGTCTTGGCGAACATTCCGCTGAACCAGCCGCACCCCGACAGCAGCACGCTGGCCGCAAGCATGAGAACGAGACTTTGTAATTTCGCGGTGAGGCGCATGGCAATCCTTGGTCGTCACAAAGCGCCAGTGCCTGGCGCCAGATACAGAAAATCGATTATAGGTGGCGCGAGCCGGGGCACGCGGTGGGCGGCAAGTCCCGCCGGATGCTCGTGCCGCACTGCGCCTGCGTGGCCCGGCCGCCCATGACCCGGCGCGTTACCGTCCCGATGACGATGTCCGGCACGCGGCTCGACGCCGCGCTGGCCTCGCTGTTCCCCGAGCATTCGCGCAGCCGGCTCAAGAGCTGGCTCGACGACGGACACATTCTCGTTGATGGCGCCGTCTGGGCCGGCAAGCAGCGCCTCGACGGCAACGAAACGATCACCGCCACGCTGCCGGACGCGACGCAGGAGACCGATGCCCAGCCCGAGGACATCCCGCTCGACATCATCTTCGAAGACGAGCACCTGATCATCGTCAACAAACCGCCCGGCCTCGTGGTGCATCCCGGTGCCGGCAATCGCGAGGGGACAATGCTCAACGCGTTGCTGCACCACGCACCGGAGCTGGCCAGCGTCGCCCGCGCCGGCATCGTGCACCGGCTCGACAAGGACACCAGCGGCGTGATGATGGTGGCGCGCACGCCGCAGGCGCAGACGCATCTGGTGCGCCAGTTGCAATCGCATGCCGCAGCGCGCGAATACGTGGCGCTGGTGCACGGCGCCGTGCGCAAAGCGGGCACCGTTGAAGGTGCGATCGGGCGTCATGGCCGCGACCGCACCAAAATGGCACTGGTCGTCGTTGGCGGCAAGCCCGCGGTGACGCATTACAAGCTGCGCGAGTCGTTCGGCGGCCCGGCGCTGCTCGGCAAGCACTACAGCCTGCTCGAATGCGGGCTGGAGACCGGCCGCACACATCAAATTCGCGTACACATGGCGAGCATCAAGCATCCCCTGGTCGGCGATGCCACCTACGGCAAACGCGGCGATACGCTGTTCCACCGTCAGGCGCTGCACGCTTGGCGGCTGACGCTGGCGCATCCGGCCACCGGCGAGACGGTGCGTTTCATCGCGCCGATGGCGAAGGACATGAAACATCTGCTCAAGGAACTTCGTGCCCAGCGCGACAATCGTATGCTGGACGACGATTTCGATGACGAGGAAGACTTTGATGACGACGGCGTCGAGGTCATCTATGTGCGGGATTGAGCGGTGCTGATTTTTCCGCAATGGCAGGCGCCGGCCGCTGTGCGCAGCGCGATGACGACGCGCCTCGGTGGAGTGAGCCCACCGCCGTTCGGCGCCCTCAACCTGGGCTATGCCACGGCGGACGTGCGCGACAACGTGATCGCCAACGAGCGCCGGACGGCGCAGGCACTCGGCGTCGACGCCGCGGCCATTCGCTGGGTGTATCAGGTGCACGGCAGCGAGGTGCGGCGGGCCGAATCGCTGCCGGTCAATGCGCCGCTCGGCGCCACCGAAATCCAGGCCGATGCCATCGTCAGCCGCACGCCGGGTCTGGTGTGCGGGATCAAGGTTGCCGACTGCATGCCGGTGTTGCTCGCTGCCACGGATGGATCGGTCGTCGCCGCAGCCCACGCCGGCTGGCGCGGCCTGGCCGCCGGTGTGATCGAAAACGCGCTGCGGGAAATGGACGTCGCCGCTGAGCGGGTGACGGCGTGGCTGGGCCCATGCATCGGTCCGCAGGCGTTCGAGGTTGGCGAGGAGGTGCGCGATGCCTTTCTGGCGCACGACCGGGCGGCCGCGGCGCACTTTCGCGCGTTGCCGCCCCTGACGTCCAGCGACGGTGACGGTGACGGCGGGCAGCCCAAATTTCTGTGCGATCTGGCCGCGATCGCGCGGCAGCGCCTGGCGACGCAGGGCGTAACCGCCGTGGCCGCAAGCAATGCCTGTACCTTCAGCGAGCCGGAGCGCTTTTTTTCGCACCGACGCGACCGCACGACCGGGAGAATGGCGGCGTTCGTATGGATTGCATGACGCGATAATTTACCGATGTCCGATTTGCAGGTTTCCGATTTTCCCGCCGCGTCGATGCCGACCGCTGGCGGTTCCCGTGACGAGGTGTCCGCCTGGGTGGCGCTGCGCGCCGGCGAGGCCGTGGCCGCACGGGGTGAAGCAGCGGCGCTGCTGATGGAGCGCCTGCACGTGGGGCCGGACTGCGTCGCGGCGGCGCGGCTGATTGGCCTGCCGGCCGATGCCGAGACCGAGCAGGCGGTGCAGCAGCAATTCGGGGCTGAAATCGGGCAATTGTTCGTCGGCGTGCATCGCATGGCCAACATGCAGGGCTTGCAGCGCAATGCCGGCGCCTCCGCAGCGCCGGTGCCGGGCGCCCAGCAGGCGCAGCAGACCGAAGCGCTGCGCAAGATGCTGCTGGCGATGGTCGACGATGTGCGCGTGGTGCTGCTCAAGCTGGCCGAGCGTCTGCTCTCGCTGCGCAGCGCCGCGCTGTCGACCGAGGCCCGTCGCAACGATAGTGCGCAGGCCGAAGCGCGCGAAGTGATGGAGGTGTTCGCGCCGCTGGCCAACCGTCTCGGCGTGTGGCAACTCAAGTGGGAGCTTGAGGATCTGTCGCTGCGCCTGCTCGAACCGCTGCAATACCACTCGATCGCCCGCTACCTCGACGAGACCCGCATCGAACGCGAGGCCTACATCGACACCACCAAGGCGCTGCTGCGTGACGCATTGAGCAATGCCGGCATCGACTGCGAGATCAGCGGGCGCTCCAAACACATCTATTCGATCTACGAAAAACTCAAACGCAAGCATTGCACGCTCGAGGAGCTGTACGACATCCGCGCCGTGCGCGTGATCGTCGCCGAAGTGAAGGATTGCTACGCGGCGCTCGGCATCGTGCACAGCATGTTCCAGCCGGTGCCCGGCGAATTCGACGATTACATCGCCAAGCCGAAATCCAACAACTACCGCTCGCTGCACACCAGCGTGATCGGGCCGCAGCAACGGGCGCTCGAGGTGCAGATCCGCACCCGCGAGATGCATCAGGCGAGCGAGTACGGCGTGGCGGCCCACTGGAACTACAAGGAAGGCGGCAACGCGGCGCGCGACAGCGGCTTTGCCAGCAAGCTGGCCAGCCTGCGACAGGTGCTGTCGTGGGGCAAGGACGTCAGCTCGCCGGGCGAATTTCTGGCCGGGTTCAAGTCCTCGTTGTTCGAGGAAACCATCTTCGTACTGACGCCGCAGGGCAAGATCATCGATCTGCCGAAAGACGCGACGCCGGTCGATTTTGCCTACGCGGTGCACAGCGGTCTCGGTCACCGCTGCCGTGGCGCCAAGGTGGATGGCGTGATGGTGCCGCTCAATACGCCGCTGAAGAACGGCCAGCGCATCGAAATCACCACGGTCAAGGAAGGCGGGCCGTCGCGCGACTGGCTGAATCCGGACAACGGCTACATCCGCAGCAGCCGCGCCCGCGGCAAGGTGCGGCAATGGTTCAACACGCTCGAATTGCAGGAGACGTTGACGCACGGCCGTGCGGTGGTCGAAAAGGATTTGCAGCGCCACGGCCAGACGGCGCTCAATCTCGACAAGCTGACGCACGAGGCGGGCTTCAAATCGCAGGACGACTTTTTCGCGGCGGTCGGGCGTGCCGAGGTCAACAGCCGCGATCTCGACATCGCGATCCGCAAGGCTGCCGGTCTGCTCGACGCCGCCGCCGAAGCCGCCGCGCCGGAGGTGCATACCAGTCGCAGCCGCGCCAAGGCGGAGGGTGGTGGCATTCTGGTGGTGGGCGTCGGCAAACTGATGACCGGCCTCGCCAGGTGCTGCAAACCGGTGCCGCCGGATCCGATCGTCGGCTTCGTGACGCGCCTGAAGGGCATCACCATTCATCGTGCCGACTGCAGCAATGTGCAGCGGATGATGGCCAGCGAGCCCAACCGCATCATCGAGGCCGACTGGGGCGATGCTGCGCAAAACGATCTGTTCAGCGTGCAGATCGACGTCATCGCCAGCGACCGTCAGGGGCTGTTGCGCGACATTTCCGACGTTCTGGCGCGCGAGAAGATCAACGTCACGGCGGTGAACACGCTGACCCGCGATTTCGTCGCCAAGATGAAGTTCACGGCAGAGGTGCGCAGCATGGACCAGTTGCGCGCGGCGCTGGTGCAGGTGGCTCAGGTCAAGGGCGTGCAGAGCGCGCGTCGGGTGTAGGAGCGGCTTGCCGCGACCAACCGTGTTTCGCTGCGTTGTCGCGATCAGCGCAGGTCGCGGCAAGCCGCTCCTACAATGACGCGCTATCCAGGAGGAGTTATGAAATCAGTTTGCAAACGCGCGCTGTTGACCGGCCTTGGCGCGCTGTGTCTTAGCGCTGCGGCGTTCGCGCAGTATCCGAACAAGCCGATCAAGATCGTCGTACCGTTCCTCGCCGGCGGTACCACCGACATCATGGCGCGTGCCGTCGCCGCCGATCTGCAGAAGGCATTCGGCCAGCCGGTGGTGGTGGAGAACAAGGCCGGCGCCGGCGGCAACATCGGCGCCGACGTCGTCGCCAAAGCCGCGCCCGATGGCTACACCTTTCTCATGGGCACCGTCGGCACCCATGCGATCAACATGGCGCTTTACGCGAAGATGCCTTACGACGCGGTGAAGGATTTCGCTCCGGTGTCGCTGGTGGCGGCGGTGCCGAACATTCTGGTCGCGGCGCCCTCGTTCCCGGTCAACAGCGTGCGCGAATTGATCGATCTGGCAAAGAAGGAAGGCGGCAAGACGACCTTTGCCTCCAGCGGCTCCGGCACGTCGATCCACCTGTCCGGAGAATTGTTCAAGCAGTTGGCCGGCGTGCAGATGACCCATGTGCCGTACAAGGGCTCGTCGGCGGCGCTGCCGGACGTGATGAGCGGGCAGGTCAATGTGATGTTCGACAATGCGCCGTCGGTGATGCCGCATATCAAGGGCGGCAAATTGAAAGCGATCGCCGTGACCAGCAGCAAACGGGCGCCGGCATTGCCCAATGTACCGACCATCGCCGAAAGCGGCTTGCCCGGCTTCGAGGCGAGCTCGTGGTTCGGGCTGCTGGCGCCGGCCGGCACACCGAAAGAGATCGTCGACAAGGTGTCGCTGCAGATCCAGAAGATGCTGCAAACGGCGGAGATGAAGGAACGTCTCGCCAGTCAGGGCGCCGACGGCGTCGGCAACACGCCGGAGCAGTTCGCGGCCCACATCAAGGCCGAGATCGAGAAGTGGGCCAAGGTGGTGAAGGCGTCGGGGGCGAAGGCTGACTAGCGGCTTGCAGCCGCAGGACGAATGACGAAGGACGAGTGACGAGATGAGGGCGGTTCGTCCTTCGTCCTTCGTCATTCGTCCTGTGGCCGAAGGCCACTAACTAGTACGTGGCCCGTCCGCCCGAGATGTCGAACACGCCGCCGGTGGTGAACGAGCAGTCTGCGCTGGCCAGCCAGGCCACCATCGCGGCGATTTCGTCGACCTGCACGAAGCGGTTCATCGGAATCTTCGATTTCATGAACGCAATGTGCGCTTCCGTCATCTGCTTGAAGATGTCGGTCTCGGCCGCGGCGGGGGTGACGCAGTTGCAGAGCACGCCGGTGGTGGCCAGCTCCTTGGCAAGCGATTTGGTGAGGCCGATCAGTCCGGCCTTGGCCGCGCTGTAGGCCGGCGCGTTGGGATTGCCTTCCTTGCCGGCGACGCTGGCGATGTTGACGATGCGTCCGTAGCCGCGCGCAATCATCTGCGGCACCAGCGCCCGTGCCACCAGAAACGGCGCCACCAGGTCGATCTCGACGACGCGCCGGAAGTCTGCCGGTGGGTACTCCCAGGTCTTGACGTTGGGGCCGGTGATGCCGGCGTTGTTGATCAGGATGTCGATCTGGCCGAACGCCTCCAGCGTGGACTGGCGGGCGGCATTGACCGCGCCTTCGTTGGCGACGTCGACGATGTAGCCGCAGGCGCCGTCGCCCAGGCTGGCGACGGCGGCCGCGACGGCATCGCCATCCATGTCCCACAGCGCCACGCGGGCGCCGCTCGCGACGAAGCGCCCGGCACACGCCAGGCCGATACCGCGAGCGCCACCGGTGACGACCGCCACGCGACCGTTGAGGTCAATCTGATTCATCGTTCTCCCTTTCGTGTCGCCATTATCGTGCTGTCACAATCCCGTCACATAGATCGTCTATCAATAAACGCAAAAGAAGCATCGCTACTCGATAACGACAAATAAAGAGGAGAAAAAGATGACATCGACCATTCTTGGAATCATGCTGGCGGTCACCGTGATCGGTGGCGCGTTTTTCGTGGCCCTCCGCAACAACCGCCTGCGTGCCGAACGCGCGCTTTTCATTCGCGGCTACCGCTTCCCGGCCGGGCTGCGCTTCAAGCTGAATCAGGCATATCCCGAGCTGTCCGGCGAGCAGACAGAGCTGGTGCTGGCAGGCCTGCGCGCCTGGTTTCTGCTGATCGCGGAGAACCCGAATACCAAATTCGGCATGCCCAGCAAGGCGGTCGATACGGCGTGGCACGAATTCATCCTGATGACGCACAACTACTCCGCGTTCTGCGACAAGGCGTTCGGCAAGTTTCTGCATCACGTCCCGCACGACGGCAATGCGAAAGCCGAAGCCGACGGGCTGGCGATGACCTGGGGCACGCGCAGCGGGCTGTTCGGTGCCGGAGCGCTGGCGGCGGGCATGGCCGGTGGCCTCGCCGCGGCAGCGCTCGCCTCGCCGAAGGATCTGTTCGGCCTCGACCAGAAGCTCGGCATCGCCGGCGGCAATGCGTACAGCGGCGACGATTTCGCGCGCTTCGACAAGCGGCATGGCCACATGACGTCCGGCGGCGGTGGCGATGGCGGCGGCAGCGACGGCAGTTCGTCGTCCAGTTGCGCCGACGGGAGCTGTGGCGACGGTGGTGGCAGCGGCTGCGGTGGCGGCGGAGGCTGCGGCGGCGGTTGCGGCAGCTGAGGCAACGCGGCGTAAGCGACACCCAGTTCGCCCTCGATCTTCGCTGCGGCGGGTAACAGCTTTCTGCTGAGAACGCCAATTCAATTGGGCTCAAGGCGCGATTTACGAGATTGTCGACTTTCTTGCTTTTCGCGCGCTATGCCCAGTTGAATTGGGCATTTCCGAAGAAAGCTGATAGCGAATCGGGTAAACCACTAAATCGCAAAGCCGTAGCCGGCCTACAATGTTGTCATGCTGTCTGACAACTTTTCGGCAACCAAAGACGCAAGTCTGGCGATCGTGACGCCGGTCGGGCTTGCCCACGCGGCGCGGGCGCTGACGTTGGCACTGGACGCCGCCGCCGGCAAGGCGCCGGCACACGCCGCCAGCGACGGGCACAACGCGGCGCTGAACGTCGTCGCGCGGCCGCAATCGCTGGCCGACGAGGCGCATCGGCAATTGCTGTTGCAGCTCGACATGGGCCTGTGGAAAGCGGGCGACAAACTGCCGCCGGAAAAGGCGCTGGCCGATTCGCTCGGCGTGTCGCGCCCGATCGTGCGCGAGGCGCTGGCGCGGCTGAAGGCGGACGGCCGCATCGAATCGCGGCAGGGCTCGCGCGCCTTCGTTGCCGAGCGCAGCAAGCTCGCCGCCTTTCGCCTGGCCGAGCGCGCCGCCGACGCCGGCGACGCCGCGGCAGGCAACGCGGCCGACGTTGCCGAGCGCGAATTGCTCGAACTACGTCAGATTGTCGAAGCCGGTGCCGCCGAACTGGCCGCGTCGCGGCGCACCGCGGTCGATCTCGCGGCCATTCGGGCCGCGCTGGCCGATATGGGCGACGCGCTCGCGGCCCGCAGCGACGGCTCCGACGCCGACGACCGCTTTCACAACGCGATCGCAGCCGCCACCCATAACGCGCAAATCGGGCGCTTCGTGGAATTCCTCGGCGCCCAGTTTTCGGCCTCGCGCAAGGTCACCTGGGATCACACCGGTTACGCGGTTGGCATCGCCGAGGTCGGTCACGGCGACCACAGCGCCATCCTGCAGGCGATCGATGGGCAGGACGCGCCGCGCGCCAAAGCGCTGGCACAGGCGCATGTGCAGCGCGCGCTGGACCGCGTGCTGGCACGCCTGGCCGTGCGCGGCACGGCCGCCGGCAACGACGGCGCCAACGAGGGCGCGCAGCACAACGCCGCCGGTGGCGCCTGAGCATGCAAGCTGCCACCTTTTTTGCCGCGCTTGCCCACGTCCTGCCGGCCGGATGCCTGAAGGTCGCCGCCGAGGACATGCGGCCTTACGAATGCGATGGTCTGTCGATGTACCGCGCGCTGCCGAAATGCGTGGCCTTGCCCGAGGACGAAGCGCAATTGGCTGCGGTCGTGAAGATCTGCCACGCCCATCGCGTGCCGATCGTCGCCCGCGGCGCCGGCACCGGGCTCTCCGGTGGCGCCATGCCGGACCCGAATGCGCTACTGCTGTCGACTGCGAAGATGATGCGCATCCTCGACGTCGACGCACTCGCGTGCACGGCGCGCGTGCAGCCGGGCGTGCGCAATCTCGCGATCAGCGAGGCGGTGGCGCCGCTCGGGCTCTACTACGCGCCCGATCCGTCATCGCAGATCGCCTGCACGATCGGCGGCAACGTCGCCGAGAACTCGGGCGGCGTGCACTGCCTCAAGTACGGCCTCACCGTGCACAACATCCGCAAGCTGCGCGTGGTGCTGATGGACGGCAAGGTGGTCGAGATCGGCAGCGACAGCCTCGACAGCGCGGCGCCCGGCGGCTACGACCTGCTGGCGCTGATGATCGGCTCGGAAGGGCTGCTCGGCATCGTGACCGAGGTGACCGTCAAGCTGACGCCGAAGCCGCAACTTGCCCAGGTTGCAATGGCCTCGTTCGCCAGCGTCGAAGCGGCGGGCGCCGCGGTCGGCGACATCATCGCGGCCGGCATCATTCCGGGCGGACTGGAAATGATGGACCGCATCGCGACCGAGGCCGTCGAAGGCTTTGTGCATGCCGGCTACGACCTCACGGCTGCGGCGATCCTGCTCTGCGAGAGCGACGGCACGCCCGACGAGGTGGCCGACGAGATGGCGCGCGTGTCGGAGGTGTTGCGCCGCGCGGGGGCGACCGACATCAAGGTGTCGCAGAACGAGGCCGAACGCCTGCGCTACTGGAGCGGCCGCAAGAACGCGTTCCCGGCGACCGGCCGCATCTCGCCGGATTACTACTGCATGGACGGCACCATCCCGCGCAAGGAGCTGCCGCGCGTGCTGAACGAGATTGCGCGGCTCTCGGCGAAATATCAACTGCGCTGCGCCAACGTGTTCCACGCCGGCGACGGCAACCTGCATCCGCTGATCATGTTCGACGCCAACGTGCCCGGCGAGCTTGAACGCGCAGAGGAATTCGGTGCCGAGATCCTTGAGCTTTGCGTCGAGGTCGGCGGCACCATCACTGGCGAGCACGGCGTCGGCATCGAAAAGATCAACCAGATGTGTGTGCAGTTCTCGCCGAAGGAGCTCACGCGCATGCACGAAATCAAGCACGCTTTCGACGAGCACGGCCTGCTCAACCCCGGCAAGGCGGTGCCCACGCTGCACCGCTGCGCCGAGTTCGGCAAGATGCGCGTGTCGCAGGGAAAACCGATGCCGTTTGCGGAGTTGCCGAGGTTTTAGAAAGATTTCCCCTCCCCTTCAAGGGGAGGGCCAGGGTGGGGATGGGGTTCCGCGCCTGCATTGGTTGATGGTCGGGACACCCCATCCCCCGCCTAGCCTCCCCCTTGAAGGGGGAGGGACAAGAGGAGAAGACAGATGAACACACTAGCTTTCGAACGTCCCGCCGAAGCGGCAGTCACCTCGACAGTCGAATCCCTGCGCGCCGCCTACGGCGACCGCGCGATCACCTCGCAGTCGGTGCGCGAGCACCACAGCCACGGCGAAGGCATGCAGGACGCCGGGCTGCCCGACATCGTCGTGTTCCCCGAAAGCAACGAGGAGATTGCGAGCATCCTCAAACTCTGCAATCAGGCACGCATCCCGGTGATCGCCTACGGCACCGGCACCTCGCTGGAAGGGCATCTGAAGGCGCTCTATGGCGGCGTCTGCCTCGATCTCTCGCGCATGACCAGGGTGCTCGAAATCAACAGCGAAGACCTCGACTGCCGCGTGCAGGCGGGCGTCACCCGCGAGCAGCTCAACGCCGACATCAGGCATACGGGGCTGTTCTTCCCGATCGACCCCGGCGCCAACGCGAGCATCGGCGGCATGTCGGCGACGCGCGCGAGCGGCACTAACGCCGTGCGCTACGGCACCATGCGCGAGAACATTCTCGGGCTTACGGTCGTCACGCCCGATGGCCGCGTCATCAAGACCGGAACGCGTGCCAAAAAGTCGAGCGCAGGTTACGACCTCACGCGACTCTATATCGGCAGCGAAGGCACGCTAGGCATCATCACCGAGATTCAGCTCAAACTCTACGGCGTGCCCGAGCGCATCAGCGCGGCGGTTTGCCAGTTCGACACCTTGCGCGGCGCGGTGGACGCCGTCATCACCGCGATGCAGCTCGGCGTGCCGATGGCGCGCATCGAGCTGCTCGACGAGGTGCAGATGGACGCCTCGATCAAGTACAGCAAGCTCGACGGCTTCGAGGCGAAGCCGACGCTGTTCATGGAGTTTCACGGCACCGACGCCTACGTCGCCGAGCAGATCGAGCAGATGAAGTCGATCACGGCCGACTACGGCGGCAGCGACTACCGCTTCGCCGACCGCCCGGAGGACCGCAGCAAGCTCTGGAAGGCACGCCACGATGCGTATTGGGCGGGCATGAACTACGTGCCGGGCAAGCAGGCGTTCTCGACCGACACCTGTGTGCCGATCTCGCGGCTGGCCGACTGCGTGGCGGCGGCCAAGGAGGAGGTTGCAAAGAGCGGCCTCGTCTGCATGATCGTCGGCCACGTCGGCGACGGCAATTTCCATGTGCTGATCACCTTCGACCCGAACAGCAAGGACGAACGCGGGCGCGCCGACATCGCGGCCGACCGCATCGCGCACATCGCGATCGGCATGGGCGGCACCTGCACCGGCGAGCACGGCATCGGCATCCACAAGCTCGACGCACTCAAGGCCGAGCACGGCGAGGCGGTCGACGTGATGCGCACGCTCAAGAAGGCGCTCGACCCGAACAACATCATGAATCCGGGGAAAACGGTGCCGATGCAATAGCGTGATCGTCCGCAGGGCGGGCAACTCGTTGCCCACGCGTCGGTCAACGCAGCCTAGCCAGCAAATTTCTCAAACACCCGCCGTCGCAAAACCATAAATTACGCGGCCCCCCCAACTCAACGACAACAACTGACATGGCCTACACCCTGCTGATCGGCAACAAGAACTACTCCTCGTGGTCGCTGCGTCCGTGGCTGCTGCTGCACGCCTCCGGCATCCCGTTCACCGAGGAATTGCACTGGTTCGAAACGCCTGAGTTCGCCGCTGAAATTTCCTCCCGCAAGCGCTCGCCGAACGGCCGCGTGCCAGTGCTGGTCGATGGCGATGTGAAAGTCTGGGATTCGCTGGCGATCGCCGAATACCTCGCCGAACGCCATCCCGGCCTGTGGCCTGCCGACGCGGTTGCACGCGCTCATGCCCGCAGCGCCTGCGCCGAGATGCACTCGAGTTTTGGCGCCCTGCGCAACTGGATGCCGATGAACGTGCGCCGCAACTATCCGATCGCCACGCCACGTGAGGATGTGCAGAAAGACATCGATCGCATGCAGGCGCTGTGGACCGAGGCGCGGGCGAAGTTCGGCGCCGGCGGTCCGTATCTGTACGGCGCTTTCAGCATTGCCGACGCGTACTTCGCACCGGTGGTGTTCCGCTTCAACACTTTTGGCGTCAAGTGTTCGCCGGTGGTTGCGGACTATGTGACGACGATGCTCGCCCATCCTTCGATGCAGCAGTGGATCGCCGCCGCGAAGGCGGAAGCACCGGTGGTCGATCACGAGGAACCGGAATTTCTCTACGAGAGCAAGCAGGCCTGATCGGGCTGCGTCGCCTGAGTCACATCTGACAACAACTAATATCGATATGACCATCGACGTCTGGCAGGCACAGATCAAGCAAACCGCAGCGCGTACCGGCAAACTCGTTGTTCGCGGCAGTGGCAGCAAGGCATTCTGCGCGCCGCCCGCGAACGCCGACAGTGCGGTGCTCGACACCCGCGCTCACGCAGGCATCGTCGAATACGAACCGAACGAACTGGTCATCGTCGTTCGTGCCGGCACATCGCTGGCCGAAGTGGAACGGGTGATGGCGGAGGCCGGGCAAATGCTCGCGTTCGAGCCACCGCACTTTGGCGCCGGTGCCACCGTTGGCGGTGCGCTGGCGAGCGGACTGTCCGGCCCGCGTCGGCCATACGCAGGCGCCTTGCGCGATTTTGTGCTGGGCGCCAAAGTCATCGACGGCAAGGGCGATCATCTGTCGTTTGGTGGCAAGGTGATGAAGAACGTGGCGGGCTTCGACGTCTCGCGCCTGCTGGCAGGCTCGATGGGCACCCTGGGTGTGCTGACCGAAGTGGCATTCAAATGTCTGCCGCGACCACCGGCGCAGCAGACCCGCGTATTCGAGATGACGGCGACCGACGCCATCGTCGCCATGAACCG
This sequence comes from Betaproteobacteria bacterium, assembly GCA_027492485.1. Lineage (GTDB taxonomy): Bacteria > Pseudomonadota > Gammaproteobacteria > Burkholderiales > Casimicrobiaceae > Casimicrobium. The sequence goes on from JAPUER010000040.1 coordinate 58,380, forward strand.
CTGGTACGCCGAAGCCAACCCGGTCACCGCGACGACCTGGGTGGCCGGCCGGCTTTACGTTCGCCTCGCCGGTGCAGAGCCGTCCGTCCGTGCATCGGTCGCCAAACTCGGTGGCGAAGCGCTTGCCGACGACGTGAGCTGGTGGCAGGACTGGCGCGAGCAGCGCCATGCGTTCTTTGCCGACGTTACGCAGGCGGCGCCGCTGATCCGCGTGTCCTGCAAGGCCACCGCTGCCTGGGGCGATCTTGCCAACAGCGCAGAGCGGCAGGCAATCGACTGGGGTGGTGCCCAGCGCTGGTTGCGCACGCAGGCGATCGCGCTGCCCGCCATTCGCGAATGGGCGCGCGTGGAGGGAGGCTTCGCGCAGGTCTTTCGGGGCGCTGTGAGCAACGACGAACGCATCGCCCCCGTGCCTGCCGCACTGAATGACGTGCAACAGAAATTGAAGCAGAGTTTCGATCCCTATTGTGTCTTTCCCTCGCTGTAGGAGCGGCTTGCCGCGACCGAACCGGACTCACAGCGCATTGTGTCGCGGCAAGCCGCTCCTACAAGAATTCGAATTGCCATGCAAACCAATCTCGCCGATTTCATCAAGGACACGCCGGAAGGCCGCGAGGCGGACGCGATTCTGCGCTCCTGCGTGCATTGCGGCTTTTGCACGGCTACCTGTCCGACCTACCAGGTGCTGGGCGACGAGCTTGACGGGCCGCGCGGCCGCATCTACCTGATCAAACAGGTGCTCGAAGGCGTCGAGCCGACGACGAAGACGCAGCAGCATCTCGATCGTTGCCTGACTTGTCGCAACTGCGAAAGCACCTGCCCGAGCGGCGTGCAGTACGGCCGACTGGTCGATATCGGGCGTTCGGTCGTCGACAAAAAGGTCGGCCGCAGCGCCGGCGATGGCCTTCGCCGCCGTTTGCTGCATCGCGGTTTGCTGAGCAAGAAATCGTTTGCTGCCGCGCTCGCGCTTGGCCGTGCTGCGCGACCGCTGCTGCCGGCAGCGCTGAAGGCGAAAGTGATGTCCCGTCGCGCGCCCGGCGCCTGGCCGATAGCGCAACACGCCCGCACGATGCTGCTGCTCGACAACTGCGTACAGGACGCGATGGCGCCGTCGATTGACGCCGCGACGGCGCGCGTGCTGGATCGTGCCGGCATCACGCTGAAACGCGTTGCGGCAGGGGGGTGCTGCGGTGCGCTGAGCCATCATCTGAACGAACACGAAGCCGCCGTCGACCGCGTGCGCGCCAACATCGATGCCTGGTGGCCGCACGTGCAGACCGGCGCCGAGGCAATCGTGGGCACCGCGTCCGGCTGCTCGGTGATGGTCAAGGACTACGGCCATTTCTTGCAGCACGATGCGGCCTATGCCGAAAAAGCCGCACGCATCGCCGACCTTGCGAAGGATGTGTCGGAAGTGGTCAACGCTGTCTGGCCGCTGCTCGGTGGCAAGCTCAAGGCGGGCGCCGGGACCATTGCCTATCATCCCCCTTGTACATTGCAGCACGGCATGAAGCTAAAGGGCGGTGTCGAGGCATTGCTCCGCGACATGGGCTACACGCTGGCGCCGGTCGCCGACAGCCATCTGTGCTGCGGCTCGGCAGGCACCTACTCGGTGCTGCAACCGGAAATCAGCAACGAACTCAAGTCGCGCAAGCTGAAGACGCTGACGGCGGGACAGCCCACCCAGATCGTCACGGCGAACATCGGTTGCATGACGCATCTGCAGAGCGGCACGCCACTAGTCGTAAAGCACTGGATCGAGTTGCTCGACGAGCGACTGGCAGTGTAGGCGCGGGGGGGGGGGGGGGCCCCCCCCCCCCGCGCCCGGGGGGGGGGGGGCCCCGCGCCCCCCCCTGGCGGATTGCCGGCGCCGCACCCCCCCACAGACGCACACCCCCCCCC
>JAPUER010000040.1:60291-70393 GCA_027492485.1 Betaproteobacteria bacterium
TGGGATGTTGTTGCTGGTCGTGGTTGTGGCTGGTTCGGCGGGGCTTGCCGCGACCAACTCGGCCGGCGAAGCCTGGTCGCGGCAAGCCGCTCCTACAATGTGCCGATGAGCCGCGCCGACTACCCGCACTTCCTGACCATCCCGACACGCTGGATGGACAACGACATCTACGGCCACGTCAATAACGTCGTCTACTACAGCTGGTTCGACACCGTCATCAACGAATATCTGATCCGCGTCGGCGGGCTGGATATTCACGACGCACCCATTGTCGGCTTCTGCGTTGATTCGGGCTGCACCTACAGGCAGAGTTTCTCGTTCCCCGAGCCGGTGCACGCCGGGCTCCGTGTGGGCAAACTCGGCAACAGTTCGGTGCGCTATGAGGTCGGGTTGTTTGGCGAAGGCGAAGGCGATGACGAAGCGAGAGCGACCGGTTTCTTCGTGCATGTGTTTGTCGACCGTGTCGCTAACCGAAGCGTGCCGATTCCGCCGCCGATTCGGGCGGCGCTGGCGGCGATTTCGGTAGCTCCGTAGCTGCGGCGCTGCGAAGCAGGGTGGTGGCGTTTTTTACGCTCCGCCGCCGTCAAGTTCCGCAATCATCCGCGCGACACGCTGCTCGATCTGTTCGGTAGAGAGTTTCTCGCGCAGACGCTCAACCATCAGCGGAAACGAGAATGGCGTGGGCCGCTCACAGGCCGTCAACAGCGCCTTGCTGCCGCGCAGACGTAACAGGGCTGCTGCGAGGCGCGACGCTTCCAGTTGCCGTTCCAGCACTTCCCGCACCGCCTGCTTGAGCAGCAGGTTGTCGCGGTCGTAGGTGGTGAACACGTCGTAGAGCAGACCACTGGACGCCTGCAATTGCTTGCTCGATTTGTTCTGTCCCGGATAGCCCTGATCGATGAGGCCGGCGACGCGGGCGATCTCGCGGAACTGCCGTTTGCCCAGCTCCGCGGCATTGAGCCCCGCGAGGATGTCGGCCTCGACATTGCGCGAGTCGAGCAGCTCGCGCAACTCGCGTGCGCTCAAACTCACTTCGGTGGGCGACAGCAGTTCGAAGCCGTAGTCGTTGATCGCGATCGAAAAAGTCTTGCCCAGCTCGGGATGCTTCTGCGCGAGTCGATAGCTGAACAGCGTGGCCAGCCCCAGATGGACAAGCCGGCCCTCGAACGGATAGAAGAACAGGTGCCAGCCTTCGCGGCTTGCGAGCGATTCGACCAGCCACTCCCTGACATCGGGCAATGCCGAGAGCCGCGCCTGCAGCGCGAAGATCGGCTCGCAAAGCCGCATTTCGGGCGTTGAGTAGACACCGTGCTTCGCCTCGGCGATCAGCTCGCGCGTGGCACCGGCGAGCTGGGTGGAGAGCGGCATCTTGCCGCCGGCCCAGCGTGGCACCAGATTGCGCTTCTTCGCGGCCCGGCGCACGTAGGCCGTCATTTCGCGCACGCGGATGAACTCGACCACGCGCCCGGCGAAGATGAAGGCGTCGCCCGGATTGAGCCGTGCGATGAAATCCTCCTCGACGTGACCAAGTCGCGCACCGCCCTGAAACTGCACGGTGATCGAGGCTTCGGACACGATGGTGCCGATATTCATGCGATGGCGCTGCGCGATGCGGCGATCGATGACCACGTGGCGACCGCTATCAGGGTCATGAACGACCTTGTGAAAGTCCGGATAGGCCGACAGCGAGGCGCCGCCGCGAGTGACGAAATCGAGTGCCCACTGCCATTCGTCGTCGGTCAGGTTCATGTAGGTGAAGCTCTGCTCGACCTCGGCGCGCAGCAGGTCGGGATCGAAGCCACCGCCCAGCGCGCAACTGACCAGATGTTGCGTCAGCACGTCGAGTGGCCGCCACGCCTTGCCGGTGCTGCCGCCGACGATGCCGCCACTCGCGGCGCTGCCGAGCGGATGCCGCGATTCGATGTGCCTCGCCTCGGCCGCCTGGCGGGACGCCGCGGCTTCTACCAGTTCCAGCGCGTGCGTCGGCACCACCGTCACCCGGCTCGTTGCGCCGGGCTGATGGCCGCTGCGGCCCGCGCGCTGCAGGATGCGCGCGATGCCCTTGGGCGAGCCGATCTGCAGCACCTGCTCGACGGGCCGGAAATCGACGCCGAGATCGAGCGAGCTCGTGCATACCACCGCGCGCAGCGCGCCGCTACGGATGCCCTGCTCGACGTATTCGCGCGTGTCGCGGTCGAGCGAGCCGTGATGCAGCGCGATCTGACCGGCCAGATCGGGTTCGGCATCGAGCAGCGCCTGATACCAGAGCTCCGTCTGCGAGCGCGTGTTGGTGAAGATCAGCGTGCTCTTCGCGCGCTGGATGTGCGAGATGACCGGCTGCACCATGCGCACGCCAAGGTGCCCGCCCCAGGGAAAGCGCTCGATGGTCTCCGGCAGCAACGAATCGATCACGATTTTCTTGTCGATCTTGCCGCTGATCAGCACGCCCTGCCGCGCCAGTGCCGCGTCGGGGCCAATCAGCACGCGCATTGCTTCGTCGAGGTTGCCGAGCGTCGCGCTCATGCCCCAGGTTTGCAACGACCGACGTGTTCGCCTTGCTTCGCCACGCAAACGTGTCAGGCACAGCTCCAGCAGCACGCCGCGCTTCGACGACAGCAGCTCATGCCATTCGTCGACGATCACCGTGCGCAGGCTGCCCAGGCGCTCGCGCCAGTCGGCCTTGGTCAGCATCAGCGCCAGCGATTCCGGCGTCGTCACCAGCACGGTCGGCAGGCGACGATCCTGCTTGACGCGTTCGCTGCTGGACACGTCGCCCGTGCGCAGGCCAATCGTCCACGCCGGCTGCATCGCGTTGGCCGCATCCTTGAGGCTCAGCGTGGTGTCGGCGGCCAACGCCTTCAGTGGCGTCACCCAAAGCACCGTGATCGGCGGCGCCAGCCTTTCGGTGCCGGCAGGTCCCAGCGCACACGCAGCGCAGAAAGCGGCGTAGGTTTTGCCGAAACCGGTGGGCGCGTGGATCAGTCCGCTTTTCCCTTGCGCATAGGCTGCCCAGGCATCGCGCTGAAACTGAAAGGGCATCCAGCCCCGGTCTGCGAAGAATTTCTCGGCACCAGCAACCGTTCGCGTGCGCGACGTCATCCGCGCAGGCCGATGCAATTGCCCCAGGGATCACGCATCTGGCACATCTGCTCGTCGTTCTCGATGCGACCGGGGCCGCGGTAGAGTGTCGCCCCCAGCGATTGCAGATGCGCGAGCGTGGCGTCGAAGTCTTCAGTTGCCCAGTAGACCACGCTGCCCGCCGCGCCAGCCGTAACTTTCTCATCGGCAGGATGGAATTCGATCTGGATGCCGTCGATCTCAAGGCATTCGAATTCACCGTCTTGCCACACGATGCGCTTGTGCTCCGCTCGCGGGAAGGCGCGGGCGTACCACGCCATGGCCGCCGCCGTGTCGGTGGCGTGGATCATGATGGCGCGGATGGGGTTGGGCATGTCTTTACGCATTGCAGTTCTCGTAGGGTGGGCAACTTGTTGCCCACGCGGATCGCCTATTTGCCGCGACACATGACGCGTGGGCACGGGGTGCCCACCCTACGCCGATCGTAAGCATTTGACGGACGTCATTCACATGCGCTTAAGAATGCTTAAACTTGACCGGTCGTAGAGATTGTCTGCGGGACGAACGGGATTGATGAGGGAATTTTGAAGAGAGTTGGCATGGTAACGGTCTGCACATGCGCGCAGCTTCTGACCGCGTGCGCGACGCCCGCCGTTATGGTGAGGGCGCACGACATTACACCGGAGCGGCTAGCTCGCGTACAAGCGATCGAATGCGCTCGGCTCCTTGAGCTTTTTACCTCAGAAAAGGAACGCGAACGCTCACTGTCAAGCGAGATGGATACGCGTGCAGCCAAGCAATTGTTGCTCAATGCCATCGGCGTAGCGGCGCTTGCGTATGGTGGCTACGGCATCGCATATTCTGTCCGCGGCGAGGGGCAGCGTCGCGACGATCTACGCGAGTCTCGGGCTGAAATCGACGCAATGACCAGGGTCCTGGCGGACCGATCTTGCAGGCCAGATGTCGCCGGTCCGGCGCCAGACAAGAAGCCAGATGTTGGACTATCTGCGGCAACGGAGCCGGCGACCGCCGAACCAGCGCCGCCAGCAAGCCCGCCCGTCGTGCCTCAATAGTGGCTAATGACGATGCGGCGTATATGTCGGAGTCCGCGTTGTGTAAACAGTCTTGAAGGCAACTACACCGCCACCGGTGCCTTGATCGCCGTGTGGCTCTGGTACCCGGCCACCTCAAAATCCTCGTACTCGTAGTCGAAGATTGATGCCGGTTTGCGTTTGATGACGAGCGTGGGCGGCGGGTCGATCGGCTTGCGCGTGAGTTGCAGATCGACCTGTTCGAAGTGGTTGTTGTAGATGTGGCAGTCGCCGCCGGTCCAGATGAAGTCGCCGACGTCGAGGTCGCACTGCTGCGCGAGCATGTGGGTGAGCAAGGCGTAGCTGGCGATGTTGAACGGCACGCCGAGGAAGAGGTCGGCGCTGCGCTGGTAGAGTTGGCAGGACAGGCGCGGCTTCGGTAGCGTATCGGCGAGACCTTCGCGCGCCGCACGCGTGCGGTCGGCGGGCGCGACCGGATCGGCGACGTAAAACTGGAAGAACGCGTGGCACGGCATCAGTGCCATCTTCGACAGTTCGCTGACGTTCCAGGCGCTGACGATGATGCGGCGCGAATCGGGGTTGGTTTTCAGTTGCTTGACGACCTCGGCGATCTGGTCGATGTGGCCGCCGTCCGGCGTCGGCCAGCTCCGCCATTGCACGCCGTACACCGGGCCGAGATCGCCGTCCGCCTTCGCCCATTCATCCCAAATCGTCACGCCGCGTTCCTGCAGCCATTTGGCATTGCTGTCGCCGCGCAGAAACCAGAGCAGTTCGTAGGCGATCGCTTTCCAGAAGACTTTCTTGGTGGTGATCAGCGGAAAGCCGCGTTGCAGGTCGAAGCGCAGTTGGGCACCGAAGGTGGAGAGCGTGCCGGTGCCGGTGCGGTCGGTCTTGCCGGCGCCCTGCGTGCGCACCTGGCGCAGCAGGTCGAGGTAAGGTTGTTCGAGCGGCGGAAGGGAGGTCGTGGCGGACTGCATGGCGCACAGTGTAGATGCGGTGCGACGCCGGTTCAGCCGCACGACGGGGACGTCCGCACCGTTTTATGGCTTTTTGGCGAAAACGGCGTACAGAATGGGCTCAAGTGCAGATTTACTGCAATATCGACTTTATGAAAAATGCGTTGCAAACGCTTGTGCAATATTCGTTAGAGCCATAAAGTTGATCGCCGCAGCGGATGGCCGCCGCGCTGGCCGCGATCAGCTCAACCCGATCGCCACGATGTCGCGGTAGTTCTTCATCGCCTGCAACTGCTCATACCAGCGCCAGACGTTGGCGAGCTGCGGCCGGCAGTGTTCGACGCCCACCCTGGCGAGCGGCAACTCCATCCAGGTGTAGGCGAGGATGCCGAGCGGCACGTCGCCCATCGTGAAGTCGTCGCCGGCCAGCCACTTGGTCTGGCCGAGCTGACGGTCGACGATCTGCCACAGCTCCCCGGCACGGCTGATGTTGCGCTTGATCATGACCGCCTCCCATTCGTGCTCGGGTTGCCGGATCAGCTGCATGAACGGCGGGCCGATCTGCGGGCCGAGGGTGGTGCACTGCCAGTCCATCCAGCGGTCGGCCGCGGCGCGCGTGCGCAGGTCGGCCGGCCAGTAGGGCGCTTTCGGATGTTTGGCGCAGAGGTAGCGCACGATGGCGTTCGATTCCCATAGCACGAAGCCGTCGTCGTCGATCACCGGGATCATGCCGTTCGGATTCATCGCGCGGTATTCGTCGCTGTCGACCACACCGAAGTGCAGGCCGGCATCGATGCGTTCGTAAGGGATGTCGAGTTCGGCGCAGGTCCAGCGCACTTTCTTGACGTTGGACGAATTGACGCGGCCCCAGAGTTTCAGCATGGCGAGATGTCCGTTCGGCAGCGCCGCCGGCGCGGGCGATTTGGCTCCGCAACGGCAACGCATTCGGGTTAAATGTGGGCAAATCGTAACTGCTTATTCACTATGGTGCGTCGCTCTGTATTGCTTATTGCCATTGCCGCGCTCGCGCTCACGTCCTGCCGGCAGACCGATCTTGGCGAAGGCGGCAGCAAGGTGTCCGGCTCGGCGGGACCGGCGGGTCCGAAGGACGCGGCGAAGGAGCTGCTCACCTGCGACGCGCCCATCGCCACCATCGCGCTGGCCGAAAGCCCGAACGGCTACACCGTGTTGTCGCAGTATCAGTTGCCGCCGACGCCGCTGCCGCTGATCCGCGTGATGATGCAGCAGTCGGGTTGCTTCCGCGTGGTGGATCGTGCGGTCGGTCTGCGCGGCACGATCCAGGAACAGGAGCTGAAGGACGCCGGCATCCTCAAGGCCGAGACGGTGCCGAAAAAGGGCGAGGGGATCGGCGCGCGCATGACGCTGACGCCATCGCTCACTTTCAGCGAGAACAATGCCGGCGGCGGTATCGCCGCGATACTTGGCATGATTCCTGCGCTTCGTGACTGGGCCGGTGTCGCCAGTGGCGTCAAATTCAAGGAAGCGCAGGTCGTGTTGCTGCTGACCGACAACGAGACCACCGAGCAACTGGCGGCCGCGACCGGCGCCGCACGTGCGACCGATCTTGGTGTCGGCGGCCTGGTGATCGGCAAGGTGCTTGGCGGCGCGGCCGGTTGGGGCATTACCAACGAGGGCAAGGTGGTCGCCGCGGCGTTTCTCGATGCGCACAACAAGCTCGTGGTGCAGGCGCGCGCGTTGCGCCCGGCGGGTACGGGCGACGGCAGGAAGTGACGTGGCAATTGACGGATCCAGGTTCAGTGAACGCTGTCGAGGTCAACCAGCTACGCTGCATGCTTGCCGAGCAGTCGTGCGATCACCGGTAGCACGCGCCGTCACCTGTCATCCTGGAGGCGAATGAATCAACCTGACACCTTTACCCCGCAGCCAGACCTGCAGACGGTGCTCCCGCGATGAATGCGTCTGGAAAAGCCTGACCCCTTTGATTTGACCCCTTTGATTTGACCCCTTTGATTCAAACGAGTGCGCCTCTGGCGGTATCGCTTGAAGCGGTGATCGGTTCCCGCGCTTTGCGTCAACTGGCTGGGCGAATGGGTGTTAGCGCGGTTGGTGCCATGTCTATTTTGGCGAGCCCCATTACTTTTGGCATGACATGGGCAAACGATTTAGGTCACGGTACGATGCCGAATACGTGTCAGTTTTCCTGTTCAGTTCCTTCTAAGTAGTTCGATGGCCAAGCAAAAGCGTGAGTCGTCGAAATGGGGGCCGCATTGGCCGACGATTGGTGAAAAATTCATCACACCAATCGTCGCAGCGCATGGCTTAGCTCACACATTTACGGATGTCGAAGACGGATTGATCTGGTGGGAAAAGCGGCTTACGGAATCGACGGAGATCCAACTAGCTATTCACCCCAATACTGTTGTGCTGCCTAATCATTGCGGCTTTTCTGGTGGCGTTTTCCTCAATAGTCACGTAATCCCAGAGCTCTTGCAAAAGATCGACTGGAATATCGGCTCTGACAGGTGGACGGAAGCTACGCACGCATTTGGGTCGCTTGCGTTCATAAATCTCTCATGGGCGGTGCGACGGCGATTTCCCGACAAAAAGCGCTACTTATGGGACGTTGATGTCGCTAACCCGCTGGAAGCATTCACGGAGTTTGCTGACGAGTTGCGAGAGTGCGTATTTCCAATCTTCTCCGACTTCGCAGACGACCTTTCGGTGATCCAATTCATTCGCAACCTTGATTCATTCAGCAATGTACTTAAAGGCGGCCCGCCGTCACGCCCGAGTGGCTCTCTCAAGGTTTCTATTTTGTACTTCCGTCTTCACGATCTACCTCACGCGCTCGAATGCTTAGATGAGTACCACGCGCTAGAGTCTGCCGAACTACATCGTCGGTATGTTGGGGTTGAAGATAGAACGCGCCTAGCCGCTGAAGTCGATCTGCTTGCGCTGAACGTGTCAAATTTACGGGGTTACTACTTGAGCGACAAGTGATCAGCAATAAGGGGCCTGGTTGCCATGCCCGCCCGGGAGAAACCGGGTTGCTGCGGGTTTCGCCGTGGCCGTGCGCAAAGAGCGCGGCAGCGGTTTAAAGGGGTCAGGTTCTGAGGTTTCCCCACGAATATTTAGGATCAAATCTGAAGCGCAGGATGAGGTCGAGGCCAAGCCTGCCAGACCTCGCGCAACTGTGAATCGGGAGGATCAAAGGGGCCAGCGTCGAATATTTTTAGTCGGGTGGCCAGCCCGTACCCACCACAACGGTGAATTGACGTAGCAGATTTCCATCAAGAGCCGCATTGGCTATGGGCAAATAGGCCTATTCGGTAGATACTCGATAAACGTAAAAATGCTTCTGCAGCCCATATTGAATAGGGCATAGCTGAAAAAGCTGATAACGACCCCGATGGGCGCTCGGTGCCCACCTCAACGGTGGGCTGAGCTCGCACTCGGCGTCCTGGCACTCGCTCTTTAACAAACCGCCAATTGCCGGCAGACCAAGTCACGCGGCGCCGACGGTCAACTGGCGCAGGCCAATCTCGGCGGGCTGCTCACGCTCAATCACGGCTACAGCAGTGACGGACTGGGCCGTATCGCACGGATCAACTTGAGCAATGGCGTGAATCTGGCCATGCCGGCGAGCGGCACGGCGGGGGTGATCGACCAGACGTTTGACTTCGAAAGCATCGGCAACCTCAAGGGACGCAAGTTGAGCGCACCGGCGGCCAGTCCCGCCCGCAACGAAGCCGAAACCTTCAGCTACGACGCGCTCGACCGGCTGATCGGCGCAAGCGGCGTCAGCGATGGCGACAACGGCAGCTTCGCCTACGACGGGGGAGCAGCCGGCGGCGGCAACCTCAGCAACAAGGAAACCTCAGGGTCAGGGTCGATTTAATCGTAACGTAGCGCGGTTTCCAGACGGACCGCGCGCTTGACGATCTCCTGATGGCGGGCGCCACGTTCGTCCAGCGACAGCTTGGGATCGCGATCAACTTGTGTGCGTGCGTTGAACATTTCGATGTCAGCGATGGCCAGCAGCTGGCGATTCGACGACGCGCGAAAGCGTTTGAGTCCGTTGATGCGCTTCAGATTCTCCTGCTCCTGTGCGCTGCGTGTTCCATACTCGGTGAAGAATCGACGCAACCTGGCTTGCAGCTGCGGGTCTAGCGTGCGTCGCCAGAGCATCGGGCTCTCCGGGATTTCTGCGGATTGCCAGAGTACACGCAGCTTCTCGGCTTCGACAGGAAAGCGCTGTCGCACGACGGCCAGTTCGGAATCGTTGCAGGTGCCAGCATCCGCCTCGCCGCGAGCTACGCGCAACGCGTTTTCCTGATGATTACCCGGGATGATTTTCCGAAACACCTGCTCCGGTTGCTCCTTGTTCCGGGCGAAGACGTAATAGTTCGGCACCACATAGCCCGACGTTGATCTCGGATCGCCCGCAGCGAAGGACAGCTGGCGCGACTTGTCGAGCAGGTCAGCCACGGTTTTGAGTGGACTGTTGGCGTGCGTGATGATCACCGAGCGATAGCCGGTGCTGCCGTCGATGCGGACCATCGACGCGAACACTTCACCAGCACCTGCTTCTACGACCTCAAGCGCCGGTGAATTGCCCAGCCAGGCGATGTCCGCGCGCCGTTCAATCATGTCCGCCGCGACTTCTTTCTGGTTTTGCCCGATGCGCAGTTTGACGGGCATCTTTAGTGCGCGAGACAGATCGTCGAGGAACGGTGTCCAGTCCTCGCGTGTTCGCTCGACGCCACGAGGCGAGATTAGCGAGACAGTCAAGGTTCGTGCATGGATAGCTGCTGTTGGCAGCAGTGTGAGCAAAAAGCCAATCGCAGCGAGTGGGCACGATAGATGAAGCGATGCGAGGAAACGCGAAACGTGCAAGGCCATGATCAATTCCTCCGGGGCCGCTGGTACAGCTCATGGCGCGAGTTGTAGACCTCGTAGTAATCAGTAGCGGCGAGGTAGTTATTCCATTTCTAATTCAATAGACGGATAATTGTTGCACCTGTACTTCGAGTA
>JAPUER010000041.1 GCA_027492485.1 Betaproteobacteria bacterium
GGCCGGAGCCTTCCGGCGAGCATTTCATGGCCTGGCTGCGTCAGGGCATCCAGACGCACAAGCTCATCATCAACGACGCCAAAGCCCTGGTGCATAGCGTCGCGGGAACGGCCTACCTGGTGAGCCCCGGCGTCTTCCAGCGGTATGCGCAAGAACATCTGCAAATTGCCGCACTGGCGAAACCGGAGAACCTGGAGGGATGGCAGTGGGTGCAGAAGCGTTTTGAGAAACTGAGCCTGCACCGCAAGCAAGCCAGCGGGTTGAATATCTGGACCTGCGAAGTCACGGGGCCGCGCAAATCCAGGCGACTGCACGGCTACCTGTTGAGCGCTCCCGAAGCGCTGTTCCAGGAAATGCCTCCGGACAATCCATACCTGCGCCTCCTCACCGAGGCCGTAAAGCGCGAAAATTCAGCCGCCGGTAATAAGAACGACAACGAACAGGGGTAGACAAGGGGCCACGGCGCGGGCCGGCTTCAGTCCGCAGACTTGGGCGGAGCCGTCTCTGCCAGCTTGGCTTCAGTCAGCGCCATCAAGTGGGCAGAACTGCATTTCAGCGCACGGGCGATTTTGAGAATGAGGGGGAGCGTGGGGACATGCTCGCCACGCTCGATCTTTCCCATGTGCGAACGCTCGATTCCTGACAGATGAGCCAGCGTTTCCTGGGCGATGCCTTGACTGGTTCTTTCTTCGCGCACGGAGGCCCCAAACGCGATGGCTGGTTCCGCTTCGTAGGTTGTTGTGCCGGTGGGCCGGCCTCTCTGAATCGAACGCTTTTGCATTGCCAAAAGCGTCGAGGATTGACACGATATAAACCACGTTAAACTTAACTCACGAGAAGCGACTTCATCGGTCGTCGCGAGTTCACTGCCTGGGGGAACTGGACGTGAAATCGAGCGATGCCTCCACTGAAATCCGGGTGGCTGTGCTCGGCGAGTGGGTGCCTTCACCGCTTGCCGACTTGCTGGCGTTACAGCGCGCCGAAGAGCCAGAAACCGCCACTGCTTTGATCGGATGCAGTGCCACGGCGCAGGCGCAGGAACTGCCGCACGATAACTTTGACCTAGCCCTGTCCACAGCCGCCTGGGAGTGGCCGGGCTGGGTGTGCGAACCGTTGTGGCATGACACGCTGGCGGTCGCCGTCGCCAAGCGCTCGCACCTGCTGTCCTACCGTGAAGTGCCTCGCCAAGAACTGCTCAAGCAGCCGTTGATCTGCGCGCAGTCAACGGCCGACGAGCCGTGGCGCGCGGTGGCGCAGCGCCTGTTCGAGGACGAGCTGCAGGGCCGCGAGCAGGTGGTCAGCACCTTCGACATGGCCATGACGCTCGTTGCAGCGGGCTACGGCATCGCCTTTGCGCCTGTCGCAAGGCTGGCCAGCTACCTGTGCCGAGGCATCGCCGCGCGGCCGCTGGCCGGCTCACCGGCCATCGTGATGGCCTATCTGCTGCGTCCCTGCACGTCCTTGACCGAGCCCCAGGAGCGATTCGCGCGCCGCGCCCGTTCCGTGTCCTGATGAGGGGCGCAGCGCAAGGCTGCTATGCGAACCCCACCACCTTCTCCTGATCCCACTCGCTTGCCTTCACGCTCGTGACCACGGCCATGATGATCTTGTCGAGATTGTTGGCGGTGGCGCCCTCCAGGGCCGAGCGGCCGCGCAGCATCGCACGCGGCTGCAGCAGCGCGTGGTAAATCTGCCAAGGGTCCGCGCCCCGGCTCAGCTTCATGACGGACTGGACCAGCTCGTGTTTGAGCGGGTCGAGGTGCCAGTCCGGCACCCGCTGGCCGCGGTTTCCCAGGTTCAGTGCCAGCAGGTTGCCCGCCTTGATCTCGTAGCTGATCCACCGGCGCGACTTGCCCGCCATCTTGGCGAACTCGACGACCGGAAGGTTGTGCGGCGACTCGAAAACATCGACGAGTTCCATCCGCTTGCGTTGAACGTCGGACAGTGGCTGCTCCATCACCGAGCGCGGCGCCGTGACCGCCGGCAGCCGCTGCGCCGCAGCTGACACCAGCGGCATCGCATCGCCAGGCTTGGTCACGAGCAGGATCGGCGTCGTCGCCGCCCTGGGCGGTGCGCTGTCAGCGGGATCGCCCCCGATGGCGGGCACGCCTTCCAGGTGAATGGTGAGCGGCATGCTCGCCGCTTCGACCATGTTCTGCTCAAAGAGGTCGAGGCGGTCGGCCCAATCCTGCATCATGCGGCGGCGCTGCTCCACGTACTCGGCGTGGTTGTACGTGCTGCTGACCTTGTTGGGATCGACGTGGGAGAGTTGCGCGTCCACCCAGGCTTTCGGATAGCCGAACTCGTTGAGCGCGGTGGACATCGTGGCCCGGATGCCGTGCCCGGTCAGCAGGTCACGGTAGCCCATGCGCTTGAGCGCGCCGTTGAGGGTGTTCTCGCTCATGCGCTTCTTCAGGTCGTTGTCGTGCCGGAGCAGATAGCGCTGGGCCGGCTTGAACTCCTCCAGCATGTGCCGGACGATCTCGACGGCCTGCACCGACAGCGGCACGATGTACGGTGGAATGTCCTGCGGCCGCTGGCGCTTCCTGCGCATGTCCACCTGCAACTGTTTCACGACGTCGGGCGGGATGATCCACAACCCCTTGTCGAGGTCGAACTGATCGGGCGTCGCCAGCCGCAACTCGCCCGTGCGCACGCCGGTCAGGCACAGCAGCCGCAATCCAAGCTGGGTGCGCAGCCTGCCGCGGTACTTGCGCAGCCGCTGCAACAGTTTCGGCAGATCCTCCATGCGCAGGAACGGGTTGTGGTTCACCGGCGGCAACGGCACGGCGACCACATCGAGGTCGGACGCCGGGTTTTGCTCCAGCCCCGGCACGATCACCAGCGCGTAGCGAAACAAGTGGTTCAACCACGTCCTGACCTTCTCGGCGACGGAGAGCGCCTTGCGCTTCTCGATCTTGGCGATCACGTCCAAGAGGTCGGAGCGCTTGATCTCGTAGATCGAGCGCTTGCCCAGGTAGGGCAGTACATCCTTGTCGAAGACGCGCGGGAGGATGGAGTGCGTGGTCTGCCGGCCCTTCTTGAGGCTGAGCGCACGATGGGCAAACCACTTCCTGTAGATGACCTCGAAGGTGTGCTCGCCGGCGAGCTTGACCGCGGCGCGCTTCTGCTTGCGGTGAACACGGGGGTTGATGCTCTTGGCCACCAAGGCGCGCGCCTCGTCGCGCAGCGCGCGGGCTTCGAGCAGCGATACCTCGGGATAGGTGCCGAACGACATCCGCTTGGGCTCCTTGAGCCAGTAGTAGCGGAAGTGCCAGGTCTTGCCTCCCGTCGCTGCAACAGCGAGGGAGAGGCCCAACGTGTCGGGGAGGGTGTAGTCCTTGCCGGTGGCTTTGGCGCGTCGAACGGCCAGGTCGGAAAGTGCCATGCTTCTAGCTCCTGAACGTGAGTCAGGAACTCGATGCTGGTCACATCACCTGCGCGCCTCTACAAACAATCCGGAAGCGGTCGTGCCCGCAAAAATGGACACAATCATGGACATAAAAGTCCTGGCTTCAGGCGGATTTCCGTGGATGACAGCAGAACATCAAAGAGAGAGAAAACCGTTGCGTGACAACGACTTGCAGACTCCCTTGGATTTCAGCGGACCTCCGCAGAAAGATGCAGTGGAGCGGGCGAAGGGAATCGAACCCTCGTAGTCAGCTTGGGAAGCTGAAGTTCTGCCATTGAACTACGCCCGCAACAGCCGTAACTGTAACTGATCGCTGCGATCGGCGCCGAGCGGCGAAAATCGGGGTTTCGGCCATTTCGAGTCCCGCCATGAAACTGCTCTCGCGCTTCCTGTCCGCCCTCTTCGTCGCCGCGTTCGCCGGCATGGCATGCGCCGCCGAACCCGCCGCTTACGACGAAAGCGCCGACGCGCCGGCACAGGTGAAGCAGGCACTCGCTCGCGCCAAAGCCGAAAACAAGCAGGCGCTGGTGGTGTTCGGCGCCAACTGGTGCGGCGACTGCAAGATGCTCGACGCCGAGTTCAAGAAGCCGGCGCTGAAGGCGGTGCTCGATGCCGGCTACGTCATCGTCAAGGTCGACGTCGGCCGCTTCAACAAGAATCTTGACGTGGTGAAGCCTTACGGCGACGTGATCAAGAAAGGCATCCCGTCGATCGTCGTTGCCACGCCGGACAACCAGCTCGTCTACGCCACCAACGGCGGCGAGCTGGCCGACGCCCGCAAGATGGGCGAAAGCGGCGTGCTCGCCTTCTTCCAGCAATTGCCCGCCAAGACCGGACGCAAGCTGTGACCGACGCCGCGCCGGACGGCGTCGAGCCGCAGCGCCTGTCCAAACTGCTCGCCCAGCGCGGCATCGCCTCGCGCAGCGAGGCCGACCGCATGATCGAACGCGGCTGGGTCAGCGTCGACGGACGCGTGGCGCAGCCGGGTGACCGCGCGCTGCCGGGCGCCGAGATCACGCTGTCGCCGGAAGCGCAGGATCGATTGCAGAACGCGGTGACCGTGCTGCTCAACAAACCGCGCGGCTTCGTCTCCGCGCCCGACGAAACCGGTGGCGCGCGGGCGATGAGCCTGCTGGTTGGCGAAAACTATGGCGGCCTCGGGCAGCCGCCTGCGCTCGCCACCTACGGCCTGCGCGTCGCCGGTCGGCTGGCGGTGAGCGACAGCGGTCTGGTCGTCTACACCACCGACACTGCGCTGGCGCGACGACTGGCCGCGGACGACGTCGACGAAGTCTGGCAGGTTCGCTTCGCGGCCGGCGCGCCCGATGCAACGGCGCAGACGCTGCTCGCCGCGCTCGGCGGCGCCGGCTGCGCCGCAAGGGTCGAGGCGCGCGACAGCGAACTGCTGGTGACCGCGACCCGCTTGGGCAAAGGCATGCTGTCTGAGGTCTGCAACGCGCTGGGCTGGCAGGCCAGCCTGCGTCGCGTGCGCCGCGGCGAAGTGTCGTTGCCCGATGACCTCGACGAAGGCCGATGGCTGCTGCGCGACGCCGCGCGATGACCGCGATCCCAAACGCGGCACCCCGCCCGCGCATCCTGCTGGCGCCGATGGAAGGTCTGCTCGACTGCGTGCTGCGCGACATCCTCACCCGCGTGCGCGATCCCCTGACCGGCGTGGCGGGCGGCGGCATCGACCGCTGCGTGTCGGAGTTCATCCGCGTCAGCGGCACGCTGCTGCCCAACCGCGCTTTCGTGCGCGTGATGCCGGAGCTGCTCAACGACGGCCGCACGCTGTCCGGCGTGCCGGTGCGCGCGCAGTTGCTCGGCTCCGATCCGGCGTGTCTGGCGGAGAACGCCGCCCGACTCGCCGCGCTCGGGCCGGCCGGCATCGATCTCAACTTCGGCTGCCCGGCGAAAGTGGTCAACCGCCACGGCGGTGGCGCCATGCTGCTCGACGACCCGGCACTGATCGCGCGCATCGTCGCCGCCGTGCGCCGCGCGGTGCCGGCCGCGATGCCGGTGTCGGCAAAGATGCGGCTCGGCGTCGACGACGACCAGCGCGCCGAGGAATGCGCGCAGGCAATGGCCGACGGTGGCGCCGACGAGATCGTCGTGCACGCCCGCACCAGGGCGCACGGCTACCGGCCGCCGGCGTACTGGGAGCGCATCGCCGACGTGCGCGCGGCAGTGCGCGTACCGGTGGTCGCCAACGGCGAAATCTGGACGCTGGCCGACGCGTTGCGCTGCCGCGAAGTCTCGGGCTGCGCCGACCTGATGCTCGGCCGCTGCATGGTCACCGACCCCGGCCTCGCCTGGGCGCTGCGCGCACACGACGCCGGCCTGGGCACCAACACCGTGATCTGGCCGCAACTGCGACCGCTGATCACCGACTTCTGGCAACTCGTCTCCGCCCGCGTATCGCGCAAACACCGCGCCGGACGTCTCAAACAGTGGCTCAACCTGCTGCGCCGCCGCTACCCGGAAGCCGAAGCCGCGTATGCCGTGCTGCGCACCATCAACGACCCGGCGTTGATCGACGAGTGGGCCGGCGGGCGCTCGATGCAACGCGCCGAAACCGCCGACGATCTCGTGGCGCCGGTAACGGCGGCCCGCTGACGCGCGCCGCCACAGCGACCCGGCGGCGCAACAAATGGCGTCAGTTGCGTGCCGCCCGCTGCGCGGCATCCGCCTTGTTGCGCCATTCGCTGCTGAGCGCGGCGTCCTGCCGGAAGCCGCAACTGCCGCTTTGATACCAGAACGACAGCGTGTTCATCGCCTGCCAGCTCCCGCGTTCGATGGTCTGCCGCAGCAGCCGCTCGCCCGCCGCCGCATCCTTGCGCACGCCGATGCCGCAGAGCAGGATGTCGGCATAGCGGATCGCCGCTTCCTCATGGCCGCTGTCGGCCGCCTTCCTGATCCACACCGCCGCCTGCGCCAGATCGGACTTGAGGCCGCCGATGCCGGCGTGCAGCCAGGTGCCATAGATGAACCAGGCCTGCGGCAGTTGCGCCTTCGCCGCATCGCGCATCATGGCGACTGCGCGGCGTTCGTCCTTCACTTCCGGCGCGTGACCGTTGAACAGGTCGATGGCGAGGTCGTATTGCGCCTGCGGGTTGCCGCGCGCCGCCTCGACGTGATTGTTGCTGCGCTTCAGGTGACGGTGCACGTCGGGCGAGGCGCTGGCGTCGATTCTGGCGTCGAGTGCGCGGCGAAACCAGTCGACGGCCGCTTCATAGCTCTGCGCGACGCCGCGTCCGTATTCGTAGGCGAGGCCCAGGTTGTACATGGCGAACGCATTGCCGGCGTCGGCGCCGCGGCGATACCATAGCGCGGCCGCCGGGTAGGACTGGCCGCGGCCGTTGCCGGACTCGAAGCAGAGGCCATAGTTGGTGGCGGCAATCGGCTCGCCGCCGTTGGCCGCGGCCTCCCACCAGTTGCAGGCTTCGACCGCGTTCGGCGCGACGCCCTTGTTGCGGGTGTAGATGCGGGCCACGCGGAACTGCGCATCGGCGTCGCCGGCGCGGGCGAGCGGCAGCAACAACGGCAGCGCCCGGGCGTCGTCCTGCGCCGCGTAGGCGCGCTCGGCGTCGGCCAGTGCGGCGCGCGCCGGATTGCCGGCAACCGGTGCGGTGGTGGCGCTCGCTGCCGGACGCGGCGGATTGCTGTCGCATCCGGCGAGCCACGCGAACGCTGCCAGCGCCGCCAGGTTCACTACGCTCGATGTGCGCTGCGCCATGATCGTCCCTTTTCGCTGTTTGCGCCGACGAGCGTAGCGCCGGCGCTCGTCGACCGCAAGCGCGGGATCGGCGCCGGTCGGACTTCGGTCAGCGCGACGGCCGTCAATCGGGCACATCGGCGAGCGCCGGTGGCGTCGGCAGCAGTTCGCCATCGGGCAGCGTGAAGTAGAAGCTCGCGCCCGCGTCCGGCGCCGCCTCGGCCCACACCCGGCCACCGTGGCGCTCGACCGCGCGGCGCACGATGCTGAGGCCGATGCCGTAGCCAGCGTAATCGTGTCCGTGCAAACGGGTGAACGGCTGGAAAAGCACGCGGGCACTCTCGCGGCCAAAGCCGATGCCGTTGTCGCGCACCTGGACGATGGTTTGCCCCTCGTCGCGCCGGGCCAGCACCTCGATGCAGGCATCCGGGCGGTGGCCGCAAAACTTGATCGCGTTTCCGATCAGATTGGTCAGCGCCGGCCGCAGCAGCGACGGGTCGGCCTCCACCATCGGCAGATTGCCGACGATGTAGCGCGGCGCTTGCCAGGCGGTCGCCGGCGGCGGGTTGCCTTGCGGCAGGCGGGTCAATCGGGCGGTCACGCCGTCGGTGCCGGTGGCCACCTCGTGGCGCTCGCTGACCGCGAACGACGTTTGGCTGTCCGCCTGCGCCTCGGCAAGGGCAATAGCTTCGCGCGTCAGCGCGGTCAGATCGACGCGCGTCTTGCGCAGATCCGCGTCACCCACGCCGGCCAGCGTCAGCAAGGCCGAGACCAGATCGGCGGATTGCTGCGCCTGGCTGGCAATCAACGGCAGCACCCGCCGCGCCACGGTGGCATCGCCCCGGTGCAGCGCCTCGTGGGCGACGTCGGCGAGGCCGGCAATCCCGCCCAGGCTGCCGCGCAGGTCGTGCGACACATTGCGGTTGAAGCTTTCCAGCCCGGCGACGATGTTCTGCAGATCGGCGGTGCGCCGTGCGATGGCCGCTTCCAGCGACGCGTTGAGTACCGTCAACGCCTGCTCCGCCTGCATCCGGCGCGCGTTTTCGACTTCAAGCGCACGGCGCCCGCGCACCAGGCTGACGGTCAGCACGGCAACGCCGAGGAATATTTCCGGCACGATGGCGTAGTAGCGCAGCATGAAAGTCTCGGCGCCGTGCGCGACCAACCAGACCAGGTAGGCCGGCATCGCCACGATGCCGACCGCCGTCATGGCGTGACTGGACGAGCGCTCGCGGATGGCGGCGCTCACCGCCGCGTAGACGATGATCAGACCGGTCAGCATGTAGGGGATGAACGCCCATGGGCGCCGCAAGGGAATACCGGTCACGGCGCAGAAAGTGACCGCCAGCGACGGCAGGGTCGCCGCGGCAATCAGCCAGTTCGACCCCTTGCGCGGTGCCGCGAAATATTGAATCAGGCCGCAGCCGACCGATGCGGCAGCCAGGCTGTGCAGGGCCGCGGCGACCGGATTCATGTTGACGGTGTTCGGTCGCAACGACGGATCGTAGAAAAAATTGACGGCAAGCACCCCGTAGCCGAGTGCGATCCAGGAGGCGCCGGGTTCGCGATCGCGCACCGAGACCACCATAAAAACAACGGCCAGCGTGCCGAAAACGATGGCGGCGACATCGGTGCCCGAAAACGGTATCTGCCCCGAAAGGTCCAGTGGAGTCACATTTTTTCTGTTTTTGTAGTGCAGCCAACCACTATCTGCGATGTTCATATTGTGGCGCGCAGCGGCGCATACGACGCCGTTAATACGTCGACTGACTATTGATAAATAGGAATTTTCGGGGGAAATACGACATTCTTAGGGCGCGAAGATCGGGCGCCGTCGCTCTGCCTGCGGTGTCCGTTGTGGCGTCCGCTGCGCTGTCATCGGCCCGTAACATCGCTGTCATAAAACACGAGGCGAAAATACCGGCGCCCGCCGCCCGATCAATCCACCCCCCTGCGCATGCCCGCCACCATTCTTATCGTTGAAGACGAGCCCGCCATCGCCGAACTGGTGGCGCTGCACTGCCGGCATGCCGGCTTTTCCGTCGTCGTCGCCCATGCCGTGCTCGACGCCCGCGACATCGTCGACGAGGCGCTGCCCGATCTGGTGGTGCTCGACTGGATGCTGCCGGACAAATCGGGCATCGACTTCGCGCGCGAGCTGCGCCGCGACGAACGCACCCGCGATCTGCCGATCCTGATGCTGACGGCGCGCGCCGCCGAGGACGACAAGGTGCGCGGACTGGAAGTGGGCGCCGACGATTACGTGACCAAACCGTTTTCGCCGAAGGAGCTGCTGGCGCGGATCAAGGCGCTGTTGCGCCGGGCGGCGCCGGAAGCGAGCGAGGAGCCGCTCGCGGTGGCCGGTCTGCGGCTGGAACCGGCGTCGCACCGGGTGACCGGCAACGGCATGGAGCTGAAAATCGGCCCGACCGAGTTCCGTCTGCTGCGCTTTTTGATGGCGCGTCCGGAGCGGGTGATGACGCGGCAGGCGCTGCTCGACGGCGTCTGGGGCGATCATGTGTTCATCGAGGAGCGCACGGTGGACGTGCACGTCCGCCGCCTGCGCGTGGCGCTGGAGCCGTCCGGCCACGACGCGCTGGTGGAGACCGTGCGCGGCGGCGGCTACCGCCTGCGCAAGACCGCCGCGCACTGAGCCGGCAGCGCCGTGATCGCGCCCCAACGGTGTCGTTGACGCCGGCTACACTGCCCCGATGCACGCGCTCCGCCAGACCGTCGCCGTCATTGCGCTTGTTGCGCTAGTGCTGTCGTGGGTATGGACGCCGTGGCTTGCGGTGGCAACGCTGGCGGCGCTGACGGCCTGGCTGCTCTGGCGGCTGGGGCGCCAGCACGATGCGGCCATCGCACTGCTGCGCGAACCGGAGGCGGTCGGTCGCTCGTTCGACGACGCCATGATCGCCGTGCGCACCCGGCTGAAAGAAGGCGCGCAGAACCTGCGCGACCGCGATGCCGAGATCGCGCAGCGCAAGCAGATCACCAACGCCGTGCCCGACGGCCTGTTCCTGCTCGACGGCAACGACCGCATCGTCTGGTGCAACCAGGCGGCGCTGGTCATGCATTCGCTCGATGCCTTCCGCGACATGGGCAAGCCGATCGCGCAACTGATCCGCGCGCCGGAATTCGCCGCCTATCTGGAGCGAGATTCGCTGCCGGAGCCGGTGGTGACGCTGGGCGGCCGCTCGATCGCCTTCCATCTCGAACACGGCAGCGACGGCGAGGCGGACCGCGGTCACGGCACGCGCTTGCTGCTGACGCGCGACGTCACCGAACGCGAGAAGCTGGACCGCATGCGCCGGGATTTCGTCGCCAACGTCTCGCATGAACTGCGCACGCCGCTGACGGTGGTCGGCGGTTTCGTCGAGACGCTGGCCGATCTGCCGCTGGCGCCGGACGAGCGCAATCGCTACCTGCAACTGATCGCCAACCAGACCACCAACATGCGGCGGCTGGTGGAAGACCTGCTCACCCTCGCCCGGCTGGAGAACGACCAGTTGCCGCCGGAAGCGAGCCGCACCGACATCGACCAGATCGCCCGCGACGCGCTGGCCGACGCCGAGGCGCTCTCGGCCGGCGCCCACATCTTCGAGGCCAGCATCGCGCCGGCCGCCGTGCTGGGCAGCGGCAACGAGCTGCGCTCGGCGATCGGCAACCTGCTTTCCAACGCCGTGCGCTACACGGCGGCCGGCGGCCGCATCTGCCTCACGGTGGCGCCACGCGACGACGCCATCGTCGTCGAAGTGCGCGACACCGGCGTCGGCATCGCCGCCGAACACCTGCCGCGGCTGACCGAACGCTTCTACCGCGTCGATCGCTCGCGCTCGCGCGAAACCGGCGGCACCGGCCTCGGCCTCGCCATCGTCAAGCACGTCGCGCAACGCCACCGGGCCAAACTCGAAATCGAAAGCACCGTCGGCGGCGAGCAACATGGCAGCGTGTTCCGGTTGCGGTTCCCTCTCGTCGCGACCGCCACTCGTACAGTCGATTCCGGCCCCTAGCGGGCGCCGCGCTGGTGCAGACGTTAGCCACGAATGCGTTGACGCGTCGGTGGCAACGTTGTGCTGATCAACTTTTGCGCGAGAGCGTTATATGCACTGGGATAGACAGTCAATATGCGATAAAGTCGACATTGGTAATTTATTGCCTTGAGCCCTTATTGGATATTCGTTTTCTCGCGAAAGCTATAACTCCGCCATCTCGCCTGCCGAGCCCCGCCGCGGCGAGCTGCCAGCATCGGCGCGCATAATTTCCGGCTCGCTGCGGCCCGCCCGGCTTGTGCGCGGCGCCCTCCTCCACGCAAGGCTTCCGATGAAACTGAAAGAACCCCTCCTCTTCCGCCAGCAGGCCTACATCGACGGCGTCTGGTGCGATGCCGATTCCGGCGCCACCTTCGCCGTCGACAACCCGGCGACCGGCGAGATCATCGGCCAGGTGCCCGACATGGGCGGCGCCGAGACGCGGCGCGCGATCGACGCGGCGAACGCGGCGTTGCCGGCGTGGAGCAAGATGAGCGCGAAGGCGCGTGGTGCCATCCTGCGCAAGTGGTTCGACCTGATCATGGCCAACGCCGACGACCTGGCGCAACTGATGGTGCTCGAACAGGGCAAGCCGTTCGCCGAGGCGAAGGGCGAGGTGAGCTACGGCGCCAGCTTCGTCGAGTGGTTCGCCGAGGAAGGCAAACGCGCCTATGGCGACGTGATCCCGACCCAGGCGCCGGATCGCCGTTTCGTCGTCATCAAGCAGCCGATTGGCGTCTGCGCGGCGATCACGCCGTGGAACTTCCCGATTGCGATGATCACCCGCAAATGTGCGCCGGGCCTCGCCGTGGGCTGCACCTTCGTGGTCAAGCCGGCCGAGCAGACGCCGTACTGCGCGCTGGCGCTGGTGGCGCTGGCCGAGCAGGCCGGCATGCCGAAGGGCGTGTTCAACGTTATCACCTGCGATTCCTCGAAAGCGCCCGAAGTGGGCCGCGTGCTCTGCGCGTCGCCGATCGTGAAGAAGGTGACCTTTACCGGCTCCACCGAGGTCGGCCGCATCCTGATGCGGCAGAGCGCCGACACCGTGAAAAAGATGGGCCTCGAGCTCGGCGGCAACGCCAGCTTCATCGTGTTCGACGATGCCGACATCGATGCGGCGGTCGAAGGCGCGATGGCGTCGAAGTACCGCAATACCGGCCAGACCTGCGTCTGCGCCAACCGGCTGTACGTGCAGGACAGCGTGTACGACGCCTTCGCCGCCAAGCTCACCGAGAAGGTGAAGCAGATGAAGGTCGGCCAGGGTTTCGAGGACGGCGTGACGCAAGGGCCGCTGATCGACGGCCAGGCGCTGAAAAAGGTGCAGGAGCACGTCGCCGACGCCGTCGGCAAGGGCGCCACGGTGCTGACCGGCGGCAAACCGCACGCCAGGGGTGGCCAGTTCTTCGAGCCGACGGTGCTGGCCAACGTCACGTCCGCCATGCGGGTGAGCGTGGAGGAAACCTTCGGGCCGGTCGCGCCGCTGTTCCGCTTCAAGACCGAGGAAGAAGTCATCGGCCTCGCCAACGCGTCCGAGTTCGGCCTCGCCAGCTATTTCTACTCGCGCGACATCGGCCGCGTCTGGCGCGTCGCCGAGGCGCTCGAGGTGGGTCTGGTCGGCGTCAACGCCGGCGTGATCGCCAACGAGGTGGTGCCGTTCGGTGGCGTCAAGCAGTCCGGCCTCGGCCGCGAAGGCTCGAAGTACGGCGTCGACGACTACCTGGAAATCAAGTACATCTGCATGGGCGGTATCTAATTCCATTTCTAATTCAATAGACGGATAATTGTTGCACCTGTACTTCGAGTAG
>JAPUER010000042.1:0-23740 GCA_027492485.1 Betaproteobacteria bacterium
CGCCATGTGCACGAGGCGGGCAGTGCCCGCCCTACTGAGGAGGTCTGTCGTGGCCACGCTTGAATTGAAAGTCCCCGACATCGGCGACTTCAAGGACATCCCGGTCATCGAGGTGCTCGTAAAAGTCGGCGACCCGGTCGCCAGGGAGCAGTCGCTCGTTACGCTCGAATCCGACAAGGCCACGATGGAAGTGCCAGCCGACGCGGCGGGCGTGGTGAAGGAATTGCGAGTCAAGCTCGGTGACAAGGTGAGTATGGGTGCTGTCGTGGCGGTTATTGAAGCGGCCGCCACCGTTCGCGCTGAGCTTGTCGAAGCGCCGGTTGTAAAAAATTCTGCTCAATCGGGCACGACAACGTCCGCCACGAGCACTTCGACGAGCTCAGTGCGAACGGAAAGTGCAATCCCCGTCGCGGCAGGCGCCTACGCGGGCAAAGCCGACGTCGAATGCGAGATGCTCGTGCTCGGCGCCGGGCCTGGCGGTTACAGCGCCGCATTCCGCGCCGCGGACCTTGGCATGAAGACGGTCATCGTCGAGCGCTATGCGACGCTGGGCGGCGTCTGCCTCAACGTCGGCTGCATCCCGTCGAAGGCGCTGCTGCACACCGCTGCCGTAATGGATGAAGTCAAGGCGCTTGCGAAGCACGGCATCAGCTACGGCGAGCCGACGGTCGAGATCGGCAAGCTGCGCGAATTCAAGGACGGCGTGATCAAGAAGCTCACCGGCGGTCTCGCGGGCATGGCAAAGGCGCGCAAGGTTGAAATCGTGCGCGGCCTCGGCAGCTTCCTCGATGCTCACCACGTCGAGGTTGCGCTGACCACCGGCGCCGGCCAGGACACGACCGGCGAGAAGAAGGTCGTCAAGTTCCAGAAGTGCATCATCGCCGCCGGCTCGCAGGCCGTGAAGCTGCCCTTCATGCCCGAGGATCCGCGCGTCGTCGATTCGACCGGTGCGCTGCTGCTCGACGTCAAGCCCGAGCGCATGCTGGTGATTGGCGGCGGCATCATCGGCCTTGAAATGGCGACGGTGTACTCGACGCTTGGCGCGCGCATCGACGTCGTCGAAATGCTCGACACCGTGATGACCGGCGCCGATCGCGACCTCGTGAAGGTCTGGGAAAAGGTCAACGCGCCACGCTTCGACAACATGATGCTGAAGACCAAGACCGTTGGTGCCGAAGCGAAGAAAGACGGCATCTACGTCAAGTTCGAGGGTGAAAAAGCTCCTGCGGAAGCTCAGCGCTACGACCTGGTGCTGGTCGCCGTCGGCCGCTCGCCGAACGGCAAGAAGATCGGCGCCGACAAGGCCGGCGTCGCGGTCACCGACCGCGGCTTCATCAACGTCGACAAGCAGATGCGCACCAACGTGCCGCATATCTTCGCGATCGGCGACATCGTCGGCAACCCGATGCTCGCGCACAAGGCCGTACACGAGGGCCATGTCGCGGCCGAGGCCGCGCACGGCGAGAAGGCCTACTTCGATGCGCGCCAGATCCCGAGCGTCGCCTATACCGACCCCGAGGTGGCGTGGGCTGGCATCACCGAGGACGAGGCGAAGAAGCAGGGCCTCAAGTTCACGGTCGGCAAGTTCCCGTGGGCTGCGAGCGGTCGCGCAATCGCCAACGGCCGCGACGAGGGCTTCACCAAGCTGATCTTCGACGAAGAAACGCACCGCATCATCGGCGGCGGCATCGTCGGCACCCACGCGGGTGATTTGATTGGTGAGGTCTGCCTCGCCGTCGAAATGGGCGCCGACATGATCGACATCGGCAAGACTATTCACCCGCATCCGACGTTGGGCGAGAGTGTGGGCATGGCGGCCGAGGTGGCGCACGGCACTTGCACTGACGTGCCGCCGGCGCGCAAGAAGTAACGGGCTGCGCTCTCCCGCCTGCGGGTAACGCCTAAGCGTGACAACCGGCAGCGCCGGACAAGTCCTCCAGGATCGGGCAGTCCGGCCGCCCGTCCCCGTGGCAGCAGTGGATCAGGTGGTCGAGCGTCTGCTTCATCGCCTGCATCGCAGCGATCCGCTGTGCGAGATCGTCTGCGTGCGTCTGCGCGATGCGTTTGACGCTGGCGCTGGTGCGGCGACGGTTCTGCCACAGACTCACCAGCTCGGCGATTTCCGCCATCGAAAAGCCAAGGTCGCGGGCGCGCTTGATGAATTGCAGCGTGTGGATGTCGCGCTCGCCGTATTGCCGGTAGCCGTTGTCGCGACGGGCGACGCCGGCAAGCAGGCCCAGCGCTTCGTAGTGGCGAACCATCTTGGCGCTGACGCCCGAGCGCGCAGCCGCCTCGCCGATGCTGGCCGCTACCACGGTATCAGCTGCAGGAGCAGTGGCCACCGCAACCGCCGGCCGCTTTTTCAACGGTGTAGCCTTCATCGGCGATTGCCGCGGCCAGCGCATGACGTGGCGACTCGCTCTGCACGTCGACGCGACCGCTGCTGCGGTCAATGGTCACCACGGCGTGCGGATCGACGCCCTTGATGGCGCCGGTGACTGCGGCCTCGCAATGGCCGCAGGTCATGCCCTGTACGTTGAGTGTGTGTTGCATGGTATTGCTCCGTTTCTGAATGTCCGTATTGTTAACCTTACCATGATGGCAAGGTCAAGAAATATCAATGGGCGATCGGCCGAACTGCATCGAAGTTGATCGACATCAAGCGGTTTGCGGCTGCCCGCCGGCCGCGAAAGTGCTTGACCTTGCCATCATGGCAAGGTTTACGCTTGCGACATGAATACAACCACTTCCGCGGCACCACCCGCACTCGCCACCGAAGACATCGCCATCGGCGGCATGACCTGCGCGTCCTGCGTTGCGCGCGTTGAACGGGCACTGAAAAAAGTGCCGGGCGTGACCGATGCGACGGTCAATCTCGCCACCGAGTCGGCGCGGATAACGTTCGATTCCGGTCAGGTCGGCGATGCGCGCCTGCGCCGCGCCGTGCGCGATGCCGGCTACGAACCGCGCGAAGTCGCCGTCGCCGAAGCTGGCGACGCGTCGCCGTGGCAGGGTTTCGCACCGGTCGCCATCGGTCTCGTGCTCTCGGCGCCGCTGGTGCTGCCGATGATCGGCGACGCGTTCGGCAAGCACTGGATGCTGCCAGCGTGGATGCAGTTTTTGCTGGCGACGCCGGTGCAATTCATTCTCGGTGCGCGCTTCTACAAGGCGGGCTGGCATGCGCTGAAGGCGATGACGGGCAATATGGATTTGCTGGTTGCCATCGGCACCACGGCCGGCTGGGCGCTCTCGATGTGGCTCTGGTTGACGGCGGAGCCGGGCGAGATGGTGCATCTCTATTTCGAAGGCTCCGCCGTGGTGGTCACGCTGGTGTTGCTGGGCAAATGGCTGGAAGCACGCGCCAAGCGGCGCACCACAACGGCAATCCGCGCGCTGCATGCCTTGCGGCCCGAGCTGGCGCATCTGATCGGCAAGACCGGCGCCGAGAAGGATGTGCCGGTGGCCGAGCTGCTGAACGGCGACCGGCTGGCGGTGCGCCCCGGCGAGCGCATACCGGCAGACGGTGTCGTCGAGGAGGGCAGCAGCGAGGTCGACGAATCGATGCTGACCGGCGAGCCGTTGCCGGTTGCCAAAAACCTGGCCAGCAAAGTCACCGGCGGCAGCATCAACGGCAGCGGCCGGTTGCTGATGCGGGTCACCGCGACCGGCAGCGAATCGGTGCTGGCGCACATCATCCGGCTGGTGGAAGACGCGCAAACCGCGAAGGCGCCGATCCAGCGGCTGGTGGATCAGGTGGCGGCAGTCTTCGTGCCCGTGGTGCTGGTCATTGCGCTGGTCACGCTGGGCGGCTGGTGGCTGGCGCGCGGCAGTTTCGAGACGGCGGTGATCCACGCGGTGGCGGTGCTGGTGATTGCCTGCCCCTGCGCGCTTGGGCTGGCGACGCCCGCCGCGATCATGGCCGGCACCGGCGTCGCGGCAAAGCAGGGCATCCTGATCAAGGACGTGCAGGCGCTGGAGCTGGCGCACAAGGTCGACACTGTCGCCTTCGACAAGACCGGCACGCTGACGGTGGGTCAGCCGCGATTGACGGCGATACATGCGCTCGGCACGCCCGGCGAACCGCAGTTGCTCGCGGCAGTAGCGGCGGTGCAGCGCGGCAGCGAACATCCGCTGGCGCGTGCCGTGCTGCAGGCGGCGGCCGAGCGTGGCGACGTCGCGGCGGACACGGCCACCGCCACCGACATTCGCGCAGTGCCCGGCCGCGGCAGCGAGGGCCGCGTCGGCGACACACAGTGGCTGATCGGCAGCCTGCGCTGGATGCAGGAACTGGGCGCCGACCTGGCGGCGGCGACGGCGCTGGCGGAGTCCCTGCAAACGGCGGGGGCGACGGTCTCCGCAGTGGCGATGCGCGACGCGGACACGGGTGCGGCGCCGCGTATCGTGGGGCTGCTCGCCTTTGGCGACGAGCCGAAACCCGGCGCCGCGGCGGCGTTAGCGCGGCTACGCCAAGCCGGTCTGCGCCTGCGCATGATCTCGGGCGACAACCGGGGTGCCGCGCTGGCAATGGCGGCTCGGCTCGGTATTTCGCCCGACGAGGTCATGGCGGACGTGTTGCCGGGCGACAAGGCCGCGCGCGTCGCCGCGTTGCGCGAAGGCGGCCACATCGTGGCGATGGTCGGCGATGGGGTCAACGACGCACCGGCGCTGGCCGCTGCCGATGTTGGCATCGCCATGGGCACGGGTACGGACGTCGCGATGCATACGGCGGCGATCACGCTGATGCGCGGCGATGTCGCGCTGGTCGCCGACGCGTTCGACATTTCCCGGCGCACCGTCGCCAAAATCAGGCAAAACCTGTTCTGGGCCTTCGCCTACAACGTCGCCGGCATCCCGCTCGCGGCGTTTGGCTACCTCAATCCGGTGATCGCCGGAGCGGCGATGGCGATGAGCTCGGTCAGCGTCATGACCAATGCATTGCTGCTGAGCCGCTGGCGGGGCGGTGTCCGAATGTCACTCCCGAATCCGTAGTCACCGGAGCAAGGCTCGCTACGTCGTCGTATCGGCATGCGGCGCTCCAGTATGGGGGCCTGCTTGCCGATCCGACGGTTTGACCAGAAAGACTCCGATGACACCCCGATACCTGTTTCTCTGCCGCGCTCTGGTGGCTTTTGCCGCGACGATTTTGCTGGCGTTCCCGGCCATCGCCGCTCCGGCGACATTTGCGGGGACTGGCACCGGCAACATTCCCGATGGATCCACCAGCTGCGGCGGGCCGGGCGCGCCGCTGGTCATCTCGTTCAACGTCACCGGCATGGGCGCCCCGCTGACCGATCTGCGCGTGGCGATGACCTTCATTCCGCAGCACACGTTCGCCGGTGACGTGGCCGCCGTATTGAAGGCGCCCGGCGGCTCGCCCTCCGCCACGCTGTTCGGACGCATCGGCGCGACGACCGCCACGTCGTTTGGCTCGGGGCGCCATCTTTCGGGCAGCTACACCTTCGTTGACCCGGCCATCAGCAACGCCAACATCTGGGCGGCCGAGGCGGCCGTCGCCGCGGCGGCAGGTGTAATCCCGAACGGGACATACGCCACCACGGTCTCCGGCCCGGTGGCGACGCCGCCGGCATCGACCACGCCGCTGCTGTCGCTCTTCACGCCGCTGACCGGCGCACAGATCAACGGCACCTGGACGCTGGAGCTGACCGACCGCTGCGCGAGCGATCAGGGCGGCATATCGGCCGCATCGCTGACGCTGGACTCGCTGCCGCCGCCACCAACGCAGTTCACGCTGGCGCCCAGCGCGCTGGACTTCGGCACCTTGCGCGCCGGCGACGCAGCGTTCCGCGCGTTCAGCGTGGTGGCGCCCGCCGCCAATGGCCTCGATATCGAGATTCCGGCCGGTGCCTGCACGATCGGCGGCACCGACGCCGGCAGTTTCGCCAAATTGTTCAATGCCGTCACGATTCCGCCGGGACAATCGGCCTTGCTGTCGGTCGCCTTCCGCTCGCTCACCACCGGTGTCAAGACTGCGACGCTCAATTGCACCGGCCTGCTGCCGGCGGGCGTGACGCCGGCGACGATCAGCGTGCCGCTCGCCGGCACCGTGGGCACGCCACCGCCGCCGGCGAACTGCTTCGACGTCGATGGCGACGGCGTGATGAATCCGCTGGTGGACGGCCTGTTCATCACCCGCCTGCAACTGGGCATGACGCTCACCGCGGCCGCCAACGGCATCGGCTTCAACGCGCCGCGAAATACGCCGCTGAAGGTGGCGGCGTTCATGGTGGCGTCCTGCGGCTACCCGCTGACGCAATAGTGTCGGTGCCGCGGGCAGCGCGTAGCATGCGCACATGCTCGTGCTATTCAACAAACCCTATGGCGTGCTCTCGCAGTTCACCGGCGACGGCGGGCGCTGGCGCACGCTGGCGGACTTCATTGCAATCCCCGACGTCTACGCTGCCGGCCGCCTCGACGCCGACAGCGAGGGCTTGCTGCTGCTGACCGACAACGGCGCCTTGCAGGCCGCCATCGCCGGCGCGCGGTCACGTGCCGTCAAATCCTACCGGGCGCAGGTGGAAGGCGTCGCCACCGACGCGCAGATGGCGCAGCTCAAGCGCGGCGTGGCGCTGAACGATGGGTCGGCACGGGCGTTGAGCGCGGCGCGCGTTGACATGCAGGCGCCGTGGCCGCGCGATCCGCCGATTCGCGTGCGCAAGTCGGTGCCCGATTCGTGGATCGAACTCAGCCTTGACGAAGGGCGCAACCGGCAGGTGCGGCGTATGACGGCGGCCGTTGGCTTGCCGACGCTGCGGCTGATTCGCGTGGCGGTCGGCCCGTGGCGCGTCGACGGGATCGCGCCGGGGCAACTGCAAAGCATCGCCGACCACGACGCGTTCGCCGCGCTCCGGCGGCGGCCGTAGCGCATACAGCTTTTTGCTGAAATGCCCATTCAAATTGGGCACAGAGCGCATTTTGACCGGAAGTCGACAAACCACTATTTTGTGGCTTTAGCCCTTATTCAACGGACGTTACAGCGAAAAGCTGATCGCCCTACAAGCTAAACCGGCCGGTCGCTTCCGCCAGATAAAACCATTCGTAGTTCGCCTCCGCCAATGCGTTCGGGAACACGATGTAGCCGTCGCGCGGTGCACGCACCACCTCGCCGTTGGCGCGGGTGCCGATCGCGTCGCCGGCACTGAGCGCGTCAAAGCTCTGCCACGGCCGCGCGAAGGCGTCGTTGCGGTCGAACTTGTCGACCACGGTGCCGAGATGCAGGCCCTCCATGTCGGTCGCGGCGGCGGGCGCTGCGTCATCGGTCAGGCCGAACAGCGCCAGCGTGTTGCGGATCGCGCGCCAGGCGACTTCGGCGCCGTTCGGATCGTCGTGCTGACCGCATTCCAGCGTCAGCGCCATGCCGCCGGTGGAGCGCATGTATTCGGTGGTGCCGACGCCGTACTTGGCGTCGAGGTCGTGGCGCTTGCCTTCGCTTGTGGGCTGGCGCTCGGCGCGCGCCCGGCGCTCGTCCACACCTTTGGCGTAGGTGCCCAGCCAGCCATCGACGGCACGCTTCACGCCCAGCCGCATCGCCCAGTCGCGCTCGCTGTCGCCGTGCACGGTGGGTTCCAGCGTGCCGGCATTGTTCGGCGGCCCGACCATCACGAAAGCCTGCCCCTGCGCCTGAAACGAATGCAGATCGAGCAGCGCGTCGTGCTGCGCCAGCAGCGGGCATAGCCAGTTCGCGATGTGGTCCTCGAACTCGGCGGGCGTGGCGGTTGGCGCCAGATTGCGATTGAGATTGCGGTCGCCGATGCGGCGCTTGAGCGCGTAGGCCTTCGGGTTGGTGATCGGCACGAAAGTCACGCTGCCGCGCCTGAGTTCCAGCGCGCCGCTTTCGATCTCGGCGATCGCGCGGCGAATGCCATGCATGCCGGCCAATTCATTGCCGTGCACGGCGCCAGTGACGATCAGGCGCTTGCCGGGCTCGGTGGTGGTGAAGGAGATGGACTGGAATGGAAGCATGGTATTTGTGCAATATGTTCCCTCCCCCGTGAGGGGGAGGGCCAGGGAGGGGGATAGTTATTGGAGCGAAGGCGCGGCGATTCACCCTCTCCCCCAGCCCCTCCCCCATCGAGGGGGAGGGGAGCCGCCGCGCTGGCGACGGGCAACTACAGAACTCTACAAAAAACGGCTTTCAGATATCGGCTCTCGTTGACGTGCGCGAGCCACGGATGATCCGGCCCGGCGCCGCGCACCTCGAGCACCTGCACCTCGCGGCCGGCGTAGAACGCCGCGCGGCGCAGCATGTCGAGAAACTGCTCCTCGCTCACCACGCCGGTGCAGGAGCAGGTGAGGAACAGTCCGCCCGGCTTCACTACACCCAGCGCCAGCTTGTTCATGTCGAGATATTTTTTCAGCGCCTCGATCACTTCATCGCGCGAGCGGGTCATCTTCGCCGGGTCCAGCACCACCGCGTCCCAGCGCTTGCCGGCCTCCTGCGCCTCGCGCAGCCAGGGGAAGATGTCCGCCTGCGTCACCTTCGCTTTCAGGTTGTTCAGGCGCAGGTTGCGGGCGGCAAAGTCCACCGCCTCCTCATCGAGATCGACGCCGGTGATGTCGGTCGCGCCGTTGAGCCCCGAGTAAACCGCAAAGCCACCGGAGTTGCAGCAGAGATCAAGCATGCTGGTGCTGCGGATCGCGGCGATCAGTTCGCCCCAGCGCTTGCGGTTGTCGCGCTGGTCGCAGAAGAAACCGGTCTTGTGTTTGCCGCCGATCGGCACGTGAAACTTTGCGCCGTGCTCGCTGACGATCACCGGCTTCGGCGGCTTGCCGGGCGGGCAATCGAAGCCCTCCTGCTTCAGCGCGTTGTCGTCGCCGAAGGCAAAGATCTGCGCGTTCGGGAACTGCGTGAGCAGCGCATCGAACACCCAATGCTGCATGCGCCACATGCCCGCCGCGTAGAACGCCACCACCAGCACGTCGCCAAAGCGGTCCACGATCAGCCCCGAGAGGCCGTCGCCTTCGGCGTGAATCACCCGGTAGCTGTCGGTGACTTCATCCAGGCGGTAAATGTCGCGGCGCAGGCGCACGGCATCGGCCACCTTCTCGGCCAGCCAGTGGGCGTCGATCGCCTCGTCCACCTTCTCGGTCAGCAGGCGGATCGCCATCGGCGCCTGCATGTTGAGCATGCCGCGGCCGACGAATTCACCATCGACGCCACGCACCTCGACCAGACTGCCGGGCAGGATGCGTTCGCCGGGCCGCTCCACCATCTTCTGGAAGATCAGCGGATGGACATATTTGCGCTCGCTTTTCAGGCGGACCACCGGCAGCGAACCGCCGCCATGCCCGCCACCGCGACGTTTGCGTGGGGCGTCATTCATGGCTGAATGATAGAGCGTGCCCGCCTTCCTGCCGTGCGGCGGGCGGCTGCAACCACGCCATGCTGTGCCAAAACGTTCTTTGCCAAATCGATGCCCAGCGTTACGATAGCCATGGCTTTCCCCTTCCGGTAAATCAGCTGAGTTGATGAAAAGTGTGACCTCTCCATCGTGGCACTCACTTGCCGTGAGATGCAAGTCTCAACGCACACGCCTCGCTCGGGACGGGGAAGTCCCTTTCATTCGTTAGGCGCCACAAATCACTCACATATGACATACGAAGTCAGAGAACAAGTACCAAGCGTTTCCGACTACATCAACATCCGCCTGAGTGCGGGCTTGAGTAGAAAGTCTCCCGAGGCAGCGACCATTGGATTGAAGAATGGTCTTTTCAGCGTCGTCGTCTACCTTGGCGTAGTTCCTGTTGGCATCGGGCGCGTCATTGGAGACGGCGGTTGCTTCTTCGAAATCGTAGACATAGCCGTACTGCCAGAGCATCAGAAGAAGGGCCTTGGCCACCTCATCATGCAGTCCCTCATGAAATACATCCACGCCAACGCGCTTCCCACGGCATACGTCAGTCTCATGGCCGACCACGGAACGCCGAAGTTCTATGAGCGCTATGGCTTTGAAGCTTCACTCCTGCCTAAAAAGGCAGGAATGGCCTTACGCATCACGTGAAGCAGGTGGCGCCTAACCCTTCCATCGTTAGGTTTCCCCAAGATGTCGGGTTGACTCACCAGCGCGCCGAATAACATATTTGTTATACTCTGCTTGTGGAGTACTCGATCACCTACTACAGCGAGTCCGTACAAGACGAGATCCTCGCCTTGCCCGACACGCTGGCCGCTCGGTACGTGGTGCTCACCCGCCGAATGGTGGCCCTCGGGCCAAACCTTGGCGAGCCCCACACCAAGGCCTTCGGAGAGGGTCTTTTCGAGTTGCGGCTCAAGGGCGCGGAAGGCATAGCGCGGGTCTTCTTCTGCACCTTGGTCGGTCGTCGGATCGTCATGCTGCACAGCTTCATCAAGAAGACGAACAAGACACCTCAACGGGAGGTGGAGATCGCGGAATCACGGTTGAAGGAGATCAAACATGCGAACTCATGATCAAGTCATCAAGAAGCTGATGCAGCGTCCTGGTGTCCGCGCCGAGGTCGAGCGCATCGAGCGCGAGGAATCGGCGCTCCTGGACGCGTTGCTCAAGGCTCGACAGGAGGCCGGTCTCACGCAAGCGCAAGTGGCCGAGCGCATGGGAACGCGAGCCCCAGCGGTGGCGCGGCTCGAGCGAGCCCTGGCAACCGGCAAGCACTCGCCTTCGGTGGCTACGCTGCGCAAGTACGTCAAGGCATGTGGCAAGCGCCTCGTGTTTCAAGTGGCGTAGAGAAACCTGACCCTTCACTCAACCGGAGCCTATCCTAAAACTTGTGTACGAGGCATAACATGACCGAGAGGAAATTTTATGCACAGTACGAAGAACAAAGTCACGGCGAATGCAGTCACGGCAAGCCGCACGCCGCCACTTGCCTCGAACGTCAGGCAGCCGTGTAGGGCGGCCCCCGTGCCCACTCTGCGAACTGCGCTATTCGATTCGCCGCAACGCCGCCGCCAACGCCGGCGCCATTGCCACTGCATTCGTCGGATGCGCGATGCAATCGGTGCTCCAGATTTCGCCGACACCTGCGCTGCGCATCGTCGCCAGTGCATCGGCGGCGAACAGCGCGTGGGTGACGGCAACGTCGACGCTCGTTGCGCCCGCAGCGAGCAGCGCTTCCGCAGCGCGGGCAACGGTGTGACCGGTGCTCGCCATGTCGTCGAGCAGCACGGCGGCGCGGCCTTTTACCGAGACATCGGGCAACGCGACTTCGACGTTGCAGTCGCCGTGGCGGATCTTGCGGCACACGGCATGATCGAAGCCGTGTTTTGCGGCGGCTTGCGCAATCCATTGCGCCGATTCCCCGTCGGGGCCGACCAGCAGCGCGCCCGGTCGCCGCGTGGCGATCAGATCGGCGAGCAGCGGCGCGGCGCTGACCACGATAGCCTGCGCGACAGGCACCGCCTCCTTCAGTGTGGCAACGCGGTGCAGATGCGGGTCGACCGTGATCACGGCGTCGAACAGCCCGGCGAGAAAGCCTCCGACCACGCGCTGACTGACCACTTCACCCGGATGAAATGCGATGTCCTGCCGCATGTAGGCGAGGTAGGGCGCAACCAGCGTCAGATGCTGCGCGCCGAGCTGGCGTGCGGTTTGCGCGGCCAGTAGCAGCTCAACCAGTTTCTCGTTCGGCTGGTCGAGCGAGCGCAATAGCACCACCCGCTCGGGCAGCACGGTGGGCAGCGTCAGTTTCAGCTCGCCGTCCGGAAAGCGGTGCCGCCCGACGCAGGCGCTGGCCAGATTGGCCGCCGCCGCAAGGCGTGCAGCACTAGCCGACTCGTCGTCGAAGTGGAGCAGCAGGCCGTTCATCAGAACTCCACAAACACATGCGGTATCGCATCGGCGGCACCGATGCTGTAACCGGTCGAGCGCATCGCGGCCTGCTGCGCAAATGCGAAATCCGCCGGAAATTCGGCATACACCCGATACAGCGGATCGCCCGCCGCGACGCTGTCGCCGAGCTTGCGGAACAGTTCGACGCCGGCGGCCTTGACCTTGGGTGCGCCGGCCAGCCGCGCGATGCGGGCGATCTGGAAATTGTCGATGCCGGTCACGGTACCGGCCTGTGCTGCCGGCACCTCGAACGTCAGCGCGCCAAGCTTTGGCTGGTTATGGTCGAAACCCTGACTGCCCTGCGCCTCGATGATCGCCTGCATGCGCGCCAGCGCGCGACCGGAGTCGAGGATGTCGCGGGCAATCGCAAAGCCGTCGCCGCCGCGCACGTCGGGGTCGTTTTCGAGCATGCGCCCCGCCAGTCGCAATGCCTTCTGCCGCAGATCGACCGGCGCCCGCGGGTCGTTCTCCAGCACCCGCATCACGTCGCGCGCTTCCAGCACCGGACCGATGCCGTTGCCGACCGGTTGCCGGCCGTCGGTGATCACCACATCGAGCGACAGATGCATGCGATGCGCCACGTATTCGAACAACCGACGCAGCCGCTGCGCTTCGGGCATCGAGCGCACCTTGGCGGTGGGGCCGATCGGCACGTCGAGCACCAGATGGGTCGAGCCGGCGGCGATTTTCTTCGACAGGATCGAGGCCACCATCTGTCCCGGCGAATCGATCGACAGCGGGCGCTCCACCGAGATCAGCACGTCGTCGGCGGGCGAGAGCTCGGCGGTGCCGCCCCACGCCAGGCAACCGCGATGATCGCGCACGATGTCGGCCAGCTTCCCGAACGGCAATTCGACGCGGGCCACCACCTCCATCGTGTCGGCCGTACCCGCCGGCGAGGTGATGGCGCGCGACGACGTTTTTGGACACAGCAACCCGTGCGCGGCGACAATGGGCAACACCAACATCGAGGTGCGGTTGCCGGGAATACCGCCAATGCAGTGCTTGTCCACCACCAGCGGCTCGTGCCAGTCCAGCCGCCGCCCGGTCGCCACCATCGCTTCGGTGAGGAAGTAGACCTCCTCGCGATCCAGCTCGCCGCGGTTGCAGGCGACGACGAACGCCGTGAGCTCGATCTTGGAATAGCGACGCCCGGCGATGTCGCGCACGATGGCATGAAATTCATCCTGCCCGAGGCGCTCGCCATCGATCTTGCGAAATAGAGCGGACATCGACTCCGGCGGCTCTGCCTGCGAGATCGCCGCCAGATGGCCATCGCCGACGCCGAGCTGTGCGAAAGCGTCTTCCGAGACGCCGAGCTCGTTGCCGGCAACGATCGAGATGTCGTCGACGACGTTCAGCGTCGCCAGAATGCGCCGGCCGTTGGCGCGTACCTCCACCTTGGACAGCGCCTGGAAGCCTTCGGCGCGATAGACGTCGCAGTCGCGGTTTAGGTAGACGACGTTTTCGCGCCAGGTGTCGATACCCACGCGGCGCAACGCCAGCAAGCGTTCGCCGTGCGGCTCCACGAGCGGTGTGGGAGTGACTTCAGCAGGCATCGTGGTCCGGGTTCGGCAGCAATCGGGGCGTCGGCAACGCAAAGATTAACGCGAAGCAGCCGCGGTCACCAGTGATTGGGGTCAAACTTCGGGCGTCTTCTGTTTTCTGTTCCGTCCGGCATCGTCAACCGCCATGTAGGTCGTGTCCTACAGCGTCCGGCCTGTTTGCCGACAATGGCTTGCGTGCTGCGCCGATGGGCGATGGTCATCGCCGGTTGCACACTGCAACCAGTGCGTCGGACATCGTTTTGCCCGGCGCCCAACCGAAAACACTACTTCCTCTCCAACCACTACCGAGGAGACATCGCATGTTGCACTACGCCGTCGTCTTTCTTGTCGTCGCCCTGATCGCGGCGATCTTCGGCTTCGGGGGTATCGCGGCCGGCGCCGTCGAAATCGCCAAGCTGCTGTTCTTCATCTTCGCCATCATGGCGATTGTCACCTTCATCATCGGTCTGGTCCGCAAGGGCTGATGCTCGTTGTGTCGCAGGCCACAGTCTTCTTGTCGCTGAAAGGAAACCACCCATGAACATCAAAGCTCTCAAGACCAACGCCGACGCAATCGCTTCGTCGGCACAGAACGCCGCGACGCAGGCCGCGGAATCGTTTGGCGAAACGGTCGATGCCGCGCGCGAACATCTCGACGGTGTCGCCAACACCTTGCAGACGTCTGCACGCGACGGCGCACAGCAGATCGGCCCGATGGCGGAACGCGTGCAGGACTGGGCGTTACGCGGAATTGACGCCGGGCGCGACGCCGCCCATCGCGTTCAGCGCAGTGCGGCCCGACGCGCCGATGCCTGCAGTCGGTATATTGCCGAGCAGCCCGGCAAGTCGGTTGCCGTCGCGGCGGTCGCGGGCGCGGCATTGGCGGCGGCGGTACTGATCATGCGCCAGCGCGGCCGGGCGGCAAACCGGGCACAATAGGCGCGGCGCCGATGCTCGCTCTCCCGGGCATCCGCTCATCAACGTTTCTCGTCGTCACTCTGAAAGGAACACCATGAAGACCACCATCAAACTTGCTTTTTCAGCATTTCTCGCTGCTGCCCTGCTCGCCGTCACCGGTTGCGCCGTGACCCGCGGCCAGGAAACGGTCGGCGCCTACATCGACGACACCACGATTACCACGCAGATCAAGGCCCGCATGGTCGAAGATAAAGCCGTCGACGCCTCGGCCATCAGCGTGGAGACGTTGAAGGGCACCGTGCAATTGAGCGGCTTCGCCAAGTCGGCGGAAGAGAAGGAACGCGCCGAAGCCATCGCCCGTCGCGTCAACGGCGTAAAGGCCGTGCAGAACTCGATCGCCATTCGTAGACCGTAGTTGGACTGCACCAGCGACCGATAAAGACCGCCGACCGGCGGTCTTTTCATTTGTGCGGTCGTCGATACGAACGACTGGGCGAACAGGGGCCGGCGGCGCTGCAATCGCGCCGTCAGCCGCTGCGCACTGCGTTACGAAGGGCAGGTGTTGTCCGACACGCGCCGCGGCAAACGGATGACAGTCGCGGCGCCAGATCGGGCGGAAGATAGGCGAACGAATCGAACACCGATAGGGGTCGCCATGCCACGCATGAATCGCTATCCGAACGCCATCATTTCGAGTTTGCTGCTTGCCAGCGGCGCATACATGGCTTGCCACGCACAACCCGCCCCGCACAACGCAGGCGGGTCCGGCGATGCGCCCAACTGGAGCAGCGCACCGTTCCGCGCGGCATCGGGCGTTGCCGGCGCTGGCGACGTGGCCAAGATGCGTATGACCGCAACCGCGAGCGGGATCATGAGCGCCGCCGGCGATGACGCCATCAACCGTGGCGCGGCTGCCGATTGCGTGCGCCTGGTGAAGCTCTGTCGTCGTTTCGATCAAACCCGTCTCGATGTGGTCGCGGCGCGCAGCTTGCTGCCGTCGAGCCCGAACATGAGCCCAGCGGGTATCCGGATCAGCCGCCGGCAGATCACCGTGCACTACACCTTCCGCTGAGGATTTATCGACGCAACGGCAGCCGGCGCACAATAAAACAACCTGAATATCAAGCTGCCTCGGCAAACGCGCGCGGAAGGATCGGGGAGCGCTCCTCCCCCGCTTGCCGGGGAAGGCCGGGAGGGGGTAAACAGTCTCGCCGTAGAGTCCACACGTAAGCAACCGCCACCTTCATACCCCACCCCAGCCCTCCCCGGCGAGCGGGGAGGGAGCCGTGAATCAGCCAGCGCGACACGTTCCACGTCGTTGCTGGGCCACGTTGCTAATCAGGAAAAACAAAACCCGCCGGCTGGCGGGTTCAGGTTGTTGGCG
This sequence comes from Betaproteobacteria bacterium, assembly GCA_027492485.1. Classification (GTDB taxonomy): domain Bacteria; phylum Pseudomonadota; class Gammaproteobacteria; order Burkholderiales; family Casimicrobiaceae; genus Casimicrobium. The sequence continues at coordinate 15,675 of JAPUER010000042.1, forward strand.
CGTTAGCTACGTGTAGTCGCTAGCCTCGCGGCAATCCGTTGCCGTTGACGGTGATGGTCGGCCCCGGCGGCGTCGACAACTGCGCATGGTGTGCAACGCCGCGGAAGCGATAAGTCACGTCCCAGTAGGCCGGTGCCCCGGATACCGTCGCATCGCAACGGCGAATGTCACGACTGTAAGTGCCGCCGCTTGCGCCGGAGCCGATCGCCGCCCCGGCAATCGCGCCCCCGGCGGTGGCGACGTCCTGGCCGCGACCGCCACCGATCTGGTGGCCGAGAATGCCGCCGATGATCGCCCCGGCAATGGCACCGCCGACGTTGTCGCCGCTCACAACCGGGGCCTGTTGGCGCTCTATCCAGCAACGCCGCTCCGGCGTGCCATACACGGCGCGGACGTCGATGACCTGTGCCTCGAACAGACGTTCGTTCGGCCGCCGGCGATACTCGTATATCGGCGCCGGTTCCGGCCGCGTGTAAGCGCTCATGGCGCGCTGCGCCGGACGAAGGGACGAAACGCGGTCGTTCAAGCTAAGGCTTCGCAGCGACGGATAGCTGCCGGGCCGAAGCACGACGCAGCGGCCAGAGAAACGGGCGTCGTCGCAGACTTCCCATTCGCCGCGTTCGACGACGACCGACGATGCGCGGTCATTGAAGCCGATACGGCCAAGATCGCGGACCGGGCCGCCGGCGTTATACATCATGCCGCGAAAGCCTTCGTCGGCGTACAGCGTCACTTGTGCGTTGGCCGCCGCCGCGCCAATGGCGACCGCAGCGGCAATGAGGGTGGTTCGTTTGCTATTCATGACTCAGCCTTTCATTTGACAATGAGGATGCCGACGCAATGCAGCGTCGTCGCCAATTGAGTCTAGATTTGGCCTGAGTCGGCCAGCATCGGCGAACCTGGCGTCGCGCTGTAGGACAACGCCGGATCTGCCTTGACCCGTCACCGATCGGACGCGCTGTTCCATGCGGCCCGACTCCTAGCGAACGCCGTCGTCTTTCGCCTGCTCGTTCGCGTGTTCCGCCTGCGCCGTCAGCCAGGATGTAAGCAACGCCGCGAAGGCTGCACTGGCGAGGCCGCCAACATCCCAACTCGTGAAGCCGCGGCGAATCGCGTTTCTTGCTAAAGAGTGCCGCCAGGGCTGCAGCCAGCCGAGCAGCGCGACGGCACCGGCAACGACAAACATCGAGCGCAACGGGTAGGACACCACGACGCCGCGCAATGCAGTCCATGCGGCCCGTAGCGGCGCGTTCGCCGGATGCCGCTGCCACCATTGCCGCAGTACCGTCGCGCCAATGGCGCTGAAATCGGCGCCGGCGCTTCGTGCACGACGACCGCCGCCGTGTCCCGATGCTTCGCCGCCTTTTCCTGCCGCACCGGTTTCGTTGACCAGGTGTCGCAGCAGCGCCGCGCGTGACTGTTCGAGCCGCGCCGCTGCCGATTCGATGTCCGGCTTCACGCATCACCCCACAGCTTGCGAAACCCGGCAACGTCGGCCTGTACCTGTCTGCCCAGTTCTCCGGATGAGGCAATGCGAAAACATCGCCATGCCCAAACGGCGGCGCACGAGGTCAGCGCCAAGGCAATGCCGACGACCTGGAATGAAGGCAGTGACCACGGCATGAGGCCTGCGCTGCACAGGATTGCGACGACGCCGAGTAGCGTCAGGGTTACGATGGCAAGCGAAACAGTGCATACGGCTGCAACGACTTTCAGCAACCAGGCCCGCCTCGCGCGGCGTGCTTCCTGCTGAACCAGTTCGACATAGCCAAGCGCATGCTCCAGCAGCAGCTCTGGACGCCGGGCAATCAGCTCCACAAGGATATTCAGCATGATGTTTTCTCCCGGTCGTTTGACGGGAGGATTGTCGCGGCGTACCGATACCTCGCGCTATCGGCGAGACTGCCATAGCGCTGTAGGCCAAGGCCTACGCGGCGGGTGCCGGCAGCTCGCCGCCAATGGTGATGCGCGGCATGTACGCCAGGATTCGGGTGCCGCTGCCGACGGTGGATTCGACGGTTAGCGTTCCGTGCAGCGCGTGCACCCGATGCCGCATGCCCACCAATCCGTGGCTGGCCGTCGAGCGCGTAGTGACATCGAAGCCGCGACCGTTGTCCGACACGCTGAGTTCGACGTGCCGTTCATACTGATGCAGCGTCACCGTGACCTCCGACGCGCTGGCGTATTTCGCCGTATTGGTGAGCGCTTCCTGAACAACGCGATAGATCGTCAATTCGTGATCGGCGGACAAGGTAACCGGCTCGAGATTCGACACGACGGCGACCCCGGAGCGTTCGCCGAATTCGCGCAGCAATATCTCGAGCGCCGGTATCAGCCCCAGTTTCGATAGCGTGGACGGACGCAGATCCTCGATGATGCGACGCTTCAGGGCAATGCCGGCGTTCAGCGTGGTGGTCAGATGCGCCAGTCGCTCGAGCGCCTCGGGTGAACCGCCAACAAGCTTGGATTTGGCTCGTGCCACATCGAGCTTGGCGGCGGTCAGCAGGGCGCCGAGTTCATCGTGCAGTTCACGCGCCAAGCGTTCGCGCTCGAGCTCCTGCACGTTCTGCAGGTGGGTGGCGAGCTCGGCCAGCGACGACGTGCGTTCGTCGACCAGCGTTTCCAGCCGGTCCCGTTCCCGGCGCAGGGCGTTGCGTTGATCTTCGGCGGCATGTCGCAGGCGCGTCGATTGCTTGACGTAGACGAAAAAAGCTACCAGGCAAAGCACGACCGAAAGCGCTACGCCGATACGCGACACCTTGAGGCTGCGATCGATCCGTGCCATTGCAGCGTTGCGCTCCTCGGTCGCGCTGGCGAGCAGCGTATCGGCTGCCGTGCGAACGCTCTGCATGTACTCGCGGCCGGCGCCGGTACGCAGCACCTCCTGCCAGGCGCTGGAATCGCCTGCCGAGCGACGCAGGCGGATCGTCATGTCGAGCTCGGTGAGCTTGCGCATGATCGATCGCGTCAGATCGGCAAAGGTGTCGATCTGCGCCGGATTGTTGAGATACAGCGCGCGGTTTTCCGTGATGGACGTACTGATCGCCGCCACCGCGCGGTCGTAGGGCTCGAGGTACCCGGCATCTCCGGTCAGGATGTAGCCTCGCTGACCGGTCTCGGCGTCCAGCGCATGTTGCAGCAGCGTCAGGATGCCCGCACGTTTGGCTTGCGCGAGTTCTACCGCTTCCTTCGCTTCGCGGGACTGCCAGTAGGTGTATTCGTTGATCGCCATCACCACCGCCGCGACAAGTATGGCCAGCGGCACGATGAACGACCGGGGGACGCGCGATACGAAACTGCGAATGTTCATCGGGGAATGTCGGGCGAACCCGAGCAGTGGTGACCACGAAGGCTGCGATATGATGAACGGCGCGCCACATGGGTATGACGCGCCATTCGGAGAAGCCAATGCTCAGGATAAGAATCGGTCTGGTCGACGATCACGTCATCCTGCGAACGGGACTGCGCAAATTCATCGAGGAGTCGCCCGATCTTGTGGTGGTCGGCGAAGCGGGCAGTGGTCGCGAGGCGATCGACCTCGCCCGCAACCAGGAGATGGACGTCATGCTGATGGACATTTCGATGCCGGGCCAGTCGGGCATCGACGCGCTGGCGATGATCCGCGCCAAAGCGCCGGACGTAGGCATCCTGATTTTGAGCGGCTACCCGGAAGAACACTACGCCGTGAGCCTGATCCGCCAGGGGGCCGCCGGCTATCTCAACAAGCAGTGCGACCCCGACGAGATCGTGCGCGCCATTCGCCGCATTGCGGAGGGGCATCGCTACATCACGCCGCAGGTGGCAGACTTGCTGGCGCAGCAACTGAACAAACCGGATACCGGCGCACCGCACGAACAACTGTCGGAGCGGGAGTTTCAGGTGTTTCTGCGGCTGGCGAAAGGGGAAACCGTGGGTGACATCGCGGCGGCGCTGTCGCTCAGCGTGAAGACGATCAGCACCTACCGCACGCGAATCATGGAAAAGATGGCGCTGGCGTCGAACAGCGACCTGACCTACTACGCACTGAAAGCGGGCTTGATCGATTGATGACATTGCCGGCGCGCTATTGCCTGCTGCCCGCGGCATTGGCGGGCGCCTCGCCGGAACGCATGCGCAGGCAAAACTCCATCAGTTCATCGACGTCGGTGGACTTGTCGAACACCGCATCTGCACCAAGCCGCATGCACTCGGCGCGGATTTCCGGCGACGCGTAATTCGAAAGCACGACCACCTTCTGCGCCGGCGGGCGCACGGTCAGCGCCTTGAGGACCGGCAGACCGTTGCCGCGTTTCAGGAACAAATCGACAATCGCAAGATGCCAACTGTCGGGATGGGCGGCGAGCCAGGTTCGTGCCTCCGCCTCGGAATCGGCATAGCCGACGACGGCCGCGTCGGCCAGCTCGCCCAATGTCTCGGCAAGGTTTTCCCGGATAACCGGGCTGTCTTCTACCAGGTAAATCTTCAGCATCTCGATTGCGGTGCTCGGTGACGGCCTGACAAAATCGGAAACGGTCAGTGCATGAGCGAATGTGCTAGTCCGTCCACCAAGCTTACCGGTTGTCGCGGCGCCTGGCTGTAGGACGACGCCGCGTCCTGCGCCTCCGTTAGCGCTGCCCAACGCGGCGTGCGCTAGCCGGCCTTCGGTGGCCGGTACAGCGCGCAAAGCTTGTTGCCGTCGGGGTCACGCAGATAGGCGAGATAGAGTTTGCCGACCGACCCGGCACGCCAGCCGGGTGGGTCTTCGCAGGTGGTACCGCCATTGGCAACGCCCGCCGCGTGGAACGCATCCACCTGCTCCGTTGAAGTCGTGTTGAAGCCGATCGTGGCGCCATTGCCATGCGTAGCGGCTTCGCCATCGATCGGCGTGGTGATGCCGAACGAGCAGCCGCCGCCCCGATAAAAGTAGCGGCGACCATCGTTGAGCATGCCCGGCGCGACGCCCAGCGTGCCCAGCAGCGCGTCGTAGAACTTCCGCGACGCCTCAAGATCGTTGACGCCCACTATCACGTGACTGAACATGGTTTCCTCCTGTCAAGAAAGAGTGGAATGCTATGCGAACGGTGTTGCCGAGATTGGCCGGTGCGCAAGTTCAAAGCCCATTGCCGTTCTCGTGCGCATTTGTCGCAGGCGGCGTTTGAGACTACGGCAGCCCAGGTGTAATCACTTCCACAGTTGGGAAATAAGTGCGGTAACGCGACGCATCGCGCGTGAGGATCGGGGATTGGATGACGGCGGCGTGGGCGCCGATGAAAAAGTCCGGCAGCACGCTTTGCCGCGTGCCTTTTGCGCGCTTGTACTGGATGAATGCTTTGCCTGCGAGGAAGAGCGCTGGGCGTGGAAGTTCAAGGACTTCGAGATCGAGCTGAGCGACGACCCGTTCCAGTTCCTCCATGCGGGCGAACGCGCAGGAAATTTCAGCGTAGATGATCGGGTTGATGGCCAACGCGTGGATTTGCGACTGCGCGCGCAACTGCGCGAGCGACCACGCAGCCCATTCGCTATCGTCCTCGAGCACGTCGATCAGAACGTTGCTATCGACCAGCAGCATACGCGCGGCAGATCAGGATTCGCTACGTAACAGTTTCATCAATTCATCGGTGCGCCATTTGACCGTGGCTTTGCCGCGTACCGCCTCGAACCGATCCACGGGATTCTTCGTTTTTCGTGTTGTTGCCGGGTGCAGCACGACCTGACCCAAGGTATTGACCGCAAAGTCAACCGCACCGCCTGGCGCCAGATTGAGCGCGTCGCGGATGCGCTTGGGGATGGTGACCTGGCCTTTGCTGGTTAGGTTGGTGCTCATCGTTGATTGCTGGGTATTACCTATGTACTTATGGTAACACTTTGCCCGGAGCTTTTGTGACGCTGACTTCTGGATTCCGGCTTTCGCCGGAAAGACGGCGGAGGGTTGGTGTTGGCGATGTGATGGATGGTGCGGAAGGCAGCGGTGGGTCCCGGCCTTCGCCGGGACGACGGGCATCTCGACTTGCCCCGAAACTTTGTCGGGCGTCTGGGGCGATGCCTCCACGACGCCAATCGTTAAGTCATCGCGTGCGCGCCGGTCTGGGTTCCCGCCGTCGCGGGAACGACTGTCAGCCCTACTCCACCGTCACCGACTTAGCCAAATTCCGCGGCTTATCCACATCCGTCCCCCGCGCCGTGGCCGTGTGATAAGCCAGCAACTGCAGCGGCAGCACATGCAGGATCGGCGACAGCACGCCGTAGTGCTCCGGCAGCCGGATCACATGGATGCCTTCGCTCGAATTAATGTGCGAGTCGGCATCGGCAAACACGAACAGCTCGCCGCCGCGGGCGCGCACTTCCTGCAGGTTGCTCTTGAGTTTTTCGATCAGCATGTCGTTGGGGGCGACGACGACGACGGGCATGGCTTCGGTGACCAGCGCCAGCGGACCGTGCTTTAGTTCGCCGGCGGGGTAGGCCTCGGCGTGGATGTAGCTGATCTCTTTCAGCTTCAGCGCGCCCTCTAGTGCGATCGGGTAGTGCAGGCCGCGGCCCAGGAAGAGGGCGTTTTCCTTTCTGGCGAATTCCTCGGACCACGCGATGATCTGCGGCTCCAGCGCCAGCACGCTGCGCAGCGCGACGGGCAAATGGCGCAGCGCCTTCAGGTGTGCGGCCTCGTCGTCGGCGGTGAGAAACCCGCGCTGCTTGGCCAGTACCAGCGTCAGCAGGAACAGCGCGGCCAGCTGCGTGCTGAACGCCTTGGTCGACGCCACGCCGATTTCCACACCCGCGCGCGTGATGTACGCCAGCGCGCATTCGCGCACCATCGCGCTGGTGCTGACGTTGCAGATGGTCAGCGTGTGCTGGTGGCCCAGCGACTTCGCGTGCTTCAGCGCGGCCATGGTGTCGGCCGTTTCGCCGGACTGGCTGATCGTCACCACCAGCGCGCGCGGGTTGGGCACGCTGTCGCGATAGCGATATTCGCTCGCCACCTCCACGCTGCACGGAATCTTCGCGATGCTTTCCAGCCAGTACTTCGCGGTCAGCCCGCTGTAATAGCTGGTGCCGCAGGCCAGGATCAGCACGCTGTTCACCTGCTTGAACACGTCGGCCGCATCGTCGCCAAACAGATCGGGCACGATGCCTTCGACGCCCTGCAAGGTGTCGCCGATCGCGCGCGGTTGCTCGAAGATTTCCTTCTGCATGTAGTGGCGATACGGCCCCAACTCCACGGCGCCCGAATGCGCCTGCACGGTCTTCACGGGGCGCGCGCTGGTCACGTCGCGGCTGGTGCCATCGACAATCCACACGCGACTTAGCTGCAGGTCGACCACGTCGCCTTCTTCCAGATAGATGATCTGGTCGGTGACGCCGGCCAGCGCCATCGCGTCGCTGGCGAGGAAGTTCTCGCCTTTGCCGATGCCGACGATCAAGGGCGACCCCGCGCGGGCGCCAACCACGCGATGCGGTTCGTCCCGGCAGAAAACGGCGATGGCATAGGCGCCTTCCAGCCGCTTGACGGCCGCCTGCACCGCCGTGAACAGGTCGCCGTCGTACAGGTGGTCGATCAGGTGGGCGATCACCTCGGTGTCGGTCTGGCTGGCGAATTCGTAGCCGCGCGCCTTCAGTTCGCCGCGCAGCGCGTCGTGGTTCTCGATGATGCCGTTGTGCACCAGCGCGATGCGCGGCGAATCGCCGTTGCCCGAGAAGTGCGGATGCGCGTTGACCACGGCCGGTGCGCCATGCGTCGCCCAGCGCGTGTGCGCGATGCCGGTAAAGCCTTCGAGATGGGTGTCGGCCACCTCGCGCGCCAGCTCGGCCACGCGGCTGACGCTGCGCGCGCGCTGGAGCGCCCCGTCGGCATGGACGGCGACGCCGCAGGAGTCATAGCCGCGATATTCCAGCCGCTTCAGGCCCTCGACGAGGATAGGAGTGATGTTGCGCGATGCGACCGCGCCGACGATGCCACACATGATGTTCTTTCTGCTTCAGTGCACCCGGTTCTTGTAGGAGCGGCTCGGCCCGCCCCCGGTTTGGGTGGGGGTCCCGGGGGGGGGACCCCCCGCCGAAAGGGGGGGTATGTGGGGGGGAGCCAAGGCGGGTGG
>JAPUER010000042.1:23750-28952 GCA_027492485.1 Betaproteobacteria bacterium
TTTCTGCTTCAGTGCCCGCGGTGTTGGTAGGTGGGGCCCGCCGCGCCCCGGTGCCCGTCGCAAGACGGGGTCGCGGCAAGCCGCTCCTACAGGGGCGATCTCTGGGTGGAAGCATAGGCGGTTGCGGGTGACTTGTTTTTGCAATATTGTGTTCCAATAGATTAATAATTGCATGATGTAGACAGTATGAGAGAAAATTTCATGTACATATAAAAGTTGAAATCAATGGACGAAATCGATCTCCGCCTTCTCGCCGAATTGCAGCAGGACGCTGCGCAGTCCAATCAGGCGCTTGCTGCCAAGGTCTTCGCTTCACCCGCCACCACGCTGCGCCGCGTGCGCGCGCTGACCGAGGCGGGCGTCATCGAGCGCACGGTTGCCGTGCTGTCGCCGGAGCGACTTGGCGCCACCATCACCGCGATTGCCGAGATCACGCTCGACGTGCAAAACGCCGAGTCTTTCGCGGCCTTCGCCAAACTCGTCGCCGCCGAACCGGCGGTGCAACTGGCGTGGCAAACCGCGCCTGCCGTGGATTTCACGCTGGTGCTGACGGTGCGCGACATGGCGGAATATCAGGCGCTGGTGCAGCGCGCGTTCACCGCAGCGAACAACGTGCGCAACGTGCGCGCCCGTTTTGCGACCTCGCGGGTGAAATTTTCGACGGCGTTACCGCTGCCAGCCGCCGGTCGGGATCGTTAGTGGCTTTTTCTTCTAAGCCGCATTCATAAAGGGCACAGAGCGCGTTTTCATCGAAAGTCGACTTCTTGCCATTTCGCCGCCTTTGCCCAATGCAAATGCGGCTTTCGTCAAATAGCTGATCGATAACTTGTGCCCGGTCGACGCCGTTGACACGCAACGTGGGCCGCAACGCCAACCACCGCCGCGGCGCGGCGTCGGACGTCAGGATTTCGGCCGCTTGCTCTCGTCGATGTCCAGCAGATGCCAGAAGTGCTGGCGGTACGGGATGCGCTTGTAGTTCATGAGCCACGGCTGCATCACCACGTTCTGATAGCGGAACACGCCGGGCTGCCACACCGAGTAGACCGTCGCGATCTCGTTCATCGCCTTGTACAGCGCCCAGCGCTGCGGGCCGATCGGCAGCGTCTGTGCCTTCTCGTAGATGTCGTCGTACTCCTTGAGGTTCATGCGTGCGAAGTTCGACTGCCCGATGCTCTTGCTGTAGAGCAGTTGCAGGAACGAGTTGCCGTCGGTGCCCGAGGAGTTCCAGCCCAGGCCCCAGAACTGTAGCTGGCCGGCGCGGCCCTGCTTAAGCAGGTCGGGCCATTTCTGGGTGTTGAACTGCACCTTGATGCCGATCGAGTCGAGCGCCTTCTTCCAGAGCTCGTCGGTCTCGCGGTCGATCGCGCGCGGCGAAGACGAGCGCGTAATGACGAGCGGCTTGCCGTCGGGAAGCTCGCGATAGCCGTCACCGTCGCGGTCCTTGTAGTTGAAATAGTCGAGCAGCGCGCGCGCCATCTGCACGTCATACTTGTTGAGATTCGGCTTGTTCGGGATGTGGCCGGTCTGCGTCGGCGGCAGGATCTGGTTGGCCGGCGTCGCCTGGTTGCGGAACACGATGCGCACGTAGTCGTCGATCGGATAGGCCATGATGATCGCGCGGCGCAGCGCGATTTTCTCGCGCGTGTAGCCGCCGACCACCGGGTCTTCCATATTGAAGTAGTCGAACGCGAGTGCGGGGTCGAGCGCGCGCTGGTGGCGCACGCCTTTTTCGGCGTACTCAGGTGCGAGCTTGCCGTCGACCACCACGTTGCCGATCAGGTCCTGGCCGACGAACTCATAGTCGAGGCCGCCCGCCCTGAAGGTGAGCAGCCGCGGATTGGCCTCCTCGATGATGCTGATCTCGACGTTGCCGACCAGCGGCATGTCCTTGCCCTGGTTCGCTGCGATGATCGCCTTGTCCTCGGCCGTCTCGCCCTCGGTCAGTGGATACTTGCGCGAATAGTTCGGGTTCTTGGTGAGCACGAGCTTGTTGCCCTTGACCCACTGCTTGATCATGTACGGGCCGACGCCGACCGGGTTGTTCATGATGCGGCCGCCCGGATCGCGATAGGCCTCGACGACCTCGCGCGCCACAGGCGACCAGTTGTACTGCTGCATCAGTTCGGTCAGGATGTAGTCCGGCCGCGTGAGCTTGAGCTGGATTGTGTAGCGGTCGAGCGCCTTGAGGCCCTCGAGCGGCTTGTCGTAGTCGAACTTGCCGCTCTTCCTGGCTTCGTCTACGAGCTCGTTGGCGCCGACGACCTTGTTATCGATGTGCCAGAGGTTGGGCGAGAGCATCTTCGGGTCGAGCATGCGCTTCCACGAATAGATGACGTCTTCGGCGGTGAGCTCGCGCTTCTTGCCCTTGAATGCGGGATCGTCGGCGAAGTAGGCGCCCTTGCGAATCTTGATGATCCAGGTCTTGCCGTCGGCCGAAATCTCCGGCATGGACTCGGCGAGCACTGGCCGCAGTCGCGCCGGACGCACGTAGTAGTCGAACTCGAACAGGTTGTCGTAGATCGCGTTGTTGACGTGACCCGAGTAGAGGTCGTTGGTCGCCTGCGGGTCGAAGCCCGTGACGTCGACGTTGAAAGCCACACGAATCGTTTTATTCATGTCGGTCGCATGTGCGACCGTGCTGCCCGCGGCAAGGGTGACGCCGAGGACAGTGGCGGCGAGGATAGCCTTCATGGGTGGAAGCGCTCCGGAATACAGCGAAAGCGGGGATTATCGCGAAAGCGGGCCTCGGCGGTCAGCGCGGTTTCCCGTAGTTCGGTGCGCTCCCGCATGGCCCGGATCACGGGCGCTTGCCGCTGCGTTCCGCGTCGTCGATGTCCACGTATTTCCACGGCGTGCGCCAGAACGGGTGCCGCACGTAGTTCTTGAGCCAGGGGTGCGACACGTCGTTGGCATAGGTGTGGAAGCCAAAATCCAGCACCGAGTAAGCGGCGGCGATGCGCGACAGCGCTTCGTAGATCGCTGTCCGCTTCGGGCCGATGGGCGTCGCCTCCGCCAGATCGAACAACCGGTCGTACTCGGCGTCCCGGAATTGCATGTCGTTGATCGCGTTGATATTGCGCGACAGCAGCAGGTTCGGGTAGCCGCTGCCGCCGGGGCCGCTGGAAATCCAGCCCCAGCCCCAGGATTGCAGCTTGCCGGTGCGCGACATCTCGATCAGGTCGGGCCATTTCTGGCTGAAAAACTGCACGCGGATGCCGATGGCGTCCATGCTCTGCTTCCAGATTTCGTCCTGCTCGCGCGAGCGGCTGTCCGGCGGGTTCGAGCGGGTGAACAGCAGCGGCTTGCAGCCCGGCGCCTCGCGGTAGCCATCGCCGTCGCAATCCCTGTAGCCGAAGCGGTCGAGCAGCGCGCGGGCGAGCGGCGGGTCGTAGGGCGGACGCAGGTTCAAGCCCTTGCGGTAGCCGATCTGCGTCGGCGGCAGCAACTGCGTCGCATATTCCGCCTGGCCCTTGTAGATCGATTCCCGTTCACGCGGGCTGTTGTAGCCCATCAGGATGGCGCGGCGCAGGGCGATCTTTTCGAGCTCCTTGCCGCCGACGACCGGGTCGGCCATGTTGAAGTACTGAAACTGCAACGAAGGTTCCATCAGGCGCTGGTGGCGAATGCCTTTCGCCGCGTACTCGGGCTTCAGCGTGATGCCGTCGAACAGCCGTTCGTGCAGCGAGCGCGGAATGTCGAGTTGATCCAGCGCGCCGCTCTGGAACGCCAGCATGCGGGGCAACGGCTCCTCAAGAATCTGCACTTCGATGCGGTCGAGCTGCGGCACCTTCAGCGTGGGCGAGGGGCCATTCGCCAGCGGCAGCATTTCGTCGCGGTAAGCAGGATTGCGCACGAGCACGATGCGACCGGAGCGCTGCCATTCGCTTGCCGCAAGCCGGAAGGCATTGGTGCCGATCGGATGCTCGCGTACGCGGCCGCGCTCGTCGCGATGCTTCTCGATCACTTCGCGGGCGACGGCGGAGAAGGCGGCGGCAGCAAGGTCGTAGAGAAACTCGTACTGCGGCTTGTCGAACACGATCTGCAGACGGTAGCGGTCGAGCGTCTTGACGCCGGCGAATTCGCGGTCGTAGTCGAACTTGCCGGACTTCTCGGCCGCCTCGCGCACCGGCTTCATGCCGGCCAGCTTGTTCTCGATCAGGTAGTAGTTCGGCGACGCGATTTTCGGGTCCATCAGGCGCTTGATGGAATACGCGTAGTCGGCAGCCGTCAGTTCGCGCCGCTTGCCGCCGAATGCGGGATCGTCCTGAAAATAGATGCCGGGCTTGACGGTGAGCGTATAGCTGCGACCGTCGGCGGAGACTTCCGGCATCTGCGCCAGCGTGGCCGGCTTCAGCGCCACCGGTCGCGCGTGATAGTCGTATTCCAGCGGCGGGTCGAACACCATGCGGATGATGTCGCTCGACGGAATATCGTCGGCCGCCGCCGGGTCGAACGTGGTCTCGGCGGCGGCGAAGGCGATGTGCAGGGTTTTGGCCGGCGCGGCGCACGCAAGTGCAAGCGCTGCCGCCGCCGCAAGAAGCCGGAAAGCGACGGATGCCATCATGGACGCACGCTGTCGGCGCTGGCTCATCTTGTGGTTGCCGTGGCTGATGCGTCCGTGTTCGCGCGCCGTTACCCCAGCGCCTTCTCGATGTCCTTCGCCAGCGAGGCAGGTTCGTCCTGCGGCGCGAAGCGCTTCACGGTGCCGTCCGGCGCGACGAGGAACTTGGTGAAATTCCATTTCACGTTCTTGCTGCCGAGCAGGCCGGGTGCTTCGGCTTTCAGGTGTTCGAACAGCGGCGCCGCGTTGTCGCCGTTGACGTCGATCTTGGCGAACATCGGGAAATTGACGCCGTAGTTGAGATCGCAGAAGCTCGCGATGGCGCTCTCGTCGCCCGGCTCCTGCGCGCCAAACTGGTTGCACGGAAAGCCGAGCACTTCAAGGCCTTGCTCGTGGTACTTGTCGTAGAGCTTCTGCAGGCCTTCGTATTGCGGCGTGAAGCCGCACTTGCTCGCCGTGTTCACGATCAGCAGCGTCTTGCCTTTGTACTGCGAGAGCTGCTGCGCTTTGCCGTCGATGTCCTTGACGGTGAAGTCGAATGCGGTGGTCATGGTGATCTCCTGTTGCTGTAGGAGCGGGGTGGCGCGCCCCCCCAAAGCGGAGAGTTTGAACCCGGGGGCGCGAGCCCCCACAACAACACC
>JAPUER010000042.1:28962-35926 GCA_027492485.1 Betaproteobacteria bacterium
CGGCTGGCCGCGACCCACACTGGCGAAGGGTTCGCGCCGGTCGCGGCAAGCCGCTCCTACAAGGACAAGGCCGCGAAGCCGCGCTCCAGATCGGCCTTCAGATCGCGCTCGTCTTCCAGCCCGACGTTCAGGCGGATCAGCGCGCCCCGATGCGGCCAGTGCGGGCGCGATTTGGCCAGATCGTAAGTCAGCGCCAGCGAACCGATACCTCCCCAACTGGCGCCGATGCCGAAAAGTTCAAGCGCGTCGATGAAGCGCGCCGCGGCATCGGCAGCGAACGCGTCATGCAGCACGAAGGAGAACACGCCGGTGGAGCCGGTGAAATCACGCTGCCAGACATCGTGACCGGGGCAGTCCGGCAGCGCCGGATGCAGCACCAGCTTGACCTCGGGGCGCGACTTCAGCCATTGCGCCAGTTCCAGCGCCACGCGCTCGACGTGGCGGATGCGCAGCGGCATCGTCGGCAGCCCGCGCAGCACCAGATAGATGTCGTCCGGGGCGCAGCACTGGCCGGTTTGCAGCGCGATGTCTTTCACCCGCTTCCAGATGGCCTCGTCGCGGGCGGTGATGGAGCCCATCACCAGATCGCTGTGGCCGGCCGGATATTTGGTCAGTGCGTGCACCGAAAGATCGGCGCCGAGTTCGAACGCATGCAGATACCAGCCGGCGCTGTAGGTATTGTCGATCGCCACCAGCGCGCCGGCGGCGTGCGCAGCGGCAGCGATGGCCGGCAGATCGCTCACCTCCATGGTGATCGAGCCCGGCGTTTCCACCCACACCAGCTTCGTGTTGGGCTTGATCTGGGCGGCGATGCCGGCGCCGACCAGCGGATCGTAGGGCTCGACGGCCACGTTCATTTTTCTGAGCAGACCGTTGGCCAGCGTCTTCACCGGGTCGTACACGTTGACCGGTATCAGCACATGATCGCCCGGCGCGACGAACGGCAGAAAGGCATAGGCCACAGCCGCCAGCCCGGACGGGAACAGCACCGTTGCGAAGCCGCCCTCCCATTCGGCAAGACGATTCTGCAAATCGCGCGTGGTCGGCGTGCCGCTGGTGCCGTAGGTGTAAATCGATTCGTCGAAGCCGGAGCGATGTAGCCACTTGTCGACGCTCTCGAACAGCACGGTGGAAGCACGCTCGGTGCCGGGCACCAGCGAGCGGAAGCCTGCGGGCACCGGACGCGACGGGTGAATCAGCGCGGTTTGCGGCGAGATGGCGGCGTTGGCGGAGTTGTCGGAATTGTTATTTTTGCGAGTCATGATCCAGTGTAGCGCCTCGCCTGCGGCCTAGAATCGACCGTGAAAAGTTTGCCGGGAGGTCTCATGTTGAATTTCATCGCGCGCAGTGCCGCGCTGCTCGCCGGGCTGGGTTGCCTGGCGGCGTCCGCCGCGACACCCGTGGCCAACGTGGCGGGCGGCATCGCACCGCCGAAGCTGGTGGTCGTGGTCATCATCGACGGCCTGCCGCAGGAGCAGATCAGCAAGAACTACGATCTGCTGGTGGCCAACGGCTTCCGCCGTTTCATCGACCGCGGCGCCTGGTTCTCCGATGCGCATCAGGCGCACGCCTTCACGGTCACCGCCGTCGGCCACGCCACCATCCTGTCCGGCGCGTTCCCGTATCAGACCGGCATCATCGCCAACGAGTGGAAAACGCGCGACGGCAAGGTCATGTACAACACCGGCGACGTCGCGCACCGCTACCTCGACGGCACCGAGACCACCGACGACGATGGCGTGAGCCCGAAGAATCTGCACGTCAGCCTGGTCGGCGACGAGCTGCGCTACGCCAACCAGAACGCGAGCCGCGTGTTCGCCGTGTCCGGCAAGGACCGCGGCGCCATCCTGCTGGCCGGCAAGACCGGCACCGCGTACATGTATTCGACCAAGACCGGCCGCTTCACCAGCACCAGCTACTACATGCCGAAGCACCCCGACTGGTGGGAGCAGTATTACGCCGGCAGCCCGCAGCACCAGTATTTCCACAAGTCGTGGAACCTGCTGCTGGAGCCCAAGGCCTATCAGCGCTCGGTGCCCGAGGGGCAGCCGTGGGGCGCCGTGTACAACGGCATGACGAGCAAGATGGGCTATGTCTACGGCGGTGCCGACAGCACGCCGGGGCGCATCTACTACCGCATGCTGCTGCCGAGCCCGTATGGCGACCAGATGACCGCGGAGTTCGCCACCACTTTGCTGAAAAGCGAACAGGTCGGCCGCAACCCGGCCGGCGCCACCGACATTCTCGGCGTCAGCTTTTCGAGCCACGACTACATCAATCACAACTTCGGCCCCGAGAGCATCCAGTCGCAGGATCACCTGCTGCGGCTCGACCGCACGCTGGCCAAATTCTTCGACGACGTCGAGGCCTGGGCCGGCCGCGGCAACGTGTTGTTCATGCTGTCGGCCGATCATGGCTTCATGAATGCGCCGGAGTACGCCAAGCTGCGCGGCTTCGATGCCAGCCGCACCGATCCGACCGCGCTGCGCAACGCCGTGAATGCCATCGCCGAGAAAAAATTCGGCGTGCCGAAACTGGCCTTTCAGCACATGACCGGCGGCTGGACGCTCGACTATGCGGCGATCGACGCCAAGGGGCTGAGCCGCGAGGAGGTCGAGACTTTCATCGCGCGCACCGCGATGGAGCAGCCCGGCGTCGGCTTCGCCTTTACCCGCACCCAGCTCGAGCGCGGCCAGTTGCCGGCGACGCGCGTGGGCCTTTACGCGCAACGCGCCTGGCACCGGCAGATGGCGATCGACATCATGATCATCCAGAAGCCGTTCACCTATTTCCAGTCGGCGTCGGGCACCAGCGTCGCCTCGCACGGCACACCGTACAGCTACGACACCAGCGTGCCGCTGATGTTCGAGGGCGCGAAGTGGTTCAAGCCGGGCCGCTACGCCGATTACGCCGAGACGGTGGACATCGCGCCGACGCTGGCGCAGATTCTCAACATCCGCCCGCCCAGCGCCAGCGAAGGCAAGGTGCTGACGCGGGCGCTGCAGATGCACTGACCGGCGGCGCGCGCCGACGAATCGGAGCTATGGCTTTTGGCTGTAGCCCTTATTGAATATGGGCTCAGAGCGATAATTGGCGAAAGTCGACTTCGACGATTTTTGCTGCCGTGCCCATAGCCAATGGGGCCAGGACGAAAAAGCTGATACCCAGAACGACCCGGCCGGTGCGGCGCAGTATCGAGTTCAGGAAACGCGTAGCAAGTGTGAACCGTTCACCCTGAGCCGAAGGCGAAGGGTCTGAAACTGGCCTCCAATTGTCAAACCCTTCGCTGCGTTCAGGGTGAACGGGACTTGTTCGGCGTTTTCTTGCATTGGCAACGGAATCAGCCCGCCGGCCGCGCAAAAATCGGCGCCGCCGCCGCCGTCATGCCGGGCGCGAACATCTCCACGACCATGCTGAAGCCGCGCTTGCGGGCGTCGGCCAGCCGTTCACGGCCGCCGCTGGCGGAAGGCGCGCGGCGACAAGCCGCTGACGCGGGTGAACACGCGGCTGAAGTAGGCTGGGTCGTTGAAGCCCAGCGCATAGGTAATGCTGGCGACCGGCTGATTGGTGTAGACCAGATAGCGCCGCGCCTCGCGCATGATGCGTTCGTCGATCAGGGCCGATGCCGGGCGGCCGGTGGCGGCCCGCGTGATGCGGCTGAGATGGGTGGCGCTCACCGCGAGCGCGGCGGCGTAATCGGCGACCCGCCAGTGCTGCGCGAAATGCGCCTCCAGCAGCGACTGAAAGCGGGCGAACAGGTGCGATTCGGTCAACTCGGCGTCCGCCTGCACCACCGTCGGCGCGTGCCGTGCGGCGAGCCCGAGCAGCGTGCTCGCCAGCCCGCGCAGCAGCAGCGCGCGGGCGGCGCCGCGCCCGGCGAACTCGCGGGCGATGCCGGCCATCAGGAGCCGCGCATCGTCCGGCGCAGTCACCACGAAGGCGCGCGCCAGGGCGCGGCGCACGTCGCCAACGCCGCGCAGGATTTCGTCGAGCAGTTCGGCAGCCAGCGTCGCCACCCAGCCTTCGGTATCGCGCTGGAACGAAAATGCGTGCACATCGCCCGGCGGCACATTGACCAGCGTCAGCGGCCGCAGCGGCCGCGTTTCGCCATCGATCTGCACCGTGCCGGCGCCGGCGGTCAACAGCAGCAACTGGTGCAGCCGGTCGTGCCGGTGCGGCGCCAGCTCCCAGTCGTGCAGCACCGAGCGGGCGGCGATGGTCTCGCAGTGCAGCACGTCGGGCAAATGCGCCGACTCGCCGAACAGGTTGTAGTTGAGGATGTTGCCGCGATACGGCGTGGCGGTGGGCTGCATGTACGAATCGTACAAGTATTGGCCGCATCCGGCCATTCCGGCAGTGCGCCGCCGCGTCTAAAGTTCGTCTTCGGCGCCGCATTTGAACGGCAGGACAGGAGGACATCGTGAAGACACAGGTTTGCATCATCGGCGGCGGCCCCTCGGGGCTGATGCTCTCGCAGCTTCTGCATCTCAAGGGCATCGACACCGTGGTGCTCGAAAAGCACAGCCGCGAATACGTGCTGAGCCGCATCCGCGCCGGCGTGCTGGAGCACGGCTTTGCGCAATTGATGCGCGAAGCGCAATGCGGCGAGCGCATGGACCGCGAAGGCGAGATTCACGAAGGCTTCTTCATCGCCAACAACGGCGCGATGAAGCGCGTCGATCTGCACAAATACAGCGGCGGCAGCTCGGTGGTGGTCTATGGCCAGACCGAGCTGACGCGCGATCTCTACGAAGCGCGCGACCGCATGAAAGGCGCGGTGATCCACAACGCCGAGGACGTGCAGCCGCACGACCTGACCAGCAAGACGCCGTGGGTCACTTACCGCAGCGGCGACGACATTATCCGCATCGATTGCGACTACGTGATCGGCGCCGACGGCTTTCACGGCGTCAGCCGCAAGTCGATCCCGAAAGACGTGCTGCGCGAATACGAAAAGCTCTATCCCTTCGGCTGGCTTGGCGTGCTGTCGCGCACCAAACCGGTGTCGCCGGAACTGATCTACTCGCGCACCGATCGCGGCTTTGCGCTGTGCTCGCTGCGCTCGCAGGTGTTGAGCCGCTACTACATCCAGGTGCCGCTGACCGACACCGTGGAGGACTGGTCGGACGACAAGTTCTGGGACGAACTGAAGCGCCGCTTGCCCGCCGACGTCGCCGCGAAACTGATCACCGGCGCCTCGATCGAAAAATCCATTGCGCCGCTCAGATCGTTCGTCGCCGAGCCGATGCGCTACGGCAATCTGTTCCTCGCTGGCGATGCCGCACACATCGTGCCGCCCACCGGTGCCCGCGGCCTCAATAGCGCGGCGTCGGACATCTATTACCTCTATCACGCGATGGTCGCGCACTACAAGAACGGCGACGACAGTGGATTGGAGAACTACTCCGCCAAGGCACTCGCCCGCGTCTGGAAAGCGCAGCGCTTCTCGTGGTGGATGACCATGATGCTGCACACCTTCCCCGACGCCATCGAGTACGACCGGAAACTGCAGCAAACCGATCTCGAATACCTGTTCTCGTCCGAAGCCGCGCAAAGCTCGCTGGCGGAGAACTATGTGGGGTTGCCGTTTTAGGTCGGCGCAAGCCGCCTGCAACCGCGCGGCGGCAATGGACGCCAGTTGCACGCGAGTGCCGAGACAAGTGGCAGGCCGTGTTGGGCTTGATACCTATTGAGTTTTTCATAATTCGCGACACCCTTCTACCGTTCACCCTGAGCGTAGCGAAGGGTTTGACCCCCTATAGCATCAGACCCTTCGCTACGCTCAGGGCGAACGGGGGTTTGGTCGCGAATTTGGGAAAGCTCAATAGGGCCGAACTCTGGAGCATCATGATCCTCGTGCCCACGTAACGTTGCCGTAACCTCCGGTGTCTTGTCTCGCGGGTTTGATCAGCCTATTGTTGCTTCCAGGCGGCGCGGCCCCGCGCTGCCGGTTTGCGAGGTGAAATCATGTTTGCACTTTCCTCCGTATGGCGCATTGCGCTCGGCAGCGCCACACTTTGCACGCTGGTCAACACGACGATGGCGCAAGGTTACTTTCGCGAGGAAATTGCCGCGAAAGAAGGCAAGGGTCCGGCAGTGCTCATCATCTCCGGGAATACGGGCCCGGATTCCCGCCGCTCGTATGCCCGCGACGTGGCGGCGCTTGGCTACAACGTGCTGCTGGTGGATGGCAATGACATGTTTTCCCGCACCAAGCCGGCGGCGCAGAACTTCAAGGACGCGGTCACCGGTCTGCTCGCGTCACCCGGCACGACGTCGCGCAAGGTGGCAGTGATCGGGTTCTCGCTCGGTGGCGGAGCGTTGCTCTTCAACGCGATGCATCAGCCGGACCTTGTTGCCGCAGCGCTCGCGATTTATCCGTTCACGGCGTGGATCCAGAATGTGGACGGTCTCGTCGGGCGCATGCAGGTTCCGCTGACGGTACTTGCAGGGAGCGCCGACAGCTACAACAACTGCTGCCTGATCGACAAGGCACGCGAGATCGAGAAAGCAGCCAAGGCCAAGGGCAAGGCGTTCGACATGGTCGTCTACGACAATGCCGATCACGCCTACGACCTCACCGGCCGCAACTATCGGAACGACTACACGCGTGACACCTGGAAGCGCACCGAAGAGTGGCTGAAGCGGGCCCACGCCGATACGCTGAAATAGCGGCCGCACGCACTGCGCCACGGCGACGACGTTTTCCTGGCGCGATTGATTTTTTCGTCGGCCTTCACAAAAAAGAAAAGCCACCCCAGCAATCTGAGGTGGCTTCCTTGTTGGTAGGCCGTGTTGGACTTGAACCAACGACCAAAGGATTATGAGTCCTCTGCTCTGACCAACTGAGCTAACGGCCCACTGCCATGAATTATTGCATCCCGGTTGTGAACTGGCCGTTGTAGGAGCGGCTGTGCCCGGCCCGGTTGCGGGGGGATCAAAGTTTTGGGGCGGCGAACCCCAA
>JAPUER010000042.1:35936-67471 GCA_027492485.1 Betaproteobacteria bacterium
CCGCCTGTGGGGCCCGGTGTATTTTGTGTGGGGCCGGCCACCCCGCCTCCTACAACGGCGGACGCGGCGTTCACGCAAAAAAACGGACCCGCAGGCCCGTTTTCATTCCGTCCAACACGAGAGGCTTTTACGCCTCGGTGACGAACCCCTTGAGTCGCTCGGCGCGACTTGGGTGACGCAGCTTGCGCAGCGCCTTGGCTTCGATCTGGCGGATGCGTTCGCGGGTGACGTCGAACTGCTTGCCGACTTCTTCCAGCGTGTGGTCGGTGTTCATCTCGATGCCGAAGCGCATGCGCAGCACCTTGGCTTCGCGCGGCGTCAGCGTATCGAGCACTTCCTTGCACAGGTCGCGCAGACTGTCCTGCACCGCAGCGTCGACCGGCGTCAGCGTGTTGGTGTCTTCGATGAAGTCACCCAGGTGGCTGTCGTCGTCGTCGCCGATCGGCGTTTCCATGGAGATCGGCTCCTTGCTGATCTTCATGATGCGGCGGATTTTGTCCTCCGGGATTTCCATGCGCGCGGCGAGCGTCGGCGCGTCCGGCTCGACCCCGGTCTCCTGCAGGATTTGCCGCGAGATGCGGTTCATCTTGTTGATCGTTTCGATCATGTGCACGGGGATGCGGATGGTGCGCGCCTGATCGGCGATCGAGCGGGTGATGGCCTGACGGATCCACCACGTAGCGTAGGTCGAGAACTTGTAGCCGCGACGGTATTCGAACTTGTCCACCGCCTTCATTAGGCCGATGTTGCCCTCCTGAATCAGGTCGAGGAACTGCAGGCCGCGGTTGGTGTACTTCTTCGCGATCGAGATCACCAGACGCAGGTTGGCCTCGGTCATTTCCTTCTTCGCTTTGCGCGACTTGGCTTCGCCCGAGGACATCTGCTTGTAGATGTCCTTGAAGTCCTGCAGCGGCAGGCTGACTTTCTTCTGCAGGCCGATCAGCGCTTCCTGACGTTCGACCAGCGCCTGACGGTTCTTGGCGAAGGCGTCGCTGTGCGGCTTGGCGGCGGTAATTTCGCGGTCGACCCATTTCAGGTCCATCGACTTTTCCGGGAAAAGTTTCAGGAAGTAGTCGCGCGGCATGTGGCACTTGAGCACCATCAGCTCCTGCAGCTTGCGCTCGTGGCTGCGGATTTTTTCCACTTCGCCGCGGACGGAATCGCAAAGCTGCTCGACGATCTTGGCGGCGAAGCGGATGTCCGTCATCTCTTCGCTGATCTTCTTCTGCGCCTTGACGTAGCTCTCGTTCTTGTACTCGCCCTTTTCGATGTGGGCGAGCAGCTTCGCGTGGTTCTTGCGAATGGTGGCGAATTTTTCCAGCGACATCGCCTTCAGCTTGGCGAGCAGTTCGGCCGAGATGGCGGCAGTGGCCTCCTCGTCCTCTTCTTCCTCTTCCTCGCCTTCTTCGTCCTCGTCGCCGTCGTCAGCGGCAGCCGCGGCCGGTGCCGGCTCCGGCGGCTCAAGGCCGGCAAGGCCGTCGACGATGTCGTCGACCGCCACTTCGTCCTTTTCGATCTTGTCGGCGAGCGCGAGGATTTCGGCAATGGTCATCGGGCAGGCCGAGATCGCCTGCACCATGTGTTTCAAGCCGTCCTCGATGCGCTTGGCGATTTCGATTTCGCCCTCGCGGGTGAGCAGCTCCACGGTGCCCATTTCGCGCATGTACATGCGGACGGGGTCGGTGGTGCGGCCGAATTCGCTGTCCAGCTGCGAAATGGCCTGTTCGGCTTCTTCCGCCACATCGTCGTCGGCCACGGCCGACGCGGTTTCCGTAATGATCAACTCTTCGGCGGCCGGTGCTTCGTCGAACACCTGGATGCCCATGTCGTTGATCATCGCCACGACACTTTCGATCGCCTCGGCATCGACCAGATCATCGGGGAGATGGTCGTTGATTTCGGCGTAGGTCAGATACCCGCGGTCCTTGCCGAGGGTGATGAGCTGCTTGAGGCGCAGGCGGCGGGTTTCCGCGTCGACCGTCTTGAACGGCGCCAGGGCCTCGAGCAGCGCTTGCTGCTTTTTCTCCAGTAACAACTGCTTGCGTGTTTTCGGTTTGCCGGTCAGCGGGTTGATCGCGACCGGTGCCGGGGCCGCGGCTGCGGCCGGCGTTTCGGGGGCGGCCGCTGCCGGGGCGGCGACCGCGTTTTTCGGGGGGCGACCGGGCTTGCCGGTCTTCACCGCGGCGGCAACGGGCGCAGGCGCGGGCGTGGCGACCGGTTTGGTGGCGGCGCCCTTGCTCAATTTTTCGGCGACGGCGGCCTTGCCGGCCGGCGCAACGGGCTTGCCGGCCGCGGGTTTGGCAACCGGCGCCGGTGCTTTGGCGACGGTCTTGGCAACGGCCTTCGGCGCCGCTTTCGGCGCCGGTTTGGCAGGCGCCTTGGCCGTCGGCTTGGTCACCGCCTTGGCGGCTGCCTTCGGTGCCGCCTTTGGTGCCACTTTGGCGACGACTTTGGGCGCCGGTTTGGCGGCGGTCTTGACGGCCTTTTTGGCGACCGGCTTGGCGACGGCCTTGACGGCTTTTTTGGCGACCGGCTTGGCCGCGACTTTGCTCTTGGCAGCTACTTTCGGCGCGGTTTTGGTCTTGCCGACCGCCGGTTTGCCTTTTTTGGCGGTGGCTTTGGCGACCGGTTTTGCGGCTACTTTGGCTTTGCCGGCGGTCTTGGCCTTGGCTTGTGGCTGCGCCGATTTGCTCTTGCCACCGACCTTCGGTTTCGACGCGGGCTTGGCTTTGGTAACTTTGGCGACGGGTTTCGATTTAGCTTTTGCCATGCTTGAAGGGTTCCGGTTGCTTGCTGTCGGTGAACGTGTCGGCGCGTTTGTGGCCGCGCGGCGCCATCGTGGCGCGTTTCTTCTGGGGTATCCACAGCCCGCGCCCCGCCGTCAGTGAGCGGGGAGCAAGGAAGTAGTTGAGGGTAACCCTCTATTTTACCAGCGCTCTGCCAGTTCTTTAAGCATTGCGTACTGCTGGAGCGCATGGGCTTGGCGATTCGTCGGCGGCGCATGCAATGCGCTTGGCGCAGCAACAGCTTTTTGCGAAAAACGGCTTGTAAATGGGGAAGAGAACGACTTTTTTGTATAGTCGACATACTGATTTTTCGGCAGTTATACCCAATGCGGTTGCGCGTTTCGGCAAAAAGCCATTGCCGCGGCGAGCACCCGCAACTCGCGCCGAAAAGCGGGTGGTTTGTCGCACCGGCTGTGCCGATCGCGATCAAATCTTCTAGCCTTCGCGCTCGTAGTGGAATCCGACCGCGGAAATCCATTGCGGACAGCACTTTCTCAATGACAAGGGGAGGGGCCACAAGCCCCGCAAACGCATGCAAATCAAGCGATGGATGGTGGTCTCCGGTGTGACCGCACTGGTGGTAGTGGCCGGCGGCTACGCGGGGTACAAGGCGTTTGCCGGCGGCGCCGGTGGTCAGGCCAAAGCGCAGGCGAAAGCCGATGGCAAGGCGGCCGGCAAGGATGGCAAGACCGCAGACATCGTGCTGACGCTGGCGCCGGTCGATCTCGCCACCGCCGGTCCGGCGACGCTGGTGCAGTCGCTGGCCGTTGCCGGGACGGTGGACGCCGCGCGCCAGGCGGTGCTGCGCTCGCGGCACGCCGGCTTCCTATCGCATGTGAACAAGCGCGCCGGCGACCGCGTGCAGGCGGGCGAGCGCCTGGCGGTGGTCGACAGCGACGAGCTGCGGCTGCGCATTGCCGAGCGCGAGGCCAGCCTCAAGCAGGCGCAGGCGGCGCTGACGGTGGCGGAATCGAACCGCGCGCAGCAACGCTCGCTGGCCGACCGCGGCTTCATCTCGAAGGCGGCGCTGGACAGTACCGAGAGCAGCTATGTGAGCGCTCGCTCATCCTACGATGCAGCGAAGACGCAAATGGACATCGCGAAGGCGGCGCTGGCGGAGACGGCGCTGATCGCCCCGATCTCCGGCGTTATCGCCAAGCGCACGGTGGAGCCCGGCGAGCGGGTCGGCGCCGAGATGGCGGTGTTCACCATTCTCGATCCCAGCTCGCTGGAGGTCATCGTGCCGGTGGCCGCCGAGCGCGTCGCCGAACTGAAAATCGGCCAGAAGGCCAGCTTCCAGCTCGACGCCGGCGGCAGCGCCGTCGACGGCGCGCTGAGCCGCATCATCCCGACCACCGGCAGCGCCGCGCGCACGGTGGAGACGCGCTTCGCGCTGCCGGCCAACACCACGGTGCCGGCCGGCGCCTTCCTGTCCGGCCAGTTGCGGCTGGCGCAAAGCGCGGCGCCGATTGCCGTGCCGCGCGTGGCGGTGAAGACCGACGTCAACGGCAACTACCTGTGGGTCGTGGTCGACGGCAAGGCGGCGAAAAAGCGCATCAAGCTGGCGCCCAGCGCCGACGACAACAACCCGCTGGTGCCGGTCGCCGACGGCCTGGCCGCCGGCGCCGCCGTGCTCACGCTGCGCGGCACCGAGCCGAACGAGGGGCAAACGGTGGTGCTGCCGGTCGCGGCTCCGGCGGCGGCAACGGCAACGGGTAGCGGCGGCGCGGTCAGTGCCGCCGCCGCGGGCGCGGCCGGCGCCGCAGCCGGCAAGTAAAGGGGCAGCGATCATGTGGATGACTCGCGTCGCCATCAAGAACCCGGTGTTCTGCACCATGGTCATGCTCGCGCTCATGGTGATGGGCGCGGTGTCCTACTTCCGGCTGCCGATCGACGCCATGCCGGAGGTGAATCTGCCGTTTGCGTTTACCGTGGTGCAGTACCCCGGCGCCAGCCCGCAAGCGGTCGAGAACGATCTGACCAAGCCGATCGAAAACGCGCTGAACACGATTTCCGGCGTCAAGAAGATCACCTCGCGTTCGCGCGAAAACTCCAGTCTGGTGATCGTCGAATTCGCGATGGGCACCGACATCAAGGTGGCGATGCAGGAAATGCGCGACAAGCTGGCGCAGATTCGCCCGAGCTTCCCGAAGGAGGCCAAGGATCCGTTCGTCTCGCAGGCCAATCGCGACGACGATCGCGCCGTGGTTTCGCTCGGCGTAACCTCGAAGACGCGTACGCTGCCCGATCTCTCCTACATGGTGGAAGAGGTGATTCGCCGCCGCATGGAAAACGTGCCGGGCGTGGCAACGGTCAACATCAACGGCTCCTCGACGCGCGAAATCCAGATCGAACCGGACGTCGCCAAGCTGCGCGCGCGGCGGATCGGCGTCGATCAGGTGCTGGCGGCGATCCGCAACGACAACATTGACGCCCCGGTCGGCAACATCACCATCGGGCAGAACGACAAATCGGTGCGCGTCGACGCCCGCTTCAAGCAGGTGTCGGACTTCGCCAATCTGGTGGTCGCCCGCCGCGACGGCCTGCAAGTGCGGCTAGGTGACGTCGCCACCATCGTCGACGGCAGCAAGGAGCAGACCAGCTTCGCCCGCATCGACGGCGTTCGCGCCATCAGCCTCGACATGCTGAAGGTGCGCGGCAGCAACACGGTCGAGGTCGGCGTCGGCGTCAAGGCGGCGATCGAACGGCTGAAGAAGGAGCTGCCGAGCGACATCGAGCTGACCATCCTGTCGGATCAATCGAAATACGTGAAGGCCAACGTCGACGGCGTCAAGCGCACCATCATCGAGGGTGGCGTGCTGACGGTGATCATCGTGTTCCTGTTTCTCGCCTCCTGGCGCAGCACCATCATCACCGCGCTGACGCTGCCGATCTCGGTGGTGGCGACCTTCGTCGCGCTGTACGCCTTCGGCTTCACACTGAACGCGCTGACGCTGATGGCGCTGTCGCTGTGCATCGGGCTGCTCATCGACGACGCCATCGTGGTGCGCGAGAACATCGTGCGTCACCTCGCGCTTGGCAAATCGCACCACGAAGCCGCGCTGGAGGCGACCGAGGAAATCGGGCTCGCCGTGCTGGCCACCACGTTGGCCATCGTGGCCGTGTTTGCGCCGGTGGCCTTCATGGGCGGCATCATCGGGCTGTTCTTCTTCCAGTTCGGGCTGACCGTGGTGGTGGCGGTGATGATCTCGCTGTTCGTCAGCTTCACGCTCGACCCGATGCTGTCCTCGGTGTGGGCCGATCCGGCCGGCAACCGCTTCAAGCGGCTGCCCTGGCTGGGCCGCTTTCTGGCGTGGTTCGATGGCCGCATGGAAGCCCTGCAACATCGCTACGAGCGGGTGATCCGCTGGGCGCTCGGGCATCGCAAGACGGTGCTGTTCGGTGCCATCGGCCTGTTCGTCGCCAGCATGTTCCTGTTTCCGCTGATCGGCAGCGAGTTCGTGCCGAAAGAAGACCAGAGCGAGTTCGGCATGCGGCTGGAAACGCCGGTCGGTTCCAGCCTGGAATACACCACCGTCAAGGTGGCTCAGGCCGAGGCGGAACTGAAGAAAATTCCCGAGATCAAGCTGCTCTACTCGGGCGCCGGCGGCGGCCGCGGCAAGAACACCGGCTGGATCAACGTGATCCTGAAGCCGCGCCACGAGCGCACCCGCAGCCAGAAGGACATCGAGGACGTTGCCCGCGACGCGGTGAAAGGCATCGCCGGCATGACGGTGTCGGTCGGCTGGAACAAACCGGTGCAGGTGTCCTTCGTCGGACCGGACGCGACCGTGCTCAAGCAACTCTCCGAGCAGTTCGTCGAGCGGCTGGAAAAGATCAGCGGCGTGGTCGACATCGACAGCAGCGAAAAGGCCGCGGTGCCGGCGCTGGTGATCCTGCCCAAACGGGCCGAGGGGGCCGAATTCGGCATCACGCCGGCCACGATCGGCAGCGTGTCGCGGGCGCTGGTCGCCGGCGACGCCGTGGTGACCTGGCTGCCGCCGTCGGGCAACTCGGTGGACGTGTCGGTGCGCCTGCCGGCGAATGTCCGCAACGATCCGGCGCAATTGCTGCAAATTCCGCTGGCCAACCCGCGCGCACCGGATGGCGACGCGCTGGCGCTGGAGCGCGTGGCGACGCTGGCCGAGAGCACCAACCCGAAGAGCATCGAGCGCGCCTACCTGCAGCGGCAGGTGACGATCAGTGCCAACGCCAAGGGCCGGCCGCCGGGCGACGTCGGCAACGACGTCAACAAGCTGATCGAAGCGTTCCCGCTGCCGCCGGGTTACCGCTTCCAGCAGGACGGCGACAACCAGATCATGCGCGACTCCTTCGGCTACGCGATCGTCGCGCTGGTGCTGGCGGTGACCTTCATCTATTTCGTGCTCGGCTCGCAATTCATGAGCTTCGCGCAGCCGCTGGCGATCATGGCGACGTTGCCGATGTCGCTGATCGGTGTGATGCTGGCGCTGCTGCTCACCCGTACCACCTTCAACATGTTCGCCATGATCGCCTTCATCATGCTGATGGGACTGGTGGTGAAGAACGGCATCCTGCTGGTCGACTTTGCCAATCAGGCGCGGCGGGATGAGGGCAAATCGATCACCGAAGCGCTGGTGGCGGCCGGTCACATTCGCCTGCGGCCGATCCTGATGACTACGGCGGCAATGGTGTTCGGCATGCTGCCGATGGCGCTGGCGCTGGAGGAGGGCGGCGACGGCACCATGGGCCGCTCGATCATCGGCGGCGTCTTGAGCTCGACGGTACTGACGCTGGTCGTGGTGCCGGTGATCTACGCCATGATCGAGGAATTCAAGGCGCGCCGGGCGGCGAAAAAGGCGGCCCGACGCGCGGCCGGCACTGCCGTTGCCGCATCCGGCGCACAGATGCCAGCGGAGTGACGCTCCGGCGTTGACCTGAATCAGCAATTTTTGCTTGCGCAAGGCCGAAATTTCGCTAAACTCCGCTTAATGACCGCGAGTCATTAAGCGGAAACAGCCGGTAAAATCAACGCTTCCGATTCACCGCCACCGATTCAACCCGACGCCGCTGAACCTGCTTCTGCTACGCCCGGCCCCGAACCCAACAACGCCATGAACATCGAACAAGTCCGCTTCAACATGATCGAGCAACAGATCCGCACCTGGGATGTGCTGGATACCGGGGTGCTCGATTTGCTGCACACGCTCAAGCGCGAGCACTTCATGCCGCCGGCGCAGCGCGAATTTGCCCTGATGGACCTCGAAACGCCGCTCGCCCCGGTGTCGGCGACCGAGCGCACATGGGCGCCCAAGATGGAGGCGCGCGTCGTGCAGGATCTCGACCTCAAGGGCAATGAGCATGTGCTGGAAATCGGCACCGGCAGCGGCTATCTGACCGCGCTGCTCGCTGCGCGCGCCGCCCGCGTGACCAGCGTGGAGATCGATCCGGCGCTGGCCAAGTTCGGCGCCGACAACCTCGCTCGCGCCGGCATCACCAATGCCACGGTGCACACCGGCGACGCGTCCCGCGGCTGGCGCGGCGAGGCGCCCTACGACGCCATCGTCTTCACCGGTTCGATGGAAGTGCTGCCGGAAGAAGTCTTCTCGCAGTTGAAGACGGAGGGGCGCGTGTTCGCCGTGATCGGCAAGCGGCCGGTGATGTCGGCGCAACTGGTGCACGTTGGGGCCACTGGCGGCCGTCAGTCGCGCACGCAGTTCGAGACCGTCGTCGCGCCACTGGTCAATGCCGCCCGCGCGCCGGCGTTCGTGTTCTAGCCGCCGCCCGGCAATGGTTGAACAGATCGATGCACCGGCGCTCGCCGCCGCCCGCGCCGAAGCGCTGGCCGACGCGGTGCTGCTCGACGTGCGCGAGCCGTGGGAATTCCAGACCGCCCGCATCGAAAATTCCGTCAATGTGCCGATGTCGGTGCTAGCCGCGCGGGTCGACGAAGTGCGCGAACTGGTCGGCGACGACACGCCATTGGTCGTGATCTGTCATCACGGCGGTCGCAGCATGCAGTGTGCGCATTTTCTGGCGCGGCAGGGCATCGGCCGCCCGATCAATCTGGCCGGTGGCATCGATGCCTGGTCGCTGCAAGTCGATCCCGGCATTCCCCGTTACTGACCCATCCAATTCCTGCCTGTTGAGGCATCGCTGGAGTTTTTTTGCATGCGCGTTCACCGATTTCTTTCCCGGACAGCACTGACCATCGCGATCGCCGGCGCCATCAGTGCCGCCCACGGCGCCGACCTGCTGTCGCTGTATCGCGAGGCCGCCGCGCAGGACCCGGCCATGGCGGCGGCACGCGCCTCGCTGTCGGCGGCGCGGGAGCGGGTCGCGCAGGCCGAGGGCGGCAATGGCTTCGCGACCGGTGTGGCGGCAGGCGCCAACGCCAACTACTTCGATCTGCATATGCGCAACCTGCCGCAGGCGCAGACCGATCGCGCCTATCTCGCGGCCAGCGTGCAGGCCTTCGTCAACAAGCCGCTGTACCGGCCGGCGAACGACGCCGCCATCGAGCAGGCCAATGTCGCCACCAAGTTGGCCGAACTGGGCGTTCGGGCGGCCGAGATGGATGTGGCGAACCGCCTTGCCCAGGCCTACTTCGATGTGTTGCTCGCGCAGGACAACGTGCGTCTGGTCGAGGCGCAGAAAGCGGCGCTGTCCGAGCAACTGGCGCAGGCGAAGCGCAATTTCGAGGTGGGCACCGCCACCATCGTCGATACCAACGAAGCGCAGTCCCGCTACGACCAGGTGCTGGCGCAGGAGATTTCGGCCCGCAACGAGGTGGACCGAACGCGCTGGGCGCTACGCAACGTCGTTGGCCGCTTTGAAACCAATCTCAAGACGCTGCGCGGCAATGCCCAGGTGTCGTTGCCGACGCCGTCCAGCATGGAAGCCTGGGTGACCCGCGCCGAGCGCGAGGCCTACCCGGTCCAGATTGCCCAGCAAACCCTGGCCGTGTCCGAGTACGACGTCAAGCGTGCCGAGGCGGCAAAGAGCTGGACGCTCGACGCCACTGCCAACGTTGCGCACACCCAGTCGAGCGGCAGCACCACCACCGCTCTCGGCACCTGGACCTACTCCGGCCTGATCGGCGTTACCTTCAACCTGCCGTTCGACACCACCGGCGGCCTGTCCGCCCGAATCCGCGAGACGCTGGCGCTGGTGGACAAGAACCGCAACGATCTGGAAACGGCGCGGCGGACGACCGGACTCTCCGTGCGTCAGGCCTACCTCGGCGTTACCAGCGGCGTCGCCGGCGTGGCAGCGCAACAGCAGGCGCTGAAGTCGGCCGAGACGCAACTGGCCTCGACCAAACTCGGCCTCGAAGTCGGCGTCCGCACCAATCTCGACGTGCTCAACGCGCAGCAGCAGGTGACCCAGGTCCAGCGCGATCTGGCCCAGGCCCGCTACAACACGCTGCTCAACGACTTGCGCCTGAAGGCGGCCACCGGCATTCTGGGCGAGGACGACCTGCGCGCCACCAATGCCTATCTGACCGACTGACGGTTGGCCGGGGCGCCTTCCCGCCTCGCCGAAAACCGGAAACGGCGTTTTCGCGTACTACGGATTTGTCGCGCCGGTAGCGCCGCCCCGTTGCGTCGGCCGCTCCGGTCGTGCGACGCGTATCGATAAATGCTGCTTTTCGGAGTTTCGCCATGTCCAGTCGTTTCCATGTGCTCGCCGTCTGTGCCTGCTTCGCGGGGTTGGCGGTGGCGCCCGCCGGCGCGCAGGTGCCCAACGAGGCGGCGTTGACCGCATTTGGCGGTTTCGAGGGCCTGGCCCGGATTACCAACGACTTTCTCGGCCGCGTCCAGAAGAACCCGCGCATCGGCAGTTTCTTCAAGGATGCCGATACCGAGCGCCTGCAGGCGATGCTGACCGATCAGTTCTGCGACGTGCTGGGTGGCGGCTGCAAGTATTCCGGCAAGTCGATGCGCAAGATCCATGAAGGCATGAAGGTGACCACCGCCGACTTCAACGCGCTCGCCGAGGAGTTGCAGAATGCACTCGATGCTGCCGCCGTGCCGAATGCGCAGCAGAACCGCCTGATCGCCGCGCTTGCGCCAATGCGTCGGGACGTGGTGCAACCATGATGACGGGTATCCAGCGCACTGCGGCCCGCGCCGTTGCTGCCGCCCTTGCCGCGACCGCAGTCCTTGCCAACGCGGCGGTGTTAATTGGCGTCGCCAGCGACCGTGAAGGGCAAAGCCTGCCCAATGTCGTCATGGCGCTGAAGCCGGTCGGCACGCCGCCGCCCGTCACCGCGCCAACGCAGATCACGGTGACGCAGGAAGCGTTGGCGTTCAAGCCCTATATCTCGGTCATTCGCGCCGGCTCCAGCGTGGTGTTCGCCAATCGCGACACGGTGGAGCACCACATCAAGTCGTTTTCGAGCAGCAAACCGTTCGAGATTGCCGTGCACAAGCCGGGCGATACGCCGCCGCCGATCCGTTTCGACAAGGAGGGCGCGATCGTTGCCTACTGCATCCTGCACGACTGGATGCGCGCCTACGTCTATGTGGCCGACACGCCGTGGGCCGCGGTGTCGGGGGACAACGGGCTGGCGCGCATCGAAAACGTCCCGCCCGGCGACTACGAACTGACCGCGTGGCACCCCGATCTCGGGCAATTCAAACCGCCGCTCACATCAAAAGTGACGGTGACCGCCAGCGGCACGACGCAGACCACGGTCAAGTTCGAGTTCAAGCCGCGACCGATCCGCAAGGCGCCCAAGACCGCCGACGGCAAGGTGGCGATGGCGCATCAGCACCACTGAGCTCTCCACAATTCGCGGCTCCCCTCTCTCCGTTCACCCTGAACGAAGTGAAGGGTTTGAACCCTCTTGCATCAGACCCTTCGCTACGCTCAGGGCGAACGGTGGCGTCTGTCGCCCACCAGCACAATCTCAGTTGTCGACGCGGCGTGCCTGGACGCCGCGCTTGGCCAGCGCTTCCAGCAGGTTGTTGTCGCCAAACATGCGGCCGACGCCGATCACCACGAAGTGGCTGTCGGGCTGTTTGAAATAGCCGTCGATGGCCTCGGCCATCGCGGGGTGGCGGTCGTCGAACACCCGTTTGCGTGCGGCCAACCCTTCCGGGCTGGTGCCGAATTCTTCCTGCACGACGCGCGACAGCGTCGGCCCGTCGCCGGCGCGATAGGCGCTGACCATCTCGTCGAGCCGCTTTTCCATCCGGTTCTCGCGCACCGTGGCCAGGAAACGCGACATCGCCGCCGCCGCTTCCCCATTGCTGGCCGCGGCGAGCGCGGCGCATTGCCGGTTGCCGCCCTCGACTTCGACGACGCGCTTCTTGGCCTGCTTGGCATCGCGCAGAAAGACCAGATCGAGCCCGCGGCCGAAATCGACGCCAAGCTGCGTCAGCTCCGCGCCGACCATCACCAGATTGAGCAGCCAGAGCTTCTTGCCTTCGAAGGCGGCGGGCGGCAGGTTGGACGCGCGCAGATAGCCCTGCAGCGCCGCGTAGTCTTCCGCAGACAGCATCTTGTCGAGCTTTTCGTCGGTCGCGGCGAGCTTGGTGCAGGCCTGCTGGGTTTCGGGCACCGTGATGTCGGCCTCGACGGCCAGCACTTTGGCATTGTCGAAGCGCGACAGCACCACCTCCGGCAGCGGGTAGAAGTCGTTCTTGCCAACGTGCAGCGAACCGAACAGGGTGATTTTTTTGTCGCCCTTGCTGAGTTCCCACAGAAACGGCTTGCTCAGTTGTGCGCTGGCGCCGTAGCTCAGCAGCGTCGCCAGCAGCAGGGCGCCGGCATGGGCGATGAATCGGGGGAGGGAGCGAGGTGTCATGGGCGTGAATGCTAACCGGGATCGTTAGCTTCGACGCCGGCAGCGGCCGGCAAGTTCACTCCCGCACGACGCCCCGGCGCAACGCCGATAATTGCCGCATGCCCAGCCGCACCACCTCCGACCCCGGCGTATCAGACGCCGCCGCAAGTACCGCCAGCGCAGCATCGCCGCCGCCCGGCACCGGTTCCTGGCTGCGCTCGCTGGCGGTTTATCTGGAGCCGCCTTCGCTGCGCATGCTGGCGCTCGGGTTTGCCGCCGGGCTGCCGCTGCTGCTGGTG
Source organism: Betaproteobacteria bacterium (assembly GCA_027492485.1). Classification (GTDB taxonomy): domain Bacteria; phylum Pseudomonadota; class Gammaproteobacteria; order Burkholderiales; family Casimicrobiaceae; genus Casimicrobium. The sequence continues at coordinate 48,794 of JAPUER010000042.1, forward strand.
CTCGGCACCTTCTCGTTCTGGCTGCGCGAGGCCGGCATCAATCGCTCGACCATCGGTTTTCTGTCCTGGGTCGGGCTCGCCTACGGCTTCAAATGGTGCTGGGCGCCGCTGGTCGACCGGCTGCCGATCCCCGGCCTCACCCGCGCGCTTGGGCGGCGGCGAAGCTGGCTGCTGCTGGCGCAGGCGATGATCGTCTGCGGGCTGATCGGGATGGCACTGAACGACCCCAAGGCGGCGCTGCTGCCGAGCGTCTGGTTCGCCATCCTGACCGCCTTCGGCTCGGCGACCCAAGACATCGCGCTCGATGCCTATCGCATCGAGTCCGGCGACGCCGATCACCAGGCCGCGCTGGCCGCCGCCTACCAGACCGGCTATCGCATCGCGATGATCTGGGCCGGCGCCGGCGTGCTGTGGATTGCCGCCCGCGCCGAAGTGGCGAATCCGTCGAACTACGACGCCGGCGGCTGGCGGGTGGCGTATCTGGTGATGGCGGCGTCGATGGCGGTCGGCGTCGTCACCGTGCTCTTCTCGCGCGAGCCGGTGCCGCGCGCGCCGGCGCCGGCGCGCAACCTGGCCGAGTGGCTGCAAACGGCGCTGGTCGAACCGTTCGCCGATTTCTTCCGCCGCTTCGGCTGGAATGCGCTGCTGGTGCTGGCGCTGATCGCCACCTATCGCGTCAGCGACATCGTGATGGGCATCATGGCCAATCCGTTTTACGTCGACATGGGCTACAGCAAGGACGAAGTGGCCGCCGTGACCAAGGTGTACGGCGTGATCATGACGCTGGTTGGCGCCGCGCTGGGCGGCGTGCTGTCGATGAAGTTCGGCGTGATGCGCACGCTGATGCTGGGCGCCATCCTGTCGGCGGCGAGCAATCTGCTGTTCTCGTGGCTGGCGACGCTCGGCCACGATGTCACCTGGCTGACGGTGGTGATCTCGGTCGACAACCTCTCCGCCGGCATCGCCTCCAGCGCTTTCATCGCCTACATGTCGAGCCTGACCAACATCAGCTATTCGGCGACGCAATACGCGCTGCTGTCGTCGATGATGCTGCTGCTGCCGAAGTGGTTGGCCGGGTTCTCCGGGGTGGCGGTGGACGCGGTGGGCTATCACCGCTTTTTCATCGGCACCGCGCTGATCGGCGTGCCGGTGCTGGCGCTGATCTGGATCGCGTCGCGCCGATTGCAGCATAAACAGCTTTCGGCGAGAAGCGAGATTTGATATGGGCGCAGACCGCGTTTTGATGCAAAGTCGACTTTTGATAGAAATATGCGTCACGCCCCGTTTGAATAGGCCTTTCAGTGAAAAGCTGATAGGCTGATCGAACCCAGAATTACCGCCGTCACCGGAGGCCGCATGCCCGTGCAGTTCACCCTCAACCAGAAGCCCGTGAGCCTCGACGCGCCACCGGACAAACCGCTACTCTGGGCGTTGCGCGAGGACGCCGGCCTCACCGGCACCAAGTTCGGCTGCGGCATCGCCGCCTGCGGTGCCTGCACGGTGCTGCTCGACGGTCAGCCGGCGCGCTCCTGCGTGCTGAAGGTCGGCGACGTCGCCGGCAAGCGGATCACCACGATCGAAGGCATCGGCGAAAAGGAGCCCAGCGCCGTGCAACGCGCCTGGATCGAGCAGCAGGTGCCGCAGTGCGGCTACTGTCAGTCCGGGTTTATCGTGGCCACCACCGCACTGCTGGCGACAACGCCCAACCCGAGCGACGCCGACATCGACGCCGCCATCACCAATCTCTGCCGCTGCGGCACCTATCCGGCGATGCGTGCCGCCATCAAGCGTGCCGCGCAACTGCATAAAACCGGGGGGCAGCCATGAGCGGCGTCACGTCGGGGGCCGGCGCCGCCACACCGGCCCGCAAGAAGACATCGAAGGCCCGCCGCGCCTTTTTGATCGGCGGCGGCCTCGTCGGCGGCGCGCTCGCAGTCGGCTTCACGCTCGCCTCGAAGCGCATCACCAACGCGCAGAAATTCAAACCGCCGGTGCAGGGCAACGAGATTGCTTTCAACGCCTGGCTGAAACTGCTGCCCGACAGCACGCTGATCGTGCAGGTGCCGCGGCAGGAGATGGGACAAGGCATCTACACCACGCTCGCCATGCTGGTCGCCGAGGAACTGGATGCCGACTGGAGCCGCGTGCGCGTCGAGCAGGCCGCGATCAGCCCGGTCTACGCCAACGTCACGGCGCTGGCCGACGGCGCGCCCGGCGCCATGCAGGGGGCGATGATGACCACCGCCCGCGTCATCGGCGTGCAAATGACCGGCGGCTCCACCTCCACGCGCGACGCCTGGGAGCCGATGCGGGCCGCCGCTGCCAGCGCGCGGGCCATGCTGCTCGCCGCCGCCGCCATCAAGTGGCAGGCCGACCCGGCGCAACTGACCATCGACAAAGGCATCATCCGGCACGCCGCATCGGGCCGCCAGGGCTCGCTCGGTGAATTCGCGCAGGCGGCGTCGGCGCTGCCGCTGCCGCCGGTGGCGCGGCTCAAGACGCGCAGCGAATGGCGTCTGCTCGGCACCAGCCCGGCCCGCGTCGACGTGCCCGATAAAGCAATGGGCCGCGCGCAATTCGGCATCGACGCGCGGCCGGCCGACCTGCTCTACGCCGCCGTCAAGCATTTACCGGTGACCGGCGGCGAATTGCAGGACGTGCGCTGGCAGGGCGGCACGCCACCGAAAGCCGTGCTGCACCAGGTGCGCGGCCACAACTGGCTGGCGGTGATTGCCGCGAGCTACTGGTCGGCGCAGCAGGCGCTGGCCGCAGTCGAACTGGTCGGCGGCGGCGCCAGCGCGTCGGTGCTGTCGAGCGCGCAGCTCGCCGCGCAGTACCGCGACGTGCTCGATGGCAAGGACGGCGGCACGCTCGGCAAGCCGATCCGTCGCACCTTCGGCGAGCATGGCGACGCCGCCAAGGCGATTGCGGCGGCACCGGACAAGCAGCGCATCGAGGCGGACTACAGCGTGCCCTTCCTCGCCCACGCCACGATGGAGCCGCTGAATTGCACGGTGCGCATCGCCGGTGAGGGCAAGGAACGCAAGGTGGACCTGTGGGTGGGCAACCAGGCGCCCACCATCGTGCAATGGCTCGCCGCAGGTGTCGCCGACGTGGCGAGCGAAAACGTCAGCGTGCACACACCTTATCTCGGCGGCGGTTTCGGCCGCCGCTTCGATCTCGAAGTCGTCCGTCAGGCGCTGGAGTGCGCCAAAGCGACGGCCGGCAAGCCGGTGCAACTGATCTGGTCGCGCGAGCAGGACATCCAGCACGACGCTTACCGCCCGGCGGTGTCGGCGCGCATGGCCGCCGCATTCGACGCCGGCGGGCAGGTCACTGCCTGGCAGCAAAGCATGGTTGGCCCCAGCGTCAGCAAGAGCGTCATCGGGCGCATGAACCCGCTGTTCGCCGGCGACTATCCGCCCGACCTCACCAACGCCGAGGGCGCGATGCATCTGCCCTATGCGTTCGCCAATTTCAAATGCGATCACGCGCAGGTGAATCTGCCGGTCGCCACCGGCTACTGGCGCAGCGTCGGCAATTCCTACAACGCGTTCTTCGTCGAGACCTTCGTCGACGAGCTTGCCGCTGCGCTGAAGAAAGACCCCTACCAGTTTCGCCGCGAACTGCTCAAGGACCAGCCGCGCTTCGTCAAGGTGCTCGACGCGGCGGCCAGCGCTGCGCGGTGGACGACGGCGCTGCCGAAAGGCTGGGGGCGCGGTATCGCGCTTGCCGAATCGTTCAAGAGCATCGTCTGCCAGGTGATCGACGTTGAAATCGTCGGCAAGGACATCAAGCTGCGTCGCGTCGTCAGCGCGGTCGACTGCGGCACCGCGCTGCACCCCGAAAACGTGAAAGCGCAAATCGCCAGCGCCGCCATCTTCGGTCTAACCGCCGCGCTCAAGGGCCAGATCACGCTAAGCGAAGGCGTGGTGCAGCAGAGCAACTTTCATGACTATCCGCTGCTCAGCATGGCCGAATGCCCGCCGTTCGAGACGATCATCGTCGACAGCGACGCCCCGCTCGGCGGCATCGGCGAGGTCGGCACGCCACCGGCAGCGCCGGCGCTCGGCAATGCGATCTTTGCAGCGACCGGGAAGCGGTTGCGCAGTCTGCCGTTTGCGCTGTAGCCGCTGTGTGCGACAGATTCATGGTTTCGTAGGGTGGGCACGCCGTGCCCACGCGTCATTTCCGCGCTGCGCCAGTGCGCGTGGGCAAGGAGTTGCCTACCTTACGAGTCCGCCTCGTGTCGGGATGGACTGCGCATTTCCGCTGCCGCCACATTGAACCCGCTGCCAATCGACAGAAACGCCCCGCCCGCCACGTAATGTAGCGTCTGTAACGCTGCGGGAGTGTCCGGCCCATAGTTCCAGTGACCGTTCGCGAACACGCGGGCGTCAGCCCAGGCGGCGGTGACTTCGCCGATGAAGAGGTCGTAGCGCTGCTGATTGTGCGGCTCCGGGATCGGCGTGCATTCGAGCCAGGCGACGCAGCCGGTGACGAGCGGCAGCGTCTTGTCCTTGCCCGTGAACGTTTGCAGACCGAAGGCCGCAAACTTGTCGACGTACTTCGCGTGGTCGAGATCGCGGCCGGAGGTGTTGCCGATGGCGAGCACTTCGCCGGCGATGCCGCGGGACGGCACGTTGAGCGCGAAGCGCCCGCTGGCCTCGATCAGCTCGCGCGTGTAGGTGGCCTTGTCGATGACGACGGCGACCTTGCAGGGCTCGAAGTCCAAGGCCATGTTCCACGCCGCCGCCATCACGTTGCGCCTGCCGGCGTGTGCAGCGGAGACGAGCACAGTGGGGCCGTGGTTTAGCAGACGATAGGCTTTCGGCAGCGGCACGGGCTGTAGCGTGTCCGGCGCGCGGAGGGAATCGTGGGTGGCGGAGGGGGGCGTTTGTTTCGCGTCGCTCATGCCGTCAGTGTATTGGCCCGACGGCTGGCGCTTCGGCGTTGTTGCGTGCGGGCGGTTACTGCACTGCGTCCATTGACGCGATGCCGCGCGGACGCGCGAGCACTTCAGGAAGCCCGATCATCTTTCGGGGGAGTCAGACTTCCTGGGGTGCTCGCGCATCGTTGGCTTGGGCCGGCGCGCATCGCGTAGCGCGCCGGGTGGGATACAGCGCATCGGCTGCAACGTGATTCATGGCTTAGCCGAAGAATGCCTTGCCGATGCTCGCGATCAGTTGCGTTTGTTCGGTCAGTGCGGCGCCCTGGAAGGCAGCGGCGATGACGGTGGTGGTGGCGAGGCTCAGCGTGACAGCGGCGGCGGCGGTGAGCGCGCGTTCGCTGCGGGAGAGGATGCCGTGGAAGGTGATCGATTTCATGCTGTGGTTCCCTGTTTTGGCGACATCGCGATGTTGCGATGGAACGAACTGTAAATTCGCTCCGCAACGGCTGGAATGGGCAGGCGACGAGTTGCGGGGAATCTTCGCGAAGCGGAGAAAACACGCGCGAACTGCAGCAAGCAATCCCTTCGTGCCGCTCGGGGCGAGCGAACTGGGCGCAGCGCAGACTCCTAGAACGGCACGCGGGACGCGACGCTGATGGCCGCGCCGGTTACCGGATGCGGAAACGTCAGTTGCGCCGCGTGCAGCAGCAGGCGTTCGCCGGGTGCGGGCGGTGCGCTCGCATACAAGCTGTCGCCGAGGATCGGGTGGCCTAACGCGGCCATGTGCACGCGCAATTGGTGGCTGCGGCCGGTGACCGGCATCAGCGCGACGCGGGTGCGCCGCGCGCTCTCGTCGCGATTGACGACGCGATAGTGCGTTGTGGAAGGTTTGCCCAGCTCGTGACTCACCATTTGTCGTGGGCGGTTCGGCCAATCGCAGATCAACGGCAGATCGACGGTGCCGGCATCGCTCGCCAACAGGCCGTCAACAACGGCTTCATACTGTTTGTGCACCAGCCGTTGCTCGAAAGCTCGGCCGAGCGCGCGCTGTGCGTCGATGCCGCGCCCGAATACCATCAGACCGGAGGTCTCCATGTCGAGCCGGTGCACGATCAGCGCATCGGGAAACTGGCGCTGCACGCGGGTGCTGAGGCAGTCCTGCTTGTCCGGCCCGCGGCCGGGAACGGCGAGCAGACCGCTGGGTTTGTCGATGACGATGAAGTGTTCGTCGACAGCGAGGACTTCGATCACGACAGCAGCATTACTGTAGGAGCGGCTTGCCGCGACCGGCGCACACAACACGACGGAGGTCGCGGCAAGCCGCTCCTACAAAGACACTCACGACTTTACTTCACCAACCACCAGATATTCGAGCAGCGCCTTCTGCGCATGCAGGCGGTTCTCCGCTTCATCCCAGACGACGCTCTGTGGACCGTCGATCACGCCGGCGGTCACCTCCTCGCCGCGATGCGCGGGCAGGCAGTGCATGAACACGGCGGACGTGTCGGCCAGCGCCATCATTTCCTCGTCCACGCACCAGTCGGCAAAGGCTTTCTTGCGCGCTTCGGTTTCGGCCTCGAAGCCCATGCTGGTCCAGACGTCGGTGGTGACCAGATGCGAGCCACGCGCCGCTTGCAGCGGATCGGCGAACACCCGGACGCTGTCGCCGGCTGCCTGCAACATGGCCTCCGGGATGGCATAGCCCGGCGGGGTGGAGGCGTGCACGGCGAAGCCAAGCACCTTCGCCGCCTGCAGCCACGAATTGAGCATGTTGTTGGCGTCGCCGACCCAGGTGACGACTTTGCCCCGGATGTCGCCACGCTGCTCGACGAAGGTGAACAGATCGGCGAGCACCTGGCAGGGGTGATGGTCGTCGGTGAGGCCGTTGATCACCGGCACCCGCGAATACTCGGCGAACTTCTCGACGACGCTCTGCTTGAAGGTGCGGATCATCACCACGTCGACCATGCGGCTGACCACGCGGGCGAGATCTTCCACCGGCTCGCCGCGGGAGATCTGCGAAGTCTCGCTGGTCAAAAAGATCGCCGAGCCGCCCAGCTGGTTCATGCCGGCCTCGAAGCTCACGCGGGTGCGGGTGGAGTTCTTCTCGAACACCATCGCCAGCGTGCGATCACGCAGCGGGTGATAGAGCTCGTAGCGCTTGAAGCGGTCCTTGATGATGCGAGTGCGTTCGAACAGGTAGGCGTATTCCTCGGCAGAGAAATCGCTCATTTGCAGGAAGTGCCGCACTTTGGCGACCGGCGCATTGGGCTTGGCCGTGGACATGTTGTGGACGGGGCTTCAAAAACAGGAGTTTACCCGCGTTGCTAGAATTAAAAGCTCGTGCGGACCACTCACCCGGTGGCCCGTCCCGTGAGCAAAGCGCCTCTGCCCGCACCTTGCAGAGGTCACCATAGGCCGACCATGACCACCAGCGCGACCCCTGCGCTTTCGTCCTCCACGTCCGCTGCATCCGATGGCAGGCATCCGATGGACAGCGATCTCGTCATCAAGGGGATCACCCGCGACGGCCAGCAATTCCGGCCGAGCGACTGGTCGGATCGTTTGTGCGGCGTGATGTCGGCGTTCGGTGCCGACGAACAACTGCGCTACAGCCCGCTGGTGACACCGGCGCTGCGCGATGGTTTGCGCTGCGTGATCGTGCGCCGCCAGCTTGCCGAACTGGAGCCGCGGCTGTTCAAGTTCTTCCTGAGCTTCGCGCTCGACAACGAGTTGCAGATCACCTGCGATGCCGATGCGGTGGCGACCCTGTTGCCGGACACCGTGCGCCGCATGTCACAGGATTCGCCGCCGCCGGCGGCCTCATCGACACCAGTCGCAAAATCAGAAGACTACTGAGCCGCCGCCAGCGGGCAAGGCGTTGCGTATGCCGTGCCGATCGAGCACGTTCTCATGTCGCAAGACGCGTGGGCAACGAGTTGCCCACCCTACCGGCCGACGCCGACGTCGGGCAACGCGAATACTGCCAGCAACAAAAAAGGCCCCACAGGGCCTTTCGTTTTCACCGAACGGGAAACCGCTGCTTACGCAGCTTTCTTTTCGCCCATGCCCTTGACGGCACGAACGAGGTTGCTCTTCACGCGGGAAGCCAGGTTCTTGTGAACGATCTTCTTGTCGGCAATGCGATCGATGACCGATTGCGATTCCTGCATCTGTTTCAGCGCAGCACCCTGATCGCCAGCGGCGACGGCTTTTTGCACTTTCTTGACGGCGGTGCGCAGTTGCGTACGCAGTGCTGCGTTGTGGGCGCGTTGCTTGTCATTCTGACGGGCGCGCTTCTTGGCTTGGGCGGAATTGGCCATGTCTGTATTTCGGTAACGAATTCGGTGAACCCGCTATTCTACGGGGAAATTTTCCGCACCGCAACCAAGCAGGCACTGCGGCCGCCACATCCGTGAACATGTTCAAAGCCATCGTCAGCGTCTCCGCGCTCACCACGCTGTCGCGGGTGGCCGGGCTCGCCCGCGAGGTGGTGACGGCCAAGGTGTTCGGCGCCGGGGCGGTGAACGACGCCTTCGAGATTGCGTTTCAGCTGCCGAACATGATGCGCCGGCTGTTCGCCGAGGGCGCCTTTGCCCAGGCGTTCGTGCCACTGATCGCCGAATACAAGGGACAGCGCGGCGAAGCGGCCACTCACCAACTGATCAACCGGGTGGCGACGCTGCAATTGGTGGCGCTGCTCGCGGTGACGCTGCTTGGCATTCTCGCCGCGCCGTGGCTGATCCCGCTTTTTGCGTCGGGTTTCGACAAAACAGCGGGCAAGACGCAGCTTGCGACCGAGCTGCTGCGCATCATGTTCCCCTACCTGCTGTTCATTTCGCTGACGGCGCTGGCCGGCGGCGTGATGAACATCTGGAAGAAATTCGGTATTCCGGCGTTCACGCCGGTGCTGCTAAACGCCGCCATGATCGCCGCCTCGCTGTGGGCAGCGCCGCATTTCGCGCAGCCGATCCACGCGCTGGCCTGGGGCGTGCTGGCCGGCGGCGTGCTGCAACTGGGCCTGCAACTATGGCCGCTGTACAAGCTCGGCATGTTCCCGCGGCTGGATTTTCACTTCCGCGACGAAGGCGTGCGGCGCATGCTGAAGACGATGGCGCCGGCGATTCTTGGCGTGTCGGTGGCGCAGGTGAGCCTGTTGATCAATACCAACTACGCCTCGTTCTTCGGCGACGGTGCGGTGAGCTGGCTAAAAAAGGCCGATCGGCTGATGGAGTTGCCGACAGCGCTGCTCGGCGTCGCCATCGGCACGGTGATCCTGCCGGCGCTTGGCGCACTGCGCAACGACAAAAACAGCAAGGGCTACGGCGAATTGCTCGATTACGGCATGCGTTTCGCGCTGCTGGCGACGTTGCCGGCGATGGCGGTGATGGTGGTGCTGGCGGTGCCGATGATTGCCACGTTGTACGAGCGCGGCGCGTTCACAGAGACGGACGCATTGCGGACCGGACCGGCGGTGGCCGCCTACGCGGTCGGCATCGTGGCGCTGGTGTGGATCAAGATCCTGGCGCCCGCTTTTTACGCGCAGCAGGACACGGCGACGCCGGTGAAAATCGCCGTGCGGGTGCTGGTCATCACCCAGTTGTTCAACCTGTTTTTTGTGCTGATTGTGTTTGAGCGTTACGCGCCGCTACTCAAGCACGCCGCGCTGGCGCTCTCGACCAGCCTCGGCGCGGTACTCAATGCATGGTGGCTGTATCGCGGCCTGCGCGCGCGCGGGCTCTACCTGCCGCAGGCGCGCTGGCGACGCTTCGCGCTACAGCTTGCCGCCGCGACGGCGTTCACCACGGTGGTGATCCTGATTGCCCGGCCGGGCGACGACTGGTGGGTGGCAAAGGCGGCCGGCGGCTTCGATACGCACTGGGCGGCGGGCATGCCGGTGGTTTCGGCGATCGTGGAGGCGGTGTCGTCGCACTGGACGGAATTTCGCCGCATCGGCACCCTGTCTGCGCTGTTCGCGCTGGGCGGCGCGGCTTACTTGGGCGTGCTGTACGGCTTCGGTTTCCGTCTGCGGGATTTGAAGCGCTAGCCTCGCAAAAAAAACAATCAGGCGCCGACCGGTGGCTGCACCACCACGTTCTTCGCCAGCGTCTTGAAGCGTTCACCGTTGGCCTGCACCACGGTGATGGTGATCGCACCGGTCTTGCTGGTATTGACGTCCCGCACGGTGCCGGCCTTTCCCTTGTGGCTGCCGCCCACTACAACGCAGTGATCGCCGTCTTGCGGCGCCGCGGCGGCCATGGCGGCTAGGAGAGCTTGCGCGCCGGGCGCTTCGGCGCGTCCGTCACCGGCGCCAGCGCGCGGATGTGCAGCACGTGATCGACCAGCTCGAAACCATGATCCTGGACGATCTTGGCGATGCGCTTTTCGATGTCGGCGTCGTGGAATTCGACCACCTTGCCGGTGTTGACGCAGACGATGTGGTCGTGCTTGTCGCCCTCGTTCAACTCGAAGATCGACTTGCCGCCCTCGAAGTGGTGACGTTTGAGCAGGCCGGCCTGTTCGAACTGGGTGAGCACGCGATAGATGGTGGCGAGGCCGACGTCGAGGCCTTCGTCCATCAGCAGGCGGTACACGTCTTCGGCCGTCATGTGGCGCACTTTGGAGTTCTGGAACAAGTCCAGCACTTTCATGCGCGGCAGCGTGGCCTTGAGTCCGGCATCCTTGAGGTCTTGTGCGCGAGCGGGCATAGCGGAGATCCTGTGTTGCAAAGCCAGGGCGTTGCGTCCGGCCCGTCGCGCGGGCGCAGCAGCGCAGCCGGCGGCTATCATAGCGGCTTGCCTTACAGCCGACACGTCCGATCTATGCGCGCCATTTCTACCCTGTTTGCCCTGCTCGCCGCCGTGGCTTTGTCCGGATGCGGTCTCGTCTACAAGATGGAGGTCAATCAGGGCAACTACGTCACCCAGGCCATGGTGGAGAAGCTCAAGGAAGGGCAGACGCGGCAGCAGGTGAAACTGGTGCTCGGCACGCCGACCACCGAGAGCATTTTCCACAAGGATCGCTGGGATTACGCCTATTCGCTGGAGCGCCGCGGCAAGCCGGTCACCGCGCACAAGCTGACCGTGGTGTTCGCCGATGACAAGTTGAAGAGCTGGACGGTGGCCGATCTGCCGAGCTCGGCGGTGGTCGACCGCGACCCGGCCTACGCCATCCTCGAAAAAGACCGCAAGCCGGACGACGGCCCCGGCTGGTGGTCGCGCGTCGTCGACTGGTGGCGCCGATAGCGGCCAGCGGCGTGGTCCAGCTCGCCATCGCCGGCGCCTCCGGCCGCATGGGCCGCATGCTGCTCGAGGCCGCGGCGGCGGATAGCGATTGCGTGCTGGTCGGCGCCCTCGATGCGCCCGACAGTGCCGCGCTCGGCGTCCCGGTGCGGGCGTTCGGCGGCAATGCCGACCTGCCGGTGACGACCGCGGCCGCCGCGCTGCCGGCGGGGGCCGTGCTGATCGATTTCACCCGCCCGGAGGCGACGCTCGGCTACCTCGACGCCTGCGTGGCGCGGGGCGTCGGCATGGTGATCGGCACCACCGGTTTCGACGCTGCGGCGAAGGCGGCGATCGCCGCCGCCGCGCGCAAAATCCCGATCGTTTTCTCGCCGAACTACTCGGTCGGCGTCAACACCGTGTTCAAGCTGCTCGAACTCGCGGCAAAGTCGCTGGACGCCGGTTATGACGTCGAAATCCTCGAAATGCATCACCGCATGAAGGTCGATGCGCCGTCCGGCACCGCGCTCAAGTTGGGCGAAGTGATCGCCGAAGCGCAGGGCACGCGGCTCGCCGATCGCGCCGTGTATGCCCGGGAAGGGCACACCGGGGAGCGCAAAAACGGCACTATCGGCTTTGCCACGCTGCGCGGCGGCGACGTCGTCGGCGACCACACCGTCATCTTCGCCGGGGCCGGCGAGCGCATCGAAATCAGCCATAAATCGGCCAGCCGCATGAGCTACGCGCTCGGCGCCATCCGCGCGGCAAAGTTTTTGCATGGTCAACCGCAAGGGTTGTTCGACATGCATGACGTACTCGGGCTGAAGTAGGCCGTTCGTCGTCGTTTTCGACCACCGAGACAACGCAAAATAACACGAAGCAGTAGCAGCAGCTTGCGGCGCAAACGACGTTTGCATTGACGCTGGCGGGTGATTTCGGCAAAAGTCGATTTCGCATGAAATGACGCCGGTGCCCATATTGAATGGGGCTTGCACCAAAAAGCTGTTGCCGCTGCGACGAGGAGATGGCTGCATGGAAGACGCGCAGGTGGGGCCGCCCCAGGGTGCGCAGAGCGGGGCGCCAGCGGACGCCGGGATGGCTGGCGCGGTTGCTGGCGCGGCGGTCTGCCGCTGCCCGCGCTGCGGCGACACCTTCAGTTGCGGGGCCCGGGCCGACGGCTGCTGGTGCCAGAGCCTGCCGCCGCTGGACCCGGCGCAGCTTGGCGACGACCCCGCCGCCGCGTCCTGCCTGTGTCCGTACTGCTTGCGGCAGGCGCTCGAACTGCTGCAGCAGGCAGCCTGACCGGCGATGGCGATTTATCTGGTCCGTCACACGGCACCCGACATCAAGCCCGGCATCATGTACGGCGCCAGCAACGTGCCGGTACACGCCGCCGAGTTCAACCGCCAGACGCCGGTGATCGACGCCATGCTGCCGGAGGACGCGCTGGTGTTCACCAGCCCGCTAGCGCGCTGCCGCCGGCTGGCCGACTTCCTGTCGATGAAGGGCAGCGGCCGCACAGTCATCATCGACCCGCGCTTCATCGAGCGCGACCTCGGGCGCTGGACCGGCAAGGCGTGGGAGGACGTGCCGCGCAAGGAGGCGCGGGCGTTCGACGCCAACTACCTCGATCACTGGCCGCCGCCGGTGATGACCGACGGCGGCCCGGTGCTGCGCGGCCTGAACGTGCATCCGCGGCTCGGCGCCGGCGAATCGGTGCGCGCGATGCAGATGCGCGTCATTCAGGGCTTCGAGGCGGCGCGGGACATCGCCGAGGGGCGCCATCTGGCCATCATCACCCATGCCGGGCCGATCGCGGTGATGATCGCCTACTGGCATCGCGAAGCGCTGCGCCGGGGCATCACGCCGTCGCCGGCCTGCGGCGAGGTGGTGCTGCTCGGCGAGGCCGACGGCTATCAGCGCGCCAGCCTGCTTGCTAGCGCCGAGGCTGCCGCCTGAGACTGCCGGGTGTGAGCAGTGGCTTTTCAGCGAAAACGCTTACTGTATTAGGCATGCAGCAAAGTTTTACGGAAAGTCGACTTGTTGCCGATTTGACGTCCTAGCCCTTATTGCATGGGCTTTCCGTCAAAAAGCCTATGCCGCAGCACTGCCGGCAATCGGGTACAATCTCACAGCTTCAGACACGGGATTTCGTGACCACGCGCAACGCCGCGCGTGCGCATCGGCGAAGTCCCGTTTTTCACGTCTGGCGCGACCTTTTTGCAGTTTTTCGCGACCCTGGTGACTGATGCCCGCCCCCGCTGCCGGGGCGTCGCAATCACCCAAAATTGAATGAACCGATTGCCGCCGATCACGTTGCCGCGGCCGTCTCAGCACACGAACCGACCATGAACTCCACGTCCGCCGCCAGCCCCGCCTCGCTGATTCCTCCCGGTACGCCCGCCATCCTCGCGCTTGCCGACGGCACCGTGTTCCGTGGCCGTTCGATCGGCGCCAGCGGCCAGGTCACCGCCGAGGTCGTCTTCAACACCGCCATCACCGGCTATCAGGAAATCCTGACCGACCCGTCGTATTCGCGCCAGTTCGTCACCCTGACTTATCCGCACATCGGCAACGTCGGCGTCAACCGCGAGGACGTCGAATCGCGCAAGGTGTTCGCCGCCGGGCTCATCGTCCGCGATCTGTCGCCGGTGGTGTCGAACTTCCGCAGCGAGCAGCCGCTCGACGCCTACCTGCGCGAGGCCGGCGTGGTCGGCATCGCCGACATCGACACCCGCAAGCTCACCCGCATCCTGCGCGACCGCGGCGCGCAGAACGGCTGCATCCAGGCCGGCGCCGAACACATCGACGAAGCGAGGGCGATTGCCGCAGCCAAAGCCGCAGCGAGCATGGCCGGGCAGGATCTCGCCAAAGTCGTCAGCCGCACCGCGCGCGAGGACTGGACGCAATCGACCTGGTCGCTCGGTCACGGCTATGGCGAGCGCGGCGCGGCGAAATTCAACGTGGTCGCCTACGACTACGGCGTCAAACACAACATCCTGCGCATGCTCGCCGAACGCGGCTGCCAGCTCACCGTGGTGCCGGCGCAGACGCCCGCGAAAGACGTGCTGGCGATGCAGCCGGACGGCGTCTTCCTCGCCAACGGGCCCGGCGACCCCGAGGCATGCGACTACGCCATCGCCGCCATCCGCGAAATCGTCGACAGCGGCACGCCGACCTTCGGCATCTGCCTCGGCCATCAGTTGCTCACGCTGGCCAGCGGCGGCAAGACGCTGAAAATGAAGACCGGGCACCACGGCGCCAACCATCCGGTCAAGGATCTCGACGACGGCCGCGTGCTGATCACCAGCCAGAACCACGGCTTCGCGGGCGATCCGGCCAGCCTGCCGGCCAATGTGCGCGTCACGCACGTAAGCCTGTTCGACGGCACCCTGCAGGGCATCGCGCGCACCGACCGACCGGCGTTCAGCTTCCAGGGCCATCCCGAGGCGAGCCCCGGCCCGCACGACGTGGCGTACCTGTTCGACCGCTTCGTTGGTCTGATGGCGAAGTAGCCATGGCGAGCCGAGCCAAACCGACCACCGATGCGTTGCTTGCTGAGCGCATGGCACTGGTCGGTCGCGTCGAAGGCGGCATTTACCTCATTCGTGGGCAACGGGTGATGTTGTCGCCCGATCTGGCGGAAATCTACGGTGTCGAGCTGCGCGCTTTAACGCAGGCGGTCAGCCGAAATCCGGATCGCTTCCCTGAGGACTTCGCTTTTTCCCTGACAAATCAAGAGTTTGCAATCTTGAAATCACAATCTGTGATTTCAAGTTCAGGATGGGGCGGTGCCCGCGCGGCACCGCTGGCATTTACCGAACTCGGCGTCGCCATGTTGTCGAGCGTGTTGCGCAGCGACCGCGCGGTAACGGCCAATATCGAAATCATGCGTGCGTTTGTGCGCCTGCGCACGGCGTTGGCAGAAAACCGGGACTTGCAGCGCAAACTCGCCGCGCTCGAACGCAAGTACGACGATCAGTTCAAGGTGGTGTTCACCGCGATCCGCGAATTGATGTCGCCCAAAGATCCGCCGAAGAAGCGGCGCATCGGCTTCATTCAGGAGTAAGGGAATGAAGACGCGCAAACTGATTCTCGTCCGCCACGGCGAAACCGACTGGAACGCCGAGGGGCGCATTCAGGGCATGCTCGACGTGCCGCTGAACGCGCTTGGGCTGGCGCAGGCGCGGGTGCTGGGCGACGAGCTGGCGCGCAGCATCGACGTTGCGGCGGTGATTTCGAGCGATCTCGTGCGCACGCGCGAGACCGCGAAACCGCTGATCGAAGCGACCGGGTTCGACATCGCCTTCGACGCCCGCCTGCGCGAACGCAATTTCGGCGTGTTGCAGGGCATCACCTACGACGAATGGCGCCTGCGCGACGCCGAGGGCATGGCCCGCTACCACGCGGGCGATGCCGACTACGGCCCGGAAGGCGGCGAAACGGCGCGCGGTTTTCTCGATCGTTGCGTCAGCGCGATCACCGATCTGGTCGTCGCCTGCGATGAAAAAGCGCTGATCCTGGTGACCCATGGCGGCGTGGTCAGCTCGTTGTACCGCCATTCGCAGGGGCTGGGCTTTCACAGCCAGCGCACCTGGAGCGTCCCCAACGCGTCGATCAGCGAATGGCGCGTCGAATACCGCGACGACGCACCGGTGTTCTATTGCGAGCGCATCGGCGACGAGCGCCATTGGCTTCGCCAGGACGAAAGACGAAGGACGAATGACGAAACGGCCGATGTCATTGGACAAGGGTAAGTAACAGGGAAATTACGACTGCCGATCGATGTGAGCCCCGCTTTGCGTCATTCGTCATTCGTCATTCGTCCTTGAACGACGTCACTCATGCCAAAACGCACAGACATCCAAAGCATCCTCATCATCGGCGCCGGCCCGATCATCATCGGCCAGGCCTGCGAATTCGACTACTCCGGCGCCCAGGCCTGCAAGGCGCTGCGCGAGGAGGGCTACAAGGTCATCCTGGTCAACAGCAACCCGGCGACCATCATGACCGACCCCGAGATGGCCGACGTGACCTACATCGAGCCGATCACCGCGGCGGTCGTCGAGCGCATCATCGCCAAGGAAAAGCCGGACGCGCTGCTGCCGACGATGGGCGGCCAGACGGCGCTCAACACCGCGATGGAACTGTCGAAGAACGGCGCGCTCAAGCGCCACAACGTCGAGCTGATCGGCGCCAACGAGCACGCGATCGAAAAGGCCGAGGATCGCCTCAAGTTCAAGGAGGCGATGACCAAGATCGGCCTCGGCTCGGCGCGTTCGGCCATCGCACACACGCTCGACGAGGCGCTCGCCGCGCAGAAGACGGTTGGCTTCCCGGCCGTGATCCGCCCGAGCTTCACGCTCGGCGGCACCGGTGGCGGCATCGCCTACAACCACGAAGAATTCGTCACCATCTGCAAGAACGGCCTTGAGCTGTCACCGACCAACGAACTGCTGATCGAGGAATCGCTGCTCGGATGGAAAGAGTTCGAGATGGAAGTTGTCCGCGACAAGAAAGACAACTGCATCATCATCTGCTCGATCGAAAATCTCGATCCGATGGGTGTGCACACCGGCGACTCGATCACCGTCGCGCCCGCGCAGACACTGACCGACAAGGAATACCAGATCATGCGCAACGCCAGCATCGCGGTGCTGCGTGAGATCGGCGTTGATACGGGCGGCTCCAACGTACAGTTCTCGATCAACCCGAAAGATGGGCGCATGATCGTGATCGAGATGAATCCGCGCGTGTCGCGTTCGTCGGCGCTCGCCTCGAAGGCGACCGGCTTCCCGATCGCCAAGGTGGCGGCCAAGCTAGCCGTCGGCTACACGCTCGATGAACTGAAGAACGAGATCACCGGCGGCGCGACGCCGGCCTCGTTCGAGCCGAGCATCGATTACGTCGTCACCAAGGTGCCGCGCTTTGCGTTCGAGAAGTTCAAGGAGGCCGATCCGCATCTCACGACGCAGATGAAGAGCGTCGGCGAGGTCATGGCGATTGGTCGCACCTTCCAGGAATCCCTGCAGAAGGCGCTGCGCGGTCTTGAGGTCGGCGTCGATGGCTTCAACCTGAAATCGGTCGATGCCGACAAGATCAGCGAGCAGCTATCGAACCCGACGCCCGACCGGCTCTGGTACGTCGCCGATGCCTTTGGCGTCGGCATGAGCGTCGAGGAAGTGTTCGAAGATACGGCGATTGATCCGTGGTTCCTCACCCAGATCAAGGAGATCGTCGATCTCGAACTCGCGATTGAAAAGCGCACGCTGGCGTCGCTGTCGAAGGAAGAATTGCGTCACCTGAAGCGCAAAGGCTTCTCGGATCGTCGCCTTGCATACCTGCTGAAAGTGACGCAGGACGAGGTGCGCAACGCACGTCACGCGCACGGCGTGCGCCCGGTGTACAAGCGTGTCGATACCTGTGCGGCGGAGTTCGCGACGAAGACCGCCTATCTGTACTCGACCTATGAGGAAGAGTGCGAAGCACAGCCGACCGACCGCAAGAAAATCATGGTGCTCGGCGGCGGGCCGAACCGCATCGGTCAGGGCATCGAGTTCGATTACTGCTGCGTGCATGCCGCGATGGCGATGCGCGAGGACGGTTACGAGACCATCATGGTCAACTGCAACCCCGAGACGGTGTCGACCGACTACGACACCTCGGACCGCCTGTACTTCGAACCGGTCACGCTGGAAGACGTGCTCGAAATCGTCCACGTCGAGAATCCGGTTGGCGTGATCGTGCAGTACGGCGGCCAGACGCCGCTCAAGCTCGCGCGCGACCTCGAACGCTGTGGCGTGCCGATCATCGGCACCACGCCCGACGCCATCGACGTCGCCGAAGACCGCGAGCGTTTCCAGAAGCTGCTGCAGGACATCGGCCTCAAACAGCCGCCGAACCGCACGGCGCGCGACGAGGCGAGCGCGCTGCGGCTCGCCGACGAAATCGGCTATCCGCTCGTGGTGCGTCCGAGCTATGTGCTCGGCGGCCGGGCGATGGAGATCGTGCATGCGCCGGAAGACCTCGAACGCTACATGCGCGAGGCGGTGAAGGTGTCGAACGATTCGCCGGTGCTGCTCGACCGCTATCTGAACGACGCCATTGAGGTCGACGTCGATGCGCTGGCCGACGGCACCGACGTCGTGCTCGGCGGCATCATGGAACACATCGAACAGGCCGGCGTGCACTCGGGCGACTCGGCCTGTTCGCTGCCGCCGTATTCGCTGTCCAACGCGCTTCAGGACGAGCTGCGCCGGCAGACCGTCGCGATGGCGAAGGCGCTCAACGTCGTTGGCCTGATGAACGTGCAGTTCGCCGTGAAAGAAGAAGACGGCAAGGATGTCGTTTACGTGCTCGAAGTGAATCCGCGGGCGTCGCGCACGGTGCCCTTCGTCTCCAAGGCGACCGGTCGCCCGCTGGCCAAGATCGCGGCGCGCTGCATGGCCGGACAGTCACTCAAGGCGCAGGGTATCGTCGGCGAGGCGTTGCCGCCGTACTTCTCGGTCAAAGAAGCGGTGTTCCCGTTCAACAAGTTCCCCGGCGTCGACACCATCCTCGGCCCCG
>JAPUER010000043.1 GCA_027492485.1 Betaproteobacteria bacterium
CATCACGTCGGTCGCGCGCTTGATGCCGTCGACCAGCGATTCACGGCAGCCGTAGAGGTTGTCGAACTTGCTCTTGGTCACCGAGTCGTTGACGTTGATGGCGCGGAACAGCAGCGTGCCTTTCGCGCTCATCTCGTTGAGGCGATGCACGCCGGTGGTCGTCTCTTCGGTGACGCCGATGATGTGCTTCGCCTTGCGCTCGTACCAGGTCGGGTCTTCGGCGAGCTTGGTCTTGATCGCGGCGAACAGGCAGCGCTCTTCTTCGCTGGTCGGATTGGCGATCAGCGACGCATCCTTGGCCGCCTTCTGACCGAGGTGCATCAAGAGCGTCGCGTCGCCGCCGTCGTCGAGGATCATGTTGGGGCCTTCGCCGTCCGCGTCTTTGGCGCCGAAGTCGAAGATACGGTGCGTGTAGTCCCAGTAGTCGGCCAGCGTCTCGCCCTTGACCGCGAACACCGGCGTGCCCTTGGCGGCAATCGCGGCGGCGGCGTGGTCCTGCGTCGAGAAGATGTTGCACGACGCCCAGCGCACGGTTGCGCCAAGCGCCTGCAGCGTCTCGATCAGCACGGCGGTCTGGATCGTCATGTGCAGCGAGCCCGTGATGCGCGCGCCCTTGAGCGGCTGCGCCTGCGCGAACTCGTCGCGGATGGCCATCAGCCCCGGCATCTCGGTTTCGGCGATGCGGATTTCCTTGCGGCCCCAGTCGGCCAGCGACAGGTCGGCAATCACGCAGTCAGTAAAAATTTTGTCGGCAACGGCGTTCATCGTTCACTCCATCGGGGGTGACGAAAGCCGGTGCACGGAGGCGGGAAAGGTTGCGCCGCTCGCGAGCATCGTGACTGTCGTCACCAAAACTGCGAGCGCCGTTGCAAACCGGCAGCAAACCGGAGGAATCGTTCGAGCCTAGCCGACAGGTGGAGTACCAATCGCCGGTTGCAGCGCTCCTCGAACGAGCGGCAATTCTATCGACTTCTGCGTTGCCGCGCGAGCCTCGGTCCGAGTCGGCACCGGATTTACGCCGCCAGTTTCTCGTACATCCCGGTCACCGTCTCAAACACTTCGAGGATTCGTTCACTGCTGTTGGCGACGTTCTGCCGGCGGATCAGGTCCGCCTTCGATTTCAGCGATGCTTCCACCGCGTTATCGAAAAACAGCCACTGCGTTTCCGCCAGGCCGAGCTGGGTGCGGATGCCTTCGTTGGTTTCAGGATCGATGCGCAATGTGTTCAACGCAGCGCGGAATTCGGCACGAGCGGCGTTGAGTTCGCCCTCGACCGGCTTCGGCAGCCCCCATTCGCGGAACATGAAGAACTTGGCGATGCGCTGCGACAGCATGCGTTGGCGACCGGAAATATTCACCAGCCGGCCGATCGTTGTGCCGGCGTGGCGCTCCAGCTCGCCAGCGCCGCGATTGGCGATGCGCAGTACGACTTCGTTTTGGTCCTGTACCTGCGCGCCGCTGTCCGGGTTGGGCGCAGTGGCCAGCAAATCGCGGAAGATTTTCCAGGCGCCGGACAACTCGCTGTAGGTGCGCGCGATTTCCGCGTTCGGCGCGAAACCGGCGAGTTCAGCCTGGTGCGCATCGAACATCGCAATCGACTCGTTCAAGATCTTGAACGCCCGATCCGGCAGCAGGCCCAGCCCCATCTGGGCGTAAGCCTTGGCCATGCGCTGCGACAGCATGCGCTGTCGCCCCGCCTTGTTGATCGCGGCGCCCATCGCGAGCGGCGCCGGCTTGGCGGATGCGGCGGCACCGCGTGGGGCGCCCGTAGACTGCGCGAACGCCCCGGTGATGGGTGAAATGAGCGGAAAACTGGCGAGCGCGGCCAGCGCGTTACGACGGTCCATATTGCCTTCAGCGAACTGACATTTGATAAATACGAAGTTTCTTATTCCAGTGTCATTGCCGACGAAAGCAATTGATGCAGTTAAAGAAATCCGGGAATTCTTTACCCAAGTACGATTCAGATCAATCGCACGCGTCGATCGCGATCGCCCGCCATGCAGACGCCCGCTGCGGCTGCGTCGCGATGGCCCGCGACGGGCGCCCATCGCCAAATCAGGCGTTGCCGTGCGACGGCGCTGGCGCAATCATCCCCTGTCTGCGCCAACGCTGGAAGGTGCGGAACCTGCCGCCAGGCAGTGCTCGAATATGGACCTGATTGGTACCGAAAAACAACAGGTGCCAGTCGTAACGCCGGCTATTTTGCTGCACCGCACAAAAGGCAAAAAACAGGCATACAATTCGCGCTCTTTCCTGCAAGAAGAACAAGAACCATGAGTTCCCATGCGTCGCACGACGCAAAGCACATGAGCGGCAAGCATCTCGCCGCTCTGGCCCTAGGTGCGGTCGGCGTGGTCTACGGCGACATCGGTACCTCCCCTCTCTACACGATGAAGGAGGTGTTCTTCAACAAGGCGCACGCCATCGCCTATACCGAGGCCAACGTTCTCGGGCTGCTGTCGCTGATCTTCTGGGTGCTGACGATCGTCGTCGCCATCAAGTACGCGCTGGTGATCCTGCGCGCCGACAACCAGGGCGAAGGCGGCACCATGGTGCTGCTGGCGATGGCGCTGCGCACGGCGACCAATATCAAACGACGGCGCTGGCTGACGCTGCTTGGCATCTTCGGCGTCTCGCTGTTCTTCGGCGATTCGATCGTGACGCCGGCGGTCTCCGTGCTCGGCGCGATGGAAGGTCTGAAGGAAATCAACGAGGACTGGCTGGTCGCCGTGGTGCCGGTCACCGTGGTCATCCTGATCGGGCTGTTCTACGTGCAGCGCACCGGCACCGGCAAGGTCAGCGCCTGGTTCGGCCCCGTGATGGCGCTCTGGTTTCTGGTGCTCGGCGGCCTTGGCATCTATCACATCGCGTCCAACCCGCGCGTGTTCTTCGCGTTGAACCCGTGGTACGCGCTGGCCTTTCTGGTGCACAACCCCGGCCTGTTCATCGTGGTGCTCGGCTCCGCCGTGCTCGCGGTCACCGGGGCCGAGGCGCTGTATGCCGACATGGGGCACTTCGGCCGCAAGCCGATCCGCGTGGCATGGTTTGCCTTCGTGATGCCGATGCTGGTGCTGAACTACTTCGGGCAGGGCGCGCTGATCCTGCAGACCTGCGCCGACAAGGCGCAATGCACGATGCACCCGTTCTACGACCAGGTGCCGCACTCGTTTTTGATTCCGATGGTGATTCTGGCCGGGCTGGCGTCGATCATCGCCTCGCAGGCGGTGATCTCGGGCGCCTTTTCGATCGCCCGTCAGGGCATCCAGCTCGGCTTCCTGCCGCGCATGCAGGTGATCCACACCTCGCATCGCTCGGAAGGCCAGATCTATCTGCCGGCGGTGAACTGGACGCTGTTCGTGCTGGTGCTGATCGTGGTGCTCGCCTTCCGCAGCACCGACAATCTGGCCGCGGCCTACGGGCTGGCGGTCACCGGCGCGATGTGCATCGACACCGTGCTGTTCGCGGTGGTCGCCTATGGCCTGTGGAAATGGCACAAGCTGGCGGCGGCCGTCGCGGTGACGGTGTTTGCGATGGTCGATGTGTCGCTGCTGGCATCAACCGTAATCAAGATCCCGGACGGCGGCTGGTTCCCGCTCTTGATCGCCGCCGTGGTGCTGGTGTTCATGACCACCTGGAAACGCGGCCGCAATCTGATGGCCGAGCAGCGCCAGCAAACTGCGTTGCCGCTGGCGCCGATGATCGAGGCGTTGTCGCGCGACGCCGCACGGGTGCAGGGCACGGCCGTGTTCATGACCTCGGCGCCGGACGAAATGCCGGCGGCGATGCTGCACAACCTCAAGCACAACAAGGTGCTGCACGAGCGCAACATCGTCCTCCACGTGCAATTCGAGGACGTGCCGCTGGTGACACGCGCCAAGCGGCTGGAGATCGCCGATCTCGGCCACGGCTTCTACCGCATGATCGTGCACTACGGTTTCATGAATGCGCCGGACATCCCGAAGGCGCTGGCGCACGCCAAGCAGCACGGCATCGACTTCGAGATGATGGACACCTCATTCTTCGTCTCGCGCGAAGTGCTGGTGCCCAACCCCTGCACCCGCATTTCGATCTGGCGGCAGCGCCTGTTCAGCGTCATGTCGCGCAACGCGCAATCGGCCACGGCGTATTTCCAGATTCCCACCAATCGCGTGCTGGAGCTTGGCGCGCAGGTGAAGTTCTAGTAGCAGCTTTTTGCTGTAACACGCATCTGCATTGGGCGTAATCGGTAGAATTACAAAAAGTCGTGTTTGGCACTTTTCTGGCAATTTGCCCAGATTTATTGGGCTTCCCGGCACAAAGCCATTGCCGCATGCCGAGCATGCAACACGCAGTGACCGCAGTTAGCCACGCCCCGGCCGAACCGCCGAGCGGGCGTCGCTGCGTCGCCAGTAAAGTGCGCAGGCCATGCCGCTGACGATGTGCCACATGCCCCACAGGCTGGCAATGATGACCATGCCGAGGTCGGCGTTGAACTGCACGGCGATGATGCCCAGCGCGAGCCCGGAGTTCTGCATGCCGCCCTCGATCATCACGGCGCGGCGGTCGCGCTCGCTGACGCCCATCGCCACACTGGTCAGCCAGCCGAACAGCAATCCGCTGGCGTTGTGCAGGATGACGATGCCGAGCATCGGCAGCAGTCCGAGCGTGAGCAATTGCCGCTCCTTCACCAGCCCGAGCACGATGAAGGCGAGCAGCGCCGCCAGCGAAAAATTCGCCAGCGGCTTCTGAAGCTTCGCCGTCAGCGCCGGAAAGCGGTGCGCAAACAGCAGGCCGAGCGACATCGGAATCGCCAGCATCACCAGCAGGCTCACCCAGATGCCCGAAGCGTCGAGGTTCAGCTCGCGCAGCCAGCCTGCGGTGGCCGGATTGGTGGCGATCATCCAGCCGAAATTAAATGGCGTCGCCACCAGTGCGATGATCGACGCCACCGCCGACACGCTCACCGATAGCGCCGTGTTGCCGCGGCCAAAGTGCGTCACCACGTTGCTCAGGCTGCCGCCGGGACAAGCTGCCACCAGAATCATCGCCGCTTCCACGTTGGGCGGCAGATCGAGCGCCAGTGTTGCCAGCCAGGTGCCGATCGGCAGCAGGATGAATTGCGGGATCAGGCCACAGAGCACGGCCTTCGGCGTTTGCAGCACGCGGCGGAAATCGTCCACCTTCAGTTCAAGCGCAACGGCAAACACCATCAGTGCCAATACCAGGCTGAGCACGATTTGCTGCGTAGTCATCCACCCTCCCCAAAAAATTCTGTGACGACAGCCCCGCGGCGTCGCCGCGAACGATAAACGCTGGCACCCAGCGGCAACGCGCCGCAATGTTGTCGGTCCCCCGTCCGGCGGCACGACAGCGGTTCCGAAATATCGCCGTGCATTGCTGGTGGGCGAACCTCTGCTAGATTCGAGACATGCATTCCCCGCTTGCTCTTGTCGTCGTCGTGCTCGCCGCCAGCGTGCTGTCGGTCGGCGTCTGCCGGCGGCTCGGACTGCCGTCGCTGCTCGGCTATCTGGCCGTGGGCATGCTGCTCGGGCCGCAGGCGTTCAAGCTGATCCCGGACTCGGCCCAGGCGCGGGCCATCGCCGAATACGGCATCGTGTTCCTGATGTTTTCGATCGGGCTGGAGTTTTCGCTGCCGCAGTTCCGTTCGATGCGGCGGCTGGTGCTCGGACTCGGCTCGGCGCAGTATCTGCTCTCGCTGTTGCTGTTCGCGCTAATTGCCCTCGTTCTCGCCCAGTCGTTTGCCTCGGCCGTCGTGCTCGGCGCCGCACTGGCGATGTCGTCGACGGCGATCGGCATCAAACTGCTGGCCGAGCGCAACGAACTGTCGGCCCCGGTGGCGAAACCGGTGATCGGCGTGCTGCTGTTCCAGGATCTGGCGGTGGTGCCGCTGCTTATCCTGCTGCCAGCGCTCGGCGTCGGCGCCCAGATGAGCATGATGGAAACCGGCTGGCTGGTCGTCAAGGTGATCGTGCTGCTCGGCCTGCTGCTCGGCTTCGGGCAGCCGGTGCTGCGGGCGTGGTTCCGCATCGTGGCGCGCAGCAAGACCGGCGAGCTGTTCATGCTCAACGTGCTGCTGGTGACGCTGCTGCTGGCATGGCTGTGCCACATCGCGGGGCTGCCGCATGCGCTGGGCGCCTTCGTCGCCGGCATGCTGATCGCCGAGACCGAATACAAGTTGCAGGTGGAAGACGATATCCGCCCGTTCCGCGACGTGCTGCTCGGCATGTTCTTCATCTCGGTGGGCATGCAGCTGGACGGCGGACTGGTGTTGCAGCAACTGGGCTGGGTGATTCTGGCCGTGTTGCTGCTGGTGATCGGCAAGGTCGTCGTGGCGCAGCCGCTGGCGCGCTATTTCGGACTGAAGACGGCCGACGCCAACATCGCCGCCGCCCTCATCGCCCCCGGCGGCGAGTTCGGCTTCGTGCTGCTCACGCTTGGCCTGACCACCGGTGCCCTGTCGTCGCAGGCGGCGCAGATCGCCATCGCCGCGATGCTGATCTCGATGTTGCTGGCGCCGTTCCTGCCGCGTATCGCCGAACGCATCAACAAGCGCATCACGGCCAGCGACTTTCTTGCCCGTTCGGCCGATATTTTCAAGATTGCCTCGGAGAGCATGGGCCGGCAGGACCATGTGCTGATCTGCGGCTTCGGCCGCAGCGGCCAGTACCTCGCGCGCCTGCTCGACACCGAGGGCGTCAGCTTCGTCGCGCTCGACCACGATCCGGAGCGGGTGCGCGAAGCCATCGGCGGCATCGGCGGCACCGTCGGTAGCGTGCACAACGTCGTCTTCGGCGATGCCCGTCGCCGCGAGGCGCTGATCGCGGCGGGCGTCGAGCGGGCCCGCGCGTTGGTGGTGTCGTTCGCCGATCTCGAAGCCGCGCTGAAAATCGTCGCCACCGCCCGCTCAATCCGCAACGATCTGCCGATCGTCGTGCGCACCACCGACGAGGAGCCGATCGAGCGATTGCTGGCCGCCGGCGCCACCGAAGTGGTGCCCGAAGTGCTCGAAGGCAGCCTGATGTTGGCCTCGCATTCGCTGCTGCTGCTCGGCACCCCGCTGTCGAAAGTGTTGCGCCGCATTCGCGCGGTGCGTGAAGAACGCTACAGCCTGTTTCAAGGCTTTTATCGCGGCGCCAGCGACGGCAACGAAAACGAGGACGACGCTCGTCTGCTGCACACCGTGCATCTCGGCGCCGCCGCCAACGCGGTGGGTCGCACCTGGGGCGAACTCGCCGCGTCCTTTCGCGGCGGCGACGTCGAAGTGACTCAAGTCCGTCGTGGCGGCACCCGGCTGCCGCAGCCGCCGGACGAATTTGTGTTCGAGAACGGCGATGCCATCGTGCTGCTCGGCACCCAGCGTGGCGTGTCGTCGCTGGAGCTGCACCTGATCGGCTGACTCCGGAAGAATGGTCGACGCTGCGGCGCAGCAATCGGCAATCTTCTGTCGCTAACGCTTAGGGATTTCCCGCGGTTATTTGACCGTTCGCGAGCGGATTTTGGAATTCGCATCATGGCATGCCATTTGCGTATGCAGCGGAAAGCAATCTCTGGTGTAATGCCTCCAAACAGGCACTTGGTTGTCGCCGTTTTGACCTACGCGTGTCACGGCGTCGGTGTTCATGTTTTCATTTGCTCAATTTTCCAGGAGAACCCTAAATGAATATTTCGAGGACCAAGGTTGCGCTCGGTGCGCTGCTCGCGATCGGTGCACTGGCGTCGGTTCCGGCTCATGCTGGTGCAACACTCGACAAGATCAAGAAGAACGGCCAGGTAGTCTGCGGCGTCAACACCGGTCTCGCCGGGTTCTCGCAGGCGGATGCCAGCGGCAACTGGTCGGGGCTTGACGTCGACATCTGCAAGGCCATCGCGGCAGCTGTGCTCGGCGACGCCAACAAAGTGAAGTGGGTGCCGCTCAATGCCCAGCAACGCTTCACCGCGCTGCAATCCGGCGAAGTCGACATTCTGTCGCGCAACACCACCTTCTCGCTGACCCGCGACGCGTCGCTCGGTCTGCATGTCACCGGCGTGACCTACTACGACGGCCAGGGCTTCATGGTCACCACCAAATCGAAGATCAAGGATGCCAAGCAGCTCAAGGGTCAAACCGTCTGCGTGCAGTCCGGCACCACGACCGAGAAGAACCTGACCGACTTCTCCAAAGCCAATGGCCTGGGCATCAAGCCGGTGGTGTTCGAAAAAGTCGAAGCCGCTACCGGCGCCTACTTCTCCGGTCGCTGCGTGGCTTACACCACGGACGCATCGGGCCTTGCCTCCGTTCGTAACAAGGAAGCGAAGAACCCCGACGAGCACGTGATCCTGCCGCAACTGATTTCGAAAGAGCCGCTTGGCCCGATGGTCCGCCGCGGTGACGACGAATGGTTCGCAATCACCAAGTGGGTCATTCACGGCCTGCTCGAATCCGAAGAGTACGGCGTGACGCAAGCCAACGTCGACCAGATGAAGTCGAGCCAGGACCCGGTGGTGCAGCGCATCCTGGGCACCACGGAAGACACGGGCAAGCTGCTCGGTCTCGACAAGGAATGGATGGCCCGCGCACTGAAGGCCACCGGCAACTACGGCGAGATCTTCGAGCGTAATGTCGGTCCTAAGTCGGCGCTCAAACTGCCGCGCGGCGCGAACAACCAGTGGAACAAAGGTGGTTTGATGTACGCCTATCCTGTTCGCTAAAACTTGCTGCGCGGGCGCATCGCGCCGGTGCTTGCCGGCTCGCGTACGCCAGTACGCGTCGCCGACAAGCGCCTAGCACTGCATCCCGCTCGCTGCGTCTGAACCATAGTTTGACTAGCTGCTTGGTGTCGAACCCATCCTCTCCCCTCATGGGAGAGGGTTAGCGAGAAGGCATTGATGAGATTCTCATCAGCGCATTCCCGCTAACAGGATCGCCAAGAAATCCTGATTGCCGGATAACACCTATAGCGGGGACATGCATGGCAGTTGCACCACGAACTCCACCCAAAAAGCGCGACTGGTCCTGGCGCAGTCAGGCCTTCCGCGGACTGCTCTACCAGATCATCGCCGTCATCCTGATCGGCGGCGTCGCCTGGTTTCTGGCGCATAACACCGCAGAGAACATGCGCATCCGTGGCATTCAGGGAGGCTTCGACTTCCTGAAATCGCCCGCGGGGTTCGACATCGGCGAATCGCTGTTCCACTTCGACTCCAACGATCCTTACTGGAAGGCCTTCCTGATCGGCGTCAGCAACACGCTTCGCGTTGCCATCGTCGGCATCGTGCTGACCACGATTCTCGGTACTTTGGTCGGCGTCGGTCGTTTCTCGCGCAACGGCCTGGTGCGCGGGCTTTGTCAGGCCTACGTCGAACTGTTCCGCAATGTGCCGGTGCTGATTCAGCTGCTGATGTGGTATCTGCTGTTCACCGAACTGCTGCCCGAAATCAGCGAGGCCAAGCACGTCGGGCCGTTCTTCCTGAGCAAAGGCGGCCTGTCGTTCCCGATTCCGGAATGGTCGAGCTCGCACTTCGCCACCATGATCGGCGCCGCGATCGGCGTGCTCGCCGCGTGGTGGTTCCGGCGCCGCACGCAAAAGAAATTCGAGGAAACCGGGCAGCTCGGCAGCATGTTCCTGGTGCCGCTTGCCATCGTGATTGCCGGCGCGCTGATCGGCTGGGTCGCCGGCGGCATGCCTACCACCTGGGCGGTGCCGACGAAAGGCGAATTCGCCGTCGAGGGCGGCGGCTCGCTGACACCCGAGTTCATGGCGGTGCTGATGGGGTTGGTGCTCTACACCGCCGCCTTCGTGGCCGAGGTGGTGCGCTCCGGCATCCAGTCGGTCGCCCGCGGGCAGAGCGAGGCCGCGCAGGCACTGGGCTTGAGCAAGGGCCAGGAGATGCAGAAAGTGCTGCTGCCGCAGGCGCTGCGCGTGATCATCCCGCCGATGACAAACCAGTACCTGAACCTCACCAAGAATTCGTCGCTGGCGGTAGCGATCGGTTATCCCGATGTGGTGTCGATCTCCAACACCGCGATCAACCAGACCGGGCGCGCCGTCGAGTGCATCGCGCTCATCATGCTGGTGTATCTGGCAACCTCGTTGTCCACCTCGTTCTTCATGAACTGGTACAACGCCAAGGCAGCCATCAAGGAGCGCTAGGAGATCACCATGGCTGACACCATCGTCTTTCAATCGCTCCCGCCGCGACCTGCCCCGGTCAAGACCGAGGGGCTGATGCCCTGGATTCGTGCCAACCTGTTCGGAAGCTGGCAGAGCGCGCTGACAACGCTCATCGTCGGCGGTCTGCTGCTCTGGTTTCTGCCCAAGTTCCTCAACTGGGCCGTGTTCACCGCCACCACCGTCGCCAACGCCGACGCCTGCCGCGCCGATGGCGTGGGCGCCTGCTGGGGCGTGATCAGGGAAAAGTATCGCCTGATCCTGTTCGGTCGCTACCCGTTCGACGAACAGTGGCGCCCGCTGGTCGCAACGCTGCTGATGGTGGCGCTGGTCATCGCCAGTTGCACGCGCGTGTTCTGGAACAAATGGCTGGCTGTGCTGTGGATCGTCGTGCTGGCGGCCTACTTTGTGCTGATGTCCGGCGGCATGATGGGGCTGAGCAAGGTCACCACCGATCGCTGGGGCGGCCTCCCGCTGACCATCATGCTCACCACGATTTCGCTGGTGCTCGCCTTCCCGCTCGCGCTGCTGGTTGCACTGGGCCGCCGCTCGCACTTGCCCGCGATCCGCAGTTTCTGCACGATCTACGTCGAACTGGTGCGTGGTGTGCCGCTGATTTCGGTGCTGTTCATGGCGTCGTTCATGTTTCCGCTGTTCATGCCGCAGGGCGTCACGATCGACGTTCTGATTCGCGCACTGGCAGGTATCACCCTGTTCGCCGCGGCCTACATGGCCGAAGTGATTCGTGGCGGCCTGCAGGCGATGCCGAAGGGTCAAACCGAAGCGGCCGCATCGCTCGGACTGTCGTACTGGCAGACGCAGCGCAAGATCATCCTGCCGCAGGCGCTGGCGATGGTGGTGCCCGGCATCATGAACAACTTCATCTCCCTGTTCAAGGACACCTCTCTCGTTTCCATCGTGTCGATGTACGAACTGACCGGTTCGCTCGGGTTGGCGCTCAACTCCGACGCCGACTGGCGCCCCTACAAGCTCGAAGGGTACCTCTTCATTGTGGCGATCTACTTCGCCTTCTGCTTCGCCATGAGCCGCTACAGCCTGTGGATCGAGAAGCAGGTCAACAAGTCCAAATTGCGCTAACCGGGGACGACCCATATGACAACCCAGGCACAAGACAACATCATCGTCTTCGACAAGGTCAACAAGTGGTACGGCAACAGTTTCCATGTGTTGCGCGACATCAACCTGCAGGTGAAGCGCGGCGAGCGCATCGTCATCTGCGGGCCGTCCGGTTCCGGCAAGTCCACGATGATCCGCTGCATCAACCGGCTGGAAGAACATCAGGAAGGTCGCCTGATCGTCGACGGCACCGAGCTGACCGATGACGTCAAAGCCATCGACCGCATCCGCAAGGACGTGGGAATGGTGTTCCAGCAGTTCAACCTGTTCCCGCACCTGACCGTGCTGGAGAACCTGACGCTATCGCCGATGTACGTCGGCAAGGTGCCGAAAAAGGAAGCCGAAGAAAAGGCGATGGCGCAGTTGAAGCGGGTGCGCATCGCCGAGCAGGCCGGCAAATATCCGCTGCAACTCTCCGGCGGCCAGCAACAGCGCGTGGCAATCGCCCGCGCGCTTTGCCTGACGCCCAAAATCATGCTGTTCGATGAGCCGACCTCGGCGCTCGACCCGGAAATGATCAAGGAAGTGCTCGACGTGATGGTGGAGATGGCCAGCCAGGGCATCACCATGCTCTGTGTAACGCACGAAATGGGCTTCGCCAAGGCCGTCGCCGACCGCGTGATCTTCATGGATCAGGGTCAGATCGTCGAGCAGAACACGCCACACGAGTTCTTCAACAATCCGCAAACGGATCGCTCGAAAGACTTCCTGTCGAAGATCCTCGGGCACTGAGCGGTCTTGCTTTGCACTGACAAGCGGCCGCAAATGCGGCCGTTTTCTTGCGGCGTCGCCAGCTTGCGTTCAAGGCAAATAGTCTAGGTCTGCCTTGTCCTTGTTACGCCCCGTGGCTGCTTTGTTTGCCTTGAGATCGGGGAGTGAAATGATGTTGACGGGCACGCCATCGACGTCGGCAACCACACGCCTCTGGTAGCACGTACTAAATTCGACGCCGTCAATAGCGTTCATGACTTCAAGCCGCATCGGGGGCACTCCCATGCGCACTAAGGCAACGCTGAACAAGTCCACGATCAGATGGTGAGAAGCGTTGTAGGTAG
>JAPUER010000044.1:0-3850 GCA_027492485.1 Betaproteobacteria bacterium
CGTACTGTAGCGGTTTTGACGCCGCCATCGCTGTTGCCTCGCGGCGATGAGGCGATATCCGATAATTCAGCTTGACGTTAACGTTAACCAGGGACGGGAAGGGGAGAACAATGGATCTTTCGGGCAAGGTAGTCATCGTCACCGGCGGCGCATCGGGGCTGGGCGCCGCGACGGCACGCGCCGCGGCGGCCAAGGGCGCCAAAGTGTTGATCGCCGACATTCAGGACGGCACGGCAGTCGCCACCGAACTGGGTGGCCGGTACGTCAAATGCGATGTCACCAGCGAGTCCGATGCCAAAGCCGTCGTGGCCGCGGCGGTCGCTTTCGGCGAACTGCGCGGCCTGATCAACTGCGCCGGCATCGGCACGCCGCAGAAAGTCGTCGGCAAGGAAGGCCCGAGTGGCATTGCCCAGTTCAGCAAGGTGGTCGCGATCAACCTGATCGGCAGCTACAACCTGATCAATCAGGCGTCAGCGGCGATGCAGGCGCTGCCGGCGCTGGCCGATGGCGAGCGCGGCGTGATCGTCAACACGGCCTCCGTCGCCGCCTTCGACGGCCAGATCGGGCAGGCGGCGTATGCGGCATCGAAGGCCGGCGTGGTCGGCATGACGTTGCCGATCGCCCGCGAGATGGCGCGCTTCGGCATCCGCGTGATGACCATTGCGCCGGGGCTGTTCGAGACGCCGATGATGGCCTCGCTGCCGGCAGAGGTGCAGGCCAGCCTGGGCGCCTCGGTACCGTTCCCGCCGCGCCTCGGCCGTCCGACCGAATTTGCCGCGATGGCGATGCACATCTTCGACAACACCATGCTCAATGGCGAGGTGATCCGCCTCGACGGCGCCATCCGCATGACAGCGAAGTGACGCATTGGTCCGGCGGGCGGGCGAATGTCGGGAATCAATGAAGCTCCAGCAAATCCTGTTCAGCCAGGGCTTCGGCACCCGCCGCCAGTGCGATGCGTTGCTTGCCGGTGGCGGCGTGCAGATCGCGGGCGACGTGCTGCGTGACGGCAGCGCCGAGGTTGCGACCGACGGGCTGACGCTGACCGTCGATGGTGAACACTGGCCGTTCCACGAGCGCGCTTACGTGATGCTCAACAAGCCGGCCGGTTACGAGTGCTCGCAGCAGCCGAAGCACTGGCCGGCCGTCTATGAACTATTGCCGGCGCCGTTGCGCCAGCGCCCCACCAAATCCTCGGTCAACGGCGTGCAGGCCATCGGCCGGCTCGATCAGGACACCACGGGGCTGCTGATCCTGTCCGACGACGGCCAGTTCATTCATCGCATGGCCTCGCCAAAGCATCATGTGGCCAAGATCTACGAGGTGACGGCGAAGCACGACGTCGACGATGGCCAGATCGCGGCGCTGCTGGCCGGCGTGGTGCTCAACGACGATCCCGAACCGGTTGCCGCGCTGCATTGCGAGCGGCTGGCCGCCACGCGCATCGCGCTAACGCTGACCGAAGGCAAATATCACCAGGTCAAGCGCATGCTGGCGGCGGTCGGCAACCGCGTCGAGGCCTTGCACCGCTCGCGCATCGGCGGGCTAGCGCTCGACCCGGCGCTGGCGCCGGGCCAATGGCGCTGGTTGACGGCGGACGATCTGGCGAAGCTCAAGGCCTCGCCGGCCCACGCGTGCTACGCGTAAGCCCGCGACACCAGTTCGGCGACGCAGGCCGGTTTGGCGTGGCCTTCCATCTCGATGGTGCATTCCCAGGTCATCTGCATGCCGCCCTTGATCTCCTCGATGGCGGCGAGCTTGAAGCGGCCGCGCACGCGCGAGTTGACCTTCACCGGCGCCATGAAGCGGACGCGGTTAGTGCCGTAGTTCACGCCCATCCTGACGCCGGTGTACTCCATGCAGTTGTCCTTCAGCATCGGCACCAGCGACAGCGTCAGAAAGCCATGCGCGACGGTGGCGCCGAACGGCGACTCTTTCGCGGCCCGTGCCGGATCGACGTGAATCCACTGATGGTCGCCGGTTGCCTCGGCGAACTGGTCGATCCGTTGCTGGGTGATCGTCACCCAGTCGGAGATGGCCACTTCGAGGCCGAGCCAGGTGGAGAGCGAAGGGAGAGCGAGGCGGGTTTTCATGCGGAAAGTGTAGCGAGCGACCGCGTCAGGCGGCAAGGTAAAGATTGTCATCCTGAGCGTCGCGAAGGATCGGTGGGCCGACGGACCTGCGGCCACGCGCATTGATCCTTGCTACCGGATGTTTCGCTGCGCTCAACATGACGGGGCGCTGACGGGAGCGTCCCGGTCGAGCCGTTGGTCGGGCGTCAATCCGCCGCCAGAAACGCGCGCAGCACGGCGTTCACTTCGTCGGCGTTTTCGCGTGCCAGCCAGTGCCCGGCGCCCTCGATGCGGTGCAGTCGCAGGTTCGGCACATGCGCCTCGATGCCCTCGATCAGCACCGGCCGCAGCGCGCGATCGCCGGTACCCCAGACGATCTGCGTCGGCACCGTGACGCGGAACTGCGCCGGCTGCAGCGCCGCCGCGAAGGCGGCCATCCGGCCCGGCGTGTCCGCCGTGTCGGGGTACAGCGGCGAGGCGCGGTAATAGTTGCAGCCGCCGCTCAGGCCGCGCTGCCAGCAGGCGCGGTACGCTGCCTGCTCGGTCTCGCTCAATTCGCCGAGCATGGCCAGCAGCCGCTGAAAATCGTCCCCGGCGAGCGCGTCTTCGGCGCCGGGGCGACGCAGCCAGTTCATGTACTGGCTGGCGGCGATTTGCGCCGCATCCCGCGCCAGCGCCTGGGCAAGCAGCATCGCGTGCGGCGAATTGAGCACCACGAACTTCTGCATCAGATCGGGCCGCTGCGCCGCCAGCCCCCACGCCACCGCGCCGCCCCAGTCGTGAGCGATCACCGCGCGCAGCGGTGCGCCGAGCGCTTCGATCATGGCGACCAGATCGCCGATCAGCGCCGCGGCCGTGTAGGACGCCACGTCCGCCGGCTGCGACGACAGGTTGAAGCCGCGCAGATCGATCGCCACGCAGCGAAAGTCGCGGGCGAAATCCGGGAGCTGCCGCCGCCACGCGTACCAGAACTCGGGGAAGCCATGCACGAAGAGCAGCGTCGGCGCGCCGGCCGGGCCCGCCACTTTGGCGTGCAGGCGGATGCCGGGCGCGGTATCGAAATATTGCGATGGCAGATTCGGCAGGTCGTCCATCGCCGCAATGTAGAGCATCCGGCGGCGCGCCGGCAGCCGTTGCCGCCGGCGGTTGGCGAAGCCGCGCTGCCACTGGCGACCGGCGCCTGCGCTTCATCGCACGCCAGTGGCGGTCCGGCGGCGGCTGCGCAGAATTCGTCTCACTGCGATGTCGCAGCGCCTATTTCGGGGGAACCGAACCATGAAACCGCTCAATATCCTCTTCAACAACCCGGTGTCCGATGTCGTTCGCGCCGTGGTGATGCCGTTCAAGTTCATCTTCGTCGTCGGTCTCTGCTGGTTCATCAATTACATGACCTTCACCGGCACCTGGTGGGTCAAGTGGGTGGCGCTCGGCATGGGCATCGCCGTGCTGGTGGCCTGGGCGCGGCTGCTGAAGTCGATGTTCGTGGTCGCCGTCGTCGCCGCCATCGGCTACTTCATCTACAAGCGCTACGGCGCCGAAGCGAAGGCGAAGTACGACGCCTGGCGCAACGAAGGCACGCCGAAACAGCCGGCGGACGCCGTGCAATACGCGCTGGAAGGCAAGCCGGCATCGGCTTGACGTAGGGTGGGCAACTTGTTGCCCACGCGGAGTGCCGTCGCGACACGAGGACCGGTTGCGCGGGGTAAGTAGTAACCGGGGGGGACCACATGCCCCCCCCACGCCCCCGCCGGGGCGCGCCAGCCCGGCCGGACAGGCCC
>JAPUER010000044.1:3860-65966 GCA_027492485.1 Betaproteobacteria bacterium
GGTGGGCCGCCGCGCCAGGCGGCCGGGTTACGTGGTGAATGACGTCCGCGTGGGCAACAAGTTGCCCACCCTACGCCGCCGCTGGCGCTCGCATGCGCTGCTGGAATGCCCGTCATGCGTTCATTGCGGTCACAACGCGCTTGTTCGACAGCGCTTTGCGCCAAAATGCCCTTGATCGGCCCGGTGCGGAATCGTCCCGCCGGGCCGCAGTTTTTTTTCGAGGAGTCATTGGATGAAGCTCTACTACAGCAACGGCGCCTGCTCGCTGTCCCCCCACATCGTGCTGCGCGAGTCCGGCCTGCCGTTCACGCTGGTGCGCGCCAGCACCAAGACGCATGCGCTGGACGACGGCACCGACTACTACACGATCAACCCGAAAGGATCGGTGCCGCTGCTCGAGCTCGATAATGGCGAGCGCCTGACCGAAGGCCCGGCCATCGTGCAGTACATCGCCGACCAGGCGCCGGACAAGAAGCTCGCGCCCGCCAACGGCAGCTTCGAGCGCTATCGCGTGCAGGAGTGGCTGAACTTCATCACCAGCGAACTGCACAAGGGCTATTCGCCGCTGTTCCGGCCGACCACGCCGGAGGACTTCAAGCCGGTGTTGCGCGAACTGCTGCTCAAGAAGTACGAATTCGTCGATGCCCAGCTCGCCGGCAAGCAGTACCTGATGGGCGACAGCTTCAGCGTGCCCGACGCCTATCTGTTCACCGTCACCAACTGGGCGAAGGCGGTCGGCCTCGACCTCTCGAAGTTTGCCAATCTGCAGGCCTTCATGGCGCGCATGGCCGCGCGGCCGGCGGTGCAGGCGGCGCTGGAGGCCGAAGGCCTGGTCCGGAAGGCCGCCTGATGGGCGCCGTGGCCACCTCTCTGATCCCGGCGGCGGACGCCACGCTGGCGGCGTGGCACGCGATGATCCGTGCGCGCGACACCGGCGGTCTGCCGGCCTTGCTGGCGGCGGATGCGGTGTTCCGCTCGCCGGTGGCGCACAAGCCCTACGCCGGCGCACCCGCGGTCGCGCTGATCCTGCAAACGGCGGAGCAGGTGTTCTCCAACTTCACCTATCACCGCAGCTTCGTCAGCGACGACGGGCAGTCGGTGGTACTGGAGTTCAGCGCCGACGTTGGCGACGGCGAACAGAAACGCGCACTCAAAGGGATCGACATGATCCGTTTCGGCGCCGACGGCAAGATCGTCGAATTCGAGGTCATGGTACGCCCGGCAACCGGCGTGCAGGCCTTGGGCGAAGCGATGGGCGCGCGGCTGCGTGGACGGGTGTAAACGACTGTCGGCGGTTCGGCCATCAGCTTTTTGGTGAAAGCCTTATTGGAATTGGGCTAACGTCATGAAACGACCGGAAGTCGACTTCCGGGAAAATATCGCCGCAAGCCCAATTGAATTGGGCAATCTGGCAAAAAGCTGAACGGCCGCGACGGCGGCGCGCACCGCGCCGTCAACGGAAGTAACTGACTGGCAAGCTGACTCGGCAGCCGAGTGCGGAAGGGCTGGAGAGCGTTCCTCCCCCGCTTGCCGGGGAGGTTGGGAGAGGGTAAGCAGTCTCGCCAGAGCGTCCACCCGAAAGTGACCGCCGCCTTCATGCCGCCCCCCCAACCCTCCCCGGCGAACGGGGAGGGAGTGGCGAATCGGCCGGCTACTGCCGTGGCTCGCCCAAGCGATTGACCACGATGGTGCGACCCGGCGGATAGCTCATCTGGATGTAATGATCCTGACCGCGGAAGTTATAAGTCACCTCGTAGTAGGCCGGCGGGCCACCCACGTTGTCGCAGCGGCGCACGTTGCGCGAGTAGGGCAGGTTGGCGTCGCCGCCGGCGTTGGCGCCGATCGCTGCGCCAGCGATGGCACCGGCCGCCGTCGCCGCATCGTTGCCGCGGCCGCCGCCGACCTGGTGGCCAAGAATGCCGCCGAGGATGCCACCGATGATGGCGGCGCCGACGTTCTGGTTGCTCTGGACAGGCGCCGCTTGCTGTTCATACCAGCAACGCTGCTCGCCGCTGCCGCTCACCGCGTGCACCGAAGTGACCATGGCGTCGAACACCTGCTCGTTCGGGCGCCGGTAGTAGCCGTAGTTCGGCGCCCCCTGTGGCGGCGGCGCGTCCCAGTTGCCTTCGCCGCGGCGGTACGGGCGTACCGAGGTGATGTTGTCCTGCATGCCAAGCGCCTGCAGGGAGCCGTAGCTGCCCGGCTGCAGCACCACGCAGCGGCCGCGGAAGTTGTCGTCCTCGCATGCCAGCCAAGTGCCGCTGTCGACGTAGGCGGACGAGGCGATGTCGTTGAAACCGTTGTTGGTCAGGTTGCCGACCCGCGAGTTGATGGTAATGGCGCGGCCGCGAAAGCCGTCGTGCTCGTAGAGCGTGATGCCGGCCTGGGCGACGCCGGCGGCGAAGGTGCAGCAAGCAAGCAGCAGGGCAGCCGGCGCTCGGCGCCCGGCGGCGCGCGAGGCACGGGAAGAAATGACGGATTCCGTAGTCATCGGGCAAGTCCTTTTGCAACTGATTCAGGAAACCGCAGTGTATGCCGCTGGCGCCGAGATTCGCGACCGCCTGCTGGCACAAGGCGCCGAACCGCGCCCGATGCCCGTGGCACAGTTCGCCGACTTCCTCAAGGCGGACGGCGTCAAGTGGGCGCAACTCGCCAAAGAGACGGGGATCAAGGTCGAGTGAGGCGCCGTCATCGGTAGCGCCGGCACGGCTTCTTGGTATCATATGCGATACCATGGCGCGTTGTCCTGTTATCGTTGTCGATACCAATGTCTGGGTCAGCGCGCTACGCTCCCGGCGTGGTGCTTCGTTCGGCTTGCTCGCAGCGCTGCCGGACAAAAAGTTTGAAGCGGTAATTTCTGTTCCGCTGGTGATGGAGTATGAGTCGGTGCTACATCGCCCGGGCCTGATTCCGCTGCACAGGGAACAGATTGATGCGGTGCTCGACATGCTGTGTTCCGTGGCGCGCTTTCAGAGCATTCACTTTCTGTGGCGCCCTCAGCTTGCAGATCCCAAGGATGAGATGGTGCTTGAGACTGCGGTGAACGCGGCTGCCGATTTTCTGGTAACCCATAACGTGAGCGATTTCGCAGCGGCCAGCAAGTTTGATTTGGCGGTCGTCACACCACGACAGTTTCTTGATCGCATGGAAGGATTGAAGTCATGAGTACGCTGAGTCTCCGTCTGCCTGAGTCCATCCATCAGGGCGCGCGTGTCTACGCGGAAAAAGAAGGCGTCTCGATCAACCAGTTGGCTGCTACCGCGCTCGCCGAAAAACTGGCGGCGCTCGCTGCCGAAGACTATGTAAAGGCGAGGGCAGTACGCGCCAACGCCAAAGCGTTTCGCGCGGCGCTGGCTGCGGTGCCGGACACTGAGCCAGAGCAGGGCGATCAATAGCGCCGA
This sequence comes from Betaproteobacteria bacterium, assembly GCA_027492485.1. Classification (GTDB taxonomy): domain Bacteria; phylum Pseudomonadota; class Gammaproteobacteria; order Burkholderiales; family Casimicrobiaceae; genus Casimicrobium. The sequence continues at coordinate 7,262 of JAPUER010000044.1, forward strand.
ACCGGCGCGACCACCGTCCTTCGCCTGCACCGGTTGCCCGCCCGGTGGCTGACGGGCGTGGGGTCATTGACGTGGCTATCGCCGCGCCGCGACCTTCAATCCACCGTCGCCCCGGAAGACGCCACCACCTTCGCCCACTTCTCCGTCTCGGCAACGATGGTTTTGCCGAAGTCTTCCGGTGTGCCGGGGATCGGTGAGCCGCCGAGTTCGGCGAGGCGGGCGCGCAGTTTCGGGTCGGCGAGCGCCTTGTTGATCGCGGCGTTCATCTTGTCGATGGCTTCGCGCGGTGTGCCTTTCGGCATGCCGACGCCGAACCACGCGGTCGCTTCGTAGCCGGGCACCGTGTCGGCCACGGTCGGCACGTCGGGGAACGACGGGTCACGCGTGGTGGAGGTGACGGCGAGCGCGCGCAGGTTGCCGCTCTTGAGGTGGCCGGCCGACGACGGCAGGTTGTCGAAGAACACCTGCACCTGGCCGCCGATCAGATCGGTCAACGCCGGGCCGGCGCCCTTGTACGGGACGTGCACCATGTTGCAGCCGGTCATCGACTTGAACAGTTCGCCGGAGAGGTGCGTCGAGGTGCCGTTGCCCGACGACGCCATGCTCACCTTGCCGGGATTGGCCTTGCAGTAGGCGATGAACTCGGCCACCGTCTTCACCGGCAATTTGTTGGTCACCTCCATCACGTTCGGCGAGCGCACCAGCCCGGCAACCGGCGCGATGTCGCGCACAAAGTTGAACGGGAGCTTTTTGTACAGCGAGGCGTTGATGCCGTTGGCTGGATTGACCAGCAGCATGGTGTAGCCATCCGGCGGTGAATTGATCACGAATTCGGTGCCGATGTTGTTGCCGGCGCCGGGCTTGTTCTCCACCAGCACCTGCTGGCCGATGTTCTCGCTGAGCCACTGCGCCACGATGCGCGCCAGCACATCGGTGGTGCCCGCCGGCGGATAGGGCACGACCCACTTGATCGGTTTGTTCGGATACTGCGCGGCTGCCGCTGCGACCAGGCCGGCAACGGTGACGAGTGCGGCGAGCGCACGACGAACGGGATACTGCATGACGTCCAATCCTCCTTGTTGCGCTGCCCTGAACTGCGGCGCTCGCCGGATTATCGGGCGGCGTGGCGGGCGCGGGTACAGGGATAGTCCGAAATGCGGAGGCGACCGCGCTACCGCGTCATCGGCAACGCCACGCCCATCGCCATGAACATGCCGCCGCAGATTTGATTGAACTTGCGGCCCGCGCGTTGCAGCAGCGGACGGATGCGATGCGCGAGCAGGGCGAGGAGCCATTCCACGAGGATTTCCACCGCCACGAAAATGCTGGCCATCAGGATGAACTGCGGCAGCAGATCGCGCGTGGAATCGATGAACTGCGGCAGGAAAGCGCCGTAAAAGAGCAGCGCCTTCGGGTTCGAAATCGCCGTCAGCAGGCCCTGGCGAAACATGGCGCCACCGCTGGTCTGCACGGCAGGCGCGGCATCGGCCATCAGCACCGGCGGCGAGCGCCAGAGCTGGATACCCAGCCAGATCAGGTAAGCGCCGCCGATCAGTTTGAGCACGATCAGCGCATGGGCCGACGCCTTCAATAGCGCGCCAATCCCCGCCATCGACAACGCAATCAGCAGCAGAAAGCCGAGCGCGCCGCCCCAGACCGTGAACCAGGTGCGACGGTGTCCGTGTAGCGCGCCGTGCGTCAGCACCAGAAGGCTGTTCGGCCCCGGCGTCAGCGAAAGCCCGAAGGCGGCGAGGATGTAGATGAGCAGGGTGTGGGTGGCCATGTTCTGATTATCGCTGCGCCCTGCGTGCCTTGGTCGCGCGTCCCGATTGACGCGACACAACGAGCTGGCAACTGTGGGCGCGGGCAAGCCCGCTTCCACAGATATACAAACGATGTTTCTCCGGACCATCAGGGCGCAAGGTGAATGCGTTCCTTCACATGCTTCAGGTTCACCACGATGGCGAACGTGAGCAGAGTCAGCGCCGTCCATGAGCTCCACTTGCCCAGATGCACGGTGGTCCACGCACCGAGCTGATTGGGGTATTTCCAGAGCCCGAAGAAGGTGCCCGCGTTCTCGGCCAGCCAGATGAAGAAGCCGACGAGGACCAGGCCCACAATCAGCGGCATCCGCCGCGTGCGGTCGAGCGGGCGAAACTCCACCCAGCAGCGCGCGTAGAGCCCGAGTGCAATGGCGCCGAAATACCAGCGAAAGTCGCCGATGTAGCGATGGGTGAAGAAGTTCACATAGAGCGCCACCGCCACCAACCCTGTCATCCAGTACGGCGGATGATTCACCACCCGCATGTCGAGTGCGCGCCACACCTGAATGATGTAGCTGCCGACCGCGGCGTACATGAAGCCGGCGAACAGCGGCACCTCCATCACCTTGCTGTAAGCGAGCTCCGGGTAGCTCCAGGATTTCACGTTGGCCGACACCTTGAACGCCTCCAGCGCAAACCCCATCAGGTGAAACAGCATGATCGCCTTGAACTCGTCCCAGGTCTCAAGCTTCGCGTAAAGCATCCACGCCTGAATGCCCAGCGCCAGCAGCAGCAACACGTCGTAGCGCGGCACACCGAACACACCACCGCGTGGCACCGCGAACACCGCAGCAAAGAACAGCCCCGCAAACAGGCAAGCCCGTGCTTCCTTGATGCCGAAATACCAGAACTCCACCGCAAAGCGACGCCAGCCGGAAAGCGCGTGGCGTGGGGCGCCGTTGGCGAAGTGGGTGTCTAACTGGTTGACTAGGGGGCCGATCATTTGGGGATTTTGGCAGACAGGATTGGCAACTCGCTCGGTGGCAACGCGTCAGCGTCAACCGTACCTGCGCGGGCAGATTGTGGCGAGTGGAGTACCGTCCACAGTCGTAACGGCTTCCAGTAAGTCGTGAGGATTGGTGATCACGCGCTCGCGTATGAAAGGGACTGAGCAGCAATGAGTTTCCACTGAACCGAACATTGCCGCCGTGAGGTCCTGGTGTCCTTCGTATCAAACATCAAGCGCCGCGTCCATTTCGACAATCGTTGGTTCAAGCCTCGAAAGGATGGACACGCATTCCCGATACCCGGTAACCAGAAATTCCCGAATCGGTGACTCATGCTTCGTGTAGAAGTCGTGACGCGTCGCTTCAAGGTCGAACCAACCTCCTGCATGGACCTCGAACAACCAAGTCTTCTCAAATACGCCTGGAACAGCCCCTATCCACATACTTGCTAAGTCCAACTCGTCCAAAATTCTCAAGCCGCAATCGTCCAAAAACTCGACTCGCGCTCGACGACCGGAGCCCTTTGAGATGAGGTCGATGACAGTAGTTCCGTTGTCTTTCCAATGGACGCCAGCAAGCTTTACGGTGTTATCACTGAACGGGACGGCTATGGGATCGAGCTGGACGGCACGCATACTCTGAAGTCTCACGGTTGGTGCGAAAGTCAACGCAAGGACGTGTGGATTTTGATGCTGCCTCCACAGAAGGGCTAGCACCGTAGAATGAAGTCCGACGGGGCGCGGTGCCCAGCGCGAACATAACAGTGTGCCGCGGGCAATAAGCAAACAAGTACACAACCTAGCGCCGTAGGTCGGAACGCTTGCGATTCCAGCGAATGAGGCCTAAATCAAACCTCACCATCCCAGTAGTCAAGATCGGTAGCAACGCGATGCATGCGACCGTCCTGCAGCAACGTGTCGCTGCGGCCACGTGCGCCGGTGGCCATCGCCAGGTACTTGCCGGAATCGGGGTACTCGCAGATTTCCAGATCGGCGTTGACGCTGAGCGAGAGGTATTTGAGCGGCGCGTCGGACGTGTTGAGGATCTGGTGCGGATACTCGGGCCCCGGCGGGATGAAGATCACGTCGCCTGCCGCGATGGGCAGCATCTCGCCCGCGACGCGCAGCGTGCCGCTGCCTTCGAGCACGATGAAGGCTTCTTCTTCGGCGTAATGAAAGTGATACGGGCAAGCGCGCTTGCCCGGCGGCACGATGTCGACCGACATGCCGAGCTTCTTCGCGGCAGTGCCACGCGCGAGGCGCACGCCGTGGCTCTCGTAGTGCGGCGCACGTGTGAAGCTGCTCCAGCTCGCGTCGGGCGTGGCGAAACTGCGGATCAACTGGCTGCGAAGGTCGTCGGCTTTTGACATTGCTGTTCCTGCGATGGTGTTCTGGATGAATCTGCCGTTGTCCCGGTGTATCGGGTTGCTATTGCGATAGCCGAGAACTGGCAGCAAAGACCTTGACGCAGATTACCGCTGATTTAACGCAGATTGCCGCAGATCAATTCGATTGAAATCAGCGCGAATCTGCGTGAAATCTGTGCAAATCTGCGTCAAACGAGAGCCTCTGCGCGACGTTACACAATGGCTACGCCGAACATGCTGTGCGGGTCTTGCCACCGCCACATGGATGCAGGTGCGTGTAGTGCCAGCCTCAATCGGCTTTGATGCCACGCTCGCGGACGATCTTGGCGTTGGTCGCCGATTCGGCGCGGATGAAGCGGGTGAATTCGGCCGGGCTCATCACGGCCGGCACGTTGTCGAGCTGGGTCAGGCGTTGCGTCATGTCGGGCGTGGCGATGGCCTTGGCGACCTCGGCGTGCAGACGGTTGATGATGTCGGTGGGCACTTTGGCCGGCGCGAAAATGCCGAAGGTGCTGGTCATGTTGGCCTCCGGGAAGCCCAGCTCGGCGAGCGTTTGCACGTTCGGGAACGACGCCAGCCGTTGCGGTGCGCCGACGGCGAGAACCTTCAGCGTGCCCTTCTGCATCTGGCCGTTGGCGGCCGGGCTCGGGTTGGTGGTGAACAGTTCGAACTGGCCGCCCGCGGCATCGGTCACCACCTGGCCGCCGCCCTTGTACGGCACGTGGATCAGCTCCAGCCCGCTCTTTGCCTTGATGCTTTCGACCATCAGATGGCCGAGCGTGGCGATGCCGCTGGTCGCGACGCGGATCGCGCCGGGCTTCGCCTTCGACTGCGCGAGCACGTCGGCAAAGGTCTTGCCGGTGAACGCGGGCGTCGCCAGCACGTAGACCGGCGAATACATCACGCTGGCGACCGGCGCCACGTCGTTGACCGGATCGAATGGCAGCTTGCCGAGATGCGGCAGCAACGTGATCGGGCTCACGGCGGAGATCGCCAGCGTGTAGCCGTCGGGCGCGGACTTTGCCATCGCGTCGATGCCGATGGCGCCGCCGGCACCGCCCTTGTTCTCGACGATGAATTGCTGGCCCATCTGGCTGCCGAGCTTTTCGGCCAACGCCCGCGCCACGGCGTCGGTGGTGCCGCCCGCCGGGTAGACGACGATCAGGCGGATGGGCTTTTCCGGGTAGGCGGCGTGGGCGGCCGGAGCAAAAGCGACGACAGCAGCCGCGATGAGCACGGCGAAGTCGCGAAATCGGGCGAGGGGCAGGAAGTTCTTCATGGATACGGTGTTAGTCAGGATGGTGCCAGGATTTTTCGACGCAGATTACGCAGATTGCGCGGATTACACAGATTACCGCTGATTTCCGCGGCTTGGCATTGTCTTATGTGTGCAGATATGGATTCCTTGAGCGCAGGACGGTGGGAGCGGCCTTGGCCGCGATTCCCTGGCGGCATAAGCCATTCGCGGCCAAGGCCGCTCCCACAACGGGCCCTGGCGCCGCTCTTAGCCAGCCGGGACCAGCAACGGCGCGAGTTCCACCTGCAAGCGCTCGGCCTCATCCGACATCCACACCTCGCCATCCTGCACCATGCATTGCAGGTTGAGCGAGCGATCCGCCATCGCGGCCAGCGCCTTGCTGCTCGGGCCGCTGACGCTTTTTACGGTGAGTTTCTCCTGCTTCGCGAGCAGCGCTTCGTTCTGCTGCCACCACATGTCGACCGTGCGGCCGCCGCCGTAGGCGTAGAGCGCGACGGCGTCGGCGCGGCCGCAGGCACGGCGGAGCGCGCGCTCGTCGGGCAGGCCGACCTCGATCCACTGCGTGATGCGGCCGGTGAGGTCGCGATCCCACAGCGCCGGTTCGTCGTCGGTGGAAATGCCCTTGCCGAACTCCAGCCGTTCGCTGGCGTTGAGCGCGAAGGCGAGCACGCGAACCATCATGCGCTCGCTGGTTTCGGACGGGTGGCGGGCGACGGTCAGCGCGTGGTCGGCGTAGTAGCCGCGGTCCATGTCGGCGACGTTGAGGTTGATCCTGAAGATGGTCGATTTGAGGGCCATGCGGCGTTCCGTGCGGGATTTTTGAGAAGCAGCTTTTTCGTCAACGCCCTATTACACTGGGCGTCAGGGCTGAAAAGCTAATTAGTCGACATTTTGCCTTTTGTGGCCCTGAGCCCATATCGGCAAACGTTTTCACGCAAAAGCTGTATCGCGGAAACGGCACTCGCCACCGCTACGGCAGCTTGACGAAGGCGGTCACCAGCGGCTCGTCGCCGACCTGCCGGCTCCAGTGGCCGTGCACGGCCGGGTCGAAACTGGCGCCCTCGGGCAGCGTGTCGGCGGAAAAGAAATGCTCGCCGGCCCGGAAAATGCGGCTCGCGCCGTCCTGCAGCCCGATTTCCATGGCGCCGCCGAGCACGAACAGCCATTGCGGCCTCGTCGTGCAGTGCCACTGGCTGCGAAAGCCGACCGGGCTTTGCCGCAGTTGCAGGCCGCTGGCCGGCAGCACCGCCGACAGCATCGATTGCGGCGTGCCTTCGCCCAGCGCGATGCGCTCGTCGCGAAAGCGGGCGCGACCGTCGGTGTCGGTGAACAGGATGACTTGCGTGAAATGGCTCATGGCAGCGCAGTTGGCGGGCAAAGACGCAAGCGTAACGCGTGGCCCCGCCGGAAGTGCGCTGCCACGCCAGCGCTTCCGCGCTTAACGGCCGCGTTCGGTGCCGTCACCAGCGTGCACGTGGATGGTGACGCCGTCGAGCGTCACCTTCTGGCCGGCGCGGATTTTCGCTGTCTTGCGTGCTTCCGGCGCATCGTCGACCTGCACCGCACCGGTGGCGACCAGCGCCTTGCCTTGACCGCCGCTATCGGCGACACCGACGATCTTGAGCAGATTATGCAGTTCGATGTGCTCGTCGCGCAGCGTGAAGTGATGGACCTGAATAGGTTTTCGTTTCATGGCCGGCAGTATGACACTGCCGCCACCGCGGCGGCGCTAGCGCGTCTTGCAGGTGTTGAAGCCGAAGATCGCGTAGGGCGGGCACCAGCCGATCAACCCGGTGGCCAGCGGCAGCACGCCCAGCCAGCCCCACCAACCGACGGTGCCGGTCGCAGCCAGTGCGATCAGGACCAACCCGACAACGATGCGCAACCCGCGATCGATGCCACCGACATTTGCTTTCATGATGTTCCTCGTGATGTCTTGACGATTCGGCGCCGGCCAGCGCAGCCAGACCGCGTTGCGCGATCCCTGTGCTCCGGTGCCTGCCGGTATTTGAGCGCGGCGGCTGCGCGCTGTCGGTGACTCAGGTCACATAGCACGTCGCGGCCGCGTCGACGCTCAGGCGGCGCCGGCGAGCGCGCGCAGTTCGGCGCTGTTGATGATGCGGATGTGCTCGCGCGACAGCGCAATCCAGCCCTCGCGCTCGAAGCGGTGCAGCAGGCGGGTGACGATTTCGCGCACGGTGCCGAGGTCGTCCGCCAGCGCCTGATGGGTCACCGGCACCGTCTGGCCGTGGCCAAGCAGCGCGGCGGCGAGCCGCTGGTCGAGGCGGCGGAAGGCGACGGCGTCGACCAGCGCGGTCAGCTCCGCCATGCGTTCGGCGAACAGGCCGAGCACCGCCTCGCGAAACGCCGGCAGCGCCAGCCAGCGGGTGAACAGCGGCGGCGGGATCAGCGCCAGACGGGTTGCCCGCGCGGTGATGCCGGTGGCCGATAACGCCCGGTGGCCGAACAGGCTGGCCGACGAGACCAGGCAGATCTCGCCGGGCACCACGCGGTACAGCTCCAGCGAACGGCCTTCGCCCGACTGCCGCAGCACCTTGATCTCGCCGTCCAGCACCAGCGGAAAGCCCTGGCAGGGCTGGCCGATGTCGAACAACTGGGCGCCGGCCGCCGCCGCCATCGCCGGCAGCGCGGCAAGCTCGGCCCGATCGGCGTCGGCGAGCGACGGATAGTGGTGAATCAGTTCCTCGATGGGCATGGCATGGGTCGCGGCGGCGACGCGGGCAGGGCGTGACCGCCATTGTCGCCAATCGGCGTCCGCCGACGCGGTTTGGCGCAAAATGGACGGATGCGACCGACCCGCAAAAAACGCGCTGAACCGCCGCGTCGTCGTCATCGTGCAGATCGACTGCTGCCGCCGGCGCGACGCGACAGGGCGCGGCGGTGGCCGTGACCGCGACCACGATTCCGGCGCCGGCGTCACCGCTGCGGCTGCTTATCCTCGGCGGTAGCGGTTTCATCGGCACCCCGCAGGTGCGCTACGCCGTCGACCGCGGCCACCGGGTGACGCTGTTCAACCGCGGCCAGCGCAGCAGCGCACGCATCGAAGGCGTCGAATATCTGACCGGCGATCGCGACCAGAACGACTACGCCGCCCTGCAGGGCCGCCGCTTCGATGCCTGCATCGACAACGCCACGCTGGTGCCGCGCTGGGTGCGCGAGGCGGCCGCCGTGCTCGCCGGCAACGTCGGGCATTACACGCTGGTGTCGACGGTGTCGGTGTACGCCAGCGACGCCGAGCCCGACGCCGACGAAACGGCGGCGCGGGCGCCGTATTCGGGCGCTGCCGATCCGTTGGCGCTATCGCCGGCCGACGTGCGTGCCGACATGACGCTGTACGGTCCGCTGAAGGCGCTCTGCGAAGACGAGGCCGGGCGCTGCTTTCCGGGTCGCTGCGCCGTGCTGCGGCCGGGGCTGATCGTCGGGCCGGGCGATGAGAGCGATCGCTTCACCTACTGGCCGGTGCGCATTGCCCGCGGCGGCGAGGTGCTGATTCCGCCGCGCGCAGACCCGGTGCAGTGGATCGACGTGCGCGACGTGGCGGAGTGGAGCGTGCGGGTGGCCGAGCAGCGTCTGAGCGGTGCCTTCAACCTGAAAGGCCCGGCGCGGGCGACGACGATGGGCGAGATGCTCGACGCCGTTCGCGCCGTCGCCAATCCCGCCGCCGTATTGCGCGAAGCGTCGTGCGACTTTCTGCAGGCGCACGGGGTGCAGGCGTGGAGCGATTTACCGGTGTGGATCCCGGGCGTCGGCGACACTGCCGGCGCGCACCGCCGCAGCAGCGCGCGGGCGCTCGCCGCCGGGCTGACGCTGCGTCCGCTGGCGCAGACGGTGGCCGACACGCTGGCCTGGTGGCGGCAATTGCCGCCGTCGCGGCAGAATGCGTTCCCGGCCGGGAAATTCGGCCTGGCGCCGGCGCGGGAACAGGATTTGCTGCGTCGCCTTGCGGTCTGATTCGCGCCGGAATCTGCCTGCCGGACGACGGTTGAGGGTAATTGGCTTTTTGCTGAAAGCCGTATGTAAATTGGGCAGAAACCGCAATTTGACGTAAAGTCGACTTTGCTATTTTTCGCGTGATTGCCCATATTGAATGGGCGTTGCATCGAAAAGTTGCTATCTGGCCGAGGACTGTTTCCGATGCTCGAAAAACTCAACGAACTCAGCGAAGGCCACGGCGCGCTGAAGCCGGGACACGGTCTGGTGACTGGCGTGATTGCGCTGTCGCTGGCGGTGCTGTGCTTTCTGGGCGTGCTCGCCTTTCACTTTCCCGAATACCTCACCACGCCGCAGTTGCGCAAGAGCTACGACGTCGAACTGATCCGCAAGCTGATGCTCGCCGCGCTGGCGATTGCCGGCGGCCTCAGTCTGGTCAACATCGTGTGCAACCGGGCGCGCTGGCTGTCGGCCTTCGCTTTCCTGCTGGTGGCGCTCGCCGCGCTGCTCGGCGGCCACAAGGTGGACGTCGACCCGAACTTCCCCGATCACACGCCCTACATCGGGCTCGACTGGTTCATTCTCGATCTGCTCGGCTCCTCGTTGATCTTCATCTTCATCGAAAAGCTCTTCGCGCTGCGCAAGGAGCAGCCGGTGTTCCGCGCCGAATGGCAGACCGATTTCCACCACTTCATCGTCAATCACATGATCGTCGGCTTCGTGCTGCTGGCGACCAATCTGATGGTGCACAAGTTCTTTGGCTGGGCGGCCAACGACGGCATCCGCGGCTGGGTGCAGGCGCTGCCGTTCTGGGCCGGCCTGCTGCTGATCATTCTGGTGGCGGATTTCGTGCAGTACTGGACGCATCGGGCGTATCACGAGGTGCCGCTGCTGTGGCGGCTGCATGCGGTGCACCACAGCGTCAAGAGCATGGACTGGCTGGCCGGTTCGCGGCAGCACGTGCTCGAACTGCTGATCACGCGCACGCTGGTGCTGGCGCCGATCTACGTGCTCGGCTTCTCCAAGGAGGTGATCGATGCCTACATCGTGATCGTCGGCTTCCAGGCGGTGTTCAATCACGCCAATGTCAGCGTGCGCCTGGGGCCGCTGCGCTACATCATCGTGACACCGAACTTCCATCACTGGCATCACAGTCAGGACCAGGAAGCGCTCGACCGCAACTACGCGGCGCACTTTGCCTTTCTCGACTACCTGTTCGGCACCGCGGTGAAGAGCGACCGCGCGTGGCCGGAGCGCTACGGCGTGCTCGGCGACTACGTGCCGAACGGCTTCATCAAGCAGTTCAAGTTTCCGTTCACCTGGAAGGGTTAACGGCGGCCGTCGGGCGGGGCCGCTGCGGAATGATCGCCGGCGTCACCTTTCCTTAACCCCGGTCATGGACAGTAGCGAAACCCGTTCGCTACAGTTCATGACTCGGCTGCCGGCACGCGCCGCCAAGCACCGCGCGAAGGTGGAAAATACACGACGCGGATATTCGGATATTGGTTGAGAACTGCATATGGATTTTGATGTTGTCGTGATCGGGGCCGGGCCGGCCGGTTTGAGCTTCGCGCGGGCGCTGAGCGTCGCTGACGCCAACGCCGGGCAAACGCCGTTGCGTATCGCGCTGATCGAGTCGCAGCCGGAGGCGACGCTGGCGTCCCCGACCTTCGACGGTCGCGAGATTGCGCTCACCCACTTCTCGGCGCGCGTGCTGCGCGAGCTGGGCATGTGGGACCGCTTCCCGGCCGACGCCGTCTCGCCGCTGCGCGACGCCAAGGTGCTCAACGGCCTGTCGCTGCACGGCATGAACATCGATCACCGGGACGGCAACAAGGACGAACTCGGCTATCTCGTTTCCAATCACCTGATCCGCAAGGCGGCGTATGAAGCGGTGCAGGATTCGCCCAACGTCACGCTGATCTGCGACACCAAAGTGACCGATCTGCGTACCGATGCCGACGGCGGCTACGTCACGATGGCCGACGGCAGGACGCTGCGCGCGCCGCTGGTGGTGGCCGCCGACAGCCGCTTCTCGGCCGCGCGCCGTGCGATGGGCATTCCGGCGCGCATGCATGACTTCGGCAAGGTCATGATGGTCTGCCAGATGGAGCACGACGAGCCGCACGAGCACGTCGCCTGGGAATGGTTCGACTACGGGCAGACGCTGGCACTGCTGCCGATGAACGGCAACCGTTCCTCGGTGGTGCTGACGCTGCCGCAACACGAGATGCAGCCGCTCGAGGCGATGCCGGTCGCGGCCTTCAACGACGCCATCACCGCCCGCTTTGCGCGGCGGCTGGGCGACATGCGGCTGACCAGCACGCGGCACAGTTATCCGCTGGTGGCCGTCTACGCCGATCGCTTCGTCGGCAAGCGCTTTGCGCTGATGGGCGACGCCGCCGTCGGCATGCATCCGGTGACGGCGCACGGGTTCAATTTCGGCCTCAAAGGTGCCGATACCTTGGCGCGCGGCATGCTGAAGGCGCGCGCCAGCGGCAGCGATTTCGCCGCCCCCGCCGTGCTGCAGGCTTACGAGAGCGCGCACCGCCGCGCCACCTTGCCGCTGTATCTGGCGACGCACGCGGTGGCCAAGCTCTACACCAGCGAATCGCTGCCCAGCCGCGTGCTGCGCGACGCCTTCCTCGGCATCGGGCAGCGGCTGACGCCATTCAAGCGGCTGGTCGCGGCGACCCTGACCGGCGCGCACTGAGCCGGCGCGAGCCGCGCTGCGGCGCCCGACGCTCATTGCATTGCCAGATCAATAGGAGACTAGGCGCGACGACGCAGACAGTGCGTGAGCACGGCAAGGAGGAGCAACGACGTATCGTATTGATCTGGCAATGGAATCAAATGCCGTGGTAGCGATCGGGCCGATGATTGATTGCGATCACGAAGTTGAGCGCCGCCGCCGCCAGCACCGATAGCGCGACGCGGTCTGCTGGTAGCAGCAGCAGCGCCGCGCCGAGTATCGCCACGTCACACAGCATCTGCACGCTGCCGGCGCGCCAGCCTTTGCGTTGTTGCAGCCAGATCGCCATCGCGCCGAGACCGCCGAGGCTGGCGCCGTGGCGGATCAGCATCAGGATGCCGCTGCCGGCGAGCAGTCCGGCCATCAGTGCCGAGAAAACGGGATTGAGGCGGGCGAACGAAATCAGGTGCGGCAACACCTCCGTATAGATGGCGAGCACCGCCACCGCGCAGAACGTCTTCAGCGTGAAGGTCCGCCCGAGCGCGCGCCAGGCGAACACGTAGAACGGCAGGTTCAGCGCGAACAGCACAGCACCGAGCGACCAGCCGGACGCGTAATGCGTCAGAAAGGAGAGCCCCGCAATGCCGCCCGGCAGCAGATGGCTGTCGCGCATGAACACCAGCGACAGCGCCACGAACAGGCAGCCGGTGAGGATGCCCTGCACGTCCTCCAGCGGCGTATGCGCGGCGCGTGGCGGCAGGTCGTCGTCCGGCGCGCCCGTCGCAGTGCCCTCCCTCGGCAACCGCGCGGGCGCATCGTCGCCATGCGTCTGCACCGGGCTGGCAGCGGTCTGGGCGGTTGTCGGGCCGTTCATGCGGGCGATCATAGGCGCTCGCGGCGGGCAGAAAATTGCGCAACATCATGCTTTGCGGCTGCCGGCGTCGGCGGCGCCCCGGTTGCGCGGCGCGTTGCAGAGTGCTAAGTTACGCCTGTCGCCGATCACAGCGAAAGGAGACCAGCATTCAAGACGGAAAATTTCCAACGCTTTGCTGACGTTACCGACCGCGCGCAATGCGCAATGACGCTCGCATGAGCGATCAACAAAAGCGCCCCACGGGGCGCTTTTTCATTGCCTCCGAACAACCGTGAATCGTGTGTGCGGGCGTGCGGGCGCACACGCAACGCCGGCATTTACACGCGACGCGGCGCCATCGCCTGCACGCTCGCCGCAATGAGCGTTTGCAGCACCTCGCGGTCGACGTCGGCGAGGCGCTTGATGTAGAGGCAGACCTTGCCGGTCTTGTGTTTGCCCAGTCGGGCGAGCAGGGCGTCATGCTCGTCGAGGCCGGGCATGATGTAGATGGTGAGATCGTTTTTGCGCGGCGAGAAGGCGGCGACCGGCCAGGGCTCCTCGTGCCCGTCGGCATATTGCAGGCGGTAGCGGCCGAAGCCGACGATGCTGCTGCCCCACATCACGGCGGCCTCGCCGGTCGCCTTCTGCATCATCGCCGCCAGCGCGCGGCAATCGTCATGGCGGGCCGGGTCCACTGCGGTGGCGAGAAATTCGCCGAAGGAAACGCTGGTCGGCTTGGTCTTGGCTTCTTTCGCCACGGGCGGGCTCCTGCGCTGACGGTGGAAGGGAAGATTCGCCGCATTGGCAGGCGGAGCGTAGCGCAACCGGCGTCCGATCAACACGGAGGCATTGGCTTTTTCGTGTAACCCGCATGCGATATGGGCGGATGGCTAAAAAAGACAAGAAGTCGACTTTTTATGAAAAATGCCGCTGCGCCCAATTGCAATGGGCGTTACCGCAAAAAAGCTGCTACCGGGAAAACACTTCATCGGGCGTCAACGGCGACACTGTCGACGCCAGGCGACCGCTGGCGGGTGACGGCGACGAGGCGCGGAACCCTCGTCCGCGGCCGGCAGTCGGATAACGTTGATCCGGTTGGCGGGTGGCGCAACAGTGCCGCGCGCCAATCCCACGACGACACGCCAACGAGGACACGAGGAAACCCCATGAATGTAGAACAGCAACGCGCCACGCTCGCCATCGCACTGATGAGCGCATTCGCCGATGGCGGCAAGGATGGCCGCGAGCGCGACGCGCTGGAACGCATTGCCAGCCGGCTGACCGGCGAGGGCGGCAGCGCCGCCGGCCTCGACATGCAAAGCCTGTATCAGGACGTGATCTTCCGTCGCGTCACGGTCGAAAGCGCCGCCGCCGCGCTCGACGACGATGCGTCGCGCCGGCTTGCCTACGAGATGGCGGTCGGCGTGGCCAACGCCGACGGCGCGCAGAACGAGCGCGAGCAGGCCTTCCTCGCGCAGTTGCGCGACGCGCTGCGTCTGTCCGAGGCCGACGCCAATGCCATCGCGGCGGACGCCGTCAACATCGCCGGCGCGGCCTGGGGCGCCCCCGCCGACGCCGCGCTGCTGCAACCGTTGCCGGCCACACCCGGCGGCGCCGCACCGGCCGCCAGCGTCGATCGCGCCGAGCTCGACAAATCGATCCTCAACGCCAGCATCCTCAACGGCGCGCTGGAGCTGCTGCCGCAATCGTGGGCGACGATGGCGATCATCCCGCTGCAAACGCGCATGGTCTACAACATCGGCAAGGCGCACGGCTACGAGCTCGACAGCGGGCACGTCAAGGAATTCCTGGCCACCGTCGGCGTCGGTCTGGCGTCGCAGTATCTCGAGCAGGCCGGACGCCGGCTGATCGGCGGGCTGTTCGGCAAACTGGCCGGCGGACTGGTCGGCGGCATCGCACGCGGCGCCACCGGCATGGCGTTCTCGTTCGCCACCACCTACGCGCTCGGCCAGCTTGCCGTGCGCTACTACGGCGGCGGGCGCAGCATGAGCACCGAGGTGCTGAAGCAAACCTTCGACGATCTGCTGGCGCCGGCGAAAGAGATGCAGGCGCGCTACCTGCCGCAGATTCAGGAGAAGGCGCGCGGACTCAACGTCGGCAACGTGATGGAGATGATCCGCGGCAACCGCGTGTAGCGGCGCGTGCGGCCGCGGCGGCGGGTCAGAACGTCAGACGTACTCCCAGCGTGAAGCGCCAGCCGCGGTCCGACTTGTCCGGGCCGCCATCGGCCGGATGCGGCACGCGGCCATCGGGCAAGCCGACGACGTCGGTTTCGTGATCGCGGTCGCGCTGATAGGTGAAGTTGCCGGTGGGGATCCAGATGCCGCCGTGGAAACGGCCGCCGAGGTAACCGGTCACCAGATCGTATGGGCCATGATGGGTAAGGCCTTCGTGCCAGTCATAGCTGCCATCGGAGCGCACGAAGCCGTGCGAGTCGATGTGCACGTTGCCCCGGTTCTCCTTCGGCGCCAGCTCGATGTGCAGCCGCGGGCCGTACCCCTTTTCGCGGTAGCCGCTGCCAAGGGTGGCAAGCTGGTTGAGCCAGCCGCCTTCGATCTTTGCCTCCGGGTCGTCGAACTTGAAATTCGCCAGCTTCTTCACGTAGTCGTGCAGCGCAAACATCATATTGCCGCCGCAGTGGAAGTCGAAGCCCGGCGGTTCGGCGCCGTTGTTGTAGGTCTTGATCGGCTGGCACTGATAACTGTCGAGGTCGATGCCTTTTGCCCGTGCGACACGCTTGACGCGCTGCACGATCGCGTTGTCGATCACCCGCAGCGCGGCGCCGTAGCGGTCGCGGCCCAGGATGTCGCCGTGCGGGTCGAGATAGGCGCGACAATGGTTGCAGCCGTCGATGCCGACGTCGAGGTGCACGCGCAAGCCCTCGCCGACCTCGGTGAAGCCCACCGAGCAGTGCTGCAGGGAGGCCCGGCCCGGCGGTGTCGGGCGGTCGAGATCGAGCGCCAGTTTGCCGCTGCGCTCGGCCATTCGCTGCAACTCGAGCGGCCTGTCGCAGAAGAAATCGAAGCCTTCGGGCGTGCGGAAAAACTCCTTCACCTGCCATTTCACGCGGCCGTCGAGTTCGACGCCGACCGTGCGCAAGCGCATCTTGACGCGGTTGATCAACTGATTGCGCAGGGTCATGTCATCGGCCATGATGATCTCCCGAAACAGGCTCGCCGGGCACGGCGCCGCGCGCACGACGGCGGGCGACGTTGTGCCTCCTCATGGAAGACGGATTGCGGCAAGGCAACGCGTCATCGCCGCCGTTGCGCCGGTTTGTCCCGCTTTGTCCCGCTTCGCGCCGCCGCTACGTCCATGACGATAAGGCCGGCACGTGTGCAGTCGGGCGCACGCGCGGCCATGCAGGAGCAGAACCATGACGACCAATCTCTCGATGCAGCGATTGCTGGCGGCCACCATCGTGGCGGCGGTTTCGGCGGCGTTGGCGCTGACGCTGGCGCTGCACGTCGCCGCGCACGGCAGCGCCCCGCAGTGGCCGACCGCGGCGCAGGTGATCGGCATGAGCGCGTTCTTCAGCCTGTTCACGCTGCCGGTGGCATTCGTCCTTGCATTGCCGGTGGCCTGGCTGTGGCGGCGCATCGGGCCGCTGCATCCGGCGCAGTGCGCCCTGCTCGGCGCCGTGGCCGGCGTGCCCGCAGGTTACGGCGTGTTGCTGCTGGCCTTCGTGCCGACGCCGGGCTGGGTGTCCACGCTATGGTTCACTGCGGCCGGCGCCGCCGCCGGTCTGGCGATGGGCCACCTGCTGCGCGGCGACGGCGTGACCGCGGTGCCGCCGCGGCCGGCGGCGCCGCTCTGACCGACCACGGATCAATCGGCGCCGGCGAGGCGTTTGCCTACGCCGCCATCCTTGGTCTGGCTAGCGCCGATACGCGATTGCGTCCCGCGGCCTTGCTCTGATAGAGGGCGCGGTCGGCGCGCGCCACGCATTCGTTGAACGGTGCATCCGGATTGACGGTGGTCACGCCGAGCGACAGCGTGTAGCGGTCCGGATCGCCGCTCGCGTCGGCTGCATGGTTCGGGGCGATGGCGCCGGGTGCCGCCAGCCGCACGCGCTCGGCCACCTGCGCCGTTTGTTCCAGCGTGGCGCCGGGCAGCAGCACCAGAAACTCCTCGCCGCCCCAGCGCGAGGCGATGTCCTGCTCGCGGCAGACGCCCGCGAGCAGCGCACCCACCTGGGTGATGACGCGATCGCCAACGTCGTGGCCGTGACGGTCGTTGATCTGCTTGAAATGATCGATGTCAACCAGCAACACTCCGACCGGCTCACCCGTGCGGCGCGCCCGCGCCACCACGTGCTGGCCCAGCGCCAGCAGGCTGCGCCGGTTGGCCAGGCCGGTCAGCGAATCGGTGGCGGCGAGATCGGCCAGCTTGCGTTCGGCTCGACGCACCGAGCGGTAATAAAAACGCGCGGTGAACGATGCCATGATGAACACCACCGTCACGTTGAAGGTGTGCACAATCGCGAGCCCGATGTCACCCAGCGGCGCGATCGGCCGCATCGCATGCGACGCCGCGTGCAGACCGAGATAGCAGGTCAGCAAAAGGCCCAGCAACAGCAGCATCAGGCGCACCCGGCCGCTGACCACGATGGCCGGGATGAACATCAGCAGGTAGTAGTGAAAGGCGCTGTCCCAGCCGATCAGCAGCGTGCCCAGCGCGGCATGGCCGAGCACTTCGATCCAGATGATGAACAGCGCGGGATTGTTGATGCGCCTGCGCAGCAGCGAGTACGCCACGCCATACAGCGCAATGCTCAGCAGATTGATCCAGGCCAGCAGTGGCGAGCCGAGCCCGAGGAACAGCACCAGCAGCGCGGCATCGACGCCGGCGGCGACCAGCGTTACCCGCCGCGTCATCGTCCAGAAGGCACTGCGACCGTGCCCGCGCGCCGGCAGGCCAACGGCGGTGAGAGGCAACTCGGTTGCCGACGGTGTGCTGGCAGTGTTCATCGGGAGAGAGGCAGGCATCGCTACGCCACGTTGCCGACAACGTTAACACGGCACCACGGTCGCGCCGGGCCGGCTATGCTTGGCCACATCGCAGCCGGCACCACGCCGGCGTGGCGCGGGGCCGCGCGACACACACCTCGTCGCTGCCCCTGCGGCGATGACAGGAGTCTGATGATGGAACCAGGATTTCACGGGCTGTCGGAGCTCTTTGCGCAGTTGGGTCTGCCGTCCGACGACGACAGCGTGCAGCGCTTCATTGCCCGGCATGGCCCGCTCGCCGATGCCATCCGGCTGGAGGACGCACCCTGCTGGACGTCGGCACAGGCCGCGCTGCTGCGCGAGCAATTGCTGCAGGATGCCGATTGGGCCGAAGCCGTGGACGCGCTGAACGTCGCACTGCGCCGCCGCTGACTTGTCGCGACTGCGCCGGGCCGTTCGCTGCGACCGGCGTACCGTCGACCGTCCACGGCGACAGCGCCCATCCCGCGTGTCTGGTACGCAGGCGATCAGCGTCTAGTGGTAGTCGATCGTGGGCGTCGGCGCCCCAAAACAATAGCGCGCGTTGCCGACCTTGCCCTCGCTGTTGGCGCACGGGTGCGCTGCCCGCGTCTGGCCCGGTGGAGTCCCGCCGGCGAGCAGGGACGCCGGCAGTACACGACCCAGCGGCGCGTCGCCATCGCCGCCTCCGCGCACGGTCGACGCGGCAATGACAGGCCTGCCGCCCGCGCGGCCGTCGCCCGCGTCCGCCGCAGCCGGACGATGCGCGCCGGACAAATCAAGTGCCGTGAGAGCGCAGACGAGCGCGACCATGGTGACTGCAAGGCGAGTGGACGGCATTCGCGGCTCCCTGAATCAGGCGTCGAGACGCGGCCAGAGAAGATTGGGGTGCTAAGCGACCAACGCCTCGACAGTTGCATTGTTCGCTGGCGACCGGCCGCAAACTGCCGGCGGAAAGCGCGTCGCGCTGTAGGACAACATGCCGTGCGTGTTGCCTTCAGTGGTCACGGGCTGGCGTATCATCGTCGCATCAATTGCCCGATCACGAGGAACCTGACATGCCGAAACTCGCCCGCACGCTGCTCGCCACGCTGGCGCTTGCCGCCTTGCCCGCCGCGCAGGCGCAGCCCGCAGCCGACGGCCGCCGGATTGCCGGAGAGATCGTCGAAATCTCGATGGGCGACTCGCTGTTTCAGGGCATGCGATCGAACATGGGCAACATGATGGCCGGCTTGCCCAAACAAATGGGCCTGAACGACAAGCTCAACCCGAAGCAGCAGGCGATCATGGAGCGATTCATGCGCGAAACCTTCGATAACGTGCTCAGCCCCGAGTTTCTGACCAGCGTGCGCGCAGCCTACGCCGATGCGTTCGCCACGGTGTACAGCGTCGAAGAATTGCAGGGCATGCTCGACTTCTACAAGTCGCCGACGGGTGTTGCGATGGTGCGCAAGATGCCGGATGCCATGCGC
Organism: Betaproteobacteria bacterium; assembly: GCA_027492485.1. Lineage (GTDB taxonomy): Bacteria > Pseudomonadota > Gammaproteobacteria > Burkholderiales > Casimicrobiaceae > Casimicrobium. The sequence continues at coordinate 26,612 of JAPUER010000044.1, forward strand.
GTCGCCATCCCGCAAGTGCAGGCGATGACCACACCCTTCCTGCAGCGCATCAAGGAGCGCTCCGCCGCGCTGGCGGAGGAATTGAAGGCTGCGCAATAGCGTTGCCCGCGCGGTACGCGATGGTGGCCAGGCGGCCACGGTGTGGAGGATTTGGTATCGACTTCGCCAGGTCGTCGATGCTTTCGCTTCGCGCCGTCTTCCCTTGCTGCCGGGATGCTGATACTGTTCGTCGCCATAGCCGCCCAGGGCGGATCGTGTGGGGAAGGGGGCGCTGATGAACGCAATGAATGGAATGAACCGGTTCCACGCGCCGCGGTTGCGGTGGCTGCTGGCTGCAGTGCTGGCGCTCGGGACGTTGCAGGCCGAGGCCGCCATCACCGTCGTGGCGCACTATGCGCTCGGTGAGGCCGATAGCGGCGCGGTCGCCGGCGCAGTCGCTACCTCGGGCACCACGCCTTCGGTCGGCGCAACCACGCTACCCGTGATCGGCACACCGCGGTACTCGACGGCCGGCGCCCCGCTGACGCGGCCGTCGCGGCTCAGCGTGTTGTTCAACGGCAGCACCGATGGTTTCCGCGCTCCGGCGGTCCTCTCCACGGCGACCGACAATTTCGGTGTCGAGGCGTGGGTTCGCGCCAGTTCCACGGCGGGCAATAGCCAGGTGGTCTACAACGGCAATTCGTCGAGCTTCGGCTGGGGCATCTTTCGCGCGGGTGCCAATTGGGGCTTGCTGTACGGCGGTAACGTGTTGGCGCAGACGCCGACGGCAAGCGTCGATTTGAATACCTGGACACACCTCGCGCTGGTGCGCAGCGGTGGCACGAGCACGCTTTACAAGAACGGGGTGGCCATCCTTACCGATGCCACGGCACCCAACACCCCGGCCGGCGCATTCGCGATCGGCATCGGCGCGCCGTCGAATGGCGAATACTTCGCCGGCAATATCGACGAAGTCCGCGTGTTCACCTTCGCCGCCGGCCAGTTTGCAACCTCCGACCTGCTGACCGGCCTGGCCTACAACGATCCGCCCGCCGTGGTACCGGTGAACGCCCCGGCCTGGCTGCTCGCTGCGGCGCTGGCGTTGCTTGCGATGGGTGCAGGCGTCGTGCGTTCGCGTCGTGGCTGAAGCGTACTCATAGCGCCCCGTGCCGCGACGATTGCGGTGGTGCTTGCCCGCCGCAATAGTGCCGACCCGTTGCTGCCGGCGCGCGGCACAATCGCAGCATGCATACGTCCGCGGCGCCCAGGATTGGCCGCATTCAACCTTCCACCGTTACGTCCGCGACGGCAAGTTACCAGCCGATTGGGCGGGCGGTGCAGCGGAAATCTCGATCGCCGAGTAGCGGCGAAAAACAGTAGCGTGCGCACCAAAGTGCGCACCATATGACCCGATTCCAGGAATGTTGCGCTGGCAACGGCGATGCGCATTTTGATGCGCGCCCTACCTGGCTACTCCTTCTTGACCAGCGATTTGTCGAGCAGCACCCAGAAGAATCGTGCGGGTCGATCACGGATGCTGGGAACCACAAGGTACGTGTCCTCGGTTTCTTCGATGAGGAAATACTTGGTGGGCTGCTCGCTGCCCGGCAGCCGAATCGTGATGGCTGGCAGCGCGTCGGCAGTGATGAGCGACTGTAGTTCGCCGTTGACGTCGCGCGCAATCAGGGGGGCGAGGCGATTGATCGCGACTGTCGAAGACTCGCGTAACGAAGTTGCACCCGCCGCCGTCCAGCTGCCGTCGCCCGAAAGCGCGCGATGCGGGAACAGGGGATACGAATAGTCGCGACGGATTTCCTTGTCGTCGGCCCCTTTGAAGCGCGTCTTTACGCCCAGCGACGCTGCATATTGCGGTTCGGCTTTGGCGGGCGAAAGTCGCGCAAATACGCGTAGTTTGACGCCGGGCTCTTCCGGCGTGCCTTTGGTGACCTTGTATTTCTCCGGACTTTCTGTGGCGAGCTTTTCCAGGGCCGCGTTCATCTCGTTGAACCACTTCAGCTTCAGCGCGTCGATGGCAGAGCCCGCGCCTTCCTTGGCGGCGTTCTGTGCGCGAGCGCTGTCGATACCGGTACCGACCAGCGCGCCGATGGCTCCGCCGAGCATGCCGATGGTGCTAAACACTTTGCCCTGTCCGCCCGCTGGCGCGACCAGGACGTGGCTGCCTTCGAGAAGCGCGTCACCGGCGGGTGTCTCGGTCATAGTGGAGATTTCCTCGTCGACCGCAGTCACGCGCACTTGCGCGTGCAGTGGTACAACGGCCACGGTGAACGAGAGGGCTAGGACCAACGCGCGGATGTGCGGGAAGCAGGTTTTCATGGTCAATGTCGGATGAAATGAACGTTCGGCAGCGGGCCGAATTGGTTCAAGCGTACGTTATCAGGGCGAGGCTTACCGCGTGTTGGTGGGCGAATTCGCGCCGAGTAGTTTGGCGCCTGATGTTTCGGTGCTTAGGAAAATCGAACCCGACGCCCTTACGCTACCTCCACGCCTTTAACTTGTGCTGCAAAGTGCCTGTGTACTACTCCATCGACACCGAAATCCCTCCCACCCGGGCGGGCAACAGGGCGATGCGATGTGGCGGCACGTACGACGTGATCGCTACGCCGCGGACGATGAGTACGCCATTACCTCCCGGGAAAAGTGCTGTTATCCCGGTCAGTGCAAGTGCGTCTGGCGTCGTATGAATAGCTGCGAACGCCGCGCCGCGTGGCACATTGACGTGAAAGACCGGCTCGGTGGGTGATTCGACGTTTGGCGGTCGCGGTGTGCTTACTTCGAGCAACTGGCGGTTGCCATCGAGAAACGCGACCACGGGCACGAACATCTCCGGGCCGTCCAGTCCGGTGACCGCGTCCTTGTAGCGACGCGGGCTCAGGCTGCTAACTACTTTGAGGCGTGCGGTATCACTGACAACCGGCGAGAATGCCAGCAGCGCGTAGTAGCTGCGGTTGCCGTGCAGCTCGACAATCTGCGTCGATGGCCAGGTGCCAAGCGCGGCGCGAAATGGTTGCGCATCATCGGCGCGGCCGTGCGGGCGCACCTTCATCAAATCGTCGCAGCAATCCTTCGCAGTGGCGAGGTCACGCGCATGCTCTGCACGTCGCGCCAGAAAAGCCGCTTCATTGCCGCGGACAAGGTTCTCTGTCATCTCCCGAATCCGCGTCTCGTCAACGCATCCGGCCAGCGATGCGGCCAGTGCCGCAACGGCCGCCACGCGAATGAAGGTTGGTCTGAATTTGGTTTGCGTCATGGCGGATGGCGAAGTCAGGGGTGCCTGGCCATTATCCGACTTGCGCATGAGCCGCAGCCGTGATTAGCGCGACGCGCGTAGTCAAGGCACTTCAGGTCGCGGGAGGCGACAAATCCGCCAAATCAGCCATGCCGCCGCACGATCCCCGGATTACGACACAGGCGAGACAAAGTAGCCGGAAATCAACGAGGGCTCGAAGCGCGCCTAATCCGGGTTACGGCGCCGCGCGGTGCGGAACAAGTCGAGCCCCTCCTATTAAGTCTTTTATTGCCCGCAGTTCAGTTCGGCTGCATCACGTTGACTAAGCCCGAAAGTGCAGGATAGAGCCAAAGACTGATGGACGGCGAAGTGATTGGAATCCAGACTTTCCCGGCTGGTACCGCCATGGTTGCACCGCCAAAGGTCACCCATCGCGCAGGCATTTGCAAGGAGGTCGGTGACGAGTGCAGCACCAGGAATGCAGCGCCCTTTGGGAGTTCCACATTCCCGCCGAACCCAAGCCCCTCGGTCGCCGCCACCAACGTTGGCACCACCGTACCGATCCGGCCGCGGGCACTGTCAAGGAAAGTGACTGTGGCAATAAAAATATCGCCGTTTCGGCTTCCCGTGACGGGATCGACGTAGGTACGCGACGCCGGGGGACTCGCAATCCAGATTTGCTCCCCCCCGGCTGCGGGCTCGGACAATGCGATCAGGGCGTAAAACGATCGAAAACCCTCAATTTCGACGACACGCTCATTGGGCCATCCGCCAATCGGCACGATCGCTGGAATACCCCTGTTGAGCATTACCCAAGGGTTCACTTTCGTCAGGTCATCACAACATTTTGGATGCTTTGCAACGTCAAGCTGTTTGCTGGTCAGTTGCGCCCGCTGTTGCTCTGGCGACGGCGTCAACGGCGTATCCAGTGCGCAGCCACACAGCATGCTCAGAACAAGCAGCAACCATGGCGTTAGCAGTGAATTCGAATGTCCGCGTGGCATATTGTCAGGATGTGAGAACGGGATGAGAGTAGCACGCGGAACGTCGACGATTTCGACACTAGGGGGCCTGCGTGCGGCGGGACCGCAAGCGTCCCGCCCTACCGAGCTTCGGATCAAAGCGCGGCGTGTCGACGAAGTGTCGCCAGTATCGGTCAAAGAATGCAGCGACGCGTGACAGTGCAATCGGATCAGTATGAGGGTTTTGCCGCGCGGGTCGGCTTTCTGGAAAATAGCAGCCCTCGGCATGATCGGCTACGTTGGGCATGAATTGCGCGACGAGACCTAGGCTGGTGTCATTGCAGTTGGCCACCATTCGTCCGAAGGATCGCGACGTTAGTTCCATCGGCAGCGGATCCGAGACAACTTCGTCAAGCATTTCTGCTTCATCGTTGGGGCCAACAATTCGACAGGCGATGTATTTACGCCAATGGGTGATCGGACTTTGATCCGACACGATCAAATGCACCACCGCAACGTACGGCACCCCAAGCCGCAGTAGGCCTCGTGCCTGCGAGAAACCGAAGTCGTTTGGAGACTTCCCGGGCTTTGCGAAGGAAGCACGTATTACCTTTATTTCGACGGCCATTACTCTGCTAAGGAACAACCGCCCTCGCTCATACGGGACGATCAACAGGTCAATGTCGCCTGGCTGGACCGCACGTGGAAATACCAGATGTGTCGGCACCAACGCGCTTATGAAGACGCCACTTGGCTCGGACATTTCCCAAAAGTAGTCGGGCTGTAGCTCACGGTAAATGTTGCCGAAATGGCGACGCCTTGCGATCAGCGACCAAATGAGCGCGGGCTCAGTGTTCGCGGCAGCGTCCTTTTCGGAAAGTGCGAATAGCGGCTCGCCATGTTCAAACGCTCGCGGGCGATTGCGAATATCGTGCGTCTGGTCTTCCGGCAAAACTAGTCGCACCGTTATGCGCCAAGTATTCCGCCTGCAAGCTCAGTTGGACTTGCACATGGACAAGTTAGAAATCGACGAGTTGGCTCGCTACTCCCAGCTCAACGCCCCGCCCGTCTGATACTCAATCACGCGCGTCTCGAAGAAGTTCTTCTCTTTCTTGAGGTCCATCACTTCCGACATCCACGGGAACGGGTTCTCGGCCTTTTCGAATAGTTGGTCGAGGCCGATTTGCTGGCAGCGGCGGTTGGCGATGAAGCGCAGGTATTCCTTGAACTGCGTGGCGTTGAGGCCGAGCACGCCGCGCGGCATGGTGTCCTCGGCGTAGGCGTACTCGAGCTCGACGCCGCGCTTGATCAGCTCCTTGATCTCGTCCTTGAACGATTCGGTCCAGAGCTGCGGGTTTTCGAGCTTGATGGTGTTGATGAGGTCGATGCCGAAGTTGCAGTGCATCGATTCGTCGCGCAGGATGTATTGATACTGCTCGGCGGCGCCCGTCATCTTGTTTTGCCGGCCAAGCGAGAGGATCTGCACGAAGCCGACGTAGAAGAAGATGCCTTCCATGATGCAGGCGAAGACGATCAGGCTCTTCAGCAGCTTCTGGTCGTTTTCGAACGTGCCCGTGGTGAAGTTCGGGTTGGTCAGCACGTCGATGAACGGGATCAGGAATTCATCCTTGTCGCGGATGCACTTGATCTCGTGGTACGCGTTGAAAATCTCGGCTTCGTCGAGACCCAGCGACTGCACGATGTACTGATAGGCGTGGGTGTGAATCGCTTCCTCGAACGCCTGGCGCAGCAGGTACTGCCGGCACTCGGGCGCGGTGATGTGGCGATAGGTGCCGAGCACGATGTTGTTGGCGGCGAGACTATCGGCGGTGACGAAGAAGCCGAGGTTGCGCTTGACGATCAGGCGCTCGTCGTCGGTGAGCCCGCCGGCGCTGGTGGGGCGCTTCCACAGCTCGATGTCGCGCTGCATGTTGATCTCTTGCGGCATCCAGTGGTTGGCGCAGCCGCCGAGGTATTTGTCCCACGCCCAGGTGTATTTGAAGGGGACCAACTGGTTGACGTCGGCGCCGCCGTTGATGACGCGCTTGTCCTCGGCGCGCACGCGACGCCAGCGGCTGTCGAACTCGGGGTTGCCAACGCTCGACATGCGCGGCTCGGCGGCGACCGGCCGCGGCTGTTCGTGCATCTGCGCGCGGTAGTCGGCCACCTGCGCGGCAGTGGGCGGCGGCACGCTCGGGCGCGTGGGCTGCGGCGCGGCGGCGGCAGCGGGTTGGGCCGGGGTGACGATGTCGTCGTCAAAATTGAGCATGGCGTACTACTTTCTTTCGGTCACCGCGCTCTGGCGATGAAAGCCGGGGCGCGAACTGCGGTTTACTGGACGGACTCGAGCTTGGAGTAAAGGTAGGAGGGCGAGATGTCGATGCCGCCGCGCTCCCATGACAGGGTGGCGAGGCCCTCGTCGAGCGAGAGCTCGGCGAAAGTGGCCGGATCACGCAGCGCTTCGAGGTCTTCACCCCAGAGGTCGTCGGAGAGGTCGACGATGCCTGCCTTGCCGTCGCTGAACTGGAGCCACATTTGATAGTCGCCCATGTGCCGGGCGTTGCTCAGTCGCGGGTTTGGGTCGACAAGATCTTGCAATGCGGTGGTGCTCCGTGGGTTTTTCGGAATGCACTAAAGCTGGGCCAATGCCCGTCAATGCGTTCGGAAAAACGCCGGAGAGCTTTTGCAAACTCTCCGGCGCGCAGTTCGCGCGGGTGGGTACCCGTGGCGGCTTGCTGCGTACTAGGCGCCGGTGTAACCGTTGAGTCTCGCGTTTTCTTTGCAATCCTTCGGGGTCACGTAGCCTTGCGACGACGCTCCGATGATGTTGCCGTTCGACGCGATCCGGCGCCAGCGATGCTTGCCGGCCTTATCCTGGTAGAACTCCCACTTGTGTTCTTTTGTTGCCACAGATCACCTCCCTTCCTTAAGGTACACACACTCGACCCGAACCAATTACGTGAACCGCCGGGCGACGGGGGTGTGCAATACGCGGAAGACGCCTCGCGCGAATCGAGGCCATCCCCGCACTTACAGCCAGTGCCGAACACCCTTCGCTCGGGTGATCGTCAGCCCGTACCGGCGCTGGCGACGAATCGGCGGCTTGCTGCGGTCAGGGCTCTGCGGTCATTGCATGTGCAGAACCCTCACCCCAACCCTCTCCACGCGGGAGAGGGCGGCCGGGTGACTTAGAGCGGCGGGATACGCAGCTTCTGGCCGGGGTAGATCTTGTCGGGATGCGAGAGCATCGGCTTGTTGGCTTCGAAGATCACCGGATACTTGTTGCCATCGCCATACGCGGCCTTGGCGATCGCCCACAGCGTGTCGCCGCGGACGACGTCGTGATACGTCGCTTCCGGCTCGCTCTGGTCGACCGACATGTTGTCGTTGACGTTGGTTACGCCGGCCACGTTACCGCAGCAAAGCAGCGCCTTCTCCTTGGTCGCCTGATCGGCGGCGACGCCGAAGACGCTGACCGTGGAGGACGTGGCGTCGAAAGTGACGACCAGACCGGTGATGGTCAGGCCCTGCGCTTCGATGTACGACTGGATGGCGTCGCCGGCCTGACGGTTGGCGGCGTCGAGCTTTTCCTTGGCGGCGGCATCGTCGGCGGCGGCGGCTTGTGCGGCCGCTTCAGCGTCCTTGTGGCCGAACAGTTTTTCGCCGGCATCCTTGATGAAACTGAAAAAACCCATTTGAGTCTCCTTTGCTTTGGTTAGGGTGGTTGTGTCAGCAAATGCTGGGAACCACCATAACGCCGATTATTGCGTGGTTGGTCGTCGCGACAAATCTGATTTGGCGATATCCATGTCTACTGGCACGCCTCATAGTCGGGATTGTGGTTACGGCCGGTGCTGCGCACCTTAACTTGCGCTGCACGCAAGTTAGCCTGCACCGCAATCCCGAATGCAAACTGTGTGGTCACTGACACGCCTCACAGTCGGGATTGTCAATGCTGCAGAACTTCATGTCGGAGGCTGGCAGTCCCGCTGCAACCGCCGGGTTGCCGAGCACTGCTGCGGCGGGCACGACGATCGGCGCGGCGCTCGCGGCCTGCGCGATACCGCCCGATGACGGCACGGCATTCAACTCACCGCCCTTGCCGGTGGATTTTTCGGCGCTGGTGGCGGCCAGCGTGCGCAGGTAGTAAGTGGTTTTGAGGCCGCGCTTCCATGCCAGCTTGTAGAGCTCGTCGAGCTTTTTGCCCGAGGCGCCGGCCATGTAGATGTTGAGCGATTGCGCCTGATCGATCCACTTCTGGCGACGCGACGCAGCCTCGACCAGCCACAGCGGATCCATCTCGAATGCGGTCGCGTAATTGGCCTTGAGATCGTCCGGGATGCGGTCGATCCTGGCCAGCGCGCCGTCGAAATACTTGAGATCGGCGATCATCACTTCGTCCCACAGGCCGCGCGCCTTCAGGTCGTCGACGAGGTGCTCGTTGATGACGGTGAATTCGCCGGAGAGGTTCGACTTGACGAACAGATTCTCGTAGTTCGGCTCGATGCAGGCCGAGACGCCGATGATGTTGGAGATGGTCGCCGTCGGCGCAATCGCCACGCAATTCGAATTGCGCATGCCGTGAATCTTGATCCGCTCTTTCAGCGTCGACCAGTCCATCGCGATCGACGAATCGACTTCGACATAGCCGCCGCGCTCATCGGCCAGCAGCTTGAGCGATTCATGCGGCATGATGCCGCGATCCCACAGCGAACCCTTGTACGAGCTATAGCGGCCGCGCTCCTCGGCGAGCTCGGTGGAGGCCCAATAGGCGTAGTAGCAGACCGCTTCCATCGAGCGGTCGGCAAACTCCATCGCGTCCTGCGAGGCGTAGGGCGTGCGCATCATGTGTAGCGCGTCCTGGAAGCCCATGATGCCCAGGCCCACCGGGCGGTGCTTCAGGTTCGAGGTGCGTGCCTTCTTGACCGCGTAGTAGTTGATGTCGATCACGTTGTCGAGCATGCGCATGGCAGTGCGCACGGTCTTTTGCAGCTTGGCGTGATCGAGCACGTAGCCGCCGTCGACCTCCATCATGTGATTGACGAGATTGACGGAGCCGAGGTTGCACACGGCAATCTCGGTCTCGCTGGTGTTGAGCGTGATCTCGGTGCACAGGTTCGACGAGTGCACCACGCCCACATGCTGCTGCGGCGAACGGATGTTGCACGGGTCCTTGAAGGTGATCCACGGGTGCCCGGTCTCGAACAGCATGGTCAGCATCTTGCGCCACAGTGTGGTGGCCTGGATGGTCTTGAACAGCTTCAGTTCGCCACGCGCCGCCCTCGCTTCATATTCGGTGTATTTCGCCTCGAAGGCCTTGCCGAACAGATCGTGCAGGTCGGGGGTATCGGCCGGCGAGAACAGCGTCCAGGTGCCGTTCTCCATCACGCGCTTCATGAACAGGTCGGGAATCCAGTTCGCCGTGTTCATGTCGTGCGTGCGACGGCGGTCGTCGCCGGTGTTCTTGCGCAGTTCGAGGAATTCCTCGACGTCGAGATGCCAGCTTTCGAGGTAGGTGCAGACGGCGCCCTTGCGCTTGCCGCCCTGATTGACCGCCACCGCCGTGTCGTTCACCACTTTCAGGAACGGCACCACGCCCTGCGATTCGCCGTTGGTGCCTTTGATGTGCGAGCCCATCGCACGCACTTGCGTCCAGTCGTTGCCGAGACCGCCGGCGAACTTCGACAGCAGTGCGTTTTCCTTGATTGCTTCGTAGATGCCGTCCAGGTCGTCGGCCACCGTGGTGAGGTAGCACGACGAAAGCTGCGAACGGTGGGTGGCCGAATTGAACAGCGTCGGCGTGCTCGACATGAAGTCGAAGCTCGACAGCAACTGGTAGAACTCGATGGCCCGCGCCTCGCGGTCGGCCTCGTTCAGCGCCAGCCCCATGGCGACGCGCATGAAGAACGCCTGCGGCAATTCGAAACGGCGGTCGGCGCCGTTCGCCGTCGTCTGGCGATCGATCAGGAAGTAGCGGTCGTACAGCGTCTGCAGACCGAGGAAGCCGAACTTGAAGTCGCGCGTATGATCCAGCGCCTCGCCAAGTTTCTGCAGATCGAAGCTGGCGAGATCGGGATTCAGCAGACCGATCTTGATGCCATGCTTGATGAACTTCGGAAAGTACTCGGCGTATTTGGTCGCCATGTCGGCCTGCGACGCCTCTTCGCCGAGGATTTCAAAGCGGATCGAATCGAGCAGCAGGCGTGCCGTGACGAAGCTGTAGGCCGGGTCTTTCTCGATGTACTGGCGGGCGGCCAGTACGACGCACTTGCGCACCTCTTTCGCCGAAACGCCGTCGTACAGGTCCTTCAGTGTTGCTTTCAGGATCAGGTCGGCATCGGCGGCGCCATGCAGCCCCTCGCAGGAGGACTTGATCAGTTCGCGCAGACGCAGCAGATCGAGCGGCTTGCGCACGCCGTCCTCGACGACGTGGAGGATCGATTCCTGATCGGCTTCTTTTGCGGTCTTTGCCTGCGCGGCGCGTTCCTGCGTGCGCTTTTCGCGGTAGAGCACGTAGGCGCGGGCAACTTCATGCTCGCCTGAGCGCATCAGTGCCAGTTCGACCTGATCCTGGATTTCCTCGATGTGGATGGCGCCGCCTTCCGGCTTGACGCGCATCAGGGCGCGCATCACGGCGTCGGTCAACTGCTGTGTCAGCTCGCGGGCGCGGGCCGAAGCTGCGCTCTGGTTGCCATGCGCGGCCAGATAGGCCTTGGTCATCGCAACCGTGATTTTGGACGGCTCGAAGCCGACCACCGAACCGTTGCGACGGATGACCTTGTACAGCGCGGCCCTGCCGGCCTCAGGCGTGGCCGTTGAACTGCCGCTGACGAGCCCCATGACGGCGGGGTTGACGGCGGGATTCAAAGCGGCGCCACCAGATTGGGCGGAAGGGGAATCGAGCATGCAAACGTCTCCGAAAAACTGTCATTCATTGGTAAGGGTGGCGGCATGACGGCAGCGCCTGATGATGACTTTCGTCAACTGGCCTGCCGATCGCGTGCGCCCCGGGCCTCCCAACCCGCCCCTCCTGTCGCATCGACGTCCGTATCCGGAATTCCGTGCTTGCCAATCGCGCCGCTGACGAGGCACCCGCCTCGAACGCCATGCGCGCGACACACACGAAAACTCGCCTGTTCATGCAAGCTGGTCCGCAAAGTCGATGGAACAGGCGAAGAATACGACCAACAATATCTAGTGGTCAAGCGGCATTCGAACCACAAGATGTTGGGGTTGGGGGCGCAGTTTTACCACGACGGTGGTCGAAGGGATGACTGCCGCGTGCGATGGCGCATGCAGCTTGGTTCCGCCGCGTGCGGGAGTGTTTTTCCCCGGTCCAGGCACAGTTTTTTCCGCACTTTTTCTCGGCTTTTCCACAGGCTTATCCCCGCCGGCCGATGTGGTGAAGCTGTTGTCCGGCCACCACAACGGCGGTTTCATCCGCGTCGAGCGACACCGGGGACGAACCCGTTACGCTGCCGAAAGACGGCAGCACCACGCCGCGATGGTGCCGCCAGAAACAGGGCAGCGCCACGCTGTCGCGCCCGGTCGTCAAGCGCAGTGCCGGGTGCAGATGTCCCGCCAGTTCAATCGTGTGGTGTCGCGTGGCCGACTGCGGCGAAGCGGCCAGCAGCGGTTCATGCAGGCAGGTGAACGGCCCCAGCGTAAACGGCTCGGCGACCAGTTGCAGGCCCCAGTGTGCCGGCGGGTCGCCGGCGTGACGATCATGATTGCCGCGCACCAGCGTCATCGCGACCTCTGCGTGCCGCTCCCGGAACTGTCTGAACTTGCGGTCGAGCGTCGCGGTGTAGCTTTCCCGTGTGTGAATCAGATCGCCAAGGATGACCAGATGTGAGGCCCGATGTGCATCGAGCAGCGCCGCAATGCGATCGAGGTCGTGCCCGGAATGTCCGCCCGGCATCGGTACGCCGGCCGCGCGAAAGCTGGCCGCCTTGCCGAGGTGCACGTCGGCGACAAACAGCACCCGTTGCTGCGGCCACAGCAGCGCGCGCGCCGACAGGCAAAGCAGGGTTTCGTCGTTGATCGCGATGGGCAGGCCATCGCGCGCCGACGCGATGGCTCTCACCGGTGCCACCGCGCGGTCATTGCCGTCCCGCAGCGGCGAGCGCGCGCACTGCCTCGCGCAGCGGTCGCGCGAACGCGGCAGGCTGGCAGCGGACGACGCGTACCGATGGCGTGCCGTGCCAGCGCGCGCAGCGATGCAGTGCGCCTGCGATATCGCTGGCGAGCATGTCGTCGATCAGCACACCCGGTTCCAGATGCAGTGCGCGGACTTCGAACACGCCGTCGTCGCGATGGGCCTTGGCATCGACACGCCCGACCAGTTCATCGCGAACCAGGATCGGCAGCGTGAAATAACCATAGCGGCGCTTCGCCGCGGGCGTATAGCACTCGATACGGTAGTCGAAGTCGAACATCGCCAGCGCCCGCTCGCGATCCCACACCAGCGGGTCGAACGGCGACAGCAGTGTGCAATGCGTTGCCTTCAGCCGGCCACCACGGGAAGCGCGCAGCAGCGCAAGATTGTCGCGATGAACGTAGCCAGGCCAGCGCCAGCCCTCGACCATGACTTTCAGCAGCTCGCCGCGGTCAACCAGCGCGTCGGGGTGGGGCCTGGGTTGTGTCTTGAGGGCATGCCGGAAGTAGTCGCCAATCCAGCGCGCCGGCACCACGCCGAGCGCCTTGACCGTCGCCAGCGTCCAGGTACGGTCCACCTCGTCGCGCGACGGCACGGCAGCGTCGTCATGCAGCGATTGCGGCAACACCCGTTCACGAACGTCGTAGATGCGATGAAAGTTCTCGCGGCGGGCAACCATGATTTCACCGGCTGAAAACAGCGTTTCGATGCGCAGCTTGTCGGGTTTCCAGTCCCACCAGCCGTTGCCGCTACGGCCGTCTTCGTGCTCGAAGTCGGCGGCGCGTACCGGTCCGTCTGCGCGTACCTGTTCAAGCAGATCGAGATGCCCGGCCGGATCGGTCGCCAGCCGCTCGGCGCTGCGCGACATGCCGGCAGCTTCGAGATGCAGCATCTGGCGCCGGTACTGCGGGTAGTGCTCGATGGGCAGAAAGCAGGCCGCGTGCGCCCAGTACTCGAACAGCCGGCCATCGGCCAGCAACTCGTCGAGCCACCGCCGCGGATAGTCCCCCAGCCGGCTCCAGAGCACCAGATACGGGCTGCGCGCCACGATGTGGATGGTGTCGATTTGCAGCAGGTGCATGCGGCGTATTGCGGCCAGCAGATCGCGTCTGCGCGCGGCTCGTGCCGGCGGCGACAGCAGGCCGGTCGCCGCGAGTTGCAACGCGCGCGCGGCGCGGAGTGAAAGCTGGATGTCGGTACTCACGATGCTCGCTGCCAGGACGGGGCTGGCCCGCCTTCATACAATAACGACCTTGCCCATATTTTGCCGTTGCCCGGATTCGCGCTATGTCCATCAAGTCTGACCACTGGATTCGCCGCATGGCGCAACACCACGCGATGATCGAACCGTTCGTGCCGGACCAGGTGCGCTACGTGGACGGCCACAAGATCGTCTCCTACGGCACCTCGAGCTACGGCTACGATATTCGTTGCGCTGACGAATTCAAGATCTTCACCAACATCAACTCGACCATCGTCGACCCCAAGGCGTTCGACGAAAAGTCGTTCGTGGATTTCAAGGGTGACGTCTGCATCATTCCGCCCAATTCCTTCGCGCTGGCGCGCACGGTCGAGTATTTCCGCATCCCGCGCAGCGTGCTGACCATTTGCGTCGGCAAAAGCACGTACGCACGTTGCGGCATCATCGTCAATGTCACCCCGTTCGAGCCCGAGTGGGAGGGTTATGTGACGCTGGAGTTCTCCAACACCACACCGTTGCCGGCCAAGATTTATGCCGGCGAGGGTTGCGCCCAGGTGCTGTTTTTCGAAAGCGATGAAGTCTGCGGCACCTCCTACAAGGACCGCGGCGGCAAATATCAGGGTCAGAGCGGCGTGACGCTGCCGAAGACCTGAAGCGCGGCAACGCAGGTGGCGGACAGTACGGCACGAACGATCGGCCTGTTGCTCGCCGCTGGCAGCGGGCAGCGGTTCGATCCGGCGGCACCGGGCCGCAAGCTGGAGCAACTGGTCGACGGGCGCAGCGTTGCATCGCATGCGTTGCACGCGCTGCTCGATTGCTGCGATGCGGTATTGCTGGCGGCACGTACCGCGAACGCACCGATTGCGCTGGAGGCAACTGCACTCGGGGTCGGGGTGCTGGTGCCGGAAACTTCGGCACTGGGCATGGGCCATAGTCTGGCGGCCCTGGCGGTCGCGGCGACGGAACGCTTTCCGATGGCGGAAACGCTGGTGGTCGCGCTGGCCGACATGCCGTGGATCGAGCCGGCCACGGTTCGCCAACTAATTGACGTCTCGCGCACTCGGGATGCCATCGTGCAGCCGGTTTTCGACAGTGCCAAAGGACGCATCGTCGGACACCCGGTCGTGTTCCCGATGCGCTACTGCGACGCGCTAGCCGCGTGCACGGGCGATACCGGGGCGAGGGAGGTGCTGCGCCGTCACGCGGCAGATCTGTTGCAGATCGCGGTGCAGGATCCGGGTGTAATTCGCGATGTCGACACGCCGGCGGACTTGGAGCCCGGCTAGCCGGCAGGCCTTGACGTCGTGTATCGGAGGATCGCTAGCTAAAGGGTCATCACACCAACATTGCCAAGCTGCATGCGCCACCACGATTCGATGGCGTGTGCTTCGAGCGGTTTGGCGATGTAGAAGCCCTGAATTTCCTCGCAGCCGATTTCGCGCAGAATCGACAGTTGCAGCGGGGTCTCCACGCCTTCGGCGATGATGCGCATGCCGAGGCTATGAGCGATCGCGACGATGGCCTGCACAATGCCGCGCCGGGGCTTTTCGTCGATGTGCTGGATGAAGCTGCGGTCGATCTTGATGGTGTGAAACGGTAACCGCGTCAGGTAGCTGAGGCTCGAATAGCCGGTGCCGAAGTCATCCAGCGTCAGGGTGACGCCCATTTGCCCGAGCGTATCGAGGGTGTCGATGACGTTTTGCGGATTGCCCACCAGCATCGACTCGGTGATTTCGAGGTCGAGGTAATTGGGCGGAATGCCGGTGCGGGCGATGGTGTCGTCCACCGATTTGAGCCAGCCCGGATCGGCCAGCTGCCGCGCCGAGACGTTCACCGAGATGCGCGGATGGATATCCTGCGCCCGCCACAGTTTGAACTGCTCGCAGGCCATTGTCAGCGCCCGCTGGCCGAGCGGATTGATGATGCCGCTCTCCTCGGCGATCGGGATGAATTCGGCCGGCTGAATCAGCCCACGGGTGTGATGGCGCCAGCGCAGCAGGGCTTCGAGCCCGGTCGGCGAGCCGGTGTCCGAGTCGACCTGCGGCTGGAACATCAGAAAGAATTCGCCGGCGGCGAGACCACGCCGGATGTCGTTCTCGAACTGCGTGCGCAGCGCCTGCTGGCGGCTGGAACCGCCCGAAAAATGCTCGATGCGGTTGCGCCCCGCCTGCTTAGCGGCATACATCGCGGTGTCGGCATTCTTGATCAGTTCCGACGCGTTGGCGCCATCGTGGGGATAGATGGCGATGCCGAGCGACGCCGGCATGGTCAGGCTGGTGCCGGCGACCTCGAAAGGCTTGCTGAGCGTTTCCAGAATGCCCTCGGCCACGGTGAGCGCCACGTGTTCGGCGTGCTGCGCTTCGAGCCGGGAGATGAGCACCACGAATTCGTCGCCGCCGAAGCGTGCCACCACATCGTCCTGCCGCACGGCGGCCTGCAGGCGGGTCGCCGCCGCACGCAGGACGGCGTCACCGGCGTCATGGCCGAGGCTGTCGTTGTAATTTTTGAAGAAGTCGAGATCGACGAACAGCACGGCAACGCGGCTCTTGTCGGACGCCGCACTCTTGACTGACTCTTCGAGCTTGGTGCGAAACAGCAAACGGTTCGGCAACGAGGTCAAGGGGTCGGTCTGTGCGATCTGCACGGCACGCATGGTGGCGGAATGCAGCTCCCGCGTGCGTTCGCGCACGCGGGTTTCGAGCGTTTTCTGATAGTTGGTGATTTGCTGCCGGCTGGCCGACAACTGGTGCGCCATCTCGTTGAACGCGCGGACCAGCTCACCGGTCGGGCCGCGCGAATGAATGGGCACTTCGACGTGAAAATCGCCATGCGACAGCGATCGCGTGGCGTCGGTCAGGGCCTTCATCGTCCGTCGCGTGCGCAGCGACGCCAGCCAAGCCAGCAAGCCAATGACCAGCAGCCCGACCAGTACGATCAGGCCTTCAATCAGGTGCGCTTGGCTAGGCATGCGTGCAAGTGTACGGGCGGGGCACGAACACCGGTTAGCTTTCCGTTAGTGCAGCGTTTCGCGTAGATCGGGCAAAAGACACACTTTTATGTCCCAAGAAGAGCGAAACACGGCACTAGGCGGTGACCACCGGGATTTTGCCGATCCGCGCTTGCCATTCTTTCGGACCGGTTTGATGCACGCTGGTGCCCGACGCGTCGACCGCGACGGTGACCGGCATGTCCTGCACGTCGAACTCGTAGATCGCTTCCATGCCGAGATCGGCAAAGCCGAGCACTTTGGCGCCCTTGATGGCCTTCGAGACCAGATAGGCAGCACCGCCGACCGCCATCAGATACGCGGCCTTGTGCTTTTTGATCGACTCGATGGCCACCGGGCCGCGCTCGGCTTTACCGACCATCGCGATGAGGCCGGTTTGCGCCAGCATCATCTCGGTGAACTTGTCCATCCGCGTTGCGGTGGTCGGGCCGGCGGGGCCGACCACCTCGTCGCGCACCGGATCGACGGGGCCGACGTAGTAGATGACCCGATTGCTGAAATCCACCGGCAGCTTTTCGCCCTTGGCCAGCATGTCGGCGATGCGCTTGTGCGCGGCGTCGCGCCCGGTCAGCATCCGGCCGTTGAGCAACAGCGTTTGCCCCGGCTTCCAGCTCGCCACTTCTTCGCGGGTCAGGGTGTTGAGATCGACCCGCTTCGACAGCTTGACGTCCGGCGCCCAGTGCACGTCGGGCCAGGCGGCGAGCGATGGTGGCTCGCAATAAGCCGGGCCGGAGCCGTCGAGCACGAAGTGCGCATGCCGCGTGGCGGCGCAGTTCGGGATCATCGCCACCGGCTTCGACGCCGCATGCGTCGGGTACATATTGATCTTGATGTCGAGCACCGTGGACAGTCCGCCGAGTCCCTGCGCGCCGATACCCAGCGCGTTGACTTTTTCGTAGAGCTCGATGCGCAATTCTTCGGTCTTGTTCTGCGGGCCGCGCTTGCGCAGGTCGAACATGTCGATCGGCTCCATCAGCGATTGTTTGGCGAGCAGCATGGCCTTCTCGGCGGTGCCGCCGATGCCGATGCCCAGCATGCCTGGCGGGCACCAGCCGGCACCCATCGTCGGCACCGTTTTCAACACCCAGTCGACCAGCGAATCGCTCGGGTTGAGCATCGCGAACTTGCTCTTGTTCTCGCTGCCGCCGCCCTTGGCCGCGACATTGACGTCGATCGTGCTGCCCGGCACCAGTTCCATCTGGATCACGGCCGGTGTGTTGTCCTTGGTGTTCTTGCGTTCGAACAGCGGATCGGCCACGACCGAGGCGCGCAGCTTGTTGTCCGGGTCGTTGTAGGCGCGGCGCACGCCTTCGTTGACGGCGTCGTCGATGCTGCCGGCGAAGCCCTCGAAGCGCACGTCCATGCCAATCTTGAGGAACACATTGACGATGCCCGTGTCCTGGCAGATCGGGCGGTGGCCCTCGGCGCACATCTTCGAATTGGTCAGGATCTGCGCGATGGCATCCTTCGCCGCGGGCGAGGCTTCGGCCTCGTAGGCGCGGGCCAGATGCTCGATGTAGTCCTGCGGGTGGTAGTAGCTGATGAATTGCAGCGCGGCGGCGATGGATTCAACGAAATCGGCGTACTTTATGGTGGTGGGCATGATCGGAGGCGTGGAAATTGGTGGGCGCGAAGGCGGTCAGTGCTTGTTGCCGCCCGGCGGCGACATCAGGCGGTCGGTCATGGCAATAGCCATCGCCGAGAACAGGAACGCAATGTGGATTGCCGTCTGCGCAATCAGCGTCTTCTCGGTGTATTGCTCGGCGTTGATAAAGGTCTTGAGCAGGTGGATCGACGAGATGCCGATGATCGCGGTGGCGAGCTTGACCTTGAGCACCGACGCGTTGACGTGCGACAGCCATTCCGGCTGGTCGGGGTGGCTTTCCAGCTCCATCCGCGAAACGAAAGTTTCATAGCCACCGACGATCACCATGATGAGCAGGTTGGAGATCATCACCACGTCGATCAGGCCCAGCACCAGCAGCATGATCAGCGTCTCGGTCAGCTTGGTCGGCACCGGCGCGCAGACGCGATCGGCCACCTGCGCCGCAGTCGGGTCGCACGGTTGAACCGAGCTGGCGATGGCGGCGACCGCCTGCGACGAACCAAACGCCGCCTCGATCAGATGCACCAGCTCGACCCAGAAGTGAAAGACGTAGACCGCCTGGGCGACGATCAAGCCGAGATAAAGCGGCAATTGCAGCCAGCGGCTGGCAAAGATGATGGCGGGCAGCGGGCGCAGGCGGCGGTTCGATGCGACGGCGGGAGATTGCGTGGACTTCATGGCGCACTCGGGGCGCAGCGTCGACGCGTTTGGCATCGTGCAGCCGCCGGCCCGGACAGGGACGATGGAAAAAGGCAGTTTAGCACCCGCAGTTGCCCGCTAGCGGGTGCCGGGGCGCGGGCATTTGCCGTCGAGCGATCGCGCGGCAAGGGCCATGCAAGAGCGCTTCCCGACATGGCGGAGGAACAAGATTTCAGCATAACAACTTTTTGTTGAAACTACCTTTGCATAAGGCATAGCATCGAGAAATACTCATTATCGACTTCGCATAGATTTGGCATCCAAGTCCATATTCGTTGGGCGTTTCACGTGAAAGCTGTATGCCAGTCCTATGTAAGACTCACGTCAATGACCGCCGCTATCGTGTCGGCAGTTTCTCCCCGTCACGGAGGCCATTGTGCGGGGAGCTTTCAAGTCATACTTTGCCATCGTGCGCCGTCGTGCACTGACTGAAACAGGAGGAGTGAACCATGTCTGCCATTGAATCCGTCCTTGTCGAAAATCGCGTGTTTCCGCCGTCGGCCGCGTTTACCGCGCAGGCCAACGTCAAGCCCGCCGATTTCGAGGCGATGAAGGCCAGGGCAGACCGCGATCACGCCGGTTTCTGGGCCGATCTCGCCCGCGAAAACCTGATCTGGTCGAAGCCGTTCACGCAGTCGCTCGACGACAGCGATGCCCCATTCTTCAAGTGGTTCGCTGACGGCGAACTCAACGCCTCCTACAACTGCCTCGACCGGCACCTGAACACGCCGGTCGCCGACAAGACGGCGATCATCTTCGAGGCCGACGGTGGCGACGTCACCCGCGTCACTTACCGCGAGCTCTACAAGCGCGTTTGCCGCTTCGCCAACGGCCTGAAAGCGCTCGGCTACAAGAAGGGCGATCGCGCGATCATCTATCTGCCGATGTCGATCGAGGCGGTCGTCGCCATGCAGGCCTGCGCGCGCATCGGCATGACGCATTCAGTGGTGTTCGGCGGCTTCTCGGCCAAGAGTCTGCAGGAGCGCATCGTCGACGTCGGCGCCACGCTGGTGATCGCCGCCGACGAGCAGATGCGCGGCGGCAAGGCGATCCCGCTGAAGCCTGCTGTCGATGAGGCGTTCGCAATGGGCGGCTGCGACGCCGTGCGCCACACCATCGTCTACAAGCGCACCGGCGGCAACGTTGCCTACGGCCCGAAAGACATTGACTGGGCCAAGGTCGAGGCCGGTCAGGCCGAAGACTGCCCGGCCGAAATGGTGGGCGCCGAACATCCGCTGTTCGTGCTCTACACCTCGGGCTCGACCGGCAAGCCGAAGGGTGTGCAGCATTCCACCGGCGGCTATCTGCTGCATGCCATGCTCACCATGAAGTGGACGTTCGACATCAAGCCGGACGACGTCTTCTGGTGTACCGCCGACGTCGGCTGGGTGACCGGCCACACCTACGTGACCTACGGCCCGCTCGCCGTCGGTGCCACCGAAATCATCTTCGAAGGCGTGCCGACCTACCCGAACGCCGGGCGCTTCTGGGACATGATCCAGAAGCACAAGTGCACCGTGTTCTACACCGCGCCGACGGCGATCCGCTCGCTGATCAAGGCGGCCGACACCACGCCTGATTTCGCTCCGGGCACGTACGATCTGTCGTCGCTGCGCCTGCTCGGCTCGGTTGGCGAGCCGATCAATCCTGAAGCGTGGATGTGGTACTACAAGAACATCGGCGGCGAACGCTGCCCGATCGTCGACACCTTCTGGCAAACCGAAACCGGCGGCCACATGATCACGCCGCTGCCGGGCGTGACGCCGCTGGTGCCGGGCTCCTGCACGCAGGCGCTGCCGGGTATCGCCGCCGCGATCGTCGATGAAACCGCGAACGACGTGCCGAACGGCGCCGGCGGCATTCTGGTGGTCAAGAAGCCGTGGCCGTCGATGATCCGCACCATCTGGGGCGATCCGGAGCGCTTCAAGAAGTCCTATTTCCCGGACGAGCTCAAGGGCTATTACCTGGCCGGCGATGGCGCGGTGCGCGACGCCGTGCATGGCAACTTCCGCATCACCGGCCGCATCGACGACGTGCTGAACGTCTCCGGCCACCGTCTCGGCACCATGGAGATCGAGTCCGCGCTGGTCGCCAATCCGCTGGTGGCCGAAGCCGCCGTAGTCGGCCGTCCGGACGATACTACGGGCGAGGCAGTGTCGGCCTTCGTCGTACTCAAGGGCGCCCGCCCGGTCGACAAGGAGGGCGCTGCGAAGATTGCGAAGGAGCTGCGCGACTGGGTCGGCAAAGAGATCGGGCCGATCGCCAAACCGAAGGACATCCGCTTCGGCGACAACCTGCCGAAGACGCGCTCCGGCAAGATCATGCGCCGGCTGCTGCGCGCCATCGCCAAGGGCGAAGAAATCACCCAGGACGTATCGACGCTGGAAAACCCGGCCATCCTCGAACAGCTCAAGCAAAGCCTCTAGACCCGACGGCGCCCGGCAGCGCGGGCAGTGGCAGGCAATGCGCGGCGTCCGCGCCGCCAGCCTACGCTGTCGCCGCCGGTCCTGTCGGTCGGGCCACCGGCGCGGACAAACTGCCGTCGCCAGTGCAAAATCGCGGCGGTTTGCGTTCGCCCGCCCCGCGAACGGGCGGGAGCGTAGCGATGCAGGTTTTCTTGGTGATCGTGCACAACATGGTGATGCTGGTGGGCGCCCTGTACATCGCACAGTTTGTCGTCGGCATCTTCAACTGGCCGGCGCGCGAAAACAACCCGATTTACCGCCTGTTGCGCTTTCTGGCGTCGCCGGTGACGGCTGTCGTGCGGGTCATCACGCCCGCTGCCGTGCAGGACCGGCATGTACCGGTGGTGGCGTTCATCCTGCTCTTCTGGCTGTACCTGACGCTGATCGTGGTGCGGCTGTATCTGCGCCGACCCGAACTATTCCAGTCGCTGTCGGTGCCCGGGGTGGTCGCGACATGACGCCGCTCGCAGCGATCTGCTCGTGATGGCCTCGCTACGCGGCTACGTCCTCCGCCAGATCGCTTCCTGGGCCATTCTGTTCCGGCGCAACGGTCTCGCATTCGCCTGCTACGAGCGGGCACTGCGCAACGACGGCAACGATACGGCGACGCTTGCGCAGCGGGCGTACCTGCATGCGCAGTCGCCCGCCGCCGACGATCGCCTGCGCGCGATTGCCGGATTCGAGCGCGTCGTCGCGTTGAAGCCAGGGGACGCCGATACCTGGTTTAACCTCGGGTTTTTGCGCCAGCAGCAGGGCGATCATGCCGTCGCGATCGACGCCTTCGAGCGAGCGCTCGCGCTACGCCAAGGGCTCGATCGCGCCTGGTACGGCCTCGCGTTGTCGCGCATTGCCAGCGGCGACGACGCTGCCGCCATCGAGGCCCTCCGCAAGAACATTGCACTGCAACCGATGAGCCCGCATGGATTCATGGCGCTGGCGCGTGCGCAATACCGGTTGCAGCAAATCGAGGCATGCGAGAAAACGATGCGGCGCCTCGGCGCATTCGATCCGCGCAACGCGGCGCTGCTCGAAGACGAAACCGGCATTCGGATCGGCGTCGAACGCTGGTGGCGCCGTTGATGCGCCGGTCTCCTCGGTGAACGCCGCTGCGCGCGGCGGGTCGGCGCTGAGCCGGTGCAAGCATGCGCGCGGGCGCGTCTGGCCCTCTTTATCTCTGCGGAAAACTCGGATACGCTTTGCCGGCACCCTGCTGGTTTCAGGGTGCCGGTCACGGTCGGGCGACACGACGTTTGCAATCTTTTTGAGCAAAACGACCGCAGCGAGGAGGAAGCAATGCAGTTGACCGAGAGGCACCGCGAGTACTGGCGCAGAAACCTGCGCATCACGGCGGTTCTGATGGCAATCTGGTTTGTGGTGACCTTTGTCGTCGGCTACGCTGCCCGCGATCTGTCCTTCAATTTTTTCGGCTGGCCTTTTTCGTTCTGGATGGGCGCGCAGGGGGCGCTGATCGTCTACGTGATTCTCATCTGGTATTACGCGCGGACGATGAATCGCCTCGACCGCGAGTACGGCGTGGACGAGGCCGATGAAGAATGAGTAGCGCCGGCAGCCAGCGCGCGTTCAAGGCACAGCTCAAGAAGATATACGCCTGGTACACCGGCGGCTTCGTCTTGTTTGTTGTGGTGCTTGCGATTCTCGAAAAGCTTGGCAT
Source organism: Betaproteobacteria bacterium (assembly GCA_027492485.1). Classification (GTDB taxonomy): domain Bacteria; phylum Pseudomonadota; class Gammaproteobacteria; order Burkholderiales; family Casimicrobiaceae; genus Casimicrobium. The sequence continues at coordinate 49,608 of JAPUER010000044.1, forward strand.
GCCACGGGCCTGGATCGGCTATGTCTTCCTGCTGGCGACGGTGCTGCTGTATGCCGGGATCGGCGTCATGAGCCGCACTTCGGATGCGTCCGAATATTATGTTGCCGGGCGCCGCGTCCCGGCCGTGTTCAACGGCATGGCGACCGGTGCCGACTGGATGTCGGCGGCATCGTTCATCGGCATGGCCGGCACCCTCTACCTGCAGGGCTATTCGGGCCTCGCGTTCATCATGGGGTGGACCGGCGGCTATGTGCTGGTCGCGCTGTTTCTGGCGCCTTATCTGCGCAAGTTCGGCCAGTTCACCATCCCCGATTTCCTGGGCGACCGCTACGGCGGCAACACGGCGCGCTTCGTCGGCGTGCTGATCGCCATTCTCTGCTCGTTCGTCTACCTCGTGGCACAGATCTACGGCGTCGGGCTGATTACTGCGCGACTGACCGGACTGTCGTTCGAGGTGGGTGTGTTCGTCGGCCTTGCGGGCATGCTGGTCTGCTCCTTTCTGGGTGGCATGCGTGCGGTGACCTGGACGCAGGTGGCGCAATACATCATCCTGATCATTGCTTACCTGATTCCGGTGGTGTGGTTGTCGATGAAGCACACCCACAGCCCGCTGCCGCAGCTTGCCTACGGTGCTGTACTGGAAAAAGTGACGGCCCGCGAAGAGCAGTTGCTGAAGGATCCGAAGGAACTCGAAGTGCGCCGACTGTTTGCCGATCGCGCTGCCGCTGCGGAAGCCCGGCTCAAGGCATTGCCCGGTTCGTTCGATAGCGGCAAGGCGCAGTTGCAGAAGGTGCTCGACGAGGCGAAGGCATCTCATGCCGGCAGCGAACAAATCGTCGCCGCGCAAAAGGCCGTGGATACCTATCCGCGCGATGCCGCTGCGGCCCGGGTGGCCTGGACCAAGGAGGCGGCGCTCAAGGGGCGATCGGCAGCGCCGCTGCGTCATGCCGAGGCGTTTCCGGCTGCCACCGAGCAGGCGCGCAACGTTGCCCGAAAAAATTTCCTCGCCCTGATCTTCTGCCTGATCGTGGGCACGGCCGCGCTGCCGCACATCCTGATGCGTTACTACACCACACCAAGCGTGCGGGAAGCGCGAACCTCGGTGTTCTGGTCGCTGTTCTTCATCTTCCTGCTTTACGTCACGGCGCCGGCGCTGGCGGTGCTGGTGAAGTTCGATATCTACACGATGCTGGTGGGCACCGAGTTTTCGAAACTGCCGGCGTGGGTGAACTCCTGGGCGCGCGTCGATCCATCGTTGCTGTCCATCGCGGACGTGAACAAGGACGGCATCGTGCAGCTGGCCGAGATCGTGATCGGCGGCGACATCGTGGTGCTGGCGACGCCCGAGATTGCCGGGCTTCCGTACGTCATCTCGGGGCTGGTGGCCGCCGGCGGTCTGGCGGCGGCGCTGTCCACCGCCGACGGGCTGCTGCTGACCATCGCCAACGCCTTGTCGCACGATCTCTACTACAAGATGATCAACCCGAACGCCTCGACGGCCACCCGCGTCGGCGTGTCGAAGGCGCTGTTGCTGGTGGTGGCGCTGGCCGCGGCCTGGGTGGCGTCGCTGAAGACGGCAGACATCGTGTTTCTGGTATCGGCGGCATTTTCGCTGGCTGCCGCCGGGTTCTTCCCGGCGCTGGTGCTCGGCATCTTCTGGAAACGCACGAGCAGCGCAGCCGCCGTGCTCGGCATGATCGCCGGCACGGCGGTGACCTTCTACTACATGGCGACGACGCAACCCTGGATGCGCGGCCTGTTTGGTGTGACGCGACCGATCGCCGAGGCGACCTGGTGGGATATTCAGCCGATCTCGGCCGGCGTCTTCGGGGTGCCGCTCGGCTTCGTGATCATCGTCGTGGTCAGCCTGCTGACGCCGGCGCCGAAGCCGGAAGTGCAGGCGCTGGTCGATAACCTGCGCTACCCGAATCTGAAAGCCGCCGATTGACCCGCAAGCAGACGGCGGCGGCCGCCGGCGGTCTTTAGCTTGCTGCCGGATCGGTCTGCCGGAATGACGGCCGTGCGGCAATTTTCTTGTAGTGCCGCGCCAGATTGGGATGCGTGTTTTCCCAGGCAATGTCCGGGTAGCGCAGCTTCAGGTAACCGAGCGCACAGCCGGCGGCGATGTCGGCCAGCGACAACGCGTTGCCAACGCAGAATTCGCGCTCGCCAAGCTCGCGCGCCATTTCGTCGAGGCAGGCGGCAATCTTGCTGCGCTGCCGGTCGATTTGCCGGGCGCTGGATTCGTTCTTGTCCGGTCGCGCCGCTTCCACGCGCGCCAGGATCGCCGCGTCGCAGAGCCCGTCGGCGATGGCCTCCCAGCGCTTGGCCGCAATGCGGTCGCGCGACGACTCCGGGATCAGACGGTGCACCGGCGACAGTCCGTCGAGATATTCGACGATGACCCGCGAATCGAACAGGCTGGTGTTGTCATCCATGATCAGCGCCGGAACCTTGCCGAGCGGATTGAGGCGCGTCAGTTCGGGCGCCGGTGCCCACGGATCGACGATCTCGAGATCGAGATCCAGTTTTTTTTCTGCTGCCACGATGCGCACCTTGCGGGCGTAGGGGCTGGCGTTCGAATGGAGGAGTTTCATGTTTGTAATTTGTTACTGGGTACGACGGGGTCGCATCCCGCTGCGACGAATCTAGCACGACATCGCGAGGCTGCAAATGCGATCCGACGACAGCGGATAATACGGGGCTGCGACTGCTTGACAAAGACGTTCTTTTGCCGGCAATCGCGTCAGTATTTCCCGGCGATTCGGCGCCTCGGTGCACGTTCAACGTAGTGCCGGTGCGTCGACCGCAGCCACCGCAGCCACCGCAGCCACCGCTTTTCCTCATTCATGGCCACGATCGATACCCTCATCGCCCTGTCCCCGCTGGACGGGCGCTACCAGCGCAAGGTTGCCGCGCTCGGCGACGCCTTCAGCGAATTTGCCCTCACCCGCGAGCGCGTGCGCGTCGAGTTTGCCTGGCTGCGCTCGCTCGCCGCCGAGCCGGACATTGCCGAGTTGCCGCCGCTGAGCGACCAGGCGTTGGCGTTCCTCGACGCGCTGGTGGCCGGGTTTTCGGTGGATGACGCAGCGGCGGTGAAAGCCATCGAGGCGACCACCAATCACGATGTGAAGGCGGTCGAATACTGGATCAAGGACAAGTTCAAGGCGCTGCCGGAGTTGGCCCCGCACGCCGAATTCGTGCATTTCGCCTGCACCTCGGAAGACATCAACAACGTCGCGCACGCGCTGATGCTCAAGCGCGGCGTTCACGGCACACTGCTGCCGCAGCTTGACGATGTGATTGCATCGCTGGCAACGCTCGCCATCGCCACGGCGGAGCTGCCGATGCTGTCGCGCACGCATGGTCAGGCGGCCACACCGACCACGATGGGCAAGGAGATCGCGCTGTTCGTCGACCGCCTGCGCCACGCGCGGGCGCAGATTGCCGCCGCGCCGCTGCGCGCCAAGATGAATGGCGCCGTCGGTAACTACAACGCCCATCTTGCGGCATATCCCGAGGTGGACTGGCCGGCCCTGTCGCAGGGCACGGTCGAGACGCTGGGCCTCGTCTGGCAGCCGATGAGCGCACAGATCGAGCCGCACGACTACATGGCTGAACTGTTCGACGCCATCGCCCGCGCCAACACCGTTTTGATCGACTTCTGCCGCGATACCTGGGGCTATGTCTCGCTTGGTTTCTTCAAGCAGCGATTGAAGGAGGGCGAGGTCGGCTCCAGCACCATGCCGCACAAGGTCAATCCGATCGATTTCGAAAACGCCGAGGGCAATTTCGGCCTCGCCAACGCGCTGTTGCGCCATCTCGCCGAAAAGCTGCCGGTCTCGCGCTGGCAGCGCGATCTGACCGACTCCACAGTGCTGCGCAACATGGGCGTGGCGGCGGGCTACAGCCTGCTTGGTCTGGTCTCGGCGCGGCAGGGCATCGGCAAGCTCGAAGTCAACGCCGACGCCATGCTGGCCGACCTCAATGCGAATTGGGAAGTGCTGGCCGAGCCGGTGCAGACGGTGATGCGGCGCTACGGCGTATCGGGCGCCTACGAGCAGTTGAAGGCATTGACGCGCGGCCAGCGCATCACGCCACAGGCGATGACGGCCTTTATCGACGGGCTTGACATTCCGGCCGCAGCGCGCGCGGCGCTGCGCGAGCTGACGCCGGCCCGCTACACCGGCCTCGCGGCCGAACTGGCGCGCCGTTACGCGCTGCCGTAGCGTCGGGACAGTCGCCGCCGTTTGCGTGGCCGTGGAAAGGCTATAGCTTTTTCATAGAAGCCCTATTGCATGCGGCACCAGCGCAATATTTTCCAATTGTCGACTTTTGCCATTTTGAAGCCGCGAGCCCATAGCGAATGGGCATTGAGCATAAAAGCTGATTACCGCGGCAGCCGTCGTCCATCGCCGGTGCGATGCATATCTATAGGGTAATTTTTGCTATCGGGGTTGCCGATTGCAGACCTAGAATCGGTCGTGAAGCTGCATTGCAGTTCCCGATGAACTGGCCATATCCGGAGGAGGAGATGCCAATGAAAAAAACGATAACGATTCGCGCCGCGGCGCTGGCGGCGTCGGCGATGCTGGCGGTGGCCGCACAGGCGCAGTCCGCGGCCACCGCCGTCAGCCCGCATCTGGCGCGCAATCTGGCGGCGCAATGCGCCAACTGCCACGGCACCAATGGCCGCAGTGTGGGCGAAGTGCCGTCGCTCGCCGGCCAGTCGGCGGCGGTGCTGGTCAACAAGATGAAGGACTACAAGGACGGCAAACAGCAGGCCACCATCATGCATCAGCTGTCGAAGGGTTACACCGACGAGCAGATCGCACTGATCGCCGATTACTTCTCGAAACAGCCGAAATAACGGGGGAGCGCACATGAACACCTTCAATCGTCGCGACTTCGTCAAATCCGCCGGCGCGCTGTCGCTGCTCGGCACCTCGGCCATCACCGGTTGCGCCAGCGTCGGCGGCGCCGCCAGACCCAAAGTAGTGGTGGTCGGCGGCGGCTACGGCGGCGCCACCGCGGCCAAATACATCGCCATGTGGAGCGAAGGCAAGATCGACGTCACGCTGGTCGAGCGCGGCGACATGTTCGTCTCCTGCCCGCTGTCCAATCTGGTCGTCGGTGGCTCGCGGCAGATCGGCGACATCTCGGTTGCTTACGACGGCCTCAACAAATACGGCATTCGTCGCGTCAAGGGCGAAGCGGTCGGCTTCGACGCCGACAAAAAGACGCTGGCGCTGGCCGACGGCAGCACGCTGCCTTATGACCGCCTGATCCTGTCGCCCGGCATCGATTTCATGCTCGAATCGTTGCCCGGCCTCGCCTCGGCCGAGGCGCGCAGCAAGGTGCTCGCCGCCTGGAAAGCCGGCCCGGAAACGGTGGCGCTGCGCAAGCAGCTGGTCGACATGAAGGACGGCGGTGTCTATGCCATTCAAATCCCGAAGGCACCGTATCGCTGCCCGCCAGGGCCGTATGAGCGCGCCTGTCAGGTGGCGTGGTACTTCCAGCAGGCGAAGCCGAAGTCGAAGGTGCTGATCCTCGACGCCAACGAAGACGTGGTGTCGAAGAAAGGGCTCTTCATGAAGGCCTGGAACGGTCAGTTCAAGGGCCTGGTCGAGTACCGTAACAATCAGGAAATTCAGGACGTCGACGCCAAAACCAACACGCTCAAGATGTCCTTCGGCGACGACCTCAAGGCAGACGTGCTGAACGTGCTGCCGCCGATGCGCGCCGGCAACATCGCCACCCAGAACGGCCTCAACAATTCGAACAAGCGCTGGTGCCAGATCGACTGGCTGACCTACGAGTCAACCGCCGTGAAGAACGTGCACATCCTCGGCGACGCGCTGCAGATTGCGCCGCTGATGCCGAAGTCCGGTCACATGGCGAACCAGCATGCCAAGGTGTGCGCGGCGGCGGTGATTGCGTTGCTCACCGGGGAGGCGGTCAACGCCACGCCGATGGTCGCCAACACCTGCTACAGCTTCATCGACGACAAGAACGTGGTGCATGTGGCGTCGGTGCATCGCTACGACGCGGCGCAGAAGACGATGGTCACCGTCGCCGGCTCGGGCGGATTGTCGGCCGATGCCAATCGCACCGAGGGCACCTTCGCCAACAGCTGGGCACGCAACATCTGGGCCGACATGCTCGCCTGAGCGCAATCGCCGTCCCGGCCAAGCCCGCGCACTTCGTGCCCGGGCTTTTTTGTTGCGTATTTGCGACAGCGACTGGACGATGGCGCAATGCTGTCGCCAGTCGTCGCGTTCTGCACAGCACGCGCCGGCGGCATCAGTTCACGTCAAATGACGCCGCAAGTCGTTTGAATTTGCGGTGCTTTTTCCATGCTGGCCGCGTCGCGGAAGCTGTTTTCAAATTGTGCGCCGCAGTGCGCAAAACGCAATTTCACGATGTGGAATCTTTCATCCCGTGAAAACATTTTGCAAACCATTGTTTTTTAACGTTTTTTTTGACTTTCCGAGTGCAATGCGCAGCCGAATCGGATATGCTGCGAAGCAATAACAAGATGTTCGACGGTTTTCCGCTTCGTGGAAGCAGGCGGAACCGGAAAAAAGAGGATCGAGTTTTAGTCTGAAAGGCAACCCACCATGAGTCAATCCGCATCCGTTCAAGCCAAGATGGCCGAAGCCGTCGCTGCCCTCGAAAAAGACTGGGCCACCAACCCGCGCTGGAAAGGCATCAAGCGCAACTACAGTGCCGCCGACGTCGTGCGTCTGCGCGGTACCGCCAACGTCGAGCACACGCTGGCCAAGAAGGGTTCGGAAAAACTCTGGAACCTCGTCACCACCGAGCCGTTCATCAATTCGCTCGGCGCGCTGACCGGCAATCAAGCCATGCAGCAAGTCAAGGCCGGTCTCAAGGCGATTTACCTCTCGGGCTGGCAGGTCGCGGGCGACGCCAACCTCGCCGGTGAGATGTATCCCGACCAATCGCTGTATCCGGCCAACTCGGTGCCGTCAGTCGTTCGCCGCATCAACAACACACTGATGCGCGCCGACCAGATCCAGTGGATGGAAGGCAAGGACGACGTCGACTACATGGCGCCGATCGTGGCCGATGCCGAAGCCGGTTTCGGCGGCGTGCTCAATGCTTACGAGTTGATGAAGGCAATGATCGACGCTGGCGCGTCGGGCGTGCACTTCGAAGACCAGCTCGCCAGCGTGAAGAAATGCGGCCACATGGGCGGCAAGGTGCTGGTGCCGACGCGTGAAGCCGTCGAAAAGCTGACTGCCGCGCGCTTCGCGGCCGACGTGATGGGCGTGCCGACGGTTCTGCTGGCACGTACCGATGCCGAAGCCGCTGACCTGCTGACCAGCGACGTCGACGAAAACGATCGCCCGCACTGCACCGGCGAGCGCACCGTCGAAGGCTTCTACAAGACCAAACCGGGCTTCGAACAGGCGCTGTCCCGCGGCCTCGCCTACGCACCGTATGCCGATCTGATCTGGTGTGAAACCGGCAAGCCGGACCTCGAATTTGCGCGCAAGTTCGCCGAAGGCATCCACAAGAAGTACCCCGGCAAGATGCTCTCGTACAACTGCTCGCCGAGCTTCAACTGGAAGAAGAACCTCGACGAGGCCACCATCGCCAAGTTCCAGCGCGAACTCGGCGCGATGGGCTACAAGTACCAGTTCATCACGCTGGCCGGCTTCCACAGCCTCAACTATTCGATGTTCAACCTCGCCCACGGCTACGCGCGCAACAACATGAGCGCCTTCGTCGAGCTGCAGGAAGCCGAGTTCGCAGCTGCCGAGAAGGGCTTCACTGCCGTCAAGCATCAGCGCGAAGTGGGCACCGGCTACTTCGACGCCGTGACGCAAGTGATCCAGGGCGGCCAAAGCTCCACCACCGCGCTGCACGGTTCGACCGAAGACGAACAGTTCTTCGACGACAAGAAGCCGTCGCTCAAACTCGCGGTCGGACAAAACGACTAGTCGGTCGGGCCAGCCTCTTTGCCCCCTCTCCCGCAAGCGGGAGAGGGTTGGGATGAGGGCGACCGCAAAATTTTTTGCGACAAGGGTTTGCACCGATTCGGTGAAAAAAGCACCAGAAAGGGCTTGCCGGTCTTATAAATGACCCTATAATCCGCACTGATTTCCTCGAGGAGGAGGGAACCCTTCAGCCCGCGCCGCGTCGACCGTCAAAGGAAGCGCCCGCGGGCTTTTTTCTGCCCGACAGGCTGCCGTGCTGGCAACTTCGCACCGCCGCGCGCAACTGCTATTGCGGCGTTCGCGGCATCGTCACAGCGCGGTTTTCACCGGCGCCAGCGCCTTCAACCAGCGCTCGAATGGCAGTTTGTACTCAGCCCGCAGCGCGCGTGCGCGGGCCTGGATTGCACGCGCGTCAAGCGCCGGCAGCGGCGCCTTGCTGGCGATCACCGTTACGTTTTCGGTGGCGATTGCCGGCAACAGCACGATGTTGTCGACGCCGAACACCGCGCGCAGGCGCCGCAGTCCGCCGCGATAGCGCGACACGCTGCTCCACATATTGGCAACGAACACGCCGTTCCTGCGCAGCGTGCGGTGTGCTTCGGCGTAAAACTCGGCGGACTCGAGCGCGCCGACACGGCCGCGGCCGTCGTAGCAATCGACCCAGATCCAGTCGAAACTCGCGGCGGGTCGTTCCATGATGACTTTCGCGGCATCGCCTGACGTGATGCGGACACGGCTGTCGTCATGCGGGAGCGGAAAGGCGGAATGCGTCAGCGCAATGACATCGTCGCGCAGCTCGACGATATCGAGACGCTTCAGGCTTTCGCCCCAATTGGCCAGCGCCCAGCGCGGCAGCGACCCCACGCCGAGACCGGCGACATAGATGTGCTTTGGCGGCGGCACCAACAGCAGCGCGGCACACATGTCCTGCGCGTAACCGAGTGCCAGTTCGTCCGGGCGCGAAATGCGCATCCGGCCCTGTACCCATTCCGAGCCAAAGTGCAGGGTGCGAAAGCCGAGATGTTCCGAGATGAGGAGGTCAGACATGAATGGTGCGAAGACCTTGCGACAGGAAGGGAAATTACAGGAAAGGAATTTTGCCCTGACCGCCGCCGCCGGGGTGCGTGTCAACGCCGGGCCAGAGCGAGCCAATAGAATAGTGCCTCTGCAACCGGGAAGCGCTCTTTGTCATGACCACGCCCAAGCCCTCATTGGCCGCAGTACGCGGCGCTGCTTCACCGACGCCATCGGTTCTTGCGCCGGTGCCCGAAATCATCGCCGAGCTGAAGGCCGGCCGAATGGTGATTCTGGTCGATGAGGAGGATCGCGAAAACGAAGGCGATCTGGTGCTGGCGGCGGAGTTCGTCACGCCCGAGGCGATCAATTTCATGGCCAAGCACGCCCGCGGCCTCGTTTGTCTGACCCTGACGCCGGAGCGTTGCCAGCAGTTGAACCTGCCGCTGATGACGGCCAGTAATCGATCCGGCTTCGGCACCAACTTCACCCTGTCGATCGAAGCGGCAGAAGGCGTGTCCAGCGGCATCTCCGCTGCCGATCGCGCCCGCACCGTGCAGGCGGCGGTGGCCTTCAATGCCAAGCCTGCCGACATCGTGCAGCCGGGACATATTTTTCCGGTGATGGCGCAACCGGGCGGCGTGCTGATGCGCGCCGGCCATACCGAAGCCGGCTGCGACCTGACGCGCATGGCGGGCCTGACGCCCGCCGCCGTGATCTGCGAAGTGATGAAAGACGACGGCACGATGGCGCGCCTGCCGGACTTGTTGCTGTTCGCCAAAGAACATGGCCTCAAGATTGGCGCCATCACCGATCTCATCCAGTACCGCGCGGCGCAGGAAAACCTCGTCGAATGTGTCGGCGAAAGGCCGCTGCAAACGGCTCAGGGCGAGTTCATCTTGAAGGTTTTCCGCGAAAAACTCGCCGATGCCACCCATCTCGCAATCGTCAAGGGAACGCCCAGCCGCGAGCGGGAAACCGTTGTGCGGGTGCATGAGCCGCTGTCGGTCATCGACGCACTCGACGCCGGCGCAGCCGTGCACTCGTGGAGCATTGCGCAGGCGCTGGCCCGGCTGCAACTGGCGGATGCCGGCGTGCTGGTGCTGTTGCACCGCAGCGAGTCGGCGGCGGACTTGCGCGATCGCGCGCTGAACGTGAAACCGCTCAACGCACACAAGGTCGATTTGCGCTCCTACGGCATCGGCGCGCAGATTCTGCGGGCGCTCAACGTCGGCAAGATGCGACTGCTCGCCAAACCACGCCGCATGCCGTCGATGACCGGGTTCGATCTCGACGTCGCCGCCTACGAAGAGCAACCCTAGTTCGGGCGGCGACAGGCGGCCGCGGCGGCTGCCGGTCGCTGCAAACCCACAACATAAAGTACATCCAACATGTCTCTGCAACCGATCATGAAACTCCGCGGCGCCGGCCTCCGTGTCGGCGTTGTCACTGCGCGCTTCAATGCTGCCATTGGCGAAAAGCTGCTGCGGGGTGCCCGTCAGGCACTGTCCGACATGGGCGTCGAAGCCAACGATGTCGTCGAAGTCACGGTGCCGGGCGCGCTGGAAATCCCGCTTGCGTTGCAGGCCTTCGCCGCGACCGAGGCATTCGACGCGCTGGTCGCGCTGGGCTGCGTCGTCAAGGGCGATACCTATCACTTCGAGGTCGTCTGCAACGAGTCGGCCGCCGGCATCGCCCGCGTCGGCCTCGACCTCGATGTCGCCATCGGCAATGGCGTGCTGACCGCCTTCACCGACGAACAAGCCGACGCGCGAGCAGAGCAGAAGGGCTACGAGGCCGCGCAGGCGGCGATCGAAATGGCGCTGCTGCAGGAGTGGACGCACTCCAACTTTGGCGAGAACTAGACGCTGGAATCAACGATGAGCGACAACGAAGTGGCAGCGACGGCGGGCGCCAGCGCCCAGCCGACCGGCGGCAAGCCGGCCAGACCAAAATCGGCACGGCGCTGGGCGCGCGAGCTCGCCGTGCAGGCGCTTTACGAGCTGTTCGTGGCCGGGCATGAAGTTGCTGCCGTGCGTTCGCGCACCGAGAGCGACCCCGATTTCAAGCGGGCCGACAAGGAGTTCTTTCGCGAGCTGTGGACAGGGGTGACCGGCGACGTCGATGCCCTGATCGGCGCAGTGCAGCCGCACGTCGACCGGCCGTTTGCGCAAGTCAGCCCGATCGAGCGCAGCATCATCCTGATCGGCGCCTGGGAGCTCAGGCAGCGAGTCGACATTCCGTATCGCGTGGTGATCAACGAATCGGTCGAACTGGCCAAGACGTTTGGCGGGACCGACGGTCACAAGTGGGTGAACGGTGTTCTCGACAACCTGGCGCCGCTGCTGCGGGCCGACGAGGTCGCTGCCGCGCCGGCGCGCAGCAAGCGCTGATTCGGCACCGGTAAGGTCCGCTGCCCGCTGCGCCCGCGATGACCGAGTTTGAACTGATCGAACGCTTCTTCAAACGGCCCTGCCGCACGGCACTGCTGGGCAATGGCGACGATTGTGCGCTGCTGGCACCGGCACCGGGCAATGTGTTCGCCGTCACCACCGACACCCTGGTTGCCGGGCGGCACTTCCTGCCTTCGCTTGCTCCGGAACGCCTCGGCCGCCGGGTGGTGCACGTCAATTTGAGTGACCTGGCCGCGATGGGGGCGGCGCCGCGCTATGCCTTGCTGTCGCTGACCCTGCCGGACATCGACGAGATCTGGGCCGCGGCCTTCGCTCGCGGGCTGTGGGCAGCGCTGGACGAGTTTGGCGTCGAACTGGTCGGCGGCAACACGACCCGCGGGCCGCTGGCGATCGCGCTGACGGCGCTGGGCGAGCTGCCGCCGGGGCAGGCGCTGACCCGCGCCGGCGCGCGGACGGGTGACGAGCTCTGGGTCAGCGGCCCGCTTGGCGATGCCGGCTGGGCCTTGACCAGCCTGTTGCAGGACCGGCAACGCGCCGGCGATCTTGCCATCGATGCCAGCGCCGCACAGATCGACAAGTACGAATGCCCCACCGCGCGCATTGGTCTGGGCATCGCTCTGCGGGGCCTGGCGAGCAGCTGCATCGACATTTCGGACGGCCTGCTAAGCGAGGCGCAACATCTCGCCACCGCCTCCGCGGTCGACATCGATGTCGACATCGATGCCATCCCGACCGGCATCGTCGGCATCGACCGCCGCGATAGGTGGTCGGCGGCAACCGAGATGAACGCCGTTGCTGGCGACGTTGAACGCTCGCGCATCCTTCGTGCGCAGATGGCACAGCATTGCCTGCTGGCGACCGGCGATGCATACGAATTGCTGTTCACTGCGCCGTCGCCGCGACACGCCGAAGTGTCGCGGCTGCTGGCGACGCACGGGTTGCCGGGCGCTTGCATCGGCCGGGTGTCCGCCGCTTCGAGCACGCCTGCCGTTCGCGTGCTTGACGCACAATCACGTCCGATGCATATGGAAAGCAAAGGCTGGGACCACTTCGCATGAGCGACGTTGCAATACACCACGGCCGCGCGCCGACCCTGCGTTTCATGCTGTCGCATCCGGCGCACCTGATTTCGCTTGGTTTCGGTGCGGGGCTGGCGCCATTCGCGCCGGGCACCTTCGGCACGCTGCTCGGGCTGTTTGCCGCGCGCTGGCTGCAGCCCATGCTCGGCGACGGGCTGTTCTTTGCGCTGCTGCTGGCGGCGCTGGTCGTCGGCACCTGGGCGGCGGGCGTCACCGGCAGGGCATTGGGCGAGAGCGATCACGGTGCGATCGTGTGGGACGAGGTGATTGCCATGGCGCTGGTCACGGCCATGTTGCCGGGGGCGATGTGGAAGCAGGCCTGGGCATTTCTGCTGTTCCGCTTTTTCGACATTCGCAAGCCTGGGCCGATAGGCTGGGCGGACCGCAACGTCAAGGGTGCGTTTGGCGTGATGCTGGACGATCTGGTTGCCGCCGCGTTGACGCTGCTCGTGTTTGCGATCTGGATTCGCGTTTTCTGACCCTTGCGAGGTGAGCGCGATGCACGCCCTGTTCGACGAATGGCTCAAGCTGGCGGCCTGTCTTGGCCAGCAGTGCGTTGCCGGCGGCCGGGTCATTGCCGGCGCCGAGAGCTGTACCGGAGGCCTGATCTCCGCGGTGCTGACCAGCGTCAGCGGTTCGTCGGCGTGGGTGGATCGCACGCTGGTGACCTACAGCAATGACGCCAAGGTCGCGCTGTTGGGCGTGGCGGCGGCAACGCTTGACGCGCACGGCGCGGTCAGCGAGGAGACCGCACGGGAAATGGCGCTGGGCGCCTTGCGGCGGGGTCGCGACGGTCATGCTGACAATCCGGCCAACATCGCCTATTCGGTGACCGGCGTCGCCGGCCCGACCGGGGGCACGGCAAGCAAGCCGGTTGGCCTGGTTTGTTTTGCCTTTGCCATCATCGATAACGGGCAGACGCGAACCATGTCGGTCAGCCGGCGCTTCGACGGCGACCGCAGTGCGGTCCGCGAACAGAGCGTCAATTTTGTTCTTGCTGAATTGCTCCGTCTCACGGCGTTGCCCCTGGACGCGATCGCGCGGCCCGAATGAGCGGTTTGACCCGATACACTGCGAACACTGCCGGCACCGGCCTTTCTCCAGCTCCAGTTCGTACCCATCCGCATGAAATGTCCGTTTTGCGGCTCGCTTGACACACAGGTTGTCGATTCTCGTGTTTCTGAGACGGGTGACGCCATCCGCCGCCGGCGCAAGTGTCTGGCATGCGACAAGCGTTTCACCACCTTCGAAACGGTGGAGATGCGCATGCCGCAAGTGGTCAAAAGCAACGGCACGCGCATCGATTTCAACGTCGAAAAAATCCGCACCGGCTTCAATCGGGCGCTGCACAAGCGATTCGTGCCGACCGAATTCGTCGATCAGGCGATTGCCCGCATCACCGCCAATATCCATAGTCTCGGCGAGCGCGAAATTCCGTCGCGCAGCATCGGCGAAATGGTGATGGCGGAGCTCTACAAACTCGACAAGATCGCCTATATCCGTTTTGCCTCGGTCTACAAGTCGTTTCAGGACGTGGAAGATTTCCGCTCGGCGCTGCACGAGGTCGAGCGCCCGGCTGCGGCCAAAACTGCAAAGAAGCTCGCCCCGCGGAAGCCGCGTAATGTTTAGCGCCGCCGATGAAACGCATATGCGCCGCGCGCTCGAATTGGCCGCGCTGGCGATGAATCACGCCACGCCCAATCCGCGCGTCGGCTGCGTGATCGTGCGTGACGGCCGCGTATTGGCCGAAGGTTTTACCCAGAAACCCGGCGAGGCGCATGCCGAGGCGCACGCCATACGCAACGCCCGCGCCAAAGGCGTCGATCTCAGGGGCGCCACCGCATATGTGACGCTGGAACCCTGCAATCATTTCGGCAAAACGCCACCGTGTACCGAGGGGCTGATCGCGGCGGGCATCGGGCGCGTCGTGGCCGCGATGGAAGACCCGAATCCGGTGGTCAGCGGCGGCGGCTTCGTTCGTTTGCGCGAGGCTGGCGTCGACGTGCGCGTCGGCCTGCTCTCGCACGATGCGACGGAAATCAACATCGGCTTCATCAAGCGCATGACGACCGGGCTGCCTTGGGTTCGCTGCAAGGTGGCGGCGAGCATCGATGGCCGTACCGGGCTTGCCAATGGCGAATCGAAATGGATTACCGGCGACGAGGCGCGGCGTGACGGCCATCGCTGGCGCTCGCGCGCCTGTGCGGTGTTGACCGGCAGCGGTACCGTGAAGCAGGACAATCCGCAGATGACCGTGCGCGGCGTTGCCACCACACTGCCGCTGCGCCAGCCGCTGCGCGTGGTGCTCGACCACCTGGGCGAGCTCAGCCCGCAGGCTAAGGTGTTGCAGGGCGGCGCGCTGGTCTACTGCTCGGATCACATGGCCGTCGGGTTGCCGGCAAATGTTGAAGTCGTGCGCATGCCGGATGCGGCGCGTCCCGGCAAGATAGATCTTGCCGCCGCCAAGCACGCTTTGGGTGAGCGCGGCATCAACGAACAGCACGTCGAAGCGGGCGCCCGTCTGATGGGGCCATTGATTGCCGCCGGACTGGTCGATGAACTGCTGGTTTACCTGGCGCCGAAGCTCCTGGGCCGCGATGCCCGCGAAATGTTCTCGCTCGCGGCACCGGAAAGGCTTGCCGACGCGATGCAGTTCGACCTTCATGACGTTGCCCGCGTCGGCGACGATGTCCGCATACTGTTGCGCAGCAAGTAGCGGCGCAGGAGAACACCATGTTTACTGGAATCGTAACCGGCCTCGGCCGCGTAACTGCCCATCAACCGATCGGCGACGGCCAGCGCATCGCGGTTGCGTGCGGCGACTGGCCGCTCGACGACATCGCGATCGGCGACTCGATCATGCATTCGGGCTGCTGTCTGACGATTGTCGAGAAGGGGCCGGGTGTCCTGCGTTCCGACGTGACTGCACATACTTTGAGCATCGTCACCGGGCTCGGTGTCGGGGCACTGGTCAATCTCGAAAAGTCGCTGACGCTGGCCGACAAGCTGGGTGGTCATCTGGTGACCGGACACGTCGACGCGGCCGGCATCGTGACGCAGTGGAAAAACCTCGCCGAAAGCTGGTTGCTGGAGGTTGAGGTGCCGGCGCATCTGGGCAAATTCATCGCGCAGAAAGGCTCGATCACGGTGAACGGCATCAGCCTCACCGTGAACAGCGTCAGCGATACGGCGACCGGCACGCGCTTTCAGGTCAACGTGATTCCGCATACTTTCGAGGTCACCAACTTCAGCGAACTGAAGCAGCGCGACCGCGTGAACATCGAGATCGACACCATCGCGCGCTACGTGGAGCGAATGACGAGTGCGCCGATGGGTTAGGTAAACGTTGTTGCTTCCCGTACACGCTTGCACCGTCCTCGACAGCGTGACGCGGGAGACGTCGGCCAGCGCGGAGAGCACGGACGCACGGCAGGTTTCAATCCACTCCCGCGTCGTGTGACGCGGGAGATCGCTGCGCGCCGATCTGCACAGCCTGAAGAAGGAGTTTCAATCCACTCCCGCGTCGTGTGACGCGGGAGACGCAAGCTGCTCCTCCGACAGCATGTTGTCGGCGATGTTTCAATCCACTCCCGCGTCGTGTGACGCGGGAGACCGATCTGCGCTGGGGCGACGGCGTCGTGAAGCTCGTTTCAATCCACTCCCGCGTCGTGTGACGCGGGAGACGACCGCGCCCACCGGCGCAGGGCAGATTGTGCAAGTTTCAATCCACTCCCGCGTCGTGTGACGCGGGAGACACACGACGCGTTTTGCCGAGATCGCCGCGAACTTGTTTCAATCCACTCCCGCGTCGTGTGACGCGGGAGACGGTGACACAGCACCGTCACTATCTCACCACTCGTGTTTCAATCCACTCCCGCGTCGTGTGAC